>NZ_CP106736.1:2672000-3340000 GCF_030035605.1 Silvimonas soli | reverse complement strand
TTGCCATCGCGTGGATAGGTTCTTCGTTCTATTTCATCTGGCTGGATAACAGCCTCAAGCCGCCCGTTGATCCGGAGTTGATAGCCAAAGGGGTGGGCGGCGAATTGTGGGCAGTGCACGGCGGCGGTTTTTACAACCCGCAAAAGTATCTGCTCGCGCCAAAGAAACTGCCGGATGAATTGCACTGGTTCAAATGGGAAAGCTATTCCACCTGGCTGTCCGGCTTTTTCCTGATGAGCACGCTGTATTACTCGCAGGCTGGTGTGTACATGGTCGACGCCAACAGCGTCATCCAGACACCCGGCGCCGCAGTGCTGGTCGGCATCACCACATTGGTGATCGGCTGGGTGGTGTACGACATATTGTGTCGAGTGCTGTTTGCCCGCAGCCAGCTGCTGTTTGGCGTGATCTATTACGCCTTTGTGGTTCTAGTCGGCTTTGTGCTGTGCCATCTGTTATCTGGCCGCGCCGCGTTTTTGCATGTGGGAGCGATGATCGCCACCACCATGAGCGCCAACGTGTTCTTCTGGATTATCCCTGGCCAGAAAAAAATGGTCGCCGCCATGCGCGCAGGGCAAACGCCAGACCCCATCCATGGCAAACGCGGCAAGCAGCGCAGCGTGCATAACAACTATCTGTCGCTGCCGGTGATTTTCTGCATGCTCAGTAATCACTACGGTTTTACCTATTCGGGCGAATTGCCGTGGCTGACACTGGCGATCATCCTGCTTGCCGCCGCGCTGACCCGGCATTTTTTCAACCTGCGCCACAAAGGTATATATAAGTGGCAATACCCGTTGGCCGGGCTGGCTTTGCTGGCGGTGGTGCTGGTGTGGCATGCGCCCAAAGCGCTCCCGGCCGCGCAGGCGAGCGCCGAGCCTGCCAAACCTGCCGCCACCACGCTGGCAGACATCCGGCCGATTATTGATAGTCGCTGTATTGAGTGCCACTCAGAAAAACCAACCAAAATGCCCACGGCGCCAAACGGCCTGAAGTTTGATACCGATGCCGTGGTGCGCGCCAACGCCCCCAAAATCTATCAGCAGGTGGTGCAACTCAAAGCCATGCCGCTGGGTAATCTGACAGGGATAACCGACGCTGAACGGGCGCAAATCGGTCGCTGGTTTGAAGGTGGCGCAAAGTAAGCGTGCATATCGGGCCAGTTCAGAACACGGCTGATAACACCATGATTAGCCCGATCATCGATACGACCCAAACCAGCGAGCGCAGCCAGGGTACGCCAAAGGCGTACAACGGCAGATAAGCCACGCGTGCCCATAAATAGATTTCACAACCCCACACGCTGCGGGCCGATTCTTTCGCCAACAAATGCACCAGCAACACGGCTACCGCAAAAAATGGCCAGGTTTCCATGAAATTGCGCTGGGCCCGGGCCAGCCGCCCGGCCAATCCTTGCGGTGGTTTGTCTGCATCGCGCGCGCCGGTCGCCCACTCCACTCCGTTCTGCCGCCGAATGGCCGTGGCATAGGCCATCAAATACACCAGACCCAACACGATACTCCAGGCCAGGTACTGCAACTCTGTGGTCATGAAAGCGTGTTCCCCAAAAAACGTCGTCAGAGAAATCCGGTGAGGCGATGCGCCGTTGACCGGGATGCAAACAGGACATGGGCGTCCATACTGCATCAGAGCGGCTACTGCCGCACCCTGCCAGAGGAGAACGCAATGTTGCTAGAAGGTTCGTGCCAGTGTGGCGCGGTGACATTCAGTGTTGAAGCGCCGCATCCGCTCCCCTACCAGCGCTGTTATTGCAGCATCTGCCGCAAAACCCAGGGTGGCGGTGGCTATGCCATCAACTTGGGTGCGTTGGCCGATACGCTCAAGGTCAATGGCCGCAAGCACATCCGCATGTATCACGCCCGTGTCAAAAACCCGGAAGATGCCAAGGTTCATATCAGTAGCGGCGAACGGCATTTCTGCGGTGAATGCGGCACGGCGTTGTGGGTCTATGACGCGGAATGGCCAGAGCTGATTCACCCGTTTGCCTCCGCCATCGACACCCCGCTCCCCCAAACGCCCGAAACCACGCACATGATGCTGGAATTCAAGCCGGACTGGGTGGAGGTGGATTTCAAAGCGCAGGATCAACGCTTCCAGCGTTATTCGGAAGAATCCATTGCCGAGTTTCACGAGAGAGTTGGCGGCGTATCGCCGGCATCTGAGACTAAATAAATGAATTGGGTAACGAAGAGAATAATGCCGGTGCATTATTCTCGCTGAACGCCTCAGTGGATACGTTGGCCCATCACGTAAGTTGCGGCCACGCAGCGCTCATCGCCCAATATCGTCAGGGCAAACAAGCGCTCCGCCAGCGTGCGGGTGCGGTCCATCCGGAAAGCCAGTTCTGGCGTGGCATCAAGCTTGAGGACGATAAAGTCGCCCTCGCGGCCCGGTTCAAAGTTGCCGATAAACTCCTCAAGGTACAGCGCCCGCGCCCCGCCCAATGTCGCCAGATACCAGCCGCGTAAAGGTGACAACGCATGATGTCGCGCTTGCGAGACTTTGTACGCTTCGGCTAGCGTGCGAATCATGCTGAAAGACGTGCCGCCACCCACATCGGTCGCCAGACCCACGCGCACACCAGATTTCGCCATGCCGTAGTAATCGAACAGGCCGCTGCCCAAAAACAGATTGGAGGTCGGGCAAAACGCCGCCGCCGTACCAGACTGGCTCATTGCCAGTTGCTCACGCTCGGTCAGATGAATGCAATGGCCGTAGATGGTGCGCGGGCCGGTCAGGCCGTAATGTTCGTAAACATCCAGATAATCGCGTTGATCCGGGAACAACTCGGCGACCCATGCTACTTCTTTATCGTTTTCAGCCAGATGCGATTGCACGTGCAAATCCGGCCGTGATTGATACAGCTGCCCGGCGATGGCCAATTGCTCAGGTGTAGAGGTCGGTGCGAAGCGCGGCGTAATGGTGTACCGCAGGCGATCTTTACCATGCCAGCGGTCGATCAGATCCTGGCTATCGCGGCCGGAACGCTCGGCGGTGTCACGCACTTCCGGCGGGCAATGTCGATCCATCATCGCTTTGCCACACAACATGCGCAAACCGCGACGCTGGGCTTCGGCCATGAAAGCATCGACCGATTGCGGGTGCACGCTGCCAAACACGGATGCAGTGGTGGTGCCATGTGCCAGCAAACGGTCCACCACAAACCGCGCCGTTTCGGCGGCGACTTCCGGGTGCGTAAACGCCGCTTCAGCGGGAAAGGTGTAATCGTTCAGCCAATCGAGCAGGCGGCAGCCAAACGAGGCAATCATGCCCGCTTGCACGTAGTGCATATGGGTATCGACCAGGCCCGGCAAAATCAGCTGACCAGAATGGTCGGCCCATTCAGCCACGTTGCGCACGGGCGCGGGGATATCGCCCAGAGCATCCCATGCACCGGTGGTACGCACGTAGCCATCCGCCAGCCATAAATAGCCGTCGTCCAGATAGCGATACGACTCGGCGTCCGGGTACAAACCAGGATCTTGCAGAAAGTGCAGGATGCTGCCGCGGACGATCAAGTGCGTTTGGGAGGTTTGGGTATTCATGCGGTCTATTTTAGGCCTATTTACGCTGGATTATGCCGACTGCATTACTTGGGTAACCGGCCTCAATTCGGCAAAAATGGCTTCCCCAACGACGCTGGCAGATTCAACTGCACCAAGCGTTTATCCCGCGAGATCACCACCAGCACCACCACTGTTGCCAGATAGGGCAACGCCGCCAGCAACTGAATCGGCACCGTAATCCCCAGCGTTTGCGCGTGAAACTGCAAGATGGTGACGCCACCAAACAAAAACGCCCCAATCAGCAAACGCCCCGGCTTCCAACTGGCAAACACCACCAGCGCGATGGCAATCCAGCCGCGTCCGGCGGTCATGTTTTGCACCCACAGCGGCGTATACACGGTGGAAAGATACGCTCCACCAAGGCCCGCCATCGCCCCGCCGAACATCACCGCGCCGTAGCGGATCAGCAGCACCGGGTAACCAATAGCGTGCGCGCTGTCGGGGGACTCGCCCACCGCGCGCAACACCAGGCCAACGCGCGTGCGGGCCAGAATCCACCATGTCACGGCAAACAGCGCCAGCGCCACGTACACCACTGGCGCCTGATTGAATAACACCGGCCCGATCCACGGAATAGATGCCAGCCCCGGCACCGGCCACGGTTGCATGCCGGGCAGGCTGTAACTGACATAGTTCTGCCCAATGAAGGCCGATAGACCCACGCCAAAGATGGTCAGCGCCAGTCCGCAGGCGGATTGATTGGCCGAAAGCGACAAGGCCGGGATGGCAAAAAACAGTGAGGCTATTGCCCCGGCCACTGCGCCGGCCCCCAAGCCTGCCCATGCGCCCAGGCCGCTATCCACTGCGCAGGCAAACCCGGCAATGGCGCCGATCAGCATCATGCCTTCCACGCCCAGGTTGATGACGCCGGAGCGCTCAGCGACCAACTCGCCCAGGCCAGCCAGCAACAAGGGTGTTGCGGCGCCCATCGAGGCTGCAAGTACCGGCAATATTTGAGCAATACTCATGCGAACCTCGCAGCGCGTTTACGCCGACGGAAACGGTTATTGATAAAGGCATCGGCGGCCAGCAGAAAGATCAGCAACATGCCCTGGAACAAACCCGTCATAGCAGATGGCAGTTGCAGCGACACTTGCGCCGCCTCGCCGCCCAGATAAATCAGCGCCATCAGAAAACCCGCCAGCACCATGCCCACCGGATGCAAACGGCCCAGCCAGGCCACAATGATGGCCGAGAAGCCGTAGCCCGGAGAAATATTCAGATTAAGCTGCCCCACTGGCCCGGCCACCTCGCCTACTCCAGCCAGACCCGCCGTCAGGCCGGACAAACACAAGCCCAGCCAGATTGATTTCTTTTGCGAAAACCCGGCATAACGCGCGGCAGCGGGAGCCTGGCCGCTCACCTCAATCTGGTAGGCCAGAAAACTCTTGCTGATGAACACCCAGAAGACCACCACCACCGCCAGCGTAATGAACACCGACACATTCACCCGGCTGCCTTCCAGCAGAATCGGAAAAGTCGCCGTATCGCTGAACATGATCGATTGCGGAAAATTCTGCCCAGATGGATCACGCCACGGGCCGTTGACCATATAGGCCATCAGCAGTGTGGCGATGTAGGTCAGCATCAGCGTAGTCAGGGTTTCTTCGGCGTTGAACTGAGTCTTGAGCCACGCTGCCAGCGCGCCCCACAAGGCACCACCCACCGCACCGGCAATGACCATCATGGGCAGAATCCAGTGCGAGGTGCTGCCGTCAGTCATGATCGCCACGCCGCCGCCAAAGATCGCCCCCATGATCAACTGGCCTTCCGCGCCAATGTTGTACACCCGCGCCCGAAACCCTACCGCCAGCCCTTGCGCGATCAGGATTTGTGGCGAGGCTTTGACCAGCAGTTCGCTCCAGCCGTATGACGTGGTCAGCGGCGCAATAAAAAACATATAAAGCGCGTGAAACGGATTTTTATGCAGCGCGGTGAACAGTAAAGCGCCGGTGATCAGCGTCAGCAAAATGGCATAGACAGGCGCCAGCCAACGCATCTTGCGCGAGGACTGGGCGCGGGGCTCAAGCAAGTGCATCGGCGGGTTCCTCTTGTTTTTGTTGTGTAGCCGCCAAACCGGACATCTGCAGGCCTATGGATTCAGCATTGGTATGCGCCTTGATCAGCGCGGCCGACAAGCGCCCTTGCGCCAGCACGGCGATGCGGTCGCAAATCTCGAACAATTCATCCAGTTCTTCTGACACCACCAGAATCGCCACGCCCTGGCGCGACAAGTCAATGAGCGTTTGCCGCAAGAACGCCGCTGCACCCACATCCACGCCCCAGGTTGGCTGCGCGACGATCATCACTTTTGGCGCCTGCATGATTTCGCGCCCGACGATGAATTTTTGCAGATTGCCACCGGAGAGCGACCGCGCCGCCGCAGCGGGCCCGGAGCAACGCACGTCAAAGCGCTCGATACAGCGCAGGGCAAAATCCCGCGCGGCATTCAGCTTGAGCAAGCCGTGTTGTTTCAGCCCTTTACGATGCGCGGTCAGCACGGTGTTTTCCGTCAGCGACATTGCCGGGACTGCACCGCGCCCCAGGCGTTCTTCCGGCACAAAACACAGACCCGCATCACGTCGTTTCCCGGCGCGCAGATGGCCAATGGCTTTACCTTCCAGCGTGATCATTTCGGCCTGCACCGGCAATTCGCCGGACAGCGCCGCCAGCAGTTCGGCCTGGCCGTTACCGGATATCCCGGCAATGCCGACGATCTCGCCCGCATGCAGTTGCAGATCGATATCGTGTAATTGCGTGCCAAACGGGTCATCGGTGGTGGCACTCAGTTTATCGACGCTGAGCACCAATCTGGCATCACCGGTAAATGGCGGGGATACACACACCGGCAAATCACGCCCGATCATCATGCGCGCCAAGCTTGAGGGCGTTTCATCTCGCGGAATGGCGGTGCCGGTGACTTTGCCGCCGCGCATTACTGTTGCGCCGTCGCATAACGACTGGATTTCATGCAGCTTGTGGCTGATGTAGAGAATGGACACACCCTCGCTGGCCAGCCGTCGCAAGGTCTCGAACAGCTTTTGCACCGCCTGCGGCGTCAGCACGGATGTGGGTTCATCCAGAATCAGCAACTGCGGGTTTTGCAGCAAGCAGCGCACGATCTCCACCCGCTGGCGCTCGCCCACCGACAAACCATGCACCAGCCGCTGCGGATCAATCGGCAAACCGTAACGCTCCGAGACCTCAGTCACGCGGGCGGAGAGCGCGGCCAGGTCGAATTTCTCATCCAGCACCAGCGCAATGTTCTCGGCGACGGTGAGCGTCTCAAACAGCGAAAAGTGCTGAAACACCATGCCAATGCCCAAGCGCCGCGCTTCGTGCGGGCTGGCGACTTTGACCTGCTTGCCGTTCCACAGCATCTGGCCGTCATCAGGTTGCACCGCGCCGTAGATGATCTTCATCAGCGTGCTTTTGCCCGCGCCGTTCTCGCCCAGCACGGCATGGATTTCGCCCGGCTGCACGCTCAGATCAACACCATCATTGGCGACCACGCCGGGGTAGCGCTTGGTGACATGCGCCAGTTGCAAGCGGGGCGTTTCGCTCATCAAACGTGCTCCGAGGATTGGGTGGCAGGTTGGTCAGAAAGATGTTGGTCGTCTTGCGAATAAGCCAGCCGGCCCAGCAAAGCGCGGCGTTCGCGCACCTGTAATAGCTGCGCGGCTACAGAAATGGCAATCGCGGCGGGTTCTTTGGCGGTGATCCCGGCCACGCCGATCGGGCAGATCAGCTCTTTGAAACGCTCCGGCGCCACACCGCGATCGCGCAAACGATGCTCAAAACTGGCGCGTTTGCTGTGCGAGCCGATCATGCCAAAGTAGTCAAAATCATCTCGCCGCAGCACGGCCTGGCACAGTTGAAAATCCAGCGCGTGGTTGTGGGTCATCAGCAAGAAACACGTGCCCGGCGCGGCGGCGGCGATGTCGGCTTCAGGCGTGTCGGTGGCGATGCATTCAACGTTGTCCGGCCAGGTATCGGGCATGGTGGTAAAAATGTCGTCACGCTCGTCTATCCAGATCAGCCGGATGCCCAGCGGCGCCAGCACCCGCACCAACGCTGCGCCGACATGCCCGGCGCCGAACAACATTACGGTGAATGGATACGGCACCAGCGTTTGCTGCAAAGACCAGGTTTTGACATCGCCCGCCAGCTCGGCTTTGGCCACCAGCTCTTCTGCCGCAACCAGCGCCCAGGCTGAACCGTTGCCGTTGCTGGCCACGCTGCGTTGCAAGGCTTTGCCATGGCGCAAAGCATCGGCGCGTTGTTGCCACGCGGACGCGTCACTGGCCGCGATACGTTCCAGCACCAGCCAGACCACTCCGCCACAACATTGGCCCAATCGCGCGCCAAGACTGAAGCGCAGCAAAGCTTGTTGCGGCCCGCCCGCCAGTAATACGCGGGCCATGGCGATGGCTTCCCATTCCAGGTGCCCACCGCCGATGGTATCGAGCGTGTCGGTGGCGCCGACCAACATCACCGTACCCGCATCACGTGGGGTGGAGCCCTCTGCGCGCGCCACGGTCACCAGCACCTGGTCGTCTCCGGCCTGCAAGCGCTGGGCGAGAGTTTGCAACCACGCGCTCATACGGCTTGCTCCTTGCCCTGGCGGATGGCCCGCAGAATGGCTTCAGGTGTAGCCGGAGCAGTTAGCGGCGGCCGACTGCCCGGCCCTACGGCTGAGGCCACGGCATCGCGCACCGCAAAGAAGACGGACAACGCCAGCATCAGCGGTGGTTCGCCAACCGCTTTGGAACGGTGGATGGTTTCTTCGACATTGGCACCGTCAAACAATTTGACGTTGAGTACCTCCGGCACATCATACGCAGTCGGGATTTTGTAGGTGGATGGTGCGTGCGAGTTAAAACGACCCCGCTGCGCACCTTCGCGCTGCCAACACAGTTCTTCTGAAGTCAGCCAGCCCATGCCCTGGATATAACCACCTTCAATCTGGCCGATATCCAGCGCCGGGTTAATCGAGCGACCCACGTCATGCAGGATGTCTGCGCGTAGCACTTTCATCTCGCCGGTGAGCGTATCAATCGCCACTTCGCTCACCGCCGCGCCATAAGAAAAGTAGAAAAACGGCCGACCGGTACGGGTCGTCGCATCCCAATGAATTTTGGGCGTGCGATAAAATCCATCGCTCCACAACTGCACGCGGGCGGCATAAGCGCGCCGGGCGACATCGGCAAAGCTCTCCAGAAAACCCGGTGCCAGCACGCGACCATCGAGGAACAGCACTTCTTGCGGCTGGCAGTCAGCGATTTGCGCCACTAGCAACGCCAGCCGTTCACGAATCGCCAGTGCGGCGTTATGCGAGGCATAGCCGTTCAGATCGGTGCCACTCGAAGCGGCGGTAGCGGAGGTATTGGGAATGCGTGAAGTGTCAGTCGCGGTAAAGCGGATATCGGCAGGCGGCAGCCCGAACACCTCGGCCACGATCTGCCGGATCTTGGTGTACAAACCCTGGCCCATCTCGGTGCCGCCATGCGACACCAGCACGGTGCCGTCCGCATAAACATGCACCAGCGCGCCGGCCTGGTTAAACAGCGTGGCGTTAAACGAGATACCAAATTTCACCGGCGTCAGCGCAATGCCGCGCTTGATGATCGGGCTGTTGTTGTTGAATAACGCAATCGCCGCCCGGCGCTCGGCATACTGGCTGGATTGCGCCAGTTCGCTGAGCATTTGCGGCAGAATGTTGTCTTCCACCTTCATGCCGTAATGCGTGGTGTTGCGAGTATCACCGTCGCTCTCGCCATAGAGATTACGCTGGCGCACGGCCAGCGAGTCCAGCTTGAGATGGCGGGCAATGTCATCGACGATGCTCTCGATCATGAACATGCCCTGCGGCCCACCAAAACCACGAAACGCGGTATTGGATACCGTGTTGGTTTTGCAGCGCAGACTGCGGATGGCCACGGCGTCCAGGTAATATCCGTTATCCAGATGGCACAGCGCCCGATCATTCACCGGGCCAGACAAATCCGCCGAGTAACCGCAGTTGGAGGCCAGCTCCAGCTTCAGTCCCCGAATCAATCCGTCAGCATCAAACCCGGCTTCCCAGCGCGCCTGAAACGGATGGCGTTTGCCGGTAAGTACCATGTCGTCGTCACGATCTAGCCGCAGCTTGACCGGCTTGCCGGTTTGCCAGGCCAGCAGCGCCGCCAGGCAAGCCCATTGTCCGGATTGCGATTCCTTGCCGCCAAAGCCGCCGCCCATGCGTCGACATTCCACACTGACTTGATGCGAGCGCCAACCCAAGGCGTGCGCCACCAGATGCTGCATTTCGCTCGGGTGCTGAGTGGAGCAATACACATGCATGGTGTCGTCTGGGCGCAACTGCGCATAAGACACCTGCCCTTCCAGATAAAAATGCTCCTGGCCACCCACGCTGGCAAAACCGGTGAGCCGGTGCGGCGCGTTGTCCAGCGCTGCGGCAGCATCGCCACGGTTCATGTCCGCTGGCGGCAAAACCCAGGACTGCGCGCCGATGGCTTCCTCCATCGTGAGAATCGCGGGCAGCGTTTCGTACTCGACCTTCGCCAGCCGGGCGGCACGGCGGGCAATATCGTGGCTCCGCGCCGCCACTGCGAACAGCGGCTGGCCATAAAACTGGATATCCGCATCGACCAGAATCGGATCATCGTGCACTACCACGCCACAATTATTGACGCCGGGAATGTCGCTGGCCGTGATCACCGCAATCACGCCGGGCACGGCGCGTACGGCATCCAGATCCATTTTGACCACGCGGCCATGCGCCACGGTCGCCAGCCCCAGAGCAGCGTGCAGGGTGCCGGCCAGTTCGGGTAAATCGTCGGTATAGGTCGCCGTGCCGGTTACATGCAGCAGCGCACTTTCGTGTGGTAGCGGCTTGCCCACCTGACTGGTGGGAGCGGCGAGATGCGGGCCAGGATCGCGCTGGATATTCATGCGCTCACCTCATGAATTTGCCCCAACCGGGTCACTGGCGCACCGGCGCCGGTTTCCAGCCAGAATCGTTGCAGCAGATTGGCGGCGACTTCCAGCCGGTATTGGGCACTGGCACGCAGGTCCGACAATGGTTGATAGTCTTCTGTCAGCGCCAAGGCGGCTTGTTCAGCGGTTTGGCGATTCCACGGCTGCCCCAGCAAAGCGTGTTCGGTTTGTTCAGCCCGTTTAGGCGTTGCGGCCATGCCGCCAAACGCCACGCGGGCCTGGGTGATGATGCCGTGACGATCCAGTTGCAACATGAAAGCGCCGCACACGGCGGAGATATCCTGCTCGAAGCGCTTGGAGATTTTCCAGGTGCGGAACAAATGACCCTGGTTAGGCGCATCGGGCAGGCAGATTTTTTCGACAATCTCGTCTGGCTCCAGCGCGTTCTTCTGGTAGCCCAGATAAAACGCTTCCAGTGGCATTTCGCGGCGCAGATCGCCGCGCCACAACACCAGCGTGGCGCCCAACGCAATCAGCGCCGGCATGCTGTCGCCAATCGGCGAGCCATTGGCGATATTGCCACCCAGCGTACCGGCGTTACGCACGGGGACGGAAGCAAAGCGGCGGGCCAGTTCCAGCCATTGTGGTTCTTGCTGCGTCAGCGCGGAAAATGCGTCACTCAGCGCCACGCCCGCGCCAATCTCCAGTCCATGCTCAGTGTGCTCAATTTTTTTGAGTTCGGCGATCTGGCCCAGATAAATGATGTCGCCCAATTCGCGCAATTGCTTGGTCACCCACAAACCCACGTCGGTGGAACCGGCCAGCAAACGGGCATCGGGATATTCACTGCGGATTGCCACCAGCTCGCTCAAACGGCGTGGCGCAAAGAAATGGTGGCCGTGCGATTGATAGCGCAGCGGCGGCAGCAGCGCCAGTTTGCTCAACGCAGCCAATACCGGCACCGCATCCAGCACTTTGCGCGGCGCGGCATAGGCGGCTTTGGCGGCATCCAGAATCGGACGATATCCGGTGCAGCGGCACAAGTTACCGGAGATGGCATCGGCCAACTCTTCCCGTCCCGGACAGGTGGGTGCGTTCTGGTACATGCCCCACAACGACATGACAAAACCTGGTGTGCAAAAACCACACTGCGAGCCGTGGCAATCCACCATGGCTTGCTGAACTGGATGCGGATGCGCCGGCGTGCCCACGTCTTCCACCGTAAACAGCGCCTTGCCATCGAGCGTGGGCAAGAACTGGATACAGGAATTCACCGCCCGCAAGCGCAGTTCGCCATCGACTTGTTCACCCACAACAACCGTACATGCGCCGCAATCGCCCTCGGCGCAGCCTTCTTTGGTGCCGGTGCATTGCAGGTCTTCACGCAGGTGCTGCAGCACGCTGCGCGTTGTCGCCAGCCCATCCACCTTGTGGATTTGCCCGCGGTACCAGAACTGGATGGATCGTGTAGTCATAGCCGGAAATACCCGCCGGTCTGGTGTGATGGTCGATGATTTCAATCTACCACTTTGCGGGGGGATGGCCTGCCTGGGGGTTCTTATAACCGTTATTCGGTTATGGGAATGTGGGGGGAGTGTTGTTTGTGGTGTGAGCGGGTTTTGTAGGGGGGTGCAATCCGCCCTGGGGCTTGGGCTTGGGCTTGGGCTTGGGCTTGGGCTTGGGCTTGGGCTTTAAAAGCGTGTTTAGTTGAGTGCCTTTGGCACGGGTGGTGAAAAGCGTTTGATACCCGGGGGCGCCCGGGAACACGTTTCTTTCTTTTGCGTCGCCAAAAGAAAGAAACCAAAGAAAAGGCGACCCGACAGCGCAAGCGCAAACGGGGCCCAAGGTCAAAAACCGAAACGAACCGTCTGTTAGCCAGGACGGCCTTCGCGGCTCCGCCGTACCCTGCGATCGGCCGGAGCCTGGGTCTCCGGCTCTCCCTGGGCGGTTCGGTGTAATTTGAACGCCAGGGGCTTCGAAGGACAGGAGCCCAAAGGCCATTGGTTTGATTTAGGTCTTGAACCTAGCTGATAGAGCTGTTGATCACGCCGACCGAGAGCCGGAGACCTTAGGCTCCGGCCGACCGAGGGAACGCAGGATGCGCGCAAAGAACCCTCGCATACAGACGATTTGCTTCGGCTTTTGACCTTGGGCCCCGTCGGCGCTCGCGCCCGGGTCGCCTTTCTCTTGCTTACTTCTCTTTGGCGACGCAAAGAGAAGTAAGGTGCTCCCGGGCACCCCCGGGTATCAAACGCCTTTAAAATCCGTGCCGCAGGCACTAACAAACTCTATCTACCCGCCCAAAACCCCCTCTGCATCGCCAACGTCTCCTCAACAATCCCCTCTACCGGCCCAATCAACCTCACCGGCTTCTGGCAGTGATCAAACACATACCGCGACGACACACTCATCGTCGGGTTCTCGTCATGATTCCCGGTTACCCCCAACAAAGCACTCTCCGGCATGCCATAAACCACTCGCCCGATATTGGCCCAGTACGCAGTACCCGCACACATGCAACACGGTTCAACCGCCGTATACAAAGTGCAGCTCCACAAATACTCCGGCGTAAAGTTCTGCGCGGCGATGCGCGCCAGGGTGGATTCAGCGTGGTTCACGGTGTCCACGTTGCATTGTTCGATCAACACCGTTTCTTGATCCGGCCCGACCAGGATTGCGCCAAACGGGTGATGTCCCAGCGCCATGGCCCGTTCAGCCACCGCATTGGAGCGGCGCAGGTGCCGCAGGATTTGTTCAGGCGTAGGTTCCAGCCCTTGCGCTGGGTAAGACGATGGCATCACGGCAACTCCGGAAAATGGATGACGCCATTATCCCCACCGATGTCCATGCCGAATGCATGCAGAACGGCATACCACTCATAACGTTGCAGACATAGGTTGCAAGGCTGCGGATTGCTACATTGCTTGTCGTAATCATCAGAATTCCGGCTGGCCGTTTGCGCGCCAAGTCCATCAACCAAATCGGGGAGAGTTATCCATGTTTTCGCGCCTTCAATTGCTGGCAAGCTGTACCGCGCTGGCGTTCGGTTTATCGGTCACGGCCTTTGCGGCTGATCCGGTAAAAGTCGGGTTTGTGTATATCGGCCCCACGGGCGATCACGGCTGGACGTATTCGCATGATCAAGGCCGCAAGGCGCTGGAAGCCAAGTATGGCGCGGACGTCAAAACCACTTTTGTGGAAAACGTGCCCGAAACGGCAGACTCGGAGCGTGTGTTCCGTGATCTGGCGCAGCAAGGCTATAAGGTCATTTACGGCACTTCGTTTGGCTACATGAACCAGATGGCCAAGGTGGCCAAGTCATTCCCGAACACCATTTTCATGCATGCGACCGGTTACAAAACCGCCAAGAACATGGGCGTGTATGACATCCGCACTTATGAAGGTGCCTACATGCTGGGCGTGGTGGCGGGCAAGATGAGCAAGACCGGCAAGCTGGGCGTGGTCGGTTCGATTCCAATCCCCGAGGTCATCCGCAACATCAACGCCTTTACCATTGGCGCGCGCAGTGTGAACCCCAATGCCACCACCCGCGTGATCTGGGTGAATGGCTGGTTTGATCCGGGCAAGGAACGCGAAGCCGCGCTGGCGTTGATCGATCAAGGGGCCGACGTGCTGATGCAGAACACGGATTCCCCGGCAGTTGTACAAGCCGCGCAGGAAAAAGGCGTGTTCGCGTTTGGCTGGGATTCGGACATGACCAAGTTCGGCGGCAAGGCACATCTGGCGGCATCTGAACTGAACTGGGGCGTGATTTACACCAAGACGCAGGAAGAAGTGAAAACCAACGCCTGGAAGAGCGGAAACATCTGGTGGGGCGTGAAAGAAGGCGCGATCAATATTGCTGACTTTGGCCCGTCGGTCCCAGCGGACGTGAAGAAGCTGGCCGAAGATCGGCGCGACGCCATCAAGTCCGGCAAGCTGCATCCGTATGCGGGCCCGCTCAAAGATCAAACCGGCAAAGTGTTTGTGGCGGCAGGTCAGACCTACGCCGATGCCGATCTGAAACAGATGAATTTCTATGTAGATGGCGTGGTGGGCAGCGTGCCCAAGTAAGCGGCAAAATTATCGTGCAACCAGAACGGGCCCGCTGCGGCCCGTTTTGTTTTTGATAAACAGTGTGTTTGTTGAGCAAAAGCTGATTTTCCAGGCTAAAGACCAGATTGATCAGTCAGTCAATGCGCCGTTACCGCAATGACAATTGCATAAGCAATTGCCGATAATAAGCAGTTCGCCTTTGGCCAACCAGTACGAGCCGCCCGAGTGAGTTGGAGCATGTTAAGCCCCGCCAATTTGTTGGTTGTTACGGCCCTGCTCACCTTCATGATGATGTTGGTGCTGGCCTCGTTGCGCCGCAGCGGCCTGCCTGGCGTACGTGACTGGATCTGGGCCAACGGCCTCGAACTGGTGGCATTGTTGTGCTATCTAACCACCGGCCTGTTGCCTGCAGTAGTGCCGATTGTGCTGGGCAATACCTTGCTGGCAGCGGCGCTGTGTCTGATCTATAGCGGTTGTCGTCGCTTCTTTCAGTTATCAGTGCCAGTACGCACGCTGCTGGGCAGCCTGGTGGTGCTGGCCATCGTCTTGAGCCTGCTGCGGTTTTATGTTGATAACTTCACCGCGCGCGTGCTGGCAACGTCGTTGTTTCACGCCATTCTGGATTTGCTGATTGGCGCAACCATCGTGCGCAACCGGCCACAAACCCACTCAACCTACGGCCATTACTACACCGCCGGGCTGTCATTCTTGCTGGCCTTTGGCCATTTTGTGCGGTGCGCCCTGTACCTGCAACACCCCGAGATCCACAACTGGCTGGCCGATTATTCATTGCTGAATCTGACGTTTCTAACCCTCGGCGCCATTGTCGTTCCTGCCTTCAGCATGGGCGCGGTGGTCATGGTGCACGATGCCATGCTCACCGCCGTGGAGGAAACCGCCAGCCGCGATTACCTGACCAACACCTTGTCGCGCCGCGCCTTTATTGAAACCGCCACACGCCAAATGGCGCTGGCCAGTCGCAACGGGCGGCCATTGTCTTTACTGCTTCTGGATATCGACCATTTCAAATCAATCAATGACCGTTACGGTCATGCGGTCGGCGATGAGGTGCTGCGAGACTTCGCCCTCATCATGCAAAACGCCTTGCGCTCGGTAGATAGCCTGGGACGACTGGGTGGTGAAGAATTTGGCTTGCTGCTGTACGGCGCCAGCCCGGCCGAAGCGCGTACGATCTCGGAACGCCTGCGCGCGCTGGTCGAGGCCAATACCATTCGCATCGGCAATGGTCAGGCCTCGTACACCATGAGCGGCGGACTGGCTCACTGGAACCCCAACGAAAGCCTGCAAGAACTCACCTTGCGCGCCGACACGGCTTTGTATGAAGCCAAAGCCAAAGGGCGCAACCGGATCATCCTGTCTGAACGCACCGCGCCCACAGCGCCGCCTGAATACGCCAGTTAAGCGGGATTAACGCCCCGACATGTCTATACAAATTGGCTCATGCTATATTGCGGCGCATATCCCGGCATGAGTTGACCATGGTAACCACCGCGCAAAAACCTGTTCCCGCCTACGTGCAAATCAAGGAGTACGTGCGCAAACAGATTGAAAGCGGCGCATGGGCGGCGGGCAACATGATTCCTTCGGAACATGATCTGGTCAAACAATTCAGCGTTTCGCGCATGACGGTGCACCGGGCCTTGCGTGAGTTGACCGGCGACCAATTGCTGACCCGGGTGCAGGGCGCGGGCACCTTCGTGAATGGCAAGAAGTACCAGTCCACGCTTATCCAGATCAAAAGCATTGCGCACGAAATTGAAAGCCGCGGCGATGTGCATACCAGTGAGATTCTGGTTCTGGAACGCACCACCGATCCCAAAGCGCTCACTGCACTGGAACTACCTGCCGACAGCTACGCGTTTCATTCGCGCATTGTGCATTTCGAGAATACCGTTCCCATCCAGCTGGAAGACCGGTTTGTGAATCCGCACCTGTACCCGGCCTATCTGGGGCAGGATTTCAACGCCATCACCCCCAACGAATACATGACTCGCGAAGCGCCGCTGCAGCGGGCGGAATATGTCATCACCGCGCATATGCCCGATGCGTCAACGCGCCAGCGTTTGCGCATGGAAAGTGGCGATCCATGCCTGGTCTTGCACCGTCGCACCTGGGCGCACGATCAAGTCGCTACCGATGTCACCTTGTGGCATCCGGGATCACGCTTCCAGTTTTCCGGCGCTTTTTAAGTTTGCTCCAGAAAGCTTGAGGATATGCAGGGTGGATTCGCGCAGCAATCCACCGTTGCGATGACGGATTGCTGCGCGAATCCACCCTGCATAACAGGCCGACATTCCCGTGCATGCGGGAATCCAGCGGCAATGACAAACGAAGCCACTGGGTCCCGTCAGCCTGGGTGATGGCGGAGTGGTCAGCATGTAGCCCGGATGAAGGCCGCTTCTCGGCATTGTCCCCGCCTTCCCTCCCATCTTTTTCCAACACCGGCACTACGTTCATCCCGTTGCCGCAAACACCTACTTGTATATACAAATAGCTCAATCTAAACTGCAGCCATCTTGTATAGACAAGTTGGCAAACATCACTGAATTGCCAGCTCTGCCAATCAGCCCTTCGCGGTCGTATGCCGCGTGCTCAAGCTCTGGAGTGATGTTATGAACAAACCACAAAACGCCGATCCACGCCTCGATACCAGCCGCGTCATTCGCGCGCCACGTGGTAGCGAAAAAGCCTGCAAGAGCTGGTTGACCGAAGCGGCCTATCGCATGATCCAGAACAATCTGGATGCCGAAGTAGCCGAGCATCCGCATGCGTTGGTGGTGTATGGCGGCATTGGCCGCGCCGCGCGTAACTGGGCGTGTTTCGACCAGATTCTGGCATCGCTCAAAGACTTGAATGACGACGAAACGCTGTTGGTGCAATCGGGCAAACCGGTCGGGGTATTTCGTACCCACGCCGACGCGCCGCGCGTATTGATCGCCAATTCCAATCTGGTGCCGCACTGGGCCACATGGGAACACTTTCATGAGCTGGATCGCAAAGGCCTGATGATGTACGGCCAGATGACCGCCGGCAGCTGGATTTACATCGGCACGCAGGGCATCGTTCAGGGCACTTACGAGACTTTTTTCTCGATCGCCAATCTGCACTTTGGTGGCAACGCGGCGGGGCGCTGGATTCTTACCGGCGGGCTCGGTGGCATGGGTGGCGCGCAACCACTGGCCGCGACCATGGCCGGGTTCTCGATGATTGCGGTGGAGTGCGACGAAAGCCGTATAGATTTCCGCCTGAAAACCCGTTACGTCGACCAGAAAGCCCAAACGCTGGATGAAGCACTGACGATGATTGCAGCGGCCAAAGCATCCGGCAAACCCACCTCGATTGGCCTGCTGGGCAACGCGGTCGATGTGTTTGCCGAACTGGTCCGCCGCAATATCACGCCGGACGTGGTGACCGATCAAACCAGCGCCCACGACCCCATCAACGGCTATCTGCCGCAAGGCTGGACGTTGCAGCAATGGCGCGATGCTCGCCAGGTCGCGCCCGAAAGCATCACCCTGCCAGCCAAACAATCGATGGCCAAGCAAGTGCAAGCCATGCTAACGCTGCAAGAACGCGGCGCGGCGACGCTGGATTACGGCAACAATATCCGTCAGATGGCACTGGAAATGGGCGTGCAAAACGCCTTCGACTTCCCCGGCTTCGTACCCGCGTATATCCGACCGCTGTTCTGTGAAGGCAAAGGCCCATTCCGCTGGGTGGCGCTGTCGGGCGACCCGGAAGATATCTACAAGACCGATGCCAAGGTCAAAGAACTGATCCCGGATGATGCGCATCTGCATAACTGGCTGGATATGGCACGTGAACGCATCGCCTTCCAGGGCTTGCCAGCGCGGATTTGCTGGGTAGGTGTGCAAGACCGCTACCGCTTGGGTATGGCGTTCAATGAGATGGTCAAAAACGGCGAACTGAAAGCGCCGGTAGTGATCGGGCGCGATCATCTGGATACCGGTTCGGTGGCCAGCCCCAATCGCGAAACAGAAAGCATGAAAGATGGCTCGGATGCCGTATCCGACTGGCCATTGCTGAACGCGCTGCTGAACACTGCGGGCGGCGCGACCTGGGTTTCGTTGCATCACGGCGGTGGTGTTGGCATGGGTTTCAGCCAGCACGCTGGCGTGGTTATCGTCGCCGATGGCACCGATGCTGCCGCCAAACGGCTGGAACGCGTGCTGTTCAATGACCCGGCTACCGGCGTCATGCGTCACGCCGATGCCGGTTATGAACTGGCGCAAGAAACAGCGCGTGCAGCCGGTTTGAAACTGCCCATGCTTGGTCGCTGAAATGGCCAATGTCACGCTGATCCGCGCAGCCACGCTCACCGCCACGCCCTGGAAAAACGGCGGTGGTGTCACGCGTGAAATCACTTGCGATCCGCCGGGCGCCGGGCTGGATGATTTCATCTGGCGTATCAGCGTGGCCGACGTCAACCAGGCCGGGCCGTTCTCGCGCTTTGCCGGGGTTGATCGCACGCTGGTCTTGCTGGCAGGCGATGGCATGGTGTTGCAGGAAGAAAGCGGCCCGCAACACGCCCTGTTGCAGCCGCTGGACCACCACCAGTTTGCTGGCGAAACCGCCATCACCGCCACATTGCCCGGCGGTGCCACGCAAGACTTCAATCTGATGGTAAGGCGCGATCTGGCGCGCGCTGCACTGAACATCTGGCACAACGCGCACGAACACCGTTTTGCCACCGAGACTGCCGTTTTGTTCTGCGCTAGCGGCTCGCTGCTGGTCCACCTGAGCCAGCACGCGCCGCTCATCCTGCGAGCCAACGACGCCATCCGTATTGATGCCGCGAGCGGTCTGGGCTGTTACATCACCGGTAGCGGCGCGTTGCTGGCCGTCGAGCTTGAGATGTTCACCCCTGCACTACTGAGGAAAACCCATGACTGACGCGCTCTGGCATAACCTGCAACTGTGCCCGCATGGCAATCCCGAGCAAACAACCCGCAACGCCGCAATTGCGGTACGTGCGGGCAAGATTGCCTGGCTGGGCGCGCTGGATGAGCTCCCGGCGGAATATGCCAGCTTGCTCAAGCATGACCTGAATGGCGCGTGGGTAACGCCCGGACTGGTGGATTGCCACACGCATCTGGTCTACGGCGGCCAGCGTGCTGACGAGTTTGCCCAGCGCCTGGCAGGTGTCAGTTACGAAGAGATCGCCCGCAATGGCGGGGGTATTGTCTCCACGGTGCGCGCCACTCGAGCTACCGATGAATGCACATTGTTTGCCCAAGCCGCCGATCGCCTCACGCCACTGCTGGCCGAAGGTGTCACAGCCGTCGAGATCAAATCCGGCTACGGGCTGGACCTGGCCAGCGAACGCAAGCTGCTGCGGGTAGCGCGCAAACTGGGCGAGCATTATCCGGTATCGGTTTACACCACTTTTCTCGGCGCACATGCTCTGCCGCCCGAATATGCCGGACGCGCCGACGACTACATCACGCTCGTCTGTGAGCGCATGCTGCCCGCGCTGGCCGATGAAGGACTGGTTGATGCCGTAGATGTGTTTTGCGAGCGCATCGGCTTTACCTTGTCCCAATCTGAACGCGTCTTTGAGGCGGCGACCCGACGCGGTTTACCGGTAAAAATCCATGCCGAACAACTATCCAATGCTGGCGGCACAACGCTGGCGGCGCGTTATCAAGCGCTGTCGGCCGATCACCTGGAGTTTCTGGATGAAGCGGGCGTTGCTGCAATGAAGGCAGCGGGAACGGTGGCCGTGCTGCTACCCGGCGCGTATTACTTTATCCGCGAAACCCAACTGCCGCCGCTGGATTTGCTGCGCCAGTATCAAGTGCCGATTGCCCTGGCGACTGATCACAATCCTGGCACTTCGCCAGTCAGCTCCCTGCTGTTGACCATGAATATGGCTTGTACGCTGTTCCGCATGACCGTCCCGGAAGTGCTGGCGGGCGTGACTCGCCATGCCGCACAAGCGCTGGGTGAAGCAGAGGTACACGGTTCATTGGCAGTGGGCAGGCAAGCCGATTTCGCAGTGTGGTCGGTCGATACGCTGGCCGAACTGGCCTACTGGATTGGTCGTCCACTTTGCCAGCGAGTGATCCGCGGTGGCGAGACGGTGTACGTCCGCCCGGAGTATCCGCAGCAATGACCGGCACACAACAAACTCAAGCCGCAAAGGTTTGCCATTCATGAACCACACCATCCAATGCTTGCTGGCTGAACGCGCACTGTTGCCGCAGGGCTGGCGCCACAACGTATTGCTGCAATGGGACACCTCAGGCCTGTTAACTGGCGTCACGCCGGACTCAAAACCCGGTTCTGATATTCCGAGCGCAGCCGGCCCGGTCCTCCCCGGCATGCCCAATCTGCACTCGCATGCGTTCCAGCGTGCCATGGCCGGGCTGACCGAATATCTAGGCAACCCGCAAGATAGTTTCTGGAGCTGGCGCGAGCTGATGTACCGCTTTGCCGCGCAACTCACGCCCGAAACCTTGCAGGCGGTCGCCACGCAGTTGTACATCGAGATGGCCAAAGCCGGTTACACCTCAGTGTGCGAGTTCCACTATATCCACCATGCCGCGCAGGGTCAGTACTATGCCAACCCGGCCGAGCTATCCGGTCGTTTGATTGCAGCGGCGCAAACCGCTGGAATTGGCCTGACCTTGCTGCCGGTGTTGTATCAGCACAGCGGTTTTGGCGGGCGCCCCCCCTTGCCGGAACAAGCCAGGTTTATCAGCAGTACGGACTGGATGCTCAACCTGCTGGCCCATTTACGGCGAGACCATCCGCAACACGCCGGTCTGCGCTTTGGTGTGGCGCCGCATTCGCTGCGCGCGGTTGCGCCAGCCACGCTGGATATCGTGCGCCAGCAACTACACGCGGCAGACCCAAGCGCGCCCATCCATATTCATATCGCGGAACAACAAAAAGAAGTTAGCGATTGCCTGGCCCAGACCGGAGCCCGCCCGGTGCGCTGGCTGCTGGACAACCAGCCGGTGGACGAACGTTGGTGCCTGGTCCATGCCACGCATATGCAAGCTGGTGAAACGCTTGATCTGGCACGCAGCGGCGCAATTGCCGGTATCTGCCCGACTACCGAGGCCAATCTGGGTGATGGCATTTTTGATGGCGTGAATTATCTGGCTGCAGGCGGGCGCTGGGGCATTGGCTCGGACAGCCATATCAGCGTGTGCGCCCGCGAAGAATTGCGGTTGTTTGAATACAGCCAACGCCTGCGCGACCAGCGCCGCAATGCGCTCGCCAGCACCGCAACGCCCGCCGTAGCAGATCGCTTGTATCTGGATGCCGTGGCTGGCGGCGCGCAAGCCAGTGCTCGTCCTATCGCTGGTTTGGCGCACGGGCAACGAGCGGATTTTCTGGTGCTGGATGCGCAACACCCAAATCTGCTACAGCGCCAGGATGACCAACTACTGGCCGGGCTGGTGTTCTGTCAGCACGGCGAGACGCCGATTCGTGACGTTTATGCTGGCGGCAAATGCATCATCGCCGATCGCCAACATGCCGCACAAGACACTGCGCTGGCGGATTATGGCAAGGCGCTCAAGCAATTGCTGGCGTGACCTAGCACGCCATTTTGACGGAATAAATGAAACCGATGGCACACCCCATCTACACCTTGCATCGCGGCACCGCACCGCTACTGATCTCCATGCCACATGTGGGCACGCATATCCCGGCCAGCTTGTTGCAACGGATGAATCCCGTTGCAACGCAACTGGATGATACCGACTGGCATTTGCCGCAGTTGTATGACTTTGCCCGCGAGTTAGGGGCATCGATCTTGATTGCGCAGCATTCGCGTTATGTAACTGACCTGAATCGACCGCCAGATAACGCCAACCTCTATCCTGGTCAGGACACCACCAGCCTGTGCCCGATCGATACCTTCGCCAAATCACCGCTTTATCTCGCGGGTCAGGCACCGGATACGGCAGAAATCGCCGAGCGCGTCACCACGTATTGGCAACCGTATCACCAGGCCTTGCAAGCCGAACTCGCAAGATTGAAGGCGGAGCACGGCATTGCACTGCTATGGGATGCGCATTCCATCCGCTCAGAAGTGCCGCGTTTTTTTGACGGACGCTTGCCGGACTTCAATCTGGGCAGCGCTAATGGCAGTTCATGTGCGGCTGGGCTGGGCGAACAATTGCTGGCCGCCGCGCAACGTCATCCGGATTACAGCGCAGTGCTCAACGGGCGCTTTAAAGGCGGCTATATCACGCGAGCCTACGGCGCCCCGGCGGACAACATCCACGCCATTCAACTGGAGTTGTCTTTGCCCACCTATATGGCCGAAAAGCCACCGTATGCCTTTGATGACAATCTGGCCGGGCAAGTCCGCCCGGTGATCAGGGATTTGCTGCAGGAAATGCTGGACTGGGCCAGTACTCGCCGCAGCAGCTAACCGTTCAGGCGCCCAGCACCAGCGCAATCACCCGGCGCTCTTCAGCGGTCAGAATATTGAAGGTACGGCACAAGGCCCCGGTGTCCATCACATCAAGCCCGACATGCGCCTGGCCCAGCGTCGCGTAAAGCCGCGGATGCGGAAAACGAATGGATTTACCCGTGCCCAGCAACACCACTTCCGGCTTGAGCTCCAGCAATTGCTCGAAATGCTCCGCAGTCATGTCCTCGAATGAGGCCGGTTGCCACTCCCGAATCTCGTTCGGCGTCACAATCAGGCTACCCTCGTACTGCTGCTGATTCACCCTGACAAAGCCGTCGCCATAAGACGTGAACTGGTTCAGGTTGTCGACGTTGGTGTGATGCAGTTTCATGACGCGCATTCCTCAGAGCGAAGCGGCTATTTTACCGGATGTGCCCTGATTTGCGCGGCATAAGGATTGGCGATGGTGTAACAGCATCACTCCGCGCGGGGACCAACGCTTGCGATCACACTGTTTGGCAATCCAGGCTCTCCAGCGCAAGCGCGCCTGGTCAGTCTGTTCATAGACTGCCGCCCGATAAAAACAGACCAAGCGCCGAATAACTTGCTATCTCGACCGGATTTGGCCGTAACCACTGGTAACAAGCCAAATTAAACACGCACTTGTGCCCGTTTTCGGTCCTTCTTCGCTAGAATGTCAGGCTCCCCTCCGATTTTCTTTCAGGCGTATTTGATGGAAGCCATTCTCAAGTCGAACAAGCTGTTGAACGTTTGCTACGAAATCCGCGGCCCGGTGCCGGAAAAAGCGCGGCAGATGGAAGAAGAAGGCTATCGCATCATCAAGCTCAATATCGGCAACCTCGCGCCGTTTGGCTTTGAAGCACCCGAAGAAGTCGTGCAGGACGTGATCCGCAATCTGCCCAACGCGGCCGGTTATGTGGATTCCAAAGGTTTGTTCCCGGCGCGTAAAGCGATCATGCATTACACCCAGGAAAAGAAAATCGCCGATGTCACGGTTGACGATATCTACATTGGCAACGGCGCGTCCGAGCTGATTGTGATGTCCATGCAGGGCCTGTTGAATAACGGTGACGAAGTACTGGTGCCCATGCCGGATTACCCGCTGTGGACTGCCGCCGTGAGCTTGGCCGGTGGCACGCCACGCCACTATCTGTGTGACAGCAACAATGGCTGGTTTCCGTCGCTGGACGATATCCGCGCCAAGATAACTCCGCGCACCCGCGCCATTGTGGTGATCAACCCCAATAACCCCACTGGCGCGCTGTATCCGGATGACCTCTTGAAAGAGATCGTCGAGATTGCGCGACAGAACAAGCTGATCATTTACGCCGACGAAATCTACGACAAGGTTTTGTACGATGGCCGCACGCACACTTCCATCGCTTCGCTGGCCAACGATCTGCTGTTTGTAACCTTCAACGGTTTGTCCAAAAACTACCGTGCCTGCGGCTACCGCGCTGGCTGGATGGTGGTTTCGGGCAACAAGAAGATCGCCAAAGATTACATTGAAGGCCTGAACATTCTGGCCACCATGCGTTTGTGCGCCAACGTGCCCGCGCAATATGCGATCCAGACTGCGCTGGGCGGCTATCAAAGCATCAACGACCTGGTGAAACCGGGCGGGCGACTGACCAAACAGCGTGATCTGGCGTACGAGATGCTCAACGCCATTCCGGGTGTAACGTGTAACAAGCCGCATGCGGCGCTGTATATGTTCCCGCGGCTGGACCCGAAGGTTTACCCGGTCCAAGACGACCAGCAACTGATCCTGGAACTGCTGCAGGAAGAAAAAGTGCTGCTGGTACAAGGCACGGGCTTCAACTGGCCGCAGCCGGATCACTTCCGTATAACCTTCTTGCCCAATCTGGATGATCTGACCGACGCACTCAATCGCGTTGAACGCTTCCTGGCGGGTTATCGCAAACGGCACGGTACGGCATAATGCAGGTTCTTGAACTGATTGATGATTCGGGCAAGCTGGCTGCCCCGCAGTGGTTACCGCTGGCCGAAGCCGTTCATGTTCAGTTGCGCCCCAACCTGCCTGCGGATTACGCGGGCCGCTTGTTGGTGATTGCGCAAAATGGCGGCAGACTCATCGCCGTCACCAAAGAAGACCGGGTACTCGGGCTCGCGCTATGGCGCCTGATCGAGAATACCTATGAAGGCCGCCGTCTTTACGTAGACGATCTGGTCACCGACGCGAATGTGCGATCCACCGGCGTTGGCAAAATGTTACTGGACTGGCTACAAGCCAAAGCACACGCGCTCGATTGCGATGTGCTGGCCCTGGATTCGGGCGTTCAGCGCGCATTGGCGCACAAATTCTATTTTCGCGAGGGGATGCATATCGCTTCGTATAACTTTAAAAAGGCGCTGAAATGAGAGCGATTCATGTTGGTTTATGCGGTGTTGGCACCGTGGGCGGTGGCACTGCTGCCGTATTGAAACGCAATGCAGAAGAGATCGCACGCCGCGCCGGGCGCCCGATCAAGATCATTATTGCGGCTAACCGCGATCTGGAACGTGCCCGCGAAGTGTGTGGCCCCGACGTAGAGATCGTCAGCGATGCGCTCACCGTGGTGAATCACCCGGACGTGGACATTGTGGTCGAGCTGATTGGCGGCACTACTGTGGCTAAAGAGCTGGTGCTCAAGGCCATTGCCAATGGCAAGCACGTGGTCACCGCCAACAAAAAGCTGATCGCCGAATATGGCAACGAGATTTTCGAGCGCGCCCAGGAACAAGGCGTGATGGTGGCATTTGAAGCCGCCGTCGCCGGTGGCATTCCAGTTATCAAGGCACTACGCGAAGGCCTGACCGCCAATCGTATCGAATGGATTGCCGGCATCATCAACGGCACCAGCAACTTCATCCTGACCGAAATGCGCGACAAGGGCGTGAGCTTTGCCGCCGCGCTGGCTGATGCACAAAAGCTGGGCTACGCCGAAGCTGATCCGACCTTCGATATCGAAGGCCACGACGCCGCGCACAAACTAACGATCATGAGCGCGATTGCGTTTGGCATTCCGGTGCAGTTCGACAAAGCGTACCTGGAAGGCATCAGCAAACTGGACGCGCTGGATATCAAATACGCCGGTGAACTGGGTTATCGCATCAAGCTGCTGGGTGTAACCCGTCGCCGTGAAAACGGCATTGAACTGCGCGTCGCACCAACGCTGATCCCGGCCAAACGCCTGATCGCCAATGTCGATGGCGTGATGAACGCCGTGCTGGTGAAGGGTGACGCCGTCGGCGCCACCATGTATTACGGCCCAGGCGCTGGCGCCGAGCCAACCGCCTCCGCCGTCATTGCCGATCTGGTCGACGTCACCCGCCTGGCCACTGCTGACCCGGAAAACCGCGTACCGCATCTGGCCTTCCAGCCGAGCGAAATCGCCAACCTGCAGATTCTGCCGATTGGCGAAGTGGAAACTTGCTACTACCTGCGCATGGATGCGGAAGATCGCCCAGGCGTGCTGGCCGACGTGACCCGGATTCTGGCTGATGCCAATATCTCGGTGGATTCAATGCTGCAAAAACCTGCGGCCGATCAAGCCGATGGCCGTGCCGATATCATCATCCTGACGCATCAAGCGGTGGAAAAAAATATCGACGCTGCGCTGGTCAAGATCGAAGCCTTGGGTAGCACCACCGGCAAAGTGGTGAAACTGCGACTGGAACATTTGAATGGCTGATCTGCGCCGGCATCGGGCAAACACAACGTGGCTGGCCGCGTTGCTGGTGCTGGGTGCCAGTGCCGGCACGCTGGCCGACAACGCCGGCGTGCGCGCCACCAATATCTCGGTTATGCGCGGCGCGGTAGTCAGCCAGTGCAAACGGCACGACTTGCCGCAGTCTGCCGCTGATACTTTGGCCAAGCTGAACGTGCAACTGGATAAAGACGCGTTTTGCGGCTGCGTCGGCAAGCGGCTGATGCGTGACACCCGCATCAATGGTCTGATTGCCGGTAAAGAACCCGCCCTGAGTGACGCTGATCTGGATCGCGTACTCAAGGGCAAAGCGGCAGCGGCCGGGTTTAGCTGCATGGGTGAGATGATCGATACCTTGATCGACCAACCTGCGCAATAAACGGGCGGCCCCTGCGATGATCCTGGAAATAGCCAATCTGAACGTCAAAGGCGGTGAAACCGGCGCTTTTGAAGCGGCGTTCAAGCAAGCCCAAAGCATCATCGCCAGCATGCCCGGCTATATCAGCCACGAACTGCAACGCTGCCTTGAACGCCCCAACCATTACGCCTTGCTGGTGCGCTGGGACACGCTGCAAGCCCATACCGAAGGCTTTCGCGGCTCGCCCCAATACCAACAGTGGAAAGCGCTGTTGCACCACTTCTACGACCCGTTCCCGACGGTGGAACATTACGAGCTAATCGCTCCCTGAGACAGGTCCTGATCATGCAATACATCTCCACCCGTGGCGGCATGTCGCCCAAACACTTTTCTGAAATCCTGCTGGGCGGCCTGGCGCCGGACGGCGGGCTGGTTGTACCGGATCAATATCCGCAGTTGTCCATTGACGACCTCAAAGCGCTGTCGAACCTGAGCTATCCGGATCTGGCCTTTGCCATCATCAGCCGTTTTGTCGATGACATTCCGGCGGCTGACCTGAAAGCGTTGATCGCCAAGACCTATACCAAAGAGGCTTTTGGTACAGATGAGATCACCCCCGTAACCCGCCTGGAAGACGACCTCTTCATCCAGCAGTTGTCCAACGGCCCAACGCTCGCCTTCAAAGACATGGCGATGCAGTTGCTGGGCAATCTGTTTGAATACGTACTGACCCGCGCCGGCGAAGAAATCAACATTGTTGGCGCCACCAGCGGCGACACCGGTAGCGCCGCCGAATACGCCATGCGCGGCAAGAAAGGCGTGCGGGTGTTCATGTTGTCGCCATTCGGCAAGATGAGCCCGTTCCAGCGCGCGCAGATGTTCTCGCTGCAAGACGAAAACATCTTCAATATCTCGGTCAAATCAATGTTCGACGCTTGCCAGGACATGGTCAAAGCCGTGAACAACGACGCCGCGTTCAAGGCCAAACACAAGATCGGTGCCGTGAACTCGATCAACTGGGGCCGCGTGGTTTCGCAAGCGGTGTACTACTTCAAGGGCTACTTTGCCGTGGCTGGCGAAGTTGGCGAGCCGGTCGATTTCTGTGTGCCTTCTGGTAACTTCGGCAACATCTGCGCCGCACATATTGCGCGCCAGATGGGCCTGCCAATTCGCCATCTGGTCGTCGCTACCAACGAGAATGACGTGCTGGACGAGTTCTTCAAAACCGGCGGTTATCACCCGCGCGGTCTGGACAAGACTTACGAGACATCCAGCCCGTCGATGGATATCACCAAGGCTTCCAACCTGGAACGCTTTGTATTCGATCTGATTGGCCGCGATGGCGCCAAGTTGTCTGCGCTGTGGCACACCGTAGAAAAAGAACACGGCTTTGACCTCTCGCCCGCCGACTTTGCCCGCCTGCGCGATGAATATGGTTTCCGTTCCGAGAAAAGCTCTCATGCCGACCGTATCGCCAATATCCGCGAAGTCTTCGACAAATATGGCGTACAGGTTGATCCACACACCGCCGATGGCTACCACGCCGCCAAAGCGCACCGTGAAGCAGGCGTGAAGCTGGTTATCATGGAAACCGCCCTGCCCGCCAAATTTGAAGCGACCATGGAAGAAGCGCTTGGCACCAAGCCAGTCATGCCCGCAGAAGTGGCTAACCTGGAAAAGCTGCCCCAGCGCTTCGATGTAATGGATGCAGACGTGCAGGCGCTGAAGGATTACGTGGCTGTTCGCGTGGGTTGATTGGAGGAGATATCCATCACCTTTGAAAAACGCCGCAGATGCGGCGTTTTTTTATGTGTTTCTAATAAATGCTGAATTTCTTCAACATGTGTGGAAAATAAAAAACCCGCCGAAGTGGCGGGTTTTTTGTGAGTGCTAAAGCTACTTTCGCAATCAAACCGTACGCTTGAGCGCCAGGCCTTGTGCATCAAATACCAGTGTTTCTTTTTCCGGGAACACGAGACGCACAGATTCACCGCGCTTGAGTTCCGGATGATTGCCTGGCAACTTCACGCACAGGATTTCATTCACGCCTGGTACTTCAACATAGGTCAGCACGGTATCGCCCAAGTGTTCGACCAGATCGATGCGGGCTGGTACGCCTTCTTCGCCTTCCAGCACCAGTTGCACATGCTCCGGGCGAACGCCCAGAGTCATTTTTTCGCCGATCTTGGAGGAACCTGCGTCAACTGCTGCACGCACGGTAATGCCCTTGGGCAGGCGCAGTACTGCAGCGCCGCTTTCGACACCCACCAGTTGCGCTTCGAGCAGGTTCATCTTGGGCGAACCCAAGAAGCCGGCCACGAACAGGTTGGACGGGTTTTCGTATAGGTCCAGCGGGCTGCCGACTTGCTGGATGATACCGGCGTTCAGCACGACGATACGGTCAGCCAGAGTCATGGCTTCCACCTGATCGTGCGTCACGTAGATCATGGTGGTCTTCAGATCGTTGTGCAGCTTGGACAACTCAACGCGCATATTCAAACGCAGGGCGGCGTCCAGGTTCGACAGTGGTTCGTCGAACAAGAATACTTCTGGCTCACGCACGATGGCGCGACCGATAGCTACACGCTGACGCTGACCGCCCGACAGAGCTTTAGGCTTGCGTTCCAGCAAATGGGTGATCTGCAGTATATTGGCGGCGCGTTGCACGCGGCGATCAACGTCTTCCTTGGGGTTGCCCGCCAGTTTGAGCGAGAACGCCATGTTGTCATACACGCTCATGTGCGGGTACAGGGCGTAAGACTGGAACACCATCGCAATACCGCGCTTGGAAGCGTGGATATCGTTGGCCATCGTCTCGCCAATCAGCAAGTCGCCTTCGCTGATATCTTCCAGACCGGCAATCATGCGCAGCAGAGTGGATTTGCCGCAGCCCGATGGGCCAACGAACACCACAAACTCGCCATTCTTGATTTCGAGGTCGACGCCCTTGATAACTGCGACGTCCTTACCGTATGTTTTTTTGATGCCCTTGAGCGTAACCGAAGCCATTTATTCGATTCCTTGAAAACTTGTCATTCTGTATGTGCTGCAAAACCGAAATGTTCGGCCGCTTACTTCACTGCGCCGTCCAGACCACTGACGAAATAACGCTGAGTGAAGGCGAAGAAAATCAGTACCGGGATGATCGTCATCACGATAGCCGCCATCACCAGGCTGGTAGAGGTTGCAAACGGCCCGGTCAGGTCGTTAAACACACCCACCGCCAATGGCAGCTTCTCACGCGAGTTCAATACGATCGATGGCCACAGATAATCGTTCCATTCGTTGACCAAAGTAAAGATGGCCAGGGCAGCAATGGACGGTGCGCATACCGGCACCATGATTCGCCACATGATCTGCAGCTCTGTAGCACCGTCAACCCGCGCAGCGTCGATCAAATCCTGTGGCACAGCTTCAAATGCCTGGCGCATCAGGAAAATACCGAAAGCACCCGCAATGTTGGGCAGCACCGCTCCGGTCCAGGTATTGAGCAGACCCAGATTCTTCATGGTAATGAAGTTAGGCACCAGCGCGACTTCAGACGGCAGCATCATTGTGGCGATAATTGCCACAAAAATCAGATTGCGACCGGCAAACTTCAGCCGTGCCAACGGATAACCCGCCATCACCGAAACAACGGTCACACCCACCACGGCCCAAAAGGTCATGATGGCGGAGTTGCCCAGATAGGTCATGAAGGGCATGTCGTGAAACACGCGGATGAACCAGCCAAAGCCCGGGTCCGTCGGCCAGAAGGCGCGCGGGAACAACCAGATATTGGAAGAATCTTCAGACAGGCCCGCAGAGAGGGCCCAGATAAAGGGGAATGCGGTAAAGATGGCGAACAGGAGCAAGCCGAAGTAATGCATACCACGACCAATCACCGTCCGCGACGTTTTGCCAAGCGCCATTTGTAATCTCCCTATGCCTTATTTCTTGTCGCCGAAGAAGCGGAATTGAATCACGGCGAGCAGCATGCAGAAGAACGTCACAACCACACCGGCAGCAGCTGCGCGGCCAAAGTTGTAGTTCCGGAATGCCTGGTCGTAAACGTAATACAACGCGGTGTAGGTATCAGCCTGACCCTTGGTCAGTACGATCACTTCCAGATACACCTTGATAGCGGCAATGGTACTGAGGAGCGTACAGAGCAGAATGGTCGGCTTGACCATGGGAACAGTGATCTTCCAGAAACGCTGGAAGGCATTGGCGCCGTCCAGAATAGCGGCTTCTTCAACTTCCGAAGGGATCGCTTGCAGACCGGCAAGATACAACACCATGTAGTAACCGATACCTTTCCAGAAGGTAAAGATCATCAGCATGTACAAGGCAATGGAAGGTTCGCCCAGCCAGTTCACCTGATCATGAATCAGGCCCAGCGACTGCAGCAACCAGGTCAGCACACCGTCGTACTTGTAGACGTTGGCCCACACCACACCGGCAATCGAGATCGAGGTAATGACCGGGATGTAGAACAGCGCGCGGAACAGCGTCATGCCAGGCAACTTGTTGTTGACCATTTTGGCGACAACCAGCGCGGCCAGCTGTATCACCGGAACGATCAGCAGGTACAACGCCGAGTTTTTCAGCGCGTTCCAGAACAGCGGTTCGTTGGCAATGTATTTGAAGTTTGCGAAATTATTCCAGGTGGCGGTGCCGTCGGCAATGCTGTAGTCCTGGAATGCGAGGTAGGTGTTATAGCCAACTGGCCAGAACGTCAACAGACCCATCAGGATCAGGGCTGGCGCCAGGAACAAATAGGCTATCGCGGTGTAACTGTTTGAAGTCTTCACGACGCAACTCGACTGTATCTTTATTTTTTTATGTAAAGGACTGAGCGGAACCGCCGTTGCCAGCGGATCCGCTCAGGAACTTCAGCTACTGCAACAGCTTATTTCTTCAGCTTTTCGTTCCAGGCAGCAACAGCTTCGTCCAGCGCAGCCTTAACTGGCTTGCGGCCTTCCACTGCGTCCTGGATCTCGTCTTGCAGCTTCTTGTTCATAGCTGCTTCGTCTGGCAGTACGCCTGGCGGAATGGTCAGAGTGCGAGCGTTGTCCATGGACTGAGCTGCAACAGCACGACCTTGTTCAACTGCATCGGCGCTCTTGGCACCAGCCTGGAAGTACGGATCCAGATTGCCCTTCTTGGTCGATGGGAAGGTGGTTTCGGTTGCCTTGGAGAATGCAACTTGCGATTCGTCGTTGGTCAGGAACACGCCCAGCTTGGCAGCTGCAGCAGGATCCTTGGTGCCCTTCGGAATCACGAAGTCCATCAGCCACGCGCCGAATGCCATTTTGCCGGCATCAACCGGGAACTTGGCAACGCCAGTCTTGGCGTAAACAGCCTTGGCATCAGTTTCGGTACGCTTCAGAGCTTGAGGCGCGGTAGTCATCATGGCGATCTTGCCAGAGTTGTACGCAGCGATTTCTTGCTCGAATTCAACCTTGAACACGTCCTTAGGCATTACACCGGCTTTGTACAGATCAGCAAATTTCTGAACGAAAGCGATGTGCTTCGGGCTGTTGAACACGGCCTTGCCGTTTTCAACAACTGGCAGGCCAGCGTAGTAGAACCAACCTACGAAGTTGCCCAGCTTCGGTGCGTATGCAGGAACGCCAGTCTTGGCAGTGATTTGCTGACCGTCTTTAACGAATTCGTCAAAGTTTTTCGGAGCAGCTTTCACACCAGCCTTAGCCAGGATGTCCTTGTTGTAGGCGATGATCGAAACAGAGTTGTACCAAGGGAATGCGTACACTTTGCCGTTTACGGTCACGTCTTTGATCGCGCCAACGGAGTAAGTGTTCTTGGCTGCGCCCAGGTATTGGTCCAGCGGCAGGATGTTGCCTTGTGCGGCAAAGTCATGCACCCAAGGCACATTGAAGTTCACCAGTGCAGGCGGGTTGCCAGCAGCGATGGAAGCGATCAGCTTCGGCTGGATCTGGTCCCAGTTCATGTCAACCCACTTGGCGGTCAGGCCTGGGTTGGCTTTGTTGAAGTCAGCAACTGACTTGTTGAAGTAGTCATTGAATTTAGGAGCCAGGTTCATTGTCCAGAATTCGAGTTCGGTATCAGCTTGTGCGTAAACAGCAGCAAAACCGAAAACTACAGCGCCTACGGCCAACATCTTCTTGAGCTTCATCTTGTCTTCCTCTTGGAGTTATCGACAAATACGCCAGGAATTTTTTCCTTGCGGTACACCACACTTGATCCGACGTGTGCCCATCAGATCATGCGGATTTCTGCACGCCGCGGGAGTGTATCAGATATCCCCGCGACAAATTTTGCGACCACGCAATATGTCAATTGCGTAATACACCTACAACAATTGCTGCCTATTTGGCACCCAGCTTGCTGTTCCAGAAGGCAACAGTTTCGTCCAGCGCCTGCTTCACCGGCTTGCGCCCCGCGATGGCTTCTTGCAGTTCATCCTGCAGCTTTTTGTTCATCGATGCTTCATCCGGCAAACCGGTTACGGTCAGCGTCCGGGTATCGCGAATCGCCAGCGCAGCGACTGCGCGGCCATGTTCAATAGGATCGGTCGAATTGGCACCGCTCTGGAAGTACGCATCACCCACCGCATTGCGGGTCGAAGGGAAGGTGGTCTCGGTAGCTTTGGAGAACGCCAGCTGATTGGCATCGTTGGTCAGGAATTGACCCAGTTTGATAGCCGCATCAGCGTGCTTGGAACCCTTGGGCACCGACCAGAAGAACAGGTAGCCACCAAACGGGGTTTTACCGTTAGAGAGCGGGAACGATGTGGTCACGGTCTGCGCGTAGATCGGCTTGGCATCAGTCTGGGTGCGTTTGAGCGCTTGCGGCGAAGTGGTCATCATCGCAATCTTGCCAGAATCATAAGCGGCGATTTCCTGTTCGAATTCCATCTTGAACACGTCTTTTGGAATAGAACCGTCTTTGTACGCCTGGGCAAAACGCTCAACAAACTTCACGTGTTCCGGGCTATTGAAAACCGCTTTGCCATTCTGGATAACCGGCAGACCTTCGTACATGAACCAGCTGGAGAATTCTTGCAGCTTGGGAGCAAAACCAGACACGCCGGTCTTGTCTTTAAGCTGTTTGGAGTAGGCAAACAATTCGTCGAGTGACTTGGGCGCAGCTTTCAGGCCCGCTTTGTCGAACAACGCCTTGTTGTAGGCAATGATGGAAACCGAGTTGTACCAAGGCAGGCCGTAGATTTTGCCGCCGTAGGTCACGTCCTTGATGGCCGCGTCGGTGTAAACCTTTTTGAAACCGCCGATTTTGCTATCCAGGGGCAACAGCAGGCCTTTCTGGGCATATTCGGCCGCCCAAGGCACTGGGAGATTCACCAGATCAGGTGCGTTACCTGCAGCAAGCGCAGCAACAAAGCGCGGCTGGAAGGCATCCCAATCTACATCGGACCAAACTGCTTCGATATCAGGATTGGCAGCGTTGAATTTCGCGGTCAGGTCTTTCATGACGGCGTCGAACTTGGGCGACAGGCTATTGGACCAGAATTCGACTTTGACTTTGTCGGCGGCGGTGGCATGCAGCGAAGCTACAGCACAAGAGGCGGCGGCAAGCGCCAGAACGACCTTCCTGAACTTCATCGTGATTCCCCATCTTCTATTCGAGTAAGTGTCATGCACGCCGGTTAAACCGGTGTCGTCACTTGCTGCAATACGGCGCAGCTACAGCGACTCCATCATGCGGCGAAGCACTTACAGAAACACAGAAATAGCGAAAGGAATCTGAACTGAAAACCTGGATTACGACGGCAATCCTGCGACAGCGCAAATTGCGGCTGCACAAGACCAGGCGCAACGTGGTTGCACCGACCGAAATACCTTGTATCTGTTCGTTTCCCGGGTAGTGAGCGGACTATCTTGACCACTGCACTTCCCCATCCTCTATGCACACCCGCTCATTGTCGGGTTATTTCTGGTTCCAGGCCGGCTTCGCTGCCAGACCATGCCCACCTCTTTCTTCGAGGCTTTGGCAGATTACAACAATTTATCAATACGGTGAATTACTTCCACAATTCACCTGATGGGATCGGCTGCCGACAAACTGCGTGGCAAGCTGGCCGAACCGTTTCTCGCATGTAGTCAGATACAAGCACACAAAGAAAATGACTACACACGTGATTTTTAAAAATGCGGCCAAAAGGCGCAAAAACACTGGATTTAGCGATGCAATTCCACCACAAAGTCGTAGTAATCGCTGCGAAACCAGGAGTGCGTCAATTCAACTGGCAGGCCGTTTTCCAGATAACCCACCCGCACCAGGTGCAACATCGCCTGCCCTTCCGGAATATCCGCCAGGCCAGCAAGCCGGGCATTGGCATTTACCGCAGCGATATTCTGTATCGCCCTTACAACACTAAGCTTGGCGTTCTGCATATATTCATAAAGCGAATCGCCAATCTTGAGCGGATCGGCCACCAGATGATGCGGCAACGCAGTTTCTTCAACCGCCATCACCACGTCGTTGGCAGTACGCACCCGCAGCAAACGTGAGACGCGCGCATTCGGCGCCAGGTTAAGCCGCATCAACTCTTCAGCGGTAGCCGGAGCCACTTCGCGCTTGAGCCAACGACTCCCCGGCACAAAACCACGCTGCTTGAGCATTTCCGACAAGTTGGTCAGTCGCGACAGCGGTTGTTCCAGCTTGGGAGTGATAAACGTGCCAGCGCCCTGGCGGCGCACGATCATGCCTTGTTCGTACAACAGATCCAGCGCTTTACGCGCAGTCACCCGCGACAAGCCCAGCACCTCACAAAAAGTGCGCTCGGACGGCAACGGGTCTTCAGCCTTCCAGAACCCGGCGTGTATCGCGGCAGCCAGCTTGTGGCTGAGTTGCAGATAAAGCGGCGTGGCGCTGTCTGCTTCCGGCTTGAGAAACAACAGCTTTTGCTGTTGATCCATATCCTGCACTCCCCTTATTGGCGGTGCATCGTCTCCCAACGATGCAGCAAAAGTCGTTCAGGCAGCACACCCGAATAAAGGATGTGCTGCAGCAGAAACACTCAAGCGCTTACCGCTTTGTGGATCAGGATCAACGCCCCGGCACACGAGTCCTTCTGTGGACGCGAGGTGGTGGCGAGAAAGGCGGCTGGAATATACGGACGCATTGCTTCAGACAAACCACCACCGCACAATGCGATCGGCAGGTCTGGTGCGGTTGTCCGCAATGCGGCGCCAATAATCTTGATTTCGCGGCCAGCATCCAGCAAAAAGCCGCGAGCGACGGCATCTTTCTCGCCGTACTGAACCACGATGGGCGACAACGAGGCGCATTCGCCCTGTTTCATCTTACCCATCCAGTCGAAAATCTTTTCTTTGGTATCGCCCACTTCAGCCAGCAAGGCTCGGCCGAAGTCAGTCATTGGCTGCCGACCATCAAACAGGCGCTGGATATGGTTGATGGCTTTCAGGCCCAGATACGCACCCGAACCTTCGTCGGATGTCGGAAAGCCCCACCCGCCCACTTCCACGCGCTGGCCGTCAGGCAACCAGCCTTCACCAATGGAGCCTGTGCCCACTGCGATGACAGCGCCATGTGCGCCATTGTGCGCACCCAGCAAGGTAGAGAAACCGTCAGTTTCCACGATGATCTTGGCAAAGCCGGGGTTGCTGGCTTCAAACTCGGCTGCCCAGGTGCGGTTATGCACACCTGACATTCCCAGACCTACGGCGCATAGCGAGAAATCCGGACTATTGACGCCGATGGCAGAAAAGCCGTCGCGGACGGCCTGCAGGATGTTGGCCCATGCTTTATCGATGCCTTGTTGCAGAGCAGAAGCCCCCGCTTCAGCCCGCACCAGCTCTACGCCGTCCAGACCCGAGATACAGATACGCGTGCCAGTGCCACCACCATCCACGCCGATGAGGTATTGAAGACCACCCATGATTCGATTCCTTTCCATCTGTACTGACACTGCAATCGTGTTGCGGTGCCGTTTATTTTCACCCATGCCTGGCATGTGGTGTTCAGTTGCCATTGCCAAAAACGACAATGCCGCCCTGATGATGGCGGCATTGTAAGAATTAGGCAACGACTCTTGGTAAGGCGTTGCTCTCAATCAACGATTAGCAACACCAGGCAAGCTACTGACAAACGAAACCGCACTGGTTTCGCCGCCCTTTACATGCAGACCGCATTCCTTGTTTTCCGGGTTTTCCCACCACCAACGGCCAGCACGCACGTCTTCACCCACGGCGATGGCCCGCGTACAGGGCGCGCAGCCAATCGATGGATAATGCTTATCGTGCAAAGCGTTATACGGCACGTTATTGGCTTTGATATAAGCCCAGACGTCTTTTTCGGTCCATTCAATCAGCGGATTGAATTTTTCCAGTCCGTTGCCAGCGTCATATTCCTGATTACCCAAGTCGGTACGGGTAGGAGATTGTTCGCGACGCAGGCCGGTTACCCAAGCCTTTTTACCGGTCAGCGCGCGTTGCAACGGTTCGATTTTGCGAATGTGACAGCAGCCTTTACGCATCTCCACCGAGTCGTAAAAGGCATTGATGCCATTGCCGTTCACAAATGCTTCAATCGCCACCGCGTCCGGGAAAAACACCTGCACCGGATGATCCGGATAACGTTCGCGCACGGTTTGCATCAGCTCGTAGGTTTCTGCAGGCAGGCGACCAGTATCCAGACTGAACGAGGCAATGCCGACGTTATGGCGGGCAATCAAATCAGTCAGCACCATGTCTTCGGCGCCAAATGAATTAGCAAACACGGCGGGAGAAAACTCCGCTGCAATACGGTTAAGCAGGGCCAGCGTATCGGCAATCTTGCTCTCGAGATCCATCAGACACTCCGGAAATATTTCAACAACGGCAATTTAGCCAGTGGGCACAAGCCAGCCTCAAAACACTAACTTGCTGCCGACCAGCGCCAACATCAAGGCCAGCAGTGGTCGCAAAAAGCGGTCAGGCAGACGGCCGGAAAGGTGACTGCCGATATAAATCCCCGGCAATGACCCCATCAGCAAAAAGCTCAGCACCGACCAATCCAGATTACCCAAGCCGGCATGCCCCAGTCCGGCGATCATGGTCAGCGGCACCGCGTGGGCGATTTCGGTCCCGACCAGTCGGGAAGTGGGAATCAACGGATAGAGTAAAAACAGCGCCACAGTGCCCAAAGCACCGGCGCCAATCGATGACAACGTAACGATTACACCCAACACCACGCCGGTGGTCACCGTAGCGGCCAGATGCTGGCCCGAATCCACTTTCAGAAAACCAGCCGGGTTGGCAGACAGCTTCTGGATCAGCGGTTTGGTCAGAATCGCTGCGGCGGTCAGCAGCAGCGCAATGCCCAGCGTATGTTTGATCAGACCATTGATGGCCGCCGTATCTGCTTTCAGGCTATGCAGCGCCCATAAAGTCAGCATCGATGCCGGCACACTACCCGCCGCCAGCAAGCCCGTGACCTTCCAGTCAATATTGCGATGCTTGTGGTGCACCCAGACGCCGCCGGCCTTGGTGATAGAAGCGTACAGCAAGTCGGTGCCGACCGCGGTGGCCGGGCTGATACCAAAAAACAACAGGATGGGCGTCATTAGAGAACCGCCACCGACCCCGGTGACACCCACGATAAATCCCACAATCAAGCCAGAAACAACAAACCCAACACCCATTACGCAACCTCGTCAGAGAGGGGTGCACGGGCTGGCCGTTCCCTCAGAACTGGCGATGATATCATTCGGTTTATAATGCTATAGACTGTTATGTTAAGATTTTAGAATGCGTGGTTATTTATTGGGAAAGCCATGAAATTACAGCAATTGCGGTACCTGGTCGAAGTCTCCAAGCAAGGGCTGAACGTCTCCGAAGCGGCAGAAAAGCTGCATACATCGCAACCGGGGATTTCCAAGCAGATCCGCTTGCTGGAAGACGAACTGGGCGTACAGATATTTATCCGTAACGGTAAACGCGTCGTCGACGTCACCGCGCCTGGCCGCGAGATTCTGCATATTGCTGAACGCATTTTGATGCAGGCGCAGAACCTCAAGCGCATCGGCGAAGAGTTTGTGAATGTCGAAGGCGGCAGTCTCACCATCGCCACCACGCACACGCAAGCCCGTTACGCGCTACCCAAAACCATCAAGGCGTTTCTGTCGCGCTACCCCAAAGTCCGGCTGTCCATCAAACAGGGCAGCCCGACCCAGATTAGTGAAATGGTGGTTGAGGGTGAAGCCGATCTGGCCATTGCTACCGAAGGCATCGATCACTATCCGGAGCTGGCCATGTTGCCATGCTACGAATGGAATCGCTCCATCGTGGTACCCGAAGGCCACCCGCTCGCCGCGCTGGATCGCAAAATTGGGCTTGAAGACGTCGCCGCCTACCCGCTGGTGACATATGACTTTGCCTTTACTGGCCGCTCATTGATCAACCGCGCCTTTGAAAGCCGGGGCTTGACTCCCAACGTGGTGCTGACTGCCATCGACTCTGACGTAATCAAAACCTACGTCAGCCTCGGTCTGGGTGTCGGCATTCTGGCCACCATGGCGTTTGAGCCAGAACGGGATCGCGGCCTGGTCGCCATCGATGCCGGTCATTTGTTCGAGCCATCGACCACGCGAATTGGCGTGCGCCGCGATGCGTATCTACGTGGTTATGCGTTTGAGTTCATTGAACTGTTCTCACCGCATCTCACCCGCGAAATGGTGCAAGGCTCGCTACTGATGAATGAGCCGGAAGGTGAAGAAGAAGAGTAAGCGGCCCGCGCAGGCCTGCATTGCTCACCAATAAAAAAGGCCAGCAATGCTGGCCTTTTTTATTGGCTACCCGGATATCTTAATCCGTGTATTAACTCAGACGGCGGCAACAAGCCGCACCGAGAGCGGCTGACCACCCTCGGCCAACATCAATAGCCGATCAATGTTCGGATGCTTGCCCGGATGCTTGAGCGCATCTTCAGTGTGCTCGGCATACAAGCGCAGGCCTTTATCTGCCGCAACAGTATCAATCGCGCCAAACTCCTGATACAGCGCATGGTAAACGCGCACGCTGCCAGCCTGACCAGGCCGGTTTTCCAGGCGGGCCGCAACGGCCTCACCCTCCAGCAACTCCAATGCACCCAAATGATCTACGCTCGGCAAGGTTGCCAGCACTTCGCTAAATTGCATGTTTCCAATCCTGATCGTTGATTCTGGAATTGATCCTGAATAGTAAAAAAGACGTCAAAGCCCCGCTGCGGCCGGACCCCAGACCTGTTCAAAGCGGGTGCGGCCAATCAATACGGCCGGTTCGAGCATATCGGCGACGGCATATTGCGCATCACCACTATCGCGTTCAATGGGCTCGGGCAAGGCTTGATCCGCCGGGTCAAACAATGCCGCAATCAAGGGTGCCACTTCGTTAGACGAACGCTTCACCACGCCCACCTCGCCATTGGCCAGACGCACAACAGCACCGGGCGGATACAAACCAAGCGTGTCGCCAAACAACCTGCCCAGCTTGGCATCGGCCCCGCCATGACCGCGCAAGGTGCGGAATAACGCGCTGTCCACCACGCTACCGCTACGCCACGCTGCTTGGGTCAACATGGCGCAATAGCGGTCGGCCAGCCCGATCAAGCGAGCTTCAAAGCAAATCTGCTCGCCCTGTAAATGCGCCGGGTAACCACTGCCATCGGGCAGTTCGTGATGCTGCAACACGCAATCGAGCCACAGTTGGTCCGATACACCGTAGCGGCGCAGTAAATCGCGACCTATCTGCGGATGTTGATGCATTGAGGTACGTTGTTCCGGCGTCAACGGTCCGGCCTGGCGGGACAGTGTTTCCTGCAGCGCCATCATGCCGATATTCATGGTCAGCGTTGCGCTTAACACCGACTGGCGATCCTGCACGTTCATGGCCAGTCGCCGACACACCAGCTCCACAACCAGCGCCGTGTCTACGGCATGACGAATACCATAACCGCCCTCTTGTGCATGCAGGATCACGGCCAGCGCCACATCCTCGTTTTGCGTACAGGCTTGCTGTAGCAATTGCGCGATATCCGCGATGCGTTGTGAGAAGTCCGCCTGCGGTTGCTCGGCCTGCAGCGCTTCAAACAACTGAAAACGCGCATGCAATACCAACCCGGCCACCGAACTCGCGCTGCTGACTGGGGAGGAATTGGTATCGTGGGTCGATGACGCGGCAGGCATGGTCGGGAATGGGTCCGTAAGTGGGCCGAAGTGGCCTCTGATTCTAGCTTATGTGTCGGCTGCGTGGCCCGGTCATAACCGGAGCGATCCGCGCCAGCTATTCAGAGTCAGACTTCGTCGATCCAGGCCAGTTGAATGGCTTCAAGAATTTTCTCGCCACAATGCTTGGGATCATCATTGAAGTCGTCGAGCGCCATCACCCATTCCATCAGATCGGTAAAGCGGATGGTTTTCGGGTCGATTTCGGGAAAGCGGTCAGCCAGTTCGATGGCGATATCGCGGGAATCTGTCCATTTCATGCCGGGTTCTCCTCTTTGACGCGAGCAACGCGTCCGGTGGTGAGTGCCACAAGTTCAGTCGGGGTGAGCCGGAAAACGCTGTTGGGCGTACCGGCGGCGGCCCACAATTCTGCATAAGTCAGCAGGTCTTCGTCGATCAAAGTAATCGGTTCTTCGATATGCGCTACCGGCGCAACACCGCCAATGGCAAAACCGGTTTTCACACGCACAAAATCGGCATCTGCGCGGCCAACCTTTTCACCCACCAGTTCCGCCACGGTTTTTTCGCACACGCGATTACGGCCACTGGTGACCACCAACACCAGCCGCTGGCTGGGTTTGGCTTTCAGAATGATGGATTTGGCAATTTGCGCGACATCGCAGCCAATAGCCTGAGCAGCATCGGCAGCAGTGCGGGTTGATGCATCAAAGGTCACAATCCGCGCGGCGATATCATGCCGGGCGAGAACATCGGCGACCCGTTGCTGGCTGGCAGAGATCGCTTCAGTCATCAGTGATTTTCCCGCGCGTGGTTGATGGTGTATTTCGGAATTTCCACTACCAGATCGGTGTCTTCAACCAGCGCCTGGCAAGACAAACGCGATTGCGCAGTCAGGCCCCAGGCTTTGTCCAGCAAGTCGTCTTCCAGTTCATCACTGGGTTCCAGGCTGTTAAAGCCTTCGCGCACGATCACGTGACAGGTCGTGCATGCACACGATTTCTCGCACGCATGTTCGATTTCAATATCATTTTGCAGCAGGGCATCACAGATCGACACACCCGGTTCGGCTTCAATGACCGCACCATCCGGGCACAGCGAGGGATGAGGCAGTACGACGATTTGAGTCACAGTGCAGTCCTTTTAAATCTCAGAGTTCGCCAATTTTTTGACCCGCCAGGCCGCGCTTGACCGCTGCATCCATACGGCGGCCAGCGAACTCACCCGTCACCTGGTTGAGCTCTTCAGCGGTGGTGCGAATGGTATCGGCATTGTCGCCTTGCAGTTGCTGCACCAGGCGAGCCAGTACGGCGTCGATTTCCACGCGCTCTTGCGCATTGAGCAAATGGCCATCGGATGCCAGCGCGGCTTCGGTGGCTTGCAACAGGCTGGTGGCTTCGACCTTGGCTTCGGCCAGTTTGCGGGCGGTCATGTCATCGGCCGCAAATTTCATCGAATCCAGCAGCATCTTGCCGATTTCATCGTCACTCAAGCCATACGATGGTTTCACCGCAATGCTGGACTCCAGCCCGGTAGACAACTCACGCGCCGACACGGACAACAAGCCGTCTGCATCGACCTGGAAGGTCACGCGAATGCGGGCTGCGCCAGCGACCATCGGCGGAATGCCGCGCAGTTCAAAGCGCGCCAGCGAGCGGCAATCCGCAACCAACTCACGCTCGCCTTGCAAGACATGGATCGCCATGGCGGTCTGGCCGTCTTTGAAGGTGGTGAACTCCTGGGCGCGAGCAGTCGGGATAGTGGAGTTACGCGGAATGACTTTCTCGGTCAGACCACCCATGGTTTCCAGACCCAGCGACAGTGGAATCACATCCAGCAGCAGCCATTCATCGTCGCCCTTGTTGCCAGCGAGCACATCGGCCTGCATCGCTGCGCCCAAGGCCACGACTTTATCCGGGTCCAGATTGGTCAGCGGCGCTTTGCCAAACAAATCGGCCACGGCACGGCGTACCTGCGGCATGCGGGTGGCTCCTCCAACCAGCACTACGCCTTTGATATCGGCAATGGTGAGCTTGGCATCGCGCAACGCTTTTTTGACTGGCGTAAGTGTCTTTTGCACCAGATGCGCGGTGATCTCATGCAGTTGAGCCACAGTGAGCTCAACGTCGATCATTTCGCCATCAGACAACAACGCGGTGAGATGCGTGCTGTCGTGGTCAGTCAACGCCTCTTTGGCTTCGCGGGCACGGGTCAACAGCAGACGCGAGTCCTGTGCGTTCAAGCGCGAGATACCGGCTTGCTCCATGGCCCAGCAGTGAATGCGATGGTCAAAATCGTCGCCACCCAGTTGCGAATCGCCCGAAGTGGCTTTGACTTCAAACACGCCACGGGTGAGCTCAAGGATGGAGACATCAAAAGTGCCACCGCCCAGGTCGTACACCACGTAAGTGCCTTCGGCGCCGTTATCCAGACCGTAGGCGATCGCGGCGGCGGTAGGTTCGTTCAGCAAACGCAGTACGTTCAAACCGGCCAGTCGCGCCGCGTCTTTGGTCGCCTGGCGTTGGGCGTCGTCAAAATACGCCGGAACGGTGATTACCGCGCCAACCAGTTCGCCACCGAGACTTTCTTCAGCGCGGTTTTTCAAGGCACGCAGGATGTCCGCAGAGACCTCAACCGGGCTTTTCACCCCAGCCACCGTCTGTAGCTTGAGCATGCCGGGTTCGTCGACAAAACGGTACGGCGTAGCCAGATCGGCTATGTCTTTCAAGCCGCGGCCCATAAAGCGTTTGACCGAAACCACGGTGTTGGATGGGTCTTTGTTCTGGCGCGCTTGCGCAGCATGACCCACCGTGATGACACCTTCGGCGCCGTAGTTCACCACCGATGGCAGCAAGGCACGGCCCTCAGCATCCGGCAAACAGACTGCACTACCGCTGCGAACTGTCGCGACGAGCGAATTGGTGGTACCCAGATCAATACCGACCGCCAGACGATGCTGGTGCGGGGCGGCAGACATGCCAGGTTCGGCGATTTGCAGCAGGGCCATTGGTCCTGTCCTCTAAAGTCAAAAAGGCGCGCGTTTGCGATTCGCGCGCCTGTAAACGGTTGGGTTATCGTTGCCGACAAACCCGGTAATGAGTGCATTTTTGTTTCGGGCCTGCCGGGTCAATCCACCCGAATTCCAGGCCGAAAAGAAAAATGGTCTCGCTGGCTAATCATTCACTGCGGCGTGGCCAAAACCAGTCAGACCAAATCAATACAGCACGGACTCAATCGCGTTACCGATTTCCTGATCCAGCTTTTCCATAAAGCGCAGTTTGCGCACTGCCATCGCCGCATCCGCATAACGACCTTCGTCATCGATCAGGCGGCCGAGTTCATCTTCCAGCGCGTGAATTTCCTGGCGCAATTCACCGTTCAGCTCTTCCAGCCGCTCCACATTTTGCGAGGCTTTGCCTTCGGCAATATGTTCACGCCAGATCATCTGATTCATCAGAAAATCCATCGGCATGGCGGTATTGGTTTCTTCTTCGGTATCTACGCCATTCAATTGCAGCAAATAGCGGGCACGGGCGACGGGAGACTTGAGTGTTTGCCAGGCTTCGTTCACTTGCGTGGCGATCTGCAGCGACAAACGCCGTTGCGCATCGTCAGCACTGGCAAAGCGGTCAGGATGATACGTAGCTTGCAAGGCGCGATATTGCGTCTCCAGCGCTTTGCCATCAAGAGCAAAGGTCGCGGGCAACTGGAATAGCTGGAAATGAGTCTGATTGAAATCGAAAGTCATGGACGACGCGGGCCGCAAGCTATGAAAGTACCAAGATTAACAAGAAAACAACCCAACACCGTGTTTCTTGTTGCAGTTATCTACCGGACTATTCCAGCGCGCCGATGCGGCACTGCCGGCATCAGGCTCTGGTCGCGTCGCTCAAACGTGGAAGCTTTCGCCGCAGCCGCACTCGTTCTTCACGTTCGGATTATTGAACTTGAAGCCTTCGTTCAGGCCTTCTTTGGCGTAGTCCAGTTCTGTGCCATCGATATATGGCAGGCTTTTGGCATCCGTGAAAATCTTCACGCCAAAGCTTTCGTAGACCACGTCGGTTTCGCTTTGCGCATCGACGAATTCCAGCTTGTAGGCCATGCCCGAACAGCCGGATGTTTTCACTGCCAGGCGCACGCCCACACCCTTGCCACGGCGGGCGAGGTAACCGGCAATATGCGTTGCCGCGCGTTCACTCAAAGTCAAAGACATTCACCGAACTCCGTAGGGTGCGCATTCATGCGCACCGTCAGCTTGACCGCGTTCGCACGCAAAAGCGTGCAAACCCTACCGCTCACTCGCAATTTACGCGTCGTGCTTTTGCTTGTAGTCGAGCACTGCAGCCTTGATGGCGTCTTCCGCCAGGATGGAGCAGTGGATTTTCACCGGCGGCAGTGCCAGTTCTTCAGCAATATGGGTGTTCTTGATCGACAGTGCTTCGTCCAGGGTTTTGCCCTTGACCCACTCGGTCACGAGCGAGGACGAGGCAATCGCCGAACCACAGCCGTAGGTTTTGAACTTGGCGTCTTCAATTACGCCGTCCGCGCCCACCTTGATCTGCAGCTTCATCACGTCACCACAGGCCGGTGCGCCGACCATGCCGGTGCCTACGGTTTCGTCGCCCTTTTCAAACGAGCCAACGTTGCGCGGGTTTTCGTAATGGTCGATCAGTTTTTCGCTATATGCCATGAGATTCTCCTGAGAGGGATGAGCCGCAAAGGTGAGGCGTAAACCTCAAACCCGTTCGCTCATCGCCATAAAATATTCTGCTGTTTAACCGTTCAAGTCGAAGTGCAGGTTTGGCGCTATCAATCTTCGCGCCTTACTGCGCAAACACAATTAGTGCGCAGCCCACTGCACCTGGCTGATATCGATGCCGTCTTTGAACATTTCCCACAGCGGGGAGAGTTCACGCAGCTTGCCGATCTTTTCATGAATCAATTTGATGGCAAAGTCGATATCTTCAACCGTAGTAAAACGGCCGATAGTGAAGCGGATCGACGAATGCGCCAGCTCATCGGAACGACCGAGTGCGCGCAGCACATAAGAAGGCTCCAGACTGGCCGAGGTGCAGGCAGAACCGGACGACACGGCCAGTTCTTTCAGCGCCATGATCAGCGATTCGCCTTCAACAAAATTGAAGCTCACGTTCAGGTTATGCGGAACGCGTTGTTCCAGATCACCGTTCAAGTGGGTTTCTTCAATATCGGACAAACCCGCCCACAGCCGATCACGCAGCATGCGGGTGCGTTCCAGTTCGGTGCCCATTTCTTCGCGTGCCAGACGATACGCTTCGCCCATGCCCACGATCTGGTGAGTCGCCAGCGTGCCGGAGCGGAAACCACGTTCGTGGCCGCCACCGTGCATTTGTGCTTCCAGACGAACACGTGGCTTGCGGCGGATAAACAGCGCGCCGATGCCTTTCGGTCCGTAAGTCTTGTGCGCCGACAGGGCCAGCAGATCGATTTTGCTCTTTTGCAGATCGATCGCTACTTTGCCGGTGGCTTGTGCAGCGTCGACATGGAAAATAATGCCTTTCTCGCGGCACAGATCGCCAATGGTATCAACGTCTTGAATCACGCCGATTTCGTTGTTCACGTACATTACCGAGATCAGGATGGTGTCCGGGCGGATGGCGGCTTTAAGCACGTCCATATCCAGCAGACCGTCGTCTTTCACATCCAGATAGGTAACTTCGAAACCTTCACGCTCCAGCTCACGCATGGTATCAAGCACGGCTTTGTGCTCGGTCTTCACGGTGATCAGGTGCTTGCCTTTGGATTGGTAGAAGTGCGCCGCGCCCTTAATGGCCAGGTTGTCTGACTCGGTCGCGCCGGACGTAAACACGATTTCCTTGGCATCGCAGTTCAGCAACGCGGCAACTTGCTCACGCGCTTCTTCCACGGCCGATTCCGTTTCCCAGCCATACGCGTGCGAACGCGATGCCGGGTTGCCGAAATGTTCGGTCAGGTACGGAATCATTTTCTGTGCCACGCGCGGATCAACCGGGGTGGTAGCAGAGTAATCAAGGTAAATCGGCAACTTGCGGTCCATTGCGGGTACTCCGTACTCAATCTGTGCTTGTAAGAGTTTCTGGCTGGTTCTACTTCTTGGCTTGTCTGACTCTACTGCCAGGCCGATGCCGATTCATGGCATCACACCTGTTAAATATCTTTGTTCCTGGCTTATGCGCCCGGCAGCAAACTGGCCGCTTCCACCGGTTTTGTATGACGCTGATCCAGCAAAACTGCGGATTGGCATTGTTCTTTGCGACGCAGCTTTTCGTGCTGCTGCTCGACCAGTTGCGCCAGCGTGACCGACGACAAATAGTCATAAATGGTTTTGTTCAGGCTGGCCCACAAATCGTGGGTCATGCAGCGGTGATCTTCCAGGCAGTTTTCCTTGCCGCCACACTGGGTAGCGTCAATGGGCTCATCCACGGCCTTGATGATCTCTGCCACGGTGATCTGGTCCGCACTACGCGCCAGACAGTAACCACCGCCCGGTCCACGCACGCTTTCCACCAGTTCACGGCGGCGCAGCTTGCCAAACAGTTGTTCCAGGTAGGAAAGCGAAATCTGCTGGCGCTCGCTGATACCAGCCAGGGTCACCGGCCCTTTGGCTTGGCGCAGGGACAGGTCGAGCATTGCCGTAACGGCAAACCGGCCTTTGGTCGTCAGTCGCATCGCTTTGTCCTGGGTGGTCGAATAGGGTGAATCGTAAAATACCCTACAGTTTTAGTCAAGTAAAAGCCCTGGTAGTTCAGTCGGGTTTTCGCGGTCTAATGGCGGCAGCAGCACACTCAATCCACAATCCGGTTCAGGTAATTGGGATCAAACGAATCTTGCTCGGCCCGTTCCTGGGTGCAATCCACACCCAACTGTTCCAGTCGGGCCAGAATCATTTCCAGGCGCTTGTCGGTGATGACGGAATGATCCAGCAAACCGTGAATGGCCTTGGCCGTGGGGTCGTTCATGTCATCGCTAATGCCGTAAGCAGAAAAACCCATCTTCTGCGCTTGTTCAGCACGGGCTTTGTCGCGTTCTTTGTCGACCATGCGCGCCAGATTGGCCACCATGGTCGCGCCAGCCGGAACCGCTTTGATCACCACTGCGTTCGGGCCAATCTTGGCGCCCTGCCCGACCACAAATCCGCCCAGTACTTTGGCACCGGCACCGACCACCACACCGGGTTCCAGCGTGGGATGGCGTTTGCCTTCATGCAAAGATGTCCCGCCGAGTGTCACGCCTTGGTACAAGGTGCAATCGTCGCCAACCTCGGCGGTTTCGCCAATCACCGTACCCATGCCATGGTCGATAAACACGCGGCGGCCAATGGTCGCGCCGGGGTGGATTTCGATGCCGGTCAGCCAGCGACCAAAATGGGACACCGTGCGTGCCAGCAATTTGCAATCACGCAGCCACAAGCCGTGTGCCATGCGATGCAACGTTTGCGCCTGAAAGCCCGGGTAACAGATCACCACCTCCCAAATCGAACGAGCGGCGGGGTCGCGGTCAAGAATGGCCCGGATGTCTTCACGCAAGCGATCTAGCATAAGCAGCTGGCTTTCAGGGAAGGTTAGAAAGCCGACTATTTTACTCGACTTTTATTTGTAAGACCAGCCGCACACACCCACGCAACCCGTTGATATTGTTGCATTATTTTTTCTTCACGATTTTGTTTCGGCCAATCAGCAGACCGAATGACGGGTGTTTTGCGGGTAAATCCGCCACTTAAAAACACTTCAAACGCCGCTTTACGCTAATCAATAACGCCCTCGCGCCGCCGTGCGTTATTGCGCGAAGGTGTAGGCCAAAGACAACGTCTGGCGGCTGATTTCGCGACATTCACAATAAATTCAGGAAAAACCGAAAAACACGCGGTAGTCTATGCGCCGACCTATCCGGCGGAGCCGACCATGCATGAGACTCTCCTGACACAGCTACTGGCTCTGCCGCATCTGACCGAACGCACTTTCGTGGGCGGCGCCGCGCTGTTTCGCTTTCACCAACGTGTGCAAGTACAGCGCACGCCGTACTTTGTGCCGTGCCTGATTGCCGTATTGGCGGGCGAGAAGCACATCAAGACCGGGCAGCATGAATATGTCTGCCGCGCCGGCGACTGGTTTACCGTCAATGCGGGCACCGAAATCACCTTCACCAACGTGCCCGATCCGGACAAAGGTTATTTCGCCGCAGTGGTGATCGCTGCCGATGCCAGCATGCTGCAACGGTTCCGCCAACGTTATGCCAGCGTGCTGCCCGCCCGGCTCGATGGCGACCCCCAGATTCAACCTGACGAAAACTGCCGCAAGGCGCTGGCCGATTATGTCGGCGAAATTCTGCTGCCGCATCACGACAAACTGTCTGACGCGCTGGTCGAGTTGCGCTGGGAGGCCTTATGGCTGGCGCTGGCCCGGCAAGGTGTTGGCCGCGAGTTGCTGATGGCGCAACCTGGCCGCTGGCGCGAACGCGTGGTCTGGGCAATTTACAGTAACGTCGCCGCTGACTGGCGGGCCGACGACGTTGCTCGCAAGCTGGCACTGAGTGAATCATCGCTACGTCGCCGTTTGCGGGATGAAGGGACGTCGTTCAGCGAATTACTCAACGATGTGCGCATGGAGCGTGCGCTGGGCATGGTGCTGGACGGGCACACGCCCATCCAGCGCGTTGCCGAGGCGTGCGGCTATTCCTCGCCCTCACGCTTTGGTGCGGCTTTTCGTTTGCGCTTTGGTCTGGCGCCGTTGGCCTTGCGGGCCTCGTTTGAGCAATCCCCGACGGACTTTTTACCCAAGGCTGGCACGGCAGAACGGGCAACAGCCGACATGCAAAACGCCTGATCCCTCCACGCGAGTACGCTTGGCCGATACCGGATACGTTGAATTTTGACCGGTACAGGCGAGAATCTGACCGATTGCGGCGATACCTTCGCGCCATGTTTTCGTAAATTGAGACTGCGTTTGATTTGAGAGATGCGGATGCATACCGCAACACGACAACCGACACAGTAACGAGGAACGAAGCCCATGAAACAACTTATCCAACTTCTCTCCGCCACTATCCTGGCGCTAGCCGCAAGCTACGGCAGTGCCGCTGATTTTGTACTGACCAGCAAAGAAGTCACCAACGGCGCTACCTTGTCGCAAAAACAAGTGGCCTATGGCGATGGCTGCCGTGGCCAGAATATTTCGCCTGATCTGGTCTGGCAGAACCCGCCTGCTGGCACTCAAAGCTTTGCAATAATCGTGCACGACCCGGATGCCCCGGGCGCGCATGGCTGGTGGCATTGGCTGCTTTTCAATTTGCCTGCCAGCACCAACCATCTGGTCGCTGACGCTGGTGGCTATGGCGGCAAGGGTTTGCCCGCGGGCGCGCAGCAAAGCCACTCCAGCGGCGGCAGTGCCTATTGGGGCGGCGCTTGCCCGCCGCAGGGCGACAAACCGCATCACTACAACTTCACTGTTTATGCGCTAAAAGTGCCCAATCTGGCAGTAAAACCGGATGACAGTCCGGAGCGGGTCAGCGCTGCCATTCAGGCGCAGGCCATCGGCAGCGCGACCATCACCGCCACCTACGGGCGCTGATGCCCGTGGCTTGAAGCGGGCCAATGATCAATCGGCAGTGCCAATCATCGCCCGATGATCTGGCCCACTTTAATGGCCGCCGCCACATTGCGCGCGGCTAGCCGCACATTCTGCGCCGCCTGGACTAGTGCCTCGTCTAGCGTGCTGGCGGAGTGCAATACACTGAATACGGCGTCGATACCATGCTGGTAAACCACGGCCACATCGCCGGATAAACTTCCGGCAATGCCAATCACTGGCACGCCGTGGCGTTGCGCCACCAGCGCTACGGCCATGGGCGTTTTGCCATGAATGGTCTGGCCGTCCATGCGCCCTTCCCCCGTGATGACCAGATCGGCATTGCGTATTGCCGCATCCAGCCCCACAGCTTCGGCGACGATATCACCGCCCGCACGCAAACGACCCTGCAAGAACGCGAGCATACCCGCGCCCATGCCACCAGCAGCGCCAGCTCCGGCGACGTTATTCACATCCAGGCCCAAGTCGCGCTGAATGATCCCGGCGTAGTGCGCGAGATTGGCATCAAGCTGGCGCACCATCTCTGGCGTCGCGCCTTTTTGCGGGCCAAATACCGCAGAAGCGCCGTTCGGGCCGGTGAGCGGATTATCGACATCACAAGCGACTTCAATCGCACTTTGCGCCAGGCGCGGATCAAGTCCAGCCAGATCAATATTGGCCAGTTGCGCCAGCGCAGCGCCACCGTGCCCGAGTTCCTTGCCCTCGGCCGTGATAAAACGCGCGCCCAGCGCCTGGGCCATTCCCACGCCACCATCGTTGGTGGCACTGCCGCCAATACCGAGAATGAAATGGCGAGCACCCGCGTCCAGCGCGGCACCAATCAACTCGCCGGTACCATAACTGGTGGTAAACAGCGGATTGCGTTGCGCTGGCGTCAGCAATGCCAAACCACTGGCCGCAGCCATTTCGATCACTGCGGTACGGCCATCACCGGTCAAGCCATAGAACGCGGCCACCGGTTCACCTGACGGCCCAGTCACCGCCACCTCAACGCGTCTGCCTTGCGTGGCCTCAACCATGGCTTGCACTGTGCCTTCGCCGCCATCCGCCATCGGCATCTTGAGGTAATCCGCAGATGGAAAGACTTCGCGAAATCCGGCTTCGATCTGGATGGCAACTTCCAGCGCGCTCAGGCTTTCCTTGTATGAATCGGGAGCAATAACGATTTTCATGTTTGTGTATTCGCGGTAACGGGTGCGCTAGCGGATTCGCTAATCCTGAATTGCAATCCCGTCAGATGCAACGAATTGCTCACCCAGCCCTCGCGGAGCCGCACCGCTTTGGGGTGAATGAACTACCGAACCGTAGCAAAAGAGCCGCCAAACGCCCGGGATCGATCACACCATCGTCGATCAACCCGCGCCCCAAACCATGTCCGGACAAGGGAATCACATTGTGCAAAGTGCCAGGGAGCGTCACGCGCATTTCCGCGTCGCCCAGATTCAGCGCTACCAGGATGGTGGTGTCATCCAGTTTGCGGGTAAACAGCAGTACCGGCTCAGGCGCTTTGTAGAACTTGATGTCCCCGCGGATCAGCGCCGGATAATGGCGGCGCCATGCCAGAAAATGCCGGGTGAAATTGAGCACCGAATCCAGTGGCCGTTCTTGCACCGTCGCGGCATGCGCTTTGTGTTCCTCGGGGATGGGTAGCCACGGTGTGCCCACCGTGAACCCGGCGTTGGCTGCATGCTTTTTCCAGGGCATGGGCGCGCGGCAGCCATCGCGGCCTTTGAACTGCGGCCAGAACGCTTTGCCATACGGGTCTTGCAGCAAATCAAAAGGAATATCGGCTTCGGGCAGGCCCAGCTCGTCGCCCTGATAAATACAACTGCTGCCGCGCAAGGTGGTCAACAGCGCCAGCACCATTCTGGAAAATTGTGGATCAGCCACATTGTGGCCCCAGCGAGTAAGCACCCGCGGCACGTCATGATTGCCCACCGACCAGCACACCCAGCCCGGCTTGTCGTAATTGGCCAGATGATGCTCCATCGCCAACACCTGGCCGCGAATGAACTCGGCTGAATAATGTTCGGTCAGCAAATTGAAACTGTAGGCCTGATTGAGCTTGTCGCCGCCCGATGTGTATTCAGCCATGCGCGTTAATGAGTCATCGTCCCCCACCTCGCCCACACTGGCTGCACCATATTGGTCCAGCAGCTTGCGTAGACGCTTGAGAAACTTCAGATTTTGCGGGCGACTTTTGTCATACAAGTGCTGCTGCATGCCGTAGGGATTAGCAGCAGTGACGGTGATGTCATCCACCACTGCGGCGGGCGGATTGCTGCGCAGTTTGCGGTCGTGAAAGTGGTAATTGCAGGCATCAAAGCGAAAACCATCCACACCGCGTTTCAGCCAGAACTCGATGTTATCCAGAGTCGCTTGTTGTACGTCTTCGCAATGAAAATTCAGGTCTGGCTGTGAGACCAGAAAATTGTGCAGGTAGTACTGCCGCCGTTGTGCATCCCATTGCCATGCTGAACCACCGAACACCGAAAGCCAGTTGGAAGGCGGCGTGCCATCGGATTTGGCATCGGCCCACACATACCAGTCAGCCTTGGGGTTATCACGGCTTTGGCGGCTTTCTTCAAACCACGGATGCACGTCCGCGCTGTGCGACAGCACCTGGTCAATAATCACCCGCAAACCGGCTTTGTGCAGATCCGCCACCAGCGCATCAAAATCGGCCAGCGTGCCAAACAGCGGATCGACCTCGCGGTAATCGGCAACGTCGTAGCCAAAGTCCTTCATCGGCGATTTGAAAAAGGGCGAAATCCACACCGCATCGACGTTCAAACGCTTCAGGTATGGAACGTGCTGGCGAATACCGGGCAGGTCGCCCACGCCGTCACCATTGCTGTCCATAAAACTGCGTGGGTATATCTGATAAATCACTGCACCGCGCCACCACGCCTTACTTTGTTTAGCCATGTGTCGCCCTTAATCTGGTCAGGGTGAAACGCAAATTTTTGTCAGATTTCGCTGAAAACTTAGCAAGCCAATATTGCAGAACAGCATCCGCGTAACCGTTGAGCTATAAATTAACTTAATGTAGTGGAGCCAGAGACAGTACAACGCCGGTTGGCCCGGTTCTGGGTCGGCCTGGTTCTGAATGAGCATGCAACGCAGTTGTATATAGCACGTGACATCAATCCGTTTGCCTATAAACGCCCACCAAGAGATCGCGTCATGCCTTATAAGCTAGCAACCGCCGCCCGGGATGCCCTGTTCACTGGCGATCACGCCGATCCATTCTCGATACTTGGTCTGCATGAAACTGACGAAGGCTTGGTGGTGCGCGCTTTTCAGCCGGATGCAACTGAAGTCAGCGTTATAGACATCAACGCCCGCAAGCTGGCCACGCTGGAACGCACCGATGAGCGCGGTTTTTTTGAAGGTGTTATCCCGCGCCGCAAAAACCGCTTTGCCTACCGCTTGCTGGTGACCTGGGAGCACGGCCAGTTTGATCTGGAAGATGCTTATCGGTTTGGCCCGAGTCTGGGCGATATGGACATCTGGCTGCTGGCAGAAGGGACACACACTCGCCCCTATGAAAAACTGGGCACGCATCCGACCACCATTGATGGCGTCGGTGGCGTGTCATTCGCTGTGTGGGCGCCCAACGCCCGCCGCGTAGCACTGGTCGGCGATTTCAATTTCTGGGATAGCCGCCGCAATCCCATGCGGTATCGGCCTGAATGCGGTGTCTGGGAATTATTCATGCCCGGCGCGCAGATCGGCCAACTCTACAAATACGAAATTCGCGACCACAACGGCGATGTGTTTTTGAAGTCCGACCCGTATGGTTTGTCGATGGAGTTGCGGCCAGGCACAGCCTCTCGCGTTAGCCGTTTGCCGGCGTGGGTGGAGCCGAGTGTTGAGCGCCGCCAGGCCAATGCCTTTAACGCGCCGGTTTGCGTTTACGAAGTGCATCTTGGTTCATGGCGACGCATCCCCGAAGAAGGCCAGCGTTGGCTCACTTACCGCGAACTGGCCGATCAACTGGTGCCATATGTGCAAGGTCTGGGCTTTACCCATATCGAGTTGATGCCGGTGAATGAGCATCCGTTTGATGCCTCCTGGGGCTATCAACCGCTAGGGCTCTATGCGCCGACCTCACGTTTTGGTTCGCCCGATGACTTCCGTCATTTTGTCGACACCGCACACAAAGCCGGCTTAGGCATCATTCTGGATTGGGTGCCTGGACACTTCCCCTCCGACGCCGCGGGGCTGGCCACCTTTGACGGCACTCACCTGTACGAACACGCCGATCCGCGCGAAGGCTTTCATCAGGACTGGAACACCCTCATCTTTAACTACGGGCGCAATGAGGTCCGCAATTACCTGATCGGCAACGCGTTGTACTGGGTTGAGCGTTACGGCATTGACGGCCTGCGGGTGGATGCCGTGGCCTCGATGCTCTACCGCGACTACAGCCGCAAAGAAGGTGAATGGATTCCCAACCGCTTTGGCGGACGGGAAAACCTGGAAGCCATTGATTTTCTCAAACGCATGAACGAAACCGTCGGCACGGTGCGCCAGGAGGCGATCACCATTGCCGAAGAATCTACCGCCTTCCCGGCCGTAACCCGACCGCCTGCCGATGGCGGGCTGGGCTTTCACTTCAAGTGGAATATGGGCTGGATGAACGACACGCTGTCGTACATGATGCTGGACCCGGTGCATCGCAAACATCATCACAACAAGATGAGTTTTGGATTGATGTACGCGTGGCACGAAAACTTTGTGCTACCGCTGTCGCACGATGAAGTGGTCCATGGCAAAGGCTCACTGCTGACCCGCATGCCCGGCGATACCTGGCAAAAATTTGCCAATCTGCGCGCGTATTACGCCTTTATGTGGGCGCATCCGGGCAAGAAGCTGCTGTTTATGGGCTGCGAGTTCGCCCAGGGCCAAGAGTGGAATCACGAAACCAGCCTGGATTGGCATTTGCTGGAAATCGATTGGCATCGTGGCGTGCAAACGCTAGTGCGCGATCTGAACCAGACTTACCGCCGCGAAGGTGCGCTGTATCAGAAGGATTTCACCGAGGAAGGGTTTGGCTGGATCAGCGCCGACGATGCGGCCAATTCGATCTACGCCTTCTTCCGCCGCAATGACGTGGCCGGTGAAGAAATCGTGGTGATCTGTAACTTCACCCCGGTCCCGCGCGAAGGCTACCGGGTGGGCGTGCCACACAGCGGCCAGTACGCCGAAATCCTCAATACCGATTCGCAATATTACTGCGGCGGCGACATCGGCAATCCGCCGCAATACACCACTGATGAAGCTTGCAACGGCTTTGCCCAATCGCTGCTGCTGACCTTGCCACCTCTGGCGACCATCTATCTGAAGCGGGTAGCACCATGACGCTGCAAGAAGGGCGTGCCTGGCCGCTTGGTGCCTTTTTCGATGGCGAGGGCATCAACTTTGCCTTGTTCTCGGAGAACGCCACGGCGGTCACACTGTGTCTGTTTGATGCCGCCGGCACCGAAACCAGGCTGAGCTTGCCCGCTAACGAGAACGGCATCTGGCATGGCTATCTGGCCAATGGCAAACCGGGACAGCTTTACGGGTATAGGGTGAGCGGCCCTTATGCGCCGCGTGACGGACATCGTTTCAATCCCAATAAATTGTTGCTCGACCCCTACGCCAAGGATGTCGTCGGGCATGTCCACGATCACTCCAACTTTCTGGGGGATGATCTGGAAAACCCGGGTCAGGCAGATCCGACCGACAGCGCTGAACTCGCCCCCAAAGCGAGAGTCACGGCCGAAACATACGATTGGGAAGGTGACGCTGGCCCGCGTCATCCATGGTCACAAACCGTGATTTACGAAGCCCACGTCCGCGGCATGACCATGTTGCACCCGGATGTGCCTGAAGCGTTGCGTGGTTCCTACGCCGGTTTTGCGCACCCCGCCGTGATTGCGCATTTGCAAAAGCTGGGCGTGACGACGGTTGAATTGCTACCGGTAACGCTGCATGCCGACGAACCGCGTTTGCAACGCATGAACCTGGTCAATTACTGGGGCTACAACCCGCTGGCGCTGATGGCACTGGAAACGCGTTATTGGTCCGGCGCCAAAGGCAGTACGCCGCTTTCCGAGTTTCGTGATCTGGTCAAAGCGCTGCATCGTGCGGGTTTTGAAGTGATCATGGATGTGGTGTTCAACCACACCGCTGAACTGGATGCGGCTGGACCCACGCTGTCGCAACGCGGCATTGATAACGCCAGTTATTACCACCTGACTGGCGATGGCAATTACGAGAACTGGACCGGTTGCGGCAACACTCTCAAGCTCAGCCACCCGCGCATGTTGCAACTGATGATGGACAGCCTGCGTTATTGGGTTACCGAATGCCATATCGATGGCTTTCGGTTTGATCTGGCCCCGATCATCGGCCGTGGCGCCAGTGGCAGCTTTACCACGCAAGCCGGGCCGTTTGCCGCCATCGCGCAAGATCCGATTCTCAGCCGCGTCAAATTGATTGCCGAACCGTGGGACGTGGGCTCAGGCGGCTATCAACTTGGCCACTTTCCACCGGGTTGGGCGGAATGGAACGACCAGTATCGCGATACGCTGCGCCGCTTCTGGCTACACGATGGGGTCAATCGCGGTCAGTTGGCACAACGCCTGGCGGCCTCCAGCGATCTGTTTCATATTCCGGGCCGCAAGCCGTGGGCATCGATCAACCTGATCACCGCGCATGATGGCTTCACGCTGGCCGATCTGACCAGTTACAACCAGAAGCACAACAAGGCCAATGGCGAGAACAATCGCGATGGTCACAGCGATAATCTGTCATGGAATTGCGGCGAAGAAGGCCCGACTGACGACGAAGACGTGCAACTGCTGCGCGACCGCTCACGCCGGGCGCTGCTTGCCACGCTGTTCCTGGCGCAAGGCACGCCCATGCTGCTGGCTGGCGATGAACTAGGTCAAACCCAGGGCGGCAACAACAATGCGTTTTGCCAGGACAACGCCACCAGTTGGTTGAACTGGTCCAGTGCCGACCCCGGCCTCACCGACTTTGTGGCCGAGCTGATTGCCCTGCGCAAAAACTGCCCGGCGCTGGTTAATGGCCAATGGTGGCGCGAGACGCCGTCCACCGAAGCCGATGAATACGATGTGCAATGGCTCAACCCGTCGGGCGGGCTGTTGAAATCGCATGACTGGGATGACAGCGCCGCCCGCGCCATGATGCTGGCCTTGAACGGCGGCATCCTGGTGTTGATCAACGGCTCGGCTCACCAACTGGAATTTCGCTTGCCAGCCGGTTGCTGGCGAGTAAAGCTTGCAAGTGCGCAGGCCAGAGAATCAGGTCTGCATCAGGATGAATACCGCGCATCACCGCGCAGTGTGACGGTCATGCTGTCGGACGAATGCCCTATCGACGCCCCTGCCCTGTCTATCCAGACCCAAAACAAAAATACGCCAACATCAACGGACTGAAAAATCATGAGTACCCAAACTATCCAGACCCAGCCTTTTACCGGCCAGAAACCGGGCACCTCGGGTCTACGCAAGAAAGTCGGCGTGTTCCAGCAACGGCATTACCTGGAAAACTTTGTCCAGGCCATCTTTGACGCGCTGGGTGATGTCAAAGGCAAAACCCTGGCGCTCGGCGGCGATGGCCGCTATCACAACCGAGTCGCCGTGCAGACCATTCTGAAAATGGCCGCCGCCAACGGCGTGGCCAAAGTCATGGTCGGTAAAGACGGGATTCTATCTACGCCCGGCACCAGTTGCGTGATCCGCAAACACAAATTGTCTGGCGGCATTATTTTGTCGGCCTCGCATAACCCCGGCGGGCCAGATGGCGACTTTGGCATCAAGTACAACATTGATAACGGCGGCCCGGCACCCGAGAAAGTCACCGACGCCATTTTCGCCAAAACCGAGACCATCACCCGCTATCTGATTTCCGATGCGCTGGATTACGACATCGATACCATCGCCAGCGGCACGCTGGATGGCATGACCGTTGAAGTGATCGACCCGGTGGCCGATTACGCTGAACTGATGCAGCAATTGTTTGATTTCAATGCTATCAAAACCTGGCTGGCCAATGGCCATCGTATCCGTTACGACGCCTTGTCTGCCGTGGGCGGTCCTTACGCGATAGAGATTCTGGAAGGCTTGTTGGGTGCGCCCAAGGGCTCAGTGGTTAACGGTATTCCGCTGGAAGACTTCGGCGGCCATCACCCGGACCCCAACCCGGTTTACGCCACCGATCTGATCGAACATCTGGATGCAGCCGACGCTCCCGATATCGGCGCTGCTTCGGATGGCGATGCTGACCGCAACATGATTGTCGGGCGCAAGCTGGTGGTCACGCCGTCAGACAGCTTGGCGATCATCGCCGCCCATGCCACTGTAGCGCCAGGTTACAAGAGCGGGCTGGCTGGCATTGCGCGCTCTATGCCGACCTCGCAAGCGGCCGATGTTGTCGCCAAGGCGCTGGGGATTCCGGCTTATGAAACCCCAACCGGATGGAAGTTTTTCGGCAACTTGCTCGATGCGGGCAAAGCGACTGTGTGCGGCGAAGAAAGTTACGGCACCGGTTCCAACCATATCCGCGAAAAAGATGGCGTCTGGGCCGTGTTGTTCTGGCTGAACATTCTGGCCGCCACCGGTAAGGGCGTGGCCGAGATTGTGGAAGAACACTGGGCCAAGTATGGCCGTCACTTCTACTCGCGCCACGACTTTGAAGGCATCGACACTGACGCCGCCAATACGCTGATGAGTGATCTGCGCGGCAAGCTGACCACTCTGGTCGGTACGCAACTGGCCAACCGCACCGTGCAACTGGCGGACGACTTCGCCTACCTCGATCCGGTCGACGGTTCGCTGTCCCAGAAACAAGGCGTGCGCATCATTTTTGCTGATGGCAGCCGCATCATTTACCGCCTGTCTGGCACCGGTACGGAAGGTGCCACGCTACGGGTCTATCTTGAAAGCTACGAGGCTGACGTCACCCGTCACGCCACGCCGCCGCAAGAGGCATTGGCCGACCTCATCACCGCATCTCGTGAACTGGCGCGCATTGCCGAACTAACTGGCCGTAAGGAACCCACGGTCGTGACCTGAAACCACTAGTACCCGCGCCAAAGCCGTCAGGGTGGCAACACCTGGCCTGACTTTGCAACACGTCAGCCGCCAGGTGCCTGCCCAAACAGATTTGTGAACGGTTCTAACCCATATAAAGAGGGCAGACAAATGGGCGCTCACCAGAAAACCGTGGAGACAACCATGCAGTATCCGATCATGGACAAAATCACGCTGGCCCGACAACTACCGAATAAATCGGTAGCGCTGGTTCTGGCAGGTGGGCGCGGGTCGCGGCTGAAGGCATTGACGGATAAGCGAGCAAAACCGGCCGTCCATTTTGGTGGCAAGTTCCGCATCATCGACTTTGCCCTATCCAATTGCCTGAACTCGGGCATCCGACGCATTGGCGTCATCACCCAATACAAATCGCACAGTCTGCTGCGCCATCTGCAACGCGGCTGGTCGTTTTTGCGTAACGAGATGAATGAGTTTGTTGATCTGCTGCCCGCGCAGCAGCGGATCGACGAAGAACACTGGTATCGCGGCACGGCCGATGCGGTGTATCAGAACATGGATATCATCCGCGGCTATCGCCCGGAATACGTGGTGATCCTGGCCGGGGATCACATCTACAAAATGGATTACTCACGCATGTTGCTCGATCACGTCGAGCAAGGTGGCGAGTGCACGGTGGCGTGTATTGAAGTACCACGGGTGGACGCCTCGGCCTTTGGCGTAATCCACATGGATGAATACCGCCGCATTATCGATTTTGTCGAAAAACCCGCAGACCCGCCGCCGATTCCGGGCAAGCCAGAATCTTCACTAGCCTCAATGGGCGTGTATATCTTCAACGCCGATTACCTCTACAAAATGCTGGATGAAGACATCGCCGATGACAAATCCAGCCATGACTTTGGCAAAGACCTGATCCCCAAAGCGGTGAGCGAAGGCAAAGCGTTTGCCCATCCGTTTGAATTGTCTTGCGTGTCATCCGACCCCGAATCCCAACCTTACTGGCGCGACGTCGGTACCGTGGATGCGTACTGGAAAGCCAACCTGGACCTCGCCTCGGTTACGCCGGAACTGGACGTCTACGACCGTACCTGGCCAATCTGGAGCCACCAGGAACAACTGCCACCAGCCAAGTTTGTGCAGGATCGCAATGGCAGCCACGGCATGACTTTGAACTCGCTGGTATCCGGCGGCTGCATTGTGTCCGGTTCGCTGGTGATCAACTCGGTGTTGTTTTCCAGCGTGCGCGTGCATTCGTTCTGCACAATCGACTCGGCGGTCATCCTGCCCGACGTGGTTATCGGTCGCTCCAGCCGTCTGCGGCGCTGCGTGATTGATCGCGCTTGCGTGATTCCGGACGGACTGGTGGTCGGAGAGAACGCCGAAGAAGACACCCGCCGCTTTCATCGCAGCGAAGAAGGCGTGGTGCTGATCACCCGGGACATGCTCGCCAAGTTGTGATCTATCTGAGCACAACACGCCAGCCGTGTTTTGGCACCCGCTGTTATCAGCCTGCAACCTGAACAGCGCCCAATACGTTACTCATTGAGGTAACGCAGGGAGAGATTTGACATGCAAGTGCTGCACGTTTGTTCTGAACTGTTTCCGTTGCTTAAAACCGGCGGCCTGGCCGATGTGACTGGCGCACTGCCACCCGCGCTGAAAGAACTGGGCGTAGATACCCGTGTGTTGTTGCCGGGCTTTCCGGCAATACGCGCAGGCTTCGTGGAAGAAGGTGAAGTCGGCACGCTGGATACCTTTGCCGGACGGGTACGCGTGTTGTTTGGGCGCGTGGCCGAGAGCGATCTGGAAATCTACGTCATTGACGCGCCAGGTCTGTACGACCGCAGCGGCAACCCTTATCTGGACCCGCATCTCGAACCGTATAACGACAACCACCTGCGCTTTGCCCTGCTGGCCTGGATTGGGGCCGAACTGGCAAGCGGGCTGGACCCGTTCTGGCGCCCACAGGTGGTGCATGGCCATGACTGGCACACCGGTTTGCTGCCCGCTTATCTGGCAGCACGTGGGCGTCCGGCCAAATCGGTGTTCACGGTACACAACCTGGCTTATCAGGGCGTCTTCCCGGCGTGGGTGTTTGATGGTTTGCGTTTGCCTGGCAGTTTTTTCAATATGAACGGGCTGGAGTTTCACGGGCAGATTTCATTTCTCAAAGCGGGCTTGTACTTCGCCGACCACATCACCACGGTCAGCCCCACTTATGCACGTGAGATCACCACAGCTGAACAAGGCTGCGGGCTGGATGGCCTGTTGCGCGACCGGCGCGATGCGTTAACCGGCATTCTCAATGGTGTGGATAGCGCGGTGTGGGACCCGCTGACCGATGCCTTAATCCCGGCAACCTATTCAGCGGACAAACCGCAACAAAAAACCCGCAACAAACTGGCGCTGCAAGAGCAAACCTCTTTGCAATCCGATGCCGACGCGCCTTTGTTTGTGGTGGTCAGTCGCCTCACCGAGCAAAAAGGCCTGCACCTGGTACTGGAATTGCTTCCGGAACTGGTAGCCGCCGGGGCGCAGTTTGCCTTGCTGGGAAGCGGTGACCAGCATCTGGAACACGCCTTTAACACGGCAGCGCTGCATGAGCCTGGGCAGGTTACGGTGCAGATCGGGTATGACGAGGCGCAATCGCACCGTTTGATGGCGGCGGCAGATGTGGTTTTGGTGCCAAGCCGTTTTGAACCTTGCGGGCTCACCCAGTTGTATGGACTCAAATATGGTGCATTGCCGTTGGTACGTCGCGTCGGCGGGCTGGCGGATACGGTTGTGGACACTACGCTGGAAGATATGGCGGATGAAAAATCCACCGGCTTTGTGTTTGAAGAATTCAGTGCAGATGGCTTGCGTCAGGCCATGCGGCGCGCATTGGCACTCTGGGCTCGTCCCAAAGACTGGAAAGCCGTGCGCAAAGTAGCCATGACACAAGATTTTGGCTGGGAAAACTCGGCCCGCTCGTACTTCAATCTTTATGAACAGCTACTGGCCTGACGGCCTGACTGGAGATTCACGATGACGGTTTCGTTCGTCCACGACTCCCCCAACACCGACGTAGCGTCGCTCAAACGCTCCATTGCCAACAAACTGGTGTTCGCCATCGGTAAAGATCCGATTTCGGCGCAATCTAGAGACTGGCTTAACGCTTCATTTCTGGCGGTGCGCGACCGGTTAATTGAACGCTGGATGCGCACCACCCGCGCCCAGTATTCGCAAGACGTGAAGCGCGTGTATTACCTCTCCATGGAATTCCTGATCGGCCGTGCGCTCACCAACGCCCTGCTGGCACTCGGGCTGTATGACGAAGTGCGCGGCGCGCTGGATGAACTGGGCATGGATTACAACGAACTGGTTGAACTCGAACCCGATGCCGCCTTGGGCAATGGCGGTCTGGGACGGCTGGCGGCATGTTTTCTGGATTCCATGGCCACCCTGGGCTTGCCCGGCTATGGCTATGGCATCCGCTACGACTACGGTATGTTCAAACAGCGCATCATCGACGGCAACCAGGTGGAATCGCCGGACTACTGGCTGGCCAACGGTTATCCATGGGAATTCGAGCGTTTTGAAGTGCAGTATCTGGTGCGCTTCGGTGGCCACTTGCAAATGGAAGGCTCACGCACGCGCTGGATGCAGACGCAGGACGTGTTTGCCGTCGCCCATGACCAGATCATTCCCGGTTACGACACCATCGCCACCAACACGCTGCGGCTGTGGTCGGCACGCTCCTCCAACGAGATCAACTTGTCCAAGTTCAACGAGGGCGATTACTTTGCCGCCGTTGAAGAAAAGAATCTTTCTGAAAACGTCTCGCGTGTGTTGTACCCGGACGATTCGACTTATAGCGGCAAGGAACTGCGCCTGCGCCAGGAGTATTTCTTCACTTCGGCCAGTTTGCAGGACATCATTCGGCGCTACCGGCAGACGCATGAAAACTTCGCCAAGTTTGCCGAGAAAACTTCGATCCATCTGAACGACACGCATCCGGTGCTGGCTATTCCAGAACTGATGCGGCTGCTGATCGATGACTTTGACATCAAGTGGGATGAGGCTTGGGCCATCACCCAGAAAGTGTTCAGCTACACCAACCACACGCTAATGTCCGAAGCGCTGGAAACCTGGCCGGTCGAGATTCTGAATCGCGTGCTGCCGCGACACATGAAGATCATTTTCGAGATCAATGAGCGCTTCCTGGACGATACGCGCGATCACCACAAAGATGATATCGACCTGATCCGCCGCATCTCGCTGATTGATGAATCCGGCGAGCGCAGGGTGCGCATGGCCTGGCTGGCTGTGGTCGCCAGTCACAAGATCAACGGCGTGTCGCAGCTGCACTCAGACTTGATGGTGCAATCGATCTTCGCCGATTTTGCGGCGCTGTTCCCGGATCGCTTCTGCAATAAAACCAACGGCATTACTCCGCGCCGCTGGCTGGCGCAGGCCAATCCGGCGCTTTCCGGCGTTATTGATTATTACATCGGCAAAACCTGGCGCGGCAATCTGGATGAACTAGCCGAACTGAAACAGCATATCGACTTCCCGGCGTTTATCGACGCCGTGGCCGAAGCCAAGTTCGCCAACAAACAGCGGCTGACCCAGTACATTGCCCGCAAGATGGGCGGGGTGATTGATCCGCACGCCTTGTTTGACGTGCAGGTCAAACGCATCCACGAATACAAACGCCAGTTGCTTAACGTGCTGCACGTGATCACCCGTTACAACCGCATCATCAAGCATCCAGAAAAAGACTGGGTGCCGCGTGTGGTGATCTTCGCCGGCAAAGCCGCTTCGGCCTACAAGATGGCGAAGCTGATCATCAAACTGATCAACGACGTGGGCCGCAAAATCAATAACGACCCGGTCATTGGCGACAAACTCAAAGTGGTGTTTATCCCGAACTACGGGGTGAGTCTGGCGGAGTTGATTATTCCGGCGGCGGATTTGTCAGAGCAGATTTCCCTGGCAGGCACCGAAGCTTCAGGCACCGGCAATATGAAGTTTGCCCTCAATGGCGCGCTCACCATTGGCACGCTGGACGGCGCCAATGTCGAGATCAAAGAGCATGTCGGCGATGAGAACATCTTTATCTTCGGCAACACCACCGACCAGGTCGAAACCTTGCGCAAAGAGCACTACAACCCGCGCAAATTTTACGATGAAGATGCCGAATTGCATGAGGTGCTCAACCTGCTGGCATCCGGTCACTTCAGCCCGGATGACCCGGAACGCTATCGCGCCATTTTTGATGTACTGGTGAACTGGGGTGATCACTACCAGTTGCTGGCCGATTACCGCTCGTACGTGGATGCGCAAGACAAGGTGGACGCGCTCTATCGCAACAAGGCCGCCTGGACCCACAGCGCGGTGATGAATATCGCGGGCATGGGGCCGTTTTCGTCGGATCGCACCATTCGCGAATACGCCGAAGAAATCTGGAACGTGCAGCCAGTCAAACTCTAACCCGCACCGGCGCAACGCGGTCCCCGTCGGAGGCAGCCCAGGCTGCCTCCGAATTCATTCCAGCGTCAGTCAGGCATAATGCCGACTCAAACTTGTTGGATGCGCGCTGGTGTCACACTCACAGGCTAGCGCGCAATTTCGGCCACTTTCTGGAAACCCCCAATGAAAGACGATGCTCATCTGATCGAAACCGGTATTGCCAGCGAAAACGTCTTTGACGGCGCGCTGCTGCATATCACCCGCGACACCGTGCGGTTACCCGATGGCAGCGAAGCCACGCGCGAGTTCATCAAACACCCCGGCGCGGTGATGGTGATTCCGGTACTGGACGATGGCTCTTTGCTGATGGAAAGGCAGTTCCGTTATCCGTTTAATCGCGTTTTTCTGGAGTTCCCGGCAGGCAAACTGGATGCTGGCGAAGATCCGTTAGCTTGCGGCAAGCGCGAATTACTGGAAGAAACCGGCTATACCGCCAAGCACTGGAAAAAGCTGGGCGTGATCCACCCGATCATCAGTTATACATCTGAAGAAATTCATATCTTCCTGGCCGAAGGTCTGGTCGCCGGAGATGCGCAACTGGATGAAGGCGAGTTTCTGGAACTGGTCACCAAACGGCGGGAAGAACTGGTCAGCGGGATTCTGGATGGCAGCATCACCGATGGCAAAACCGTTGCTGGCGTGTTCTGGCTGGAACAACTGTTCAAGGCCTGACGCCCGCGCAGATCACCGCAGCAAAACAAAAAGGCCGGATATGTTCCGGCCTTTTTGTTGATTCGCCCCGCGAAAGTTTGCGGCGAGCTTATTGGTGTTGTTTGTGCTGAGCCTTGGCTGGCTTCGCAGTTTTGGTCGATGCCGCAGGCTTGGTCGATTTGGACTTGCTGGACGTCGACTTGCTGGACGTGGCCGGTTTTTTTGCGGCAGTGCCTTTGGTCGGCTTGGCAGCGTGCTTGCCCTGCGATTTGGACGTGTGGGTCGTGCCCGCCTTGCCAGACGACTTGCCTGTGGCTTTATTGGCTGGTTTGCCAGCGGGCTTCTTGGCCGTGGACTTACCGGATTTAGCCTTGCCCGTATGGTGCGACTTGCCCTGCTGCTTGCCCGATTGCTTGGCACCGGTCGACTTGGTGGCGTGGCCGGGTTTGGCAGCCTGATGCACTTGACCCGCTGGTGGGGCAGAGTTCGGATCATCAAACGGCAGCGGTGCATCTTCAGCAAAGGCTGTGGCCGTGACCAGTAGTGCGCTTAAACACAGCGCCAGAATTCGTTTCATACTGATTCCCAAAAAACGTTGTGCGAACACCGGACCAATGCCCGATGCAAAAATGGGTAAAACGCCTGCCTTCTAGCTAACGCGCAAACCGCAAAAAAGTTGCAGTATAGCTGCCACCTTCAGGCAACCGAAGTGCGTTTGTCCACATACCCGTTTGTCATGACCAACCCAATGCCATCCAGGCCAGCCCACGACTTGCCTCTACACGCTGCCGCGTTATGGCTTCAGCAGACGCTCGGCAATCGCTGCCAGTGCTGCCGGACGATTGGCAAAGACAGTCAACCTGCCGCGCGCGTTGTCCAGCAGCCCCAGGTCATACGGCAAGCGCCCGGCCACCAGCCACAGCTTGTGCGCGGGAAATTGCGCCAGCAGTTGCTGCTGGGCCGGTTGCAAGATGGCGTTGTAGCTCACCATGACCACCTGTGCGGCCTGCGCCGCCAGTTGCGCCACGCTGGCGATATCCGCCGCACCTGGCGCCAGTGGCAGACGAACCTCCTGTACAGTAAGCCCAGCTGCCAGCAGTGGCGCAGCTAAAGTATCAGTGCGCGGCTCCACTTCATCCATTTCCGTGCGCTCGTGCACTTCCAGCGTAATCAGCAATACCGGCTGGGCCGGATTCAGCACAGCGCACTGGCCGACTGTAGTCACCGCCCGGCGATGTACGTCCTGGGACAGCGCCAGTGCCTGCGGTTGCGCGAGTTGCGCAGTCGGGTCAACCGGCAATTGCTGCCAGTTCGTCGCGCGCGCGGCCTTCAGCGCCAGGATGCGCGCAACGGACTGATCGATCCGGCTCTCGCTGATTTCGCCTTGTTGAACGGCGGCCAGCAATGCGTCCAGAAAGCCCTCTTGCCGCGCTTGCGTGTGCGAGATCAGCAAGATATCGGCTCCGGCTTTGAATGCGGCCACCGCCCCTGCCACCGTGCCTGGGCCTTTGGCAATGGCATCCATTTCCAGGCAATCGGTAAATACCACGCCCTCAAAACCCAGTTCCTCACGCAGCAGGCCCGTCAGCACCGCGTGAGACATCGTTGCCGGCGTATTGGGGTCCGGTTCAAAGGCCGGGAACACCACGTGCGAAGTCATCACCGTATCCACACCGGCGGCGATAGCTGCCCTGAACGGTGCCAGTTCCACTGCGTCCAGCCGCGCCCTGTCATGCGGCACGCGTGGCAAGCCCAGATGCGAATCAACATCGGTATCGCCATGTCCCGGGAAATGCTTGGCCGTTGCCGCCAGCCCCGCCGCCTGCACCCCACGCAGGGCGGCCAGACTGTACGTGATGACCTGCTCGACCGTTTCACCAAACGCGCGCACGCCGATCACCGGATTGCGCGGGTTGTTGTTCACATCGACATCCGGGACGAAGTTGACCGTGAAGCCCAGTTGCCGCAATTCTTCGTTCGCGTAACGAGTGAGTGTTTCGCAATCGTCCACCGAACCAGCCGCCTGGAAAGCCAGTGCCGACGGCAACGGCGTCACGCCATTTTCAATCCGCGCCACCATGCCGCCTTCTTGATCAATACCGATCAACAGCGGGATATCACTGCGTTCAGCGTTGATCTGCTGCAAAGCGCGGTTTAACGCGGCAATCTGCGGCGGTTGATCGACATTGCGCCGGAACAGAATCACGCCGCCCACCTGGCGCTGGCGCAACAGATGTTCGATGTGGGCATTGGGTGTCAGGCCATCAAAACCCACCATCAACAACTGGCCGATTTTCTGTTCGAGTGAAAGTTGGTCAAGAGTCATCATTGGATATCTTGGGCAAACCACATGAAATGAAAAAGCCCGGATGAACCAGTTGCGGCTACCCCGGGCTTGTTAGCGCATGGCGATCAGGACGCCAGCCGCTTGAGTACTTCTTCACGCCCCAGCAGTGCCAGTACGGCATCGACCGACGGCGTATGCGTGGTGCCCAGCACCTTGGCCCGTAAAGGCATGCCCACCATTGGCATCTTCACGCCTTGGGCTTTGACAAAGTCTTTGATGAACTGGCCCAGAGTCGGTTGATCCCAGGTTTCCAGCTTGGCAGCGCTTTCAGCGAAGAAGCCCAGCCGCGCTTCGTCATCCGGTGTCAGATGTTTTTCAACGATGTCGGTCGTTGGGGTCAGCGCGCGATAGAAGTACTCCGCCTGGTCGGCCATTTCCACCAACGTTTGTGAGCGGTCTTTCAGCAACATGCACACGTCAGTCAGCGCCGGGCCAGTGCTGGCATCAATGCCTTTGTCGCTAAGGAAATCGGCCACACGCGCAGCCAGACGTGCGGGTTCCGCCACCTTGATATGCTGCGCGTTCAGCCACAGCAGCTTTTCCCGGTCGAAACGGCTCGGGCTAGGGCTGACGTCTTTCAGGTCGAACCATTCAACAAATTGCTCCATGGTGAAGAACTCGTCATCACCGTGGCCCCAGCCCAGGCGGGCCAGATAGTTCAACAGCGCTTCGGGCAGGAAACCGGCTTTGTCGTAATCCACCACGCTCACCGCGTCACGGCGTTTGGAGAGCTTCTGGCCTTGATCGTTATGGATCATCGGCAAATGGCCAAACAACGGCAGCGTTGCACCCAGAGCCTTGAAAATATTGATCTGCCGTGGCGTGTTGTTGACGTGGTCATCCCCGCGAATCACGTGGGTGATCTTCATGTCCCAGTCATCCACCACCACGCAGAAATTGTAGGTGGGCGTGCCATCCGGGCGGGCGATGATCAGGTCATCCATTTCGGTATTGCTGATCTCGATGCGGCCTTTCACCTGGTCGTCCCAAGCCACTACGCCGTCAATCGGGTTCAGAAAGCGCACCACCGGTTTAATATCAGCCGGGGCTGGCGGCAAGGTTTTGCCAGGTACCGGACGCCACCGGCGGTCATACCGCGGCTTTTCGCCACGCGCTTCTTGCTCGGCGCGCATGGCTTCGAGTTCTTCTTTGCTGCAATAGCAGTAGTACGCGGTACCGGCGGCCAGCATTTGCTGAATCACTTCCTTGTACCGGTCCATACGTTGCATCTGGTAGAACGGACCTTCGTCGTAGTCCAGACCGACCCAATGCATGCCGTCCATGATCGCCTGTACCGATTCGGGAGTGGAGCGTTCCAGATCGGTATCTTCAATACGCAGCACGAAGGTGCCAGCGTTCTTGCGGGCAAACGCCCAGGAAAACAGCGCGGTGCGCACGCCGCCGATATGCAGCAAACCGGTGGGGCTAGGGGCGAAACGGGTACGAACGGTCACGATAGGCTCTCTGTTGCGGTGTGCAATAAGAGCGCCATTGTACCGGCTGTGAGGCTGCCTCGCCAAAATCCCGGCGCTGCACGCTGGCAGGCCGGTGGCGAGAACATGAGGAACAACGTGAACAGGCGCGAACTGCGCCCGGAATCACTAGTGAAGCATTGCCAGGTGCAAGGGCTGCGCTTTGGCTGCCACGGCAGACGCGGAAACCGGTGCGGCTGGCGCGGGGCGCAGCGCACTGTTGATGGCCAGCGGCAAGTTGTGCGGGTTGCGCACTTCAATCTCGCTGGACAACACCGGCTGCGAGGCGCTCATGGGCGGCTCGAATCGCGCCAGCACGTCGTAGTACGTCCGCAGGGACTCGACAAACACCACCGGCTCGCCGCCGCGGGCAAATCCGTACTTGGTCTGGCTGAAGTACTTGGGCAGGCGCAGCAATGGCAGGATACTTTTTACATCCGCCCAGCTATCGGCGTTCTTGTTCATCTTGCGCGCCAGCTCACGCGCATCAAGCAAATGGCCCAAGCCCACGTTGTACGCGGCCAGCGCCATGAACGTGCGATCCGGTTCCGGGACACCTTGATCCAGGCCATCACGCAGCGTGGCGATATAACGCGCACCGCCCAGAATGCTCTGATACGGATTAAGACGATCCACGCCCAGCCGCTGTGCCGTATCGGTGGTCAGCATCATGATGCCGCGCACGCCAGATGGCGAAACGGCAGATGGGTCCCAATGCGATTCCTGATAAGACAAGGCGGCAACCAAGCGCCAGTCCAGACCGGTTTTCTTCTCGGCTTCGTGGAACCACTTGCTGAAGGTCGGCAAAACATCCTGGCGTTTATCCAGGAAGGCCTGCGCATCCATCTGATCGACACGATTGACGTGACCATAGTAGCGATCCATCAGCTGACGCAAAGTACCGTCGGCCTGCACCTGGCCAAAGAAATGCTGGACCATGCCCTGCAAATCTTTGTCATTGCTGCCCAAAGCCCAGGCCAGTTGCTGCGGCGTACCGATGGTGTCAGTCATGCCCACCTGCGGAAAATAATTCTGCGCCACATCAGCCGCGTGCGAATCCACCAGCGCGAAATCAAGCTCGCCGCCGGACACACTTTGAATCAGGCTTTCGTTGTCCTGGTCTTGAACGACCTGCCATGTCAGAGATGGGTGCTGGATTTTGAGTTTGTCCAGCGCCGGGACATATTGCGGCAGGGTCTTGATGGTGGCTTCCCCGTTGTACAGCTTTTGCCAGGCCGCTGCTTCGGTCATGGCTGCCGGATAAACCAGCACGGGTGAAACCGATTGATAGGAGGGTCCAAACACCAGACCGGGGTGCGAGTCGTCGGCATGCAAGCCAACGGCGATATGCGCCTCGTTGTGTTGGAGCCGTTGCAGTAGACGCGCGTAACTGCTGTCCACTACAAAGCGAATTTTCAGGCCATTGGATTGGGCAAATTTCGTTAGCAGGTCGTATTCCAAACCGGCGTAGTTGCCTTCGGCATCGATGTAGAGGGAAGTCGGGCCATTCTGGACCAGAACTACCAGCTCTTTCGAATCTTTCCATGACACAAGATGTTGATCGGAAGCTTTGTCATTCATGCCTCCACAACCCACGAGTGCCACTGCGGCCAATGAGATCAACCAGCGTTTCATGCGACTCCTAAGCGTTAAGGAACCGGCAGTCTGCCAACTTTATTGCCTCAGCGCAAACGTGAAGACTTGGCAGACCAGAGAAAACGGGCTAGAATCCGCCCTTCTTTGCGGAGAGGTGGCAGAGTGGTCGAATGTACCTGACTCGAAATCAGGCGTAGGTGCGAGCCTACCGAGGGTTCGAATCCCTCCCTCTCCGCCAAAGAACCAACAAAAGGCCCTGAAACTATTCAGGGCTTTTTTGTTTTCGCGGTTTATGCGCGTGAACTGCCAAGCCATCCGGCCTTGCTTTCAGCTTTATCACACCGGGTAACTGCGCTTACCCGTACGCAAAACCGCCGCTGCGCGTTCCTTTACCCAGGCACGCCACATCCATCAGACACACCGCGTTAATACTTGATATCGCGTTTGTCCTGGCGGCCAGTCTGCTTGGTGTCGCGTTTGTCCTGGCGGCAAGCAGAGTTGCTCTTCTCGTTTGCTTGCCGGCAGTCCACCTTGTTTGAGCGCGCATCGTGTTTGGCAGACTGGTTGGCGTTTCTGCCTTCCTGGCGCTGCTGTGATTGCTCCGTGGCAAAGCTTGCGCCAGATAGCACCAGCAACCCGGCAGCAGCCATTGCGATGCCCGCCTGGTGCCAATGTCCTTTCCTCGATTCGATCATTTTCACGCTCCTCGTTACCAGATCGGGATGGCGGTCTGAAATCACAGCGCGCCTCCCTCATATACCGATGCAGAAGCAAAACCTGATGATATTCATCCGGTTGCCTCCATGCCCATCCCTGAGAATACATCCACTTGCAAGAATCTGCTGGGGCACTTTCAATGCGAAGAAAACTTCGCACAAGCCTTAGACAGTTTTATGTCAGGCGAAGCCATGTTCGCAAGATTTAAATTACCAAAACAAAAAATTCTTTTGTTTTTCAAAGTCTTATGATTTTTTTGGTATTGGCACGAATCCTGCGTTGCTAGAGGCATGCGAGACCCTGGTTCTCGCCAACCTCAGCATGAAAGGAGCGGCAAATGCACGATATCGGAACCTCCAGGCCTGGCGGTTGGGGCCCTGGTTACAACGAGTTTGAACAGGAGCTTTCCCCCGAACTGTCCGGCGAATTCGGTCAGGAACTGGAAGGCGAGTTTGCCAATGAATTTGAGGGCGAGTTCGAGGGTGAGTTTGAGAACGAGGGCGAAGGTGAAAACGAATTCGAGAACGAATTCGAAAGCGAAGTCTCAGGCGAAATGCAGGAGATGGAACTGGCCGCAGAATTGCTCTCCGTTAACAGCGAACAGGAAATGGAACAATTCCTGGGCAGTTTGATCAAGTCGGTGGGTCGGGCAGCCAGCAATTTTGCCAAATCAGGCGCCGGTAAAGCGCTGGGCGGAATTTTGAAATCTGCCGCCAAATCTGCCCTGCCGATCGTGGGCAGCGCGTTGGGCAACATGATTATCCCGGGCGCAGGCGGCATGATAGGCGGCAAGCTGGCCAGCATGGCGGGCGGTGCGCTGGGGCTTGAACTGGAGGGCCTGAGCAACGAAGACCGTGAGTTTGAAGTGGCCCGGCGACTGGTGAAGATTGGCCAGCACGCAGCACGGCATCTGACCACCATTCCGCCGCATGTGCCCCCGGCTAAAGCTGCACGCGTTGCCTTTTTGCGCGCAGCGCGCCAAGTCGCACCAGGTTTGTTACCTGCCATGCGGGTGATTGCTCGCCAAGGTGTTGCCGCAGCGCGGCAGGCTGGATTGCCGATCTTCGGGGCCGCTATTGCCAATGCGGCTACACGCCCGGGTTATCCCCGTTATTACGGTGGCGGGCAACGTCGTTACGCCCAATCCGCTGGCGCAGGAAGCCCAGGTTACGCCGGGCCAGGCTATGCCGGGCCAGGCTATGCCGGGCCGGGTTATACCGGCCAGAGCTACTCCAGCCCTGGGTATTCCGGATCGGGCTATGCCGCGCCGGCAGTGAGCGGGGGTTATCCGGCGCCAGCCAGTGCGGGCTGCCCTTCTTGCGGTAGCGCGTTGCCACGCGGGGCGGGCATTCCCCAATCCGGCGTCTGGCGCCGCTCACGCAACGGGCGGGCGATCATCCTGATTCTGGCGCCGCAGCGACCGGTGTACTGACCAACGCAAGGCCCTTCGCGATGAATCCATGCACCCAAGCCTTGCGGTTGCTTGAACAGGAAGTGCTCGGCATTCGGGCACGTCTGGATGCGCAACTGCCCTACGCCTTGCAAATGCCAATGGTGCCAGCGGCCAATGTCAGTGACGAAGCCATGGCGGCCATTGAACAGCATATGCAGGCGGCAAGACGGCAGTTGCGCTTGCGGATCGCCCGCTTCTTGCGGCAATTGCGCCAGTTAAGCGCCACACCACAGAACGTCGCCGCCGCACAACGCCGTTATGCCTTGCTCAAGCTGTATTTTCAGGCCGCGTTAACGCACTTCGAAATCTTTGCCGAAGTGCTTACCCAACGCAGTCAGCATGGCACGGGCATCTGGTTGTCCGGTCTGGACGTGGCCGCCCAGGATGGCTTGCGCCAACCGGGCGCGGCCATCAAGGCGCCGCCGGTGATTTGTTATGTCGAGCGCGGGCATGGTGGGGCAATCCGGCGAGCGCGCACGCGCTTACCGGGGGGTGGCAACAATCCGGTGGCGGTTATCCGGATGCCACGTGAACGGATGGTCGGAACGGGCATTGCTGCTTCGTTGTTCCATGAAGTAGGGCATCAGGCTTCGGCCTTGCTGGAGCTGGCCAATACCTTCAAGCGGGCACTCCCGGCGCGGTTTGGTCATGCGCAGGCGATGCCTGTCGCCTGGCAAGCGTGGGATCGCTGGATTGGCGAGATTCTGGCCGATTTGTGGGCGGTGTCGCGAGTGGGCATTGCCGCCACCTGCGGTTTGATGAGTGTGGTCAGCCTGCCGCGGGCTTTTGTCTTGCGTATCACCCTGGACGACCCGCATCCGGCACCGTGGATCCGCGTGAAATTGTCGCTGGCCATGGGTAAGGCGCTGTATCCGCATCCGCAATGGGCGGCACTGGAAAAAGTATGGGAGCTGCAGTATCCGCGCTGGCAAATGAACGCCAGCCAACGCCAGGCATTTGAACAGCTGGACCAGTCGATCCCGCAATTTGTGGCGGTCTTGCTGGCATTGCATCCGCCAGCGCTGGCGGGCCGCAGTCTGGGCTCGGCACTGCGCTTGCCTGACCGGCATCCGCAACACCTGCTGCACATCTGGCAAAGCGTCAAATCCCGGCCGCAACAATTTCTGGCCGATACCCCGACGCTGGCTTTCGCCGTATTGGGCCAGGCGCGCTACAGCGGTTTGTTGCCAGCAGACCAGGAGTTGCAAGTGATCGCCGCGTTGCTGCAGCGCTGGGCTCTGGCGGGATACCTGCCGTGGACCGCAGGCAGCGCACAACTGAGTGTGGTGTTGAACCAGCGTCGCCCGATCCGGACGCCTCTCGCCGCTTATGCATGATTCTCTGAAGGAGAAAGGCAATGAGTACCATAACCCTTACAGGTCTGCTGCTGGACAGCCATCAGATTGACATCAACAGTTATACAGTGGCGGTACCGATATCCAGTCTGACCGGCACCATTCTGGCGTACTCCAGCTATACCAAAGACCAGACGGTGTTGCTGGACCCGGCTGGTGCGCAAACGGTCAGCGCGTCAATCACACTGAAGATTCTGCAAAAGAACATCACCAGTGATCCGACGCAGATTCTGGAAACCGCTTTTGAGCTGGGCAAGCTGATTGGCGTAACCGAAATCACCCCTCAACTGATCACGGCGGTCAATGCCTTGTTTTCCGGGAATGAGGTCACGCTCACCGGCAACGTGGCCCTGCCTGCGGCCACTACTGATATCGCGGCGGCCAGAGCATTGCCAGTGACCGGTCCAGGCTCTACTGGCGGCACTTCCGGGGCACCGCTAAGGCCGAGCAGTTTTCTGAGCCCGCTTGATCCGCTGGCCGCCAGTTCCGGGCCTGCTGACATCACCGATTACACGCCGCCGTCCATGGTCAGCCTGCAACGGACCAGCCGCCCGCTGACCGGCGATGTTGCACTGTGGCTGTTGATCAAACTCAATGCCGACATGCTCAGCTGGGATAACTACGCCCGGCAACTGGACTTGCTGTTCTTCCCGGACGGGCCGGACAGCACTACGCCAGACGCCATCGGCAGTCGTAAAGCGCCGCTTTATCACAAAGCCGCTCAATTGAGCCGTCGCCGCTTTCTCCCATTTACCGATACCGATGCCTATCGCGCCCTGAAAGTGGCAACTGAAGCGTTTGTCATCACGTGGGGCGGCGTTGCACCGCGCGGCGCCGATGCCAAAACCATTGCCACCTTGCTGGCCGACGATCCGGCCGCAGTGGCTCTAGCCAATGAGCGCCTGGGTTTGAATATCTCTACTCCTGGCGGTGCCAACGCTTTGGCTCAGCAGTACTTTGGCAAAGGCATGTCGCCCACGTTGCCATATCTGCAACGCGTGGCCATGGCCTTGCAGGGCTCGGACGCCGCAGCGGTCATTGAGGATGCGCTGGAAGCAACCACACAAGCGGTCGCCACCACGCAGATCCAGCTTAAAACCACTGGAATGACCGAGCCAGGCTTTTGCGGTGAGGGTTGCCTGTGGTTGAGTCACTGGAATGACAACATCTCCGCCAAGCTCACCCATCCGCCGCTTATTGAACTGATCTGGAGCTACTGGATGGAAGAGCTGCAGCTGGTGCAGACCATGAACGCAGTCTCAAGGCGCTTCCAGAATGTTTCGGGCGGTCCACGCGACCCGTTGGCGCAACTCGAACTGGACCCGTTGCGGCCACTGAATAATCTGATCTGGGGCTGGGTGCAAGACGAGCAACATCGCTTGCCGATTGAACGCCGTGCCGCTGAGTATTGCCATGAATACGGCCTGAAATTGTATGGCAAAGCAGTGCCGCCAGCCCAAGCTGCGGACAACCGCAGCAAGTTCCTCGAAGCTTTTCACACGTTACTGAACCTGTGCGTGCCGTTCTTCCGCCAAGCCGATGACACCACGGTTGTGCCCGATGGCTTCCCGCTGCTGAACGCCTTGCGCGAGGTACATCTGATCTTGTCCGAAGGCGCGCACAACCAGTTCCGTGATCTGCCCACCACCTCACGCGTTGAGATGATGATGCAGCAGTGGTTGCTGGCACGACCAGAGTTTCGCGAATTCCTGCCACGACGGGCGATGGTGGCCTATCCGGAACCGTGGATGCACTCGGTGGAAAGCATGCGCAAACTACAAGGCTGGGGCGATACCAATACCTACCAGTTCTGGCAACTGGCCACCATGGGTGAACAGATTGTGTCGTCGATCCGCTGGGGCGACTGGAATTCCATCAACGACCCGGTTAACGCCGCCAACTGGGCGACTTTCTTCCGCCCGGAAATCCAGACCTACATCCACTCCTATCGTGCGGTCACCGGCGTGGATGTGAGCGCGGAACCGGTCGACGTACAGGTGCCTGGCATGCACTTGTTGCGCCGCTTGCGTGAACGCAAAGGAATGAAGGTCGCATAACGGGGGCGCCATGATCGACTTTGCCACGGCGCTGTATCTGGGGCTGCAACATCCAGCAACGCAGTTGGGGTTTTACCCGGCGCTAACCACCGGTGCCCCGGCTTCGCTGGCGACTGCGCCACTGGCCACCCTGCTGGCGGCGCAGGCCGCCGAGTTGCAGGGATGCGAAGCCGGCATGGTGGCGCCTTCCACCCTGCATCTGGCCATTGATGTGTTTGATCGTCTGGGTCGCACGCATGCGCTGATCGCCGACGAGGCACTGTATCCGGTCATGCGTTGGGGGCTGGAGCGCGTAATGGGCATGGGCGTGCAGGTGACGTGGTTCCGCCATGGTGATCTGGCCGATCTGACACTGCAGATCAAGCAACGTTGGGGTGGACGCCCGCCTGCCGTGATCACCGATGCAACGCGACGCGAAGGCGCACCGGTACCGCTGGCGCGTTACCTGAAACTGGTGCAACGGTATGGAGGTTTGATTGTGGTTGATCATAGCCAGATGCTTGGATTGATGGGCGAACACCCGTCCGCACCGCAGCCGTGGGGCCAGGGCGGCGGCGGCGCCTTGCGCTACGCCGCACTTGGCCGGACACAACCGGTGTTGTTGCTGGCATCGTGGGCCAAGGCATTTGGTGCGCCCCTGGCCACCTTGTGCGGGCCGCTGAATCTGGTCCGCGATGTAGCACGTGACGGCCCCACCCAGACCCATTGCAGCAGCGCCAGCGAAACCGCATTGCGGGCCGGGTTGAACGCGCTGACACTCAACCAGCGCGACGGCGCGCGACGGCGGCTGCAACTATTGCAATTGTTGCAACATCTGCATCTCGGATTGCGTCGGCTGGCCCGTGGCAAGCTACCTGATCTGCAAACGTCCCGCCGCAATCACCCCTTGCAGCATTTGTGTCTGGCGACCGCAGAACGTACGCAAGCCTTGCATACCGGTTTGCGCGCCAGTGGTTTTCGCACGGCCTTATTGCGGCAGCGCGAGGGACGTTACGCGCTGGCGGTGATCTTGCGCGCCAATCATCGCCAAGCCGATATCGATGCCTTGTTATTGGCGATGGCTACACTGGCCCCGCAGTTGCCCAAACCCGCGGCAGAACCGGCCAGAACCCGCCTCACGGAGGACCGCCAGCATGTTTAAAACTGCCGATGGAGAAACGCTGGAACTTGCACCGTGGCGCATGCGGCGCTTGCTGCGGCTGATTGCCGACGCGCGCAGCTACCCCGCCGGAACCCCGCCACAAATGCTGATCCAGGATTTGCGGCTCATCATCAGCCGCGCGCGCCGCGTCAGCAGCCAGCCGCGCGTCGGCACCGCCAAGTATCAAAGCACCGGCGCGTGCTGCCGGGCTTGTTTGCTGGCCCGACAACAGAAAAGCAGCGGCGTGCTGGAATTGGTTGGTTTGAGTATCGTGCCGCAGGTAATGAGAGGCTTGTTGAATGAAAGCCGCCAACTGGAACTGGAGTTTGAATCCAGCCCCAAATCGGCCAATCTCGTTTTGCGCTGGCAATACTGGAACAGCCTGACCGATGCCATGAATGGCTCGCGCGGCGCGGGTATCTACATGCTAATGCGGGGCTCCTTACCCGTTTACGTCGGCATGTCGCAAAACCTGCCGCAACGGCTACGTCAGCATTTGTGGTGCGCTGTACGCCATCGCGATGGCGGATTAAGTGCCTGGTCGGCCAGCGTCGAGCGCCCGCAAGACTTGGCGGCAGTTGAACACGCGCTGGTACGCGCACTCGGCCCACGGGTGTCGAATGATCGTTTGCAAGGCACACTGAGAGTTGGTCCTGGCGGTTTGACGATTCGTAACTTGCTCCCGGGCGGGTTGACTTCGGCCAGAGCACCAGGCAACCAGCTCCTCTTGCTACCGGGCGCCGAATTCGAGTTAGCAGCATGATTATCGATTTTCACTGCCATGCGGGCCAGGGCGATGGCATGACCGGCCCGTGGGATACCACCGCCCCGCTAGCCGATTACGCCCGCCGTGCGACTGAAGCTGGCATAGGCCGCACCGTGCTGCTGCCGGTATTCCAGTCTGACTACGCGCAAGGCAACCGTGACGTTGCCGCGCTGGTCCGCGCCGAACCGCAGCGCTGGATTGGCTTTGCCATGATCCACGGCCAGCGCGACCGGGAACGTGTGCACCGCATGATCGAAGAAGCGGTGCTCCAACTGGGCTTGCGCGGCATCAAGGTGCATCGGCACGACGCACGCATCAACCGGCAGATTTGCGACGCCGCCCGCCGCTGGCAATTACCGGTGCTGTATGACCCGGGTGGCGATACTGGCCCGCTGGATTTGCTGGCACAAACCCATCCTGATGTGGCCTTTGTCTTTGCACATTTAGGCAGCTTTGCCGATGACTGGGCCGCGCAACGCCGGGTGATTGATCTGATCGTGCGGCATCCGAACTTGTTTGCCGACACGGCTGGCGTGCGCCGGTTTGACCTGCTGGAAGAAGCTTTTGTCCGTGCCGGGCCAGGCAAATTGTTGTTTGGATCAGATGGGCCGTGGCTGCATCCAGGACTGGAGCTAGCCAAGATTCGTGCCTTGCGCCCTTCCTCCGCCGCCTTTGCCAGCATGACCAGCGGCAATGCCCTGCGCTTGTTACGGCGCGCAGGTCGCTCCACTACGGGCGTTCCGGATGCGCGGCGCTTACGTTCTCATCACCCGCTATCCGGTTGACGCCCTTGTCGTCGCAATTGCAGCGCACGTGGCGTGACCCCAAGCAATTCTGCAGCGCGGGTGGTTGAACCGGCGCGGCGTACCGCCACCTGAACCGCTACGGACTCGGCCAGTTGCCCAATGCCTTTCAAGCCCAAGCCTGCGTCCAGTGCCCCTTCCACCGCCTCAGCCAGCGCCTGCTCCCAACTGCCGTTGGTGCCAGCAAACACCATGTCCGCAACCAGGCCTATTCCCTGCAATCCGCCGGTACTCAATACATGAAAACCTTGCTGCCGATCCGCCATGCGCAGCACCACATTGCGCAATTCGCGCACGTTGCCAGGGTAATCGGCGCGGACCAGTTGCTGCATGACCTCGGGCATGACCTGCGGGATGGCCTGACCGCTTTCGGCCAGAAAGTGCCGGACCAATAGCGGGATGTCTTCGCGACGTTCCGCCAGACAGGGAGCGCGCACAGTCCATTGCGTGATGCGGAAATACAAATCGGCTCGAAATCGTCCGGCGACGACTTCAGCCTCAAGATCGCGGTTGGTGGCGCAGGTCAGCCGAAAATCGGATTGACGCCAGTTGTCCTCACCTACCCGCTTGTAGGTGTGTTCCTGAATCACCCGCAACAAGCGCGCTTGCAGCGGTAACTCCAGCTCGCCGACTTCATCCAGAAACAAGGTGCCCCCGTCGGCCAACGCCACCGCACCATCACGCGCGGTGAGCGCATGCGTAAATGCGCCCTTGGCATGGCCAAACAGTTCGCTGCCCGATAGCTCCGGACTGAGCGTTGTACAATCCACCACTACAAACGGTCCGCGCCGCCGTTTCGGGTCCAGATCGTGCACCAGCCGTGCCAGCAGTTCTTTGCCGCAGCCACTTTCGCCCAGCAGCAGACAGGCACCGTGACCAAAGCGGCCCACTTCTGCCACCATGCGCAGCGTTTGCCGCCAGATGGCAGAACAGCCCACGGCGCGTTCGTGCAGCCAGTCCGAGGCCAGAACGGCTTCCATTTCTGCCAGGCGCGCCAGGCGTAAAGCCAGTTCGGTGAGTAGTGTGTCCTGGTCGTCAGCAGAGACCAGATCACAGATGGCGACGGGCCACCAGTCTTGCGGCTGGCAATAACAGCGGGTGCCGCGAGTGCAGCCAATAATAAAAGCATCGGGAAGGGGTTGATGGCGTAACCAGCGTTCAGCCGCTGCGCTGACGCGTTTTTCTTCGGCCAGGATCACTACTGCCAGCAAGCCATCTCCGTCGCCGGACAAATCCAGACTCTCCGGCAAGCCATGCTGGCGCAGCGACTGTCCAAGCCGCCGCGCGTCCTCCTGATCGAGAACGACGCGCATCCCTCAACCTCGCACAAATCGACAACTTTCCGGGTCGAGTATTATTTAGCTTGAAATCAGAAAACGCCGCGGCAGCCCGGATCACCGACTTCTTTCATAGAGCAGGCTACGGTCGGTCAGGGCTGAATAAGATAGACGGATATCGCGTTTGAATACCCAATCACAGCCCTTTCAGGCCATGACGCGGGCAGAGAGAAAGGCAACGGACCAAGGTGCGTTGCCCGGCCTTCACAGCGGGATACTTTCCTGACTGGCCATCTGCGCAATGGCCTGAGTGAGGACTTCATCCGCCGGGTGCGCCTCCCATCTAGCTTGCTCCAGCGTGCCCACCGGCACCACACCAATCAGACTGTTGCACAGCCAGACCCGCTCAGCCGCCAGCAAGCGTGGCAGCGCAATCCGTTCCTGCGCCGAGGACCAGCCCAGCGCTTGCGCGGCCTCCAGTGCGACCTGACGCATCACCCCCGCCACACCACCGCTCTCCAGCAATGGGGTCACCAGTCGCCCTGCTTCGAGCATCAGCAGATTGGTCATGGTGCCTTCCAGCACGCAACCATCCCGATCCAGCAACAAGCCCTCAAAAATGTCCGGGTCTTGCCACTCGGCTCGTGCAAGAACATTCTCCAGCCGATTCAAATGCTTGATACCGGCAAGGCGCGGTTGCCAGCCTGCAGGTGTTTCGCAAAGCCGGACCGTGGCGCCAGACTCACCAAAGCGCCTTGGCACTGGTGGGGGAGTACATTGCACCAGGCGATTGGGAGCCAAATCAGCGGGGTAGGCATAACCACGCGGCGTTTCGCCACGAGTGAGGATCAGCTTGAAAGTCGCCTCAGTCACGTCGCAGGCACGAATATCCGCTAACCAGAGTTCGTCATCCGGGGCGGGGATATCCAGCGCATGGGCATCGGCGCGCAGCTTTGTCAGATGGCGCCCCAGAAAGGGAATTACGCCATCTTTCAGAAACAGCGTTCTGAATACGCCGTCGCCAAACTGAAAAGCCCGATCCGCCACATTCAGCCGCTCGGCGGGGACACCGTTAATCAGTCTCATCGTCATGCTGGCTCCCGGTTGTTTCGCTGGCTGATTGCTCGGGTGGCAAACGTGCCACTACCGAAATAGTGCGGGTTATTGATCGAGCCCCAGCGCCCGCAACAAGCCGCGCGCTTTATGGCGGGTTTCCTGCAGCTCACGCTCGGGCTCTGAATCCGCCACGATACCCGCGCCAGCCCGAAAATACAGATTGTCGTCATGCATTAAAAAGGTCCGGATCAGGATATTCAAATCCATGCTGCCATCATTGCTGATATAGCCGAGGCTACCGGTATAAGCGTGACGTGGCCGCTGTTCAAGCTCACGAATAATCTGCATACAGCGCACTTTGGGGCAGCCGGTGATGGTGCCGCCGGGAAACAACGCCCGCAGCACTTGCGCGGGATTCACGCCATCTTGTAATTCCCCACGCACGTTGGATTCAATGTGATGCACGTAGGCATAACTGGCGACAGCCATCAATTCATCGACCTGCACCGTGCCTGGCTTGGCAATGCGCCCCAGATCGTTGCGCTCCAGGTCCACCAGCATGATGTGTTCGGCCCGCTCTTTGACAGTCGCCAGCAGTTGTTCTTTCAGACGCGCATCTTCTTGCGGATCGGTTGAGCGTGGATGGGTACCGGCAATGGGCCGGGTTTCTACAATCTGCTCGCGTACTTTGACCAGCCGTTCCGGCGACGAACTGATGATGTCGTAATCACCCAGATGGCAAATCGCTGAAAACGGTGCCGGGTTGGCGCGACGCAATTGGGCGTAGACATCGCTGGCCGAGCCACTGGCCAGCGTGATATCCCAGGCGCGGGACAAGTTGACCTGAAACACGTCGCCTTCGTATACGTAACGCTTGCTGGCCAGCACGCCATCCAGAAACGCTTGCGGATCATCTTCGGCTACGCTTGCCACGGCAACCGGCTTCGTAGCGTAGCCAGGTAAAGTGGCAATCTGCCGTTCCAGTTCATCGATCAGTTCGACCGACTCGGCCACCAACAGCCATCGTTGCTCGTCGCGGTGATGCAAGACGGCGGCGGGACAACGCCACAGTGCAGCCACGGGCACATCGGCGGTATCACGCGTGGGCACGGTTGGTTCGAACTGATGCAGCAATTCGTACGCCGCATACACGCCCCAGCCGCCGATAAAAGGCAGCGCGGCAACGTCCGGCAGATTGCATGGCAATGCCGCCAGATCATCCAGAAACTGGGCAGCATCCGCCTGCCGGTACATACGCGATGTCTGCGGTAACGCCAGCAAGACATCCCAACCCGTTGCGCCGCTTGATTGCAGCAACATAGGAAAGCTGGCTGGCGCGGCGGCATGCCACTGAGCCAGATCAACCGGCTGCAACAAAGGGCGGATATGGAATACGGGAGAAGTCATGACGGCATTTTATCAGGCAGAACGCCATCCCAACGGAATACCCCGCCACGGCATCGCGGGGCTACACAGAGATGTCGCTGAAAAGAAAAAAGGGCTGCATCAACGCAGCCCTTCTTCGGAGTGATCACTCAATTACACGCGCTTGAATACCAGCGTGCCATTGGTGCCACCAAAACCAAACGAGTTGGAAATAGCCACGCGGATATTCATTTCGCGTGCGGTGTTGGCCACGTAATCCAGATCGCAACCGGCTTCAAAATCCTGATCGAACAGGTTGATGGTCGGTGGCGAAATCTGGTGATGCAGTGCCAGGACCGAATACACAGCCTCAACACCACCCGCGCCGCCCAACAAGTGGCCGGTCATGGATTTAGTCGAGTTAACAGCCAGTTTGGCAGCGTGATCGCCAAACGCCATCTTGAGCGCCTGGGTTTCGTTGGCATCACCCAGCGGAGTCGACGTGCCATGTGCATTCACATAATCGACTTCATCCAGATTGATCCTGGCATCACGCAACGCATTGGTCACGCCACGCGCCGGGCCTTCTGCGCTCGGTGCGGTGATGTGGTGCGCATCGGAACTCATGCCGAAACCAACCAGCTCGGCGTAGATCTTCGCGCCGCGTTTGACCGCGTGATCGTACTCTTCCAGCACCAGTACACCAGCGCCCTCACCCATGACAAAGCCATCACGGCCCTTGTCCCACGGACGAGACGAGGTAGCCGGATCGTCATTGCGGGTCGACAACGCTTTCATCGCAGCAAAGCCACCAATACCCAGACCGGTTACCGCGCCTTCAGCACCGCCAGCCACCATGACGTCGGCATCGCCGTACTGGATCATGCGGGCAGCGTCGCCAATACAATGCGCGCCAGTGGTACATGCCGAAACGATACCGTAGGTCGGGCCTTGAAAGCCTTTGTAGATCGAGACATGACCGGCAATCAGGTTAACCAGCGAACCGGGAATGAAGAACGGGCCAATCTTGCGGGGGCCACCGGCCAGCAAGGTTGCACCGGTTTCTTCAATCAGCGGCAAACCGCCAATACCGGAGCCGATGTTCACGCCGACGCGGGTTTTATCCAGACCAGCCAAGTCTTCAATGCCGGAGTCGGCAATGGCCTGGAAAGCGGCTGCGATACCAAAGTGGATGAACAAATCCATCCGGCGGGCATCTTTAGCCGAAATATACTGGCCGATATCGAATTCTTTGACTTCACCGGCGATCTGGCAAGCGTACTCGCTTGCATCAAAACGGGTGATCTTGCCGATGCCGGACTTGCCGGCGAGAAGATTCGCCCAGCCCGTTGCCACGTCGTTGCCCACAGGCGACACATGACCGAGACCGGTAACGACTACTCTACGTTTGGACACGGTAATCTCCGAGAGTGAACCGGATGTAACAAGAGCGGCGGCAATGGCGCAGCGCCCGCGATCGATACATTTCGTTTGTTTCTAATGGTCCGCACAGGCTGAACCTTTAAAGACAGGTCGAAAAGCATTGACGCAGGCGTTGGTCTTGCGCACCGCTCTAACCACAACCACCAAAGCGGCTGCGGAGACGAATCGGAACGATTACTTGCTCAGGTGGGCGCTGACGTAGTCAATCGCTTGCTGAACAGTGGTGATCTTCTCAGCTTCTTCGTCCGGGATCTCGCATTCGAATTCTTCTTCGAGTGCCATCACCAGCTCAACGGTGTCGAGGGAGTCGGCGCCGAGATCGTTCACGAAGGACGATTCGATTTTGACGTCGGTTTCCGGTACGCCAAGTTGCTCAGCAACGATTTTCTTCACGCGCTGTTCGATGTTTTCCATGGGTTTAGCCAAGCCTTTCTAAGATTCGGAAAAAAGCGTCCGCATTCTACCAAAAAAACGGGCTACGCCAAGCGCATCCGGAGGTATTTGATGAAAATGCACACGCTATACGGTTGAAAACTACTTATATTCTCCGGATCGCACGTCAAACCGATGCGCTCCGGCAAGAATCAATTCATGTACATCCCGCCGTTCACGTGCAGTGTATTGCCCGTGACGTAGCCAGCTTTGTCGCTGGCAAGGAATGCTACAGCATCTGCGATATCCTGGGGATCACCCAAGCGACCCAGAGCAATGCTTTCTACCAGTTTTGCCTTTTGTTCTTCCGGCAAAACCTTGGTCATGTCTGTATCGATAAACCCCGGCGCCACCGCATTGACGGTTACACCGCGGCTGCCGATCTCGCGCGCCAGCGATTTGGTAAAGCCAAACAACGCCGCTTTGGCCGCCGAGTAGTTGGTCTGCCCCGGGTTACCCGTGGCACCGACTACCGAAGCGATATTTACAATACGACCCCAGCGCGCCTTCATCATGCCACGAATAACGGCTTTTGAAAGCTGATATACCGGCTTCAAGTTGGTTGCCATGATGGCATCCCACTCGTCATCCTTCATGCGCATCAACAGGTTATCGCGAGTAATGCCCGCATTGTTGACCAGGATTGTAATTGCGCCAAATTCTTTTTCGATTTGCGATACCAATGCCTCGCACGCGCCGTCTTCTGTCACCTGCAAACGCAAGCCCTGACCTTTGGCACCGGCTTCTTTCAGATATGCGGTAATCGCTTCTGCGCCGCTATCTGATGTTGCAGTACCCAGCACCGTAGCACCTTGCTGTGCCAGTTCCAGTGCAATCGCCTTGCCGATCCCGCGCGAAGCGCCGGTTACCAGTGCAATTTTGCCTTCCAGACTCATGATTGGGCCCTTCCTGATTCGTTTTCTTTGAATTCTTTGTAATTTATAGCGCAGTGCGCAGTGCGTCGAACGCAGCCGGATCGGTCAGCGCAAATTGCTGACCATCGCTGGCAATCCGCTTGCCAAGACCTGCCAGCACCTTGCCTGGACCACATTCGGCAAACACCGTGACGCCATCTGCCGACATGGACTGGACAGTCTCAACCCAACGCACCGGTTTGTACAACTGCCGAACCAACGCATCTTTGATCTGCGCAATATCGGAGTATGACGTTACATCAGCATTGTGGATGACTGGAATTTTTGGTGTTGCCAAAGCCAGCGTATTGAGCCTGGCTTTGAGTTGTTCTGCTGCAGGTTGCATCAGATCGCAATGCGAAGGCACCGAAACCGGCAGCAACATGGCGCGTTTGGCGCCCTTGGCCTTGCAGACCTCACATGCGCGTTCAACCGCAGCCTTCGAACCGGCGATTACTACCTGGCCTGGGGAATTGAAGTTGACGGCCTGCACCACGTCACCTTGCGCTGCTTCGGCGCAAGCTTCAATGATCGCGGCATCATCCAGCCCCAGTACGGCAGCCATGGCGCCCTCACCTGCTGGCACAGCGGCCTGCATGGCTTCGGCGCGCAAACGCACCAGTTGCAGGGCATCGCCAAACGAAATTGCTTCAGCAGCAACCAGCGCCGAGTATTCACCCAAGCTATGGCCAGCCAGCACGTCCGGCACGCGGCCACCTGATGCCAGCCACGCGCGCCACACGGCCACGCCAGCGGTCAGCATGACCGGCTGGGTATTAATGGTGGCATTCAGCGTTTCAGCCGGGCCATCAACAACCATTTGCCAGAGATCCTGGCCCAATATGCCAGACGCTTCATCAAAAGTGGCTTTCACGACCGGAACATCGGCCCAGGCGTTCATCATGCCCACGGCTTGCGAGCCCTGGCCAGGGAATACAAATGCCAGCTTCATACGAGTTCTCCTTGCTTCAGGCCCCGGATTGCGGCGGCTTGGCCTGACTAATTCAAATGAGCGTTTGAAAAAACAAACGGCGCATTTTGCGCCGTTTTGCTTAGTACTTGATCAGCGCGGAGCCCCAGGCAAAACCGCCGCCGATGCCTTCGAGCATCAGCGTCTGTCCTCGCTTGATCGATCCGGAGCGGATACCTTCATCCAGCGCCAGCGGAATCGATGCCGCCGAGGTGTTGCCATGGCGTTCTACCGTCACAATGACCTGATCCATCGACAGGTGCAGATGCTTGGCGGTGGATTCGATAATGCGCAGGTTGGCTTGATGCGGCACCAGCCAATCTATATCTGTGGCCTGCATGCCAGCGGCTTCGAGCGTTTCATGAGCGATATCAGCCAGTGCACGCACAGCAAATTTGAACACCGCATTGCCTTCCATATAAATATATGGATTACCAGCGATCTGTCCCTGCTGCATCCGCGCGTCGGTTTTCAGGATCGAACGATAACGACCGTCCGCCTTGAGTTTGGTCTGCAAAATACCGGGTTCTTCGCTGGCCTGGAGCACAACCGCACCGGCGCCATCGCCAAACAGGATGCAGGTGCCGCGATCATTCCAGTCAACGATATTCGAGAGCGTTTCTGCGCCAACAACTACGGCGCACTTGGCAGCGCCCGTCTGCACAAACTTGTCGGCAGTGGCCAGCGCGTAAATGAAGCCGGAACAAACCGCCTGAACATCAAATGCGGGAAAGCCGTGCACGCCCAGCTTGTCTTGCAAAATACATGCAGTCGACGGAAACACGCTGTCTGGCGTGGTGGTAGCGACGATCAGCAGATCGACTTCTTCCCGCGTCACACCAGCCGCTTCAAGCGCGCGTTCTACCGCTTTGAGTGCCAAGTCAGAGGTAGTCTCGCCTTCTGCAGCAATGCGACGTTCGCGAATACCGGTGCGCGAAACAATCCATTCATCGCTGGTCTCAACTTTTTGCGCCAGTTCGTGATTGGTCAGCGTTTTGGCCGGCAGGTATGAGCCTGTGCCGGCAATGCGCGAATACATGAGTTTTTCTCCTGGCAAGTGCATATTGGCTGCTAGCGTCGATCAGGCAGCGGGCGCATCTGGAATCACTTCCGACACGTCGGGCCGCGCAGCCAGCAATTCAAGCTCTTGCTGTACTTGTTCAGCAATGCGTTGCGTCACACCGGCACGGGCTTCTTCCACGGCCTGAGATAGCGCCCAGTAGAACGCCATACGATCAGCGCCGCCATGGCTTTTTACCACAATGCCATTTAAACCCAGCAGCGATGCGCCGTTATAACGACGTGGATCAACGCGTTTTTTGAAGCGGGACAAGACCGGCCATGCCAGTCCGGCCAGCAAACGAGACCACCAGTTACGCAAGAATTCTTCGCGCAGCTGCTCGGCGATCATCTTGGCCAGACCTTCCGATGTTTTCAGTGCCACATTACCGGTGAAGCCGTCGCAGACAATAACGTCGACCGCACCAGTGTAAATATCGTTGCCTTCCACATTACCGTGAAAATTCAGGTTGGAACGGCGTAACAGCTCGGCGGCCTCTTTGACCACCTCGTTGCCTTTGATTTCTTCTTCACCAATATTGAGCAACCCAACCAACGGGCGCCCTTTCTGGCGCGTGGCTTCAACCAGCATCGCGCCCATAATGGCGAACTGAACCAGGTGCTGCGGGGTGCAATCAACGTTCGCCCCCAAATCCAGCACACAGGTGTAGGTGTTTTTGCGCGTAGGCAGCATTTTGGCAATGGCCGGGCGATCAATACCTTTGATCGTCTTGAGCACAAAGCGTGCGGTAGCCATCAGCGCGCCAGTATTGCCTGCCGAAACACAGGCATTGGCACCACCGGATTTCACCAGATTAATCGCTACCCGCATGGAAGAATCTTTCTTGTTCTTCAATGCCGATTGCGGAGATTCGTCCATGGTGACCACTTCCGTGGCGGCCTGGATGCGCAAGCGCGGGCCCACCGTACGGCGGCGAACTTTCAGTTCGGCCTCAATGGCATCGGCAACACCAACCAGCACCACGTTCACATCCGGGTGATCGTCCAGGAACCGGAGCACCGCGGGCACAGTGACGTGCGTGCCATGGTCACCGCCCATAGCGTCGACAGCAACAGTAATATCCATCAGCTTTGCGAGTCGCTTATCCAGAATGGCGAACGGCGCAAGCAGGAATCCCCGCTTGCGCCGTTGTCATAACCATATGGTTATAAAGGGTTTTCACCCGAAGCGAATTATTCGCCCTTAGCCTTGATCACACGACGGCCCTTGTAGAAACCGTTCGGGCTGATGTGGTGGCGCAGGTGAACTTCACCAGTCGTGGCTTCAACAGCCAGAGCAGGTGCAGTCAGGAAGTCGTGTGCGCGATGCATGCCGCGCTTGGACGGGGATTTTTTATTCTGTTGAACAGCCATGTTGGGTACTCCTTGAAAACCAGTTATGTATTTAACAATTCAACGGACGACTCTGAAAGCACATCCGGCTTGCGGTCTCGTCCGTTATTCCGCTTTCCTGGTTTTCAAACCAGCCAGGACAGCAAACGGATTCACTTTCTTGCCTGCCTCGGTTACACCATCCACACCGCCGCATGTTTCATGCATAGGCGAAAACGGCACCGCAAGCAGGACTTCTTCTTCGACCAGCGCTTCTACATCCAGCGCCGGATCGACCAGAATTCCTTCCAGCTCTTCATCTTGCTCTTCAGCTTCGTCGAGCTTTGCTTCGTCAGTGAACTGCGTCAGCAAGGTCTCAGAGGCAAATGGCCAATCCATTGGCTTGAGGCAGCGCTGGCAAACCAGTCGCAAATTGCCTTTTACCACCAGACTCAACCAGGGACGCTCGAGCTTGTCGACCCCACCTTGCAGTTCCCAGTCCACAACACCAGTCTGGTCTGCGAGCTGATCGTGCAATCGCGCCATGCTTGATAATGCTATGGCGCCGGAGAGTTCCCGCTGCTCAAGCGCGAATTCTGCGCTATCGATCACTTTCATGGCCAAGGCCGTCGGAGCTAAGAAACCGCGCATGATATAATCTGCCACACCTTTCTGTCAAAGGCTTTTTAAGCCAGACCACAAGAATTTCCTATGCAAAAACAAGCCCTTCCAGCCAGACAATTGGTACTGGCTTCCACATCCGTTTATCGCCGCGAACTGCTGGCACGCTTGGGAGTACCGTTTGAAACGGCCGCACCCCATGTCGATGAAACGCCATTACGAGCCGAAACAGCCGCGCAAACCAGCTTGCGACTGGCGATTGCCAAAGCGCAAGCACTCGGCACCCAATTTGCCGATGCATTGCTGATTGGCTCTGACCAGGTCGCGCTACTGGACGGTGAGCAACTGGGCAAACCCGGCAATCACGAGCGTGCGGTTGCCCAGTTAAGCCTGATGCGCGGTCGCACTGTAGAGTTTCACACGGCCCTGGCGCTACACGACACCCGCACTGGCCAGACCCGCACTGCTACCGACATTACCCGCGTCACATTGCGAAATTACAACGACGCGCAGATTGAACACTATCTGCGCCGCGATCAACCCTACGACTGCGCTGGTAGCGCCAAAGTCGAAAGCCTGGGAATCGCGATGATCGCCGCAGTTGAGTCCACCGACCCCACCGCGCTGATCGGCCTGCCATTGATTGCCTTATGCAGCTTGCTGCAAGAGGCCGGTGTAGAGGTTGTATGAATTCCGGAACGCTCTATTTGATCCCGGTACCACTGGGTGAAGACTCCCTCACGTCGGTCATTCCGCCGGACGTGCAATCCACGGCGCAGCAGCTGACGCATTTTATCGTGGAAGCACCTAAAACCGCGCGGGCGATGCTCAAATGGTTTGGTACGCCACATGAACTGCGCAGTATGTGGATGGCCGAACTCAACGAGCACACGCAGGAGAAAGAACTCTCTACGCTACTGGAACCGTTGCTGGCCGGTCATGACGTGGGCCTGATGTCTGAAGCTGGCTGCCCTGGTGTGGCAGACCCCGGCGCCAATCTGGTCCGGCTTGCTCATACTCGCGGCATCAAGGTCGCGCCGCTGGTGGGCCCGTCGTCCATTTTGCTGGCCTTGATGGCCAGCGGGGCCAATGGCCAGAAGTTTCGCTTCAACGGTTATCTGCCCGCCGATGCCACCGCCCGCAAGGAGGCGATCCGCAAGCTGGAACAGGATTCGCTCAAGCTCAAGCAAGCCGAAATCTTCATCGAAACGCCTTATCGCAACGGCGCGCTATTCGACAGCCTGCTGGCCGCCTGCCGCCCGCAAACCCTGCTCACTGTAGCGCGTGATCTGACCACCGCCGACGAGCTGACCGCCACCCGCGAAATTGCGCAGTGGAAGCGAGAGGACGCGCCTGACCTGCATAAGCGCCCCACCGTGTTTGTGTTGTATGCCGGATAATCGGTCGCGCTGAAAAACAAAAAGCCCGCAGCAAACGCTACGGGCTTTTTGTTCCATATTCTGGTGCCGACAGAGAGACTCGAACTCTCACGACCGCAGTCACTACCCCCTCAAGATAGCGTGTCTACCAATTCCACCATGTCGGCTCTGTGCATCCCAGCGGGAAGCAAGAGGCGGCATTCTAGCGATAAGCCATGCACTTGTCCAGCAACCGGGCACACGCGGCGCGTACCAAGCAAAAATCACGGCCATGGTCAAAAATGTTAACTTATCCAATCCAGCAATTGCGCAACCCTAGACCCGAGCATGACCGACCCGCTACGCGAGAAACTCGCCGCCTGGAATTTTGAAAATCGCTACCCGGAGAAACTGGCCGAACAGTTTCCACGCATCCTCAACCGGATCGTCGAGTTGTGGGGCACACCGGGCATGCAGGCTTATTTTGACGATCTCTTGATCATGGACCGGCATGATCGTCAGGGCTTTCCACCCGATATCGGGGCGGAACTGATGTCTGTGGCGTTTGCTCATGACCAGATCATGAATCAACAAGAAACCGCCACCCACGACATCTGGGAGCACGTGCGCGAAGAAGTCGAGAGCCAACTGCGAGAACTTGGCTTTCAGGCAACGCCACGGGATTTCCAGCGCGCCATTACGCAGGGCAATACAGCCGCCGTGTTGCTGTTTATCGGCGCAGGCGTTGAGGTTAACGGTATTGACGACGTTGGCTGGACGCCGCTGATCCGCGCCTGCTTTGAAGGCAACAGCGAAATGGCGCTCGTGCTGATCAAGCATGGCGCAGACATTCATGTAAGAGACCGTGACGGCTACAGCCCCTTGCATTGGGCATCGCTCAACGGGCATGAAGAAGTTATCCAGTTACTGCTCGATCGCAGCGTCAACGTCAACAGCGAGAGCAATCAAGGATTTACCCCGCTGATCCAGGCGGCCAGTTGTGGGCACGAACGCGTGGTCAGGCAATTGATCGGCGCAGGCGCGATTATCAATACCTCCACCAAAGAAGGCTGGACGGCGCTACACAAGGCGGTGGCAAATGGCCATCTGCAAACCAGCGTTGCGTTACTGGATCTGGGCGCCGACGCCACCGCCCGCCATATGGATGGCACCACGCCGCTTTCATTGGCCTTGAATAGCGGCAACAAAGCGCTCGCGGGTTTGCTCAACCTGGGCGCCAGTCTGCAAGCCAGGCAGCGACAACGTCAGCGCGGCTAAGTTGACGACAAAGCAAGCGGCGGCCCGGCGGCGCTACAGCCGGATCCGTCCCCGGCAGATATCCCGGAACATCGCCCAGTCACCCATAAAACTGTAGAGCGGATAACTGAAAGTAGCGGGCCGGTTATGTTCGAAGAAGAAATGACCGATCCATGCGCAACCGTAGCCGCTCGCCAATCCCGCCAGCAGCCAACCCCAGCCATGCCCGCTTAGCAACATGGCCAGACAAAACAACACGCCCAGCGATCCGGCAAAATGCAGACGGCGGCATACCGTGTTGCGATGTTCACTCAGATAAAACGGGTAGAACGAAGCAAAATCGGGATAGCGGGAAGACATCAATGGCTCCGGCGGCAAACGACATAGCCGATTGATACCGCGCCCGGCGCTCGGGTTCAATACGCACCGCAGCATGACAGCCAAGGTGAGCGTTGTGATCACCACCCGAAATAAAAAGAGGCACACCGCAGTGCGCCTCTTCTCTCATCAGCAAACCTCAATCCTGAGCGCTTAGCCCAGCCACTGGCGCGCGTTGCGGAACATGCGCATCCACGGGCTATCTTCACCCCAACCGGCCGGATGCCACGACATCTGCAGCGTGCGGTATACGCGTTCCGGGTGCGGCATCATGATACTGAAGCGCCCATTGGCGGTGGTTACCCCTGCAATACCTTGCGGGCTGCCGTTCGGGTTGAGCGGATAAACCTCGGTCGGCTTGCCGTGGCTATCGACATAACGCATCGCCACAATCGACTTGCCGATATCGCCTTGCTGGCTGTAGTTCGCGAAGCCTTCGCCGTGCGAGACCACCACCGGAATTTGCGAACCGGCCATGCCACCGAAGAACAGCGACGGTGAGTCAGTCAGCTCAGCCATCACCAGTCGTGCTTCAAATTGCTCGGAACGATTACGCGTGAACTTCGGCCACGCTTCGGCACCCGGAATGATGCCGGACAGATTGGCCATCATCTGGCAGCCGTTACACACGCCCAGGCCGAAGGTATCAGCGCGATTGAAGAACGCTTCAAACTCTTCGCGCGCCCGAGCGTTGAACAGAATGCTCTTGGCCCAACCCTCACCGGCGCCCAGTACGTCGCCGTAAGAGAAGCCACCGCAAGCGGCGATACCCTGGAAGTCTGCCAGCGAGATACGGCCAGAGATGACGTCGCTCATATGCACGTCAACTGACTTGAAGCCAGCGCGGTCAAACGCTGCAGCCATTTCCACCTGGCCATTCACGCCCTGTTCACGCAGCACGGCAATCGCCGGGCGCACGCCAGTGGAGATAAACGGCGCGGCAATGTCTTGTGCCGGTTCAAAGCTCAACTTGGCGAACAGCCCCTTGTCTTGCTTGTCGCCGATGCGGGCGAATTCCGAATCGGCACCCACCGGGTTATCGCGCAGACGCTGAATCTGGTAGCTGGTTTCGGACCAGGCTTTTTGCAATTCAACGCGCGATTCATCCAGCACGAGACGATTGCGTTTTTTGATCTTCAAGCGATCGTCATTATTGAGCGTGCCGACCACGTGCAGTTCACTACGAATGCCGACATTGCTGAAAGCGGCGATCACGGCGGCGGTGTCGCTGCGCTTCACTTGCAGCACGGCGCCCAGCTCTTCGTTGAACAACACGCCCATCACCCGACCATTTTCTTCGCGAGCGATGCTTTCCGGTGTTTGTTCGTCTTCTTCACGCGCACGGCGACGACGTTCGATACAAGCTTCGTCGATTTCCAGCGTCACGCCAACGTGGCTGGCAAACATCATTTCCGCCACCGTGGTGATCAGGCCGCCATCGGAACGATCGTGATAAGCCAGAATGCGACCTTCGTCGTTCAGCTTTTGCACGGTCTCGAAGAATGCCTTGAGGCGTTCGGTGCTGACCACATCCGGCGCCCACTGGCCAACCTGGTTGTACACCTGTGCCAGCGCCGAACCACCCAGGCGACACTTGCCATCGCCCAGATCGACCAGGATCAGGTCGCTTTCGAGTTCGGTCTTCAGTTGCGGAGTAAGCGTCTTGCGCACGTCAGTGACCGGCGCAAAGGCGGAGATGATCAGCGACAGCGGCGAGATCACTTCTTTCTTCGCCCCATCGTCTTGCCACACCGTCTTCATCGACAACGAATCTTTACCCACCGGAATGCTGATACCCAGATCGCGGCACAGGTCCATACCAACCGCTTTCACGGTATCGTACAGATTGGCGTCTTCACCAGTGTGCCCGGCAGCGGCCATCCAGTTGGCGGAGAGCTTCACGTCGCCCAGCTTGGCGATTGGTGCAGCAGCCAGGTTGGTCAGTGCCTCGCCCACGGCCATACGGCCAGAAGCCGGGCCAGACAGCAGCGCCAGCGGCGTGCGTTCACCCATGCTCATGGCTTCGCCCAGCACAGTGTTGTAACCCATGGCGGTGACGGCGACATCGGCCACCGGGGTTTGCCACGGGCCGACCATCTGGTCACGCGCGGTCATGCCGCCGACGGAACGGTCACCAATGGTGATCAGGAACGACTTGTTGGCCACGGTTGGCAAACGCAGCACGCGGTAAGTGGCTTCTTTGAGCTCCAGGATGGAAGAGTCGAACAGTTGGCCTTGCACTGCGACGCGCTTCACGTCACGTGTCATCTTGGGCGGCTTGCCCAGCAGCACGTCCATCGGCATATCGACCGGGTCGTTGCCAAAGTGCGCATCGGCCACCACCAGTTTTTTCTCGGCAGTCGCGCGGCCAACCACGGCAAACGGGCAACGCTCGCGTTCACACATGGCTTCAAAGGCCAACAGGCTTTCCGGAGCAATGGCCAGCACGTAACGTTCTTGCGATTCGTTCGACCAGATTTCCCGCGGGGCCATGCCGCTTTCTTCTACTGGCACTTTGCGCAGATCAAACACCGCGCCACGGTCCGAGCCATCAACCAGTTCCGGGAAGGCGTTAGAGATACCACCAGCGCCCACGTCATGGATCGACAACACCGGGTTGTTTTCACCGAGTTGCCAGCAACGGTCGATCACTTCTTGCGCACGACGCTGGATTTCCGGATTGCCACGTTGTACCGAGTCAAAGTCCAGATCAGCCGCGTTGGCACCCGTCGCCATCGAGCTGGCTGCACCGCCGCCCATGCCGATCAACATGCCAGGGCCACCCAACTGGATCAGCAAGCTGCCGTCCGGGATGTCGTTCTTACCAATGTGGATGGCCGAGATATTGCCCAAGCCGCCCGCCAGCATGATCGGCTTGTGGTAACCGCGGCGCTCGCCTTGCCAGTTTTCTTCAAACGTACGGAAGTAACCCGCCAGGTTGGGACGACCGAATTCATTGTTGAACGCAGCGGCACCAATCGGGCCTTCGATCATGATTTGCAGCGGCGAGGCAATGCGCTCCGGCTTGCCGTATTGCTCACCTTCCCACGGCTGGATGGCGCCGGGGATATTCAGGTTGGAAACGGTAAAGCCCGACAAACCGGCCTTGGGCTTGGAGCCGCGACCAGTAGCGCCTTCGTCACGAATTTCACCGCCCGAGCCGGTTGCTGCGCCGGGGAAAGGCGAGATTGCGGTGGGGTGATTGTGGGTTTCCACCTTCATCAGAATATGGGTGGACTGCTGGTCGTAACTGTATTCGGCACTACCCGGCCGCGGGAAGAAGCGACCAATTTCAGCGCCTTCGATTACCGAAGAGTTGTCGTTGTAGGCAACAACGGTGCCTTCCGGGTGCGCTTTGTGGGTTTCGCGGATCATGCCGAATAGCGAGTGCGATTGCTTCTCGCCATCGATGATGAACTCGGCATTGAAAATTTTGTGGCGGCAGTGTTCCGAGTTGGCCTGCGCGAACATGGTCAGTTCGGCATCGGTCGGATTGCGCTTGAGTTTCTGGTAGCTCTCGACCAGGTAATCGATTTCATCGGCCGACATGGCAAAGCCGAATTCGATATTGGCTTTGTCCAGCGCTTCGCGCCCACCGCCGAGGATATCCACACTCATAAACGGCTTGGGTTCGAAATGGCGGAACAATTCGTTGCCGGCATCCAGCGTCTCGAACACTTGTTCGGTCATGCGGTCATGAATCAGTGGCAGCAGCAGGTTCTTTTCGCCAGTGGACAACGGCTGGCCGTTTTTACTGGCGTACACCGCAATCCCGCGCTCGATGCGGGAGATTTTTTCCAGCCCAGTATGGTGCAGGATATCCGATGCTTTGGAGGACCATGGCGAGATGGTGCCCAGACGCGGCAACACCAGCAGCAGTGCGCCGACCGCCTTGGCTGGCGTGGCCGGATCGCCATAATGCAGCACCCGTTCCAGCGTGGATTTCTCAGTATCGTTCAGCGCTGAACTTACTTCGGCGAAGTGCCAGTATTCGGCGTAAATGTCCGCCGTTATACCTTGCTCGACCAACGCAGCCTGGAGTTTTTCGACACGGAACGTGGAGAGCGCAGCACCGCCGCGCAGCTTGAGGACATCTGCCATGTGGGTTTAGGGCCTGTTAACACTTATTACACAACTGCGTTTGGGGCAGTTCGGGATGGCGCGTTGGGCCGCGAAATGTGCTGTGGTGTGCACACCACAAGCATTTCGCGGCACGGCGATCCGCCCGAAATACCCCAAACCCGAAGGGCTGGGCCAGAAAAAGGCCATCACTGTGTTGTACTTCTTGGCAATAACCGGTTATTGCCTGCCTCGTACGTCTTGTGCCTGGCCTTTTTCTGACCCAGCGCAGTCGCGTAATAAGCGTTAACCGGCCCTACTCTGATTTGCCAGAGTAAACAAAGGCGTAATGATACCCAAAAATTACCCTTCCCGCCGCCCCGACAGTCCGCCAGACCGCGTATTCACTGTCACAAAACCCGCATGTGGTATCTCTGTCAGCCCCAAAAACCCGTGAAATGCCGGTTTTTCAGCTGTAAGGCATACTACGTAGACAGCAACTGGCTTACAGTTCTTTGCCGGTATTGCCCGGTGCTGCACAACCGATCGGGCAAAACGCCTATGCTGCGCAAACCATAAAAGCAAAAACCAAACACCCCCTCAATGGAACCGTCGAGGAGACGAAACATGACCCGACCCACAGGCGCACAGCTCAAACTCAAATGGGAATGCATTACCAACCATCATGAGGGCGACAACTTTCTAGCTGAGCTTACCCTCACCAACCATTCCGCCACGCCGCTCTCCGGGAGCGACTGGGCGCTGTACTTCAATACCTGCCGCAAGATTCATCCGGATTCTGTAGGTGGTGGCGTCGCCATCAGCCAGATCAACGGTGACCTGTGGAAGCTGGTGCCGACCGCTGAGTTTGGTGCCCTGGCCGCAGGCGAATCGCGCAAGATTGGCTACAAAGGCATGTTCTGGGTGATCCAGGAAACCGACGCGCCGCTGGGCTTTTACGTGGTTTATGACGATGGCACTCCGGCCGCAACCGCCCAGGCGATTGGCGATCCGGAAATCGTTCCGTTCACCAGCCCGGAACAGCGCAACCGTAGCCTGAGCGACAAGGTAGAACCCGTTACCGCCGCCACCCGCTACGCCGACAACAAAGACTTGAGCCTGCTGCCTGCTGCGCAAGTTGGCCAGATCACTCCTACTCCACAGGCGCAAGTCAGCGGCCACGGCCAGTTTGTGATCGATGCACAAACATTGATCGTGCACTCTGCTGAACTGACGTCAGAAGCCGCATTCCTGCAGCAAAGCCTGGCCGATCTGGGAGTCACCCCGGCCCGCGCAGCGCAAGGCAAAGGCATTGTGCTGCAACTGGGCAAAGTGACTCTCCCGCATGCCACCGGCAATAGCGACGAAGCCTACGAACTGGAAGTTACCGCTGCTGGCATCAGCATTACCGGCGTGACCGCACATGGCGTGTTCAACGGCATTCAGAGTCTGCGCCAGTTGCTGCCCGTAGCTGCGTGGCTGAACGAGCAGCCAACGCTAGCCGTCGCTGCGGTGAAAGTCACCGACGCCCCACGCTTTGCCTATCGCGGCATGCATCTGGATGTGGGCCGCAACTTCTCCAGCAAAACCACCGTGCTGCGTTTGCTGGAAGTGATGGCGCTGTACAAGCTCAACAAGTTCCACTTTCACGTCACCGACGATGAAGGCTGGCGCGTGGAAATCCCGACGCTGCCGGAACTGACCGAGATTGGCTCCAAACGCGGTTTCACGCTGGATGAAACCGACAATCTGGTGCCATGTTTCGGCTCTGGCGCCGAAGTCGAAGGTTCGCACGGCACCGGCTATTACACTCGCGCTGACTTTATCGAAATTCTGCGCTTTGCCACTGAACGCCATATCGAAGTCATCCCTGAGTTCGACGTGCCTGGCCACGCCCGGGCCGCCATCAAGGCCATGAATGTGCGTTACACGCGCCTGCTGGCTGAAGGTCGCGTCAACGAGGCCGAAGAATATTTGCTGACTGATTTTGACGATCAGTCCAAATACGAATCCGTCCAGTTGTGGAACGACAACGTCATCTGCATTGCCAAAGAATCGTGCTACCGCTTTATCGAAACCGTGGTGTCGGATATCGAAGCCATGTTTATCGAAGCGGGCGCGCCATTCAAAGCGCTGCATACCGGTGGCGACGAGATTCCGCACGGCGCTTGGGAAGGCTCGCCGATTTGCCAGGCATTCATGGCCGACAAGGGCATGAAGACCATCCAGGAACTGCAGGATTACTTCCTGAGCCGCTTCCGCGACATCCTCACGCGCCACAACCTGGCGGTTGCAGGCTGGGAAGAAATCGCGCTGATCAAAGAACACCAACCGGACGGCAGCCACAAACTGGCACCGAATCCCAAGTTCAAAGACGCCAACTTCCGCCCATACATCTGGAACAACGTCTGGGGCTGGGGCCAGGAAGATATCGCCTATCAACTGGCCAATGCCGGTTACAAGGTCGTGCTCTCCAACGTCACCGACTTGTACTTTGACCTGGCCTACGCCAAAGACCCGGCAGAGCCTGGCTATTACTGGGGCGGTTTTATCGAGACGCGCAAGCCATTCTGGTTTTGCCCGCTGGATATCTACACCACCGCTACGGTGAACCTGTTTGGCCACCCGCTGGACCGCGCCGCGCTGGATAAAATGGCGCGCCTGACCGAAACCGGCGTGCAGAACGTGCTGGGTATTCAAGGTCAGGTCTGGGGTGAAAACGCCCGCAATCCGGGTCGTGTGGAATATCTGACTTGCCCACGCATCATCGCCTTGGCGGAACGTGCCTGGGCACAAGATCCGGGCTGGACCTTTATCGCCGATGCCGACCAGCGCAACGCCAAAATGGCTACCGACTGGAATGAGTTCGCCAACCGCCTGGGTCAGCGCGAGCTGCCACGGCTGGATGGCTTCCTCGGCGGCTACGGTTATCGCATCCCGTTGCCGGGCGCGATTGTGGAAGGCGGCAAGGTGCTGGCCAACACCAGCGCGCCGGGCCTCACCGTCCGCTACACCACCGACGGCAGCGAGCCAGATGCAAGCTCGGCGGTTTACAGCGGCGCCATCGCGGCCAAGGGCACGGTCAAGCTCGCCAGCTTCAGCCACACCAACCGCAAGAGCCGTACAGTAAGCGTGGATGTATAACCGGCCCTGAGGTTTGCAGCTGCAACAGAAACCCCGCGCAATGCGGGGTTTTTCTTTTCCGGTATCGCGTCTTGGCGCGAGCTACACCTTCAAGCTACGATGCCCATATTGATCTCCTGCCAAGTCACTCTCATGCCTAATCTCACCCTGCAATACACCGCCAATCTGACGAACCAGTTTGTCCCCACCGAATTACTGGGCCGCCTGCATGGCGCATTTGCCGCGACCGGCCAGTTCGCCATGAATGACGTGAAGGGGCGCGTGATCCGGCTGGATCAGTTTCAGGTGGGTTTGAACGAGGCGCCGGACAAGTCCTTCGTACACGTCATCGTCGCCACCATGACGACACGCAGCGAAGCACTGAAGAAAGAATTGGGACAAGCGTTACTGGAAGAGCTCAAAAAGACTTTCCGCGACAAATTTGATGCCGAAGCTTGCCAGCTGCGGGTCGAGATCGTGCCGATTGATCCGGCGTTTTATTTTGCCGGTTGATGCTCACCCGATTGCGGCCATGCACCAGCAAGCCTCGCAATCGGGTGAGCACCAACTGAAAGCGAGCTAGATGATCGGGCAGGCTCAATGCGGCCCGCGCAAGCCTTGCTGCAACTGCAACAACGCCTCAACCTCCGCCATCCGGCGGCGCGTCATCACCGCGGCTTGAGCGAACAACTTGCCATCGTCCGTGAGCAAGGCGCGCAGGCAGTGGTCATAAATCGGACCAGGCCGCTGCCAACTGGTCACTAGCCCGCCATCCTGCAATTCCACCACATCCGCATTACCGCGTCGATCCAGACTGACGATGCGGCCATCGCGTAAATGAATACGCCACCCTTTTTGCCCACCCTGCGGGCCAGCGTACTTATCCAGCCAGATATCGAGCGGTATGCCGCTGATTTGCCCCTGCAAATGAGCGGAGCCTTCGGCAGTCTGGGTATCGCCACGCTCGATTGGCTGGCCAAGGCGATCCTGAGCGGCAACCAGCCGTAACTCCAGACTGTCATCACCACCGAGCTGACTCACGATCTCGCGCAACAGCGCCAGCACATGCGTGCCCGTATCCAGAATCACGCCATCCGGGTGGCATAACTGGCGAGTGTCGGGCGCGCCGGTGGCGAAGTTCAGCGCGATGGATTCACCTTGGTCATTGAACCCGCTGGGCTCTTGCAAAAAGCCTTCGATGTGCGTCACGTCAGCCAGCCGCAGCTGTGGTTTGATTGACGATGAAATGTCTGCTGATATCCAGCCGGATGAGTCAGTACCGGTTGCCGGCAAAGCACTGCTGCGCGCCATCCAGTGATCCAGCGCCAGCACGCGGGGGGCGGTGTTGGTTTGCGCCAGCAATGTTTTGAGATGTGCCATTTGCGCGAGGCTGGCCACCACCGGTTTTTCAACCACAATGCGCTGAACCGGCGAAGCGAGGGCTTGCTCCAGCGCCGCCAGATGCTGGGTAGATGAAGTGGTGACGAACACCATATCCAGCGGTTTTGCCAGCAAGTCCGCCAGGCTGGCACAGCGCTTCACGCCACCCGGCTGGCGTAACGGCTCAATATCAAAACCATAACACTGCAAGTCAGGCATGCCGGAGCGCTGCAGCGCTGGCAAGTACGCCGTTTCGACCACTGCCCCCAAACCAATCAAGCCGATCTGCATGTGAACTCCCGCCAATCTCAGGTGAAGATTCTTCTTTCTATCATGCCTGCGCGCAGCCCACCGCTGGCCGTCCGAAAAAATGGCCAGGCAATATTTAGAGGCATCGCCATCGCATAAAAAAACCCGCCACATGGGCGGGTTTTCATCGTGCTGAATATCTCACTTCGGGCGCAATCAACCGCCGAAGAAATCCTTCACCTTGTCCATAAACGACTTGGCACGCGGATTATGCTTGGCCGGTTCGCCCTGGCTGATCTGCTCGAACTCACGCATCAGTTCTTTCTGGCGTGGCGTCAAATTCACCGGGGTTTCCAGCATGACGTGGCACATCAAATCGCCCTGCACCGAGCTACGCACGCCCTTGATGCCCTTGCCGCGCAAACGGAATACCTGACCGGATTGCGTACCGGCCGGGATCGAAATCCGCGCCTTGCCATCCAGTGTCGGAATCTCGATCTCGCCACCCAAGGCTGCCGCAGAGATGCTGATCGGCATTTCGCAATGCAGATCGTTGCCTTCACGCTCGAATACGCTGTGTGCCTTGATGTGGATCACCACATACAAATCGCCATGCGGGCCGCCGTTAACGCCCGGCTCGCCTTCGCCAGTCAAACGGATGCGATCACCCTCATCCACGCCGGACGGAATCTTCACCGCTAGCGTCTTGGTGGTCTGCACGCGACCAGTACCATGACAGTTGCGGCATGGGTCAGGAATGTACTTGCCGCTGCCGTGGCATGTCGGGCAGGTTTGCTGGATCGAGAAGAAGCCTTGCGATACGCGCACCTGGCCCTGGCCATTACACGTGTGGCAGGTCTTGGCTTCAGTACCTGGCTTGGCGCCGGAACCGCGACAGACATCGCATTCGTCGTGTGCCGGAATCTTGATCTGCCGCTCAACACCGCGTGCCGCTTCTTCCAGCGTGATTTCCATGTTGTAGCGCAGGTCAGAACCGCGATACACATTGCTGCGACCACCACGCCCGCCGCCGCCTTGGCCACCACCGAAGATATCGCCAAAGATATCCGAGAACGCATCAGCAAAACCGCCCCCGCCAAAGCCGCCCCCGCCGCCCATACCGGCTTGCGGATCTACACCGGCGTGACCGTATTGGTCATACGCTGCGCGCTTCTGCCCGTCAGAGAGGATTTCGTACGCCTCTTTGATTTCCTTGAACTTTTCTTCGGATTCTTTGCTGTCCGGATTACGGTCCGGATGGTATTTCATCGCGAGTTTGCGATAAGCCTTTTTGATGTCATCGTCCGAAGCATCGCGATTGACACCCAATGATTCGTAAAAATCTTTTTTTGACATTGCTTTCTCTCGCTAAACAAGAAAGGCACGGACGCCGATTCAACGACGCCGTGCCCCGATGCGGTTTATCTCAGCCGCGACTTACTTGTTGTCTTTCACTTCGGTGTATTCAGCATCGACCACGTTGCCGTCGTCTTTACCGGCATCGGCTTGCGCGCCTGCACCAGCCGCGCCCGCTGCACCGGCGTCACCACCTTGTGCCGCGTACATTTGCTCGGCCAGTTTGTGGCTGGCTTGCATCAAGGTGTTGGACTTGGCATCAATGGCTTCTTTGTCGTCGCCCTTGATGACTTCTTCCAGATCCTTGATCGCAGCTTCGATTGCGGTCTTTTCTTCAGCCGAAACCTTGTCACCAAAGTCGGTCAGCGATTTCTTCACCTGGTGAATCAGGCCGTCGGCGCTGTTCTTGGCATCAACCAGTTCACGCACCTTCTTGTCTTCTTCAGCGTGGGCTTCAGCATCTTTCACCATTTGCTGGATTTCGTCTTCCGACAGACCCGAGTTCGCCTTGATGGTGATCTTGTTTTCTTTGCCGGTGGCCTTGTCCTTGGCGGACACATGCAAGATGCCGTTGGCGTCGATATCAAAAATCACTTCAATTTGTGGCGTGCCACGCGGTGCCGACGGGATACCTTCCAGGTTGAACTGGCCCAGGCTCTTGTTGGCCGACGCCATTTCGCGCTCGCCTTGCAGCACATGAATGGTCACGGCGCTCTGGTTGTCGTCTGCAGTCGAGAACACTTGCGATGCCTTGGTCGGAATCGTGGTGTTCTTCTGGATCAGCTTGGTCATCACGCTACCCAGGGTTTCAATGCCCAGCGACAGCGGCGACACATCCAGCAGCAGCACGTCTTTACGATCGCCCGACAACACGGCGCCCTGAATCGCAGCGCCAACAGCAACGGCTTCGTCCGGGTTCACGTCACGACGCGGGTCTTTGCCGAAGAACTCTTTAACCTTGTCCAGCACCTTGGGCATACGGGTCTGACCGCCGACCAGGATCACGTCGTCGATGTCGGTGATTTTCAGACCGGCATCTTTCAGTGCCACGCGGCAAGGCTCAATCGAACGCTCGATCAGATCATCAACCAGGCTTTCGAACTTGGCGCGGGTGATTTTCAGCGTCAAGTGCTTCGGACCAGTTGCATCCATGGTCACGTACGGCAGGTTGATTTCAGTCTGCGCAGTGGACGAGAGTTCGATCTTGGCTTTTTCTGCCGCTTCTTTCAGGCGTTGCAGCGCCATCACGTCTTGCTTCAGATTGATGCCGGTGTCTTTCTGGAACTCACCAATGATGTAATCAATGATGCGTTGGTCGAAGTCTTCACCGCCCAGGAACGTGTCACCGTTGGTAGCCAGCACTTCAAACTGCTTGTCGCCATCGACATCTGCAATTTCGATGATCGAGATATCGAAAGTACCGCCGCCCAAGTCATATACGGCAATCTTGCGATCGCCCTTTTCGTTCTTGTCCAGACCAAAGGCCAAAGCAGCAGCGGTCGGCTCGTTGATAATGCGCTTTACATCCAGACCAGCGATGCGGCCCGCATCTTTGGTGGCTTGGCGCTGGCTGTCGTTGAAGTAGGCCGGTACGGTAATCACGGCTTCGGTCACTTCTTCGCCCAGATAGTCTTCAGCGGTTTTCTTCATCTTGCGCAGCACGTCGGCCGAGATTTGCGGCGGTGCCATTTTGTTGCCACGTACTTCAACCCATGCGTCGCCATTGTCGGCCTTGACGATGGAATAAGGCATCAGGTCGATGTCTTTCTGAACTTCTTTCTCGCCGAACTTGCGGCCAATCAGACGCTTCACTGCGTACAGCGTATTGCGCGGGTTGGTTACGGCCTGACGTTTGGCCGGTGCGCCAACCAGGGTCTCGCCATCTTCTTGATAAGCGATGATCGAAGGCGTAGTGCGTGCGCCTTCTGCGTTTTCGATCACTTTAGGCTGACCGTTTTCGATCACAGCCACACACGAGTTCGTCGTACCCAGGTCAATACCAATGATTTTTGCCATATTCGTAATCCTTTCAATGCTTTTGTAGTGCCACCGCACCGGGCGATGGCAGCCAATATAAATAACCTTGATGCAGATGTGGGGATGTACACGGCGTTTTCAAGAGAAACACCAGGGAACCATTTTTGCTCCCGGCAATCCATGCGCCCCGCATTACCACCTGATCATTGTTTATTTCGGAGCGGACACCACGACCATGGCCGGGCGGATCACGCGGCCAGACAACTCATAGCCCTTTTGCATGACTTGCACCACGGTGTTCGCCTCAACGTCCGACGGTGCCACCGAAATGGCCTGATGCTTGTTCGGGTCGAGCTTTTCGCCCAGCGGGTTGATCTCTTGCAGATCAACCTTTTCAAACGCCGCAATCAGTTGCTTGTTGGTCAGATCAACGCCGACCTTCAAGCCTTCAAACGAGCCAGACTGATCGGCCATCGCCATTTCCAGCGAATCTTTCACCGCCAACAGTTCGCGGGCGAAACGCTCAATCGCAAACTTGCGGGTTTTTTCGTTTTCTTCGGCGGCACGACGACGGATGTTCTCGGCTTCGGCACGCACGTACAGCACGTCCTGACGGGCTTTATCCAGCTCGGCCAGCAACTCGGCCAGATTGGTGTCCAGTTGCGCGCCATCTTGTGCAGCTTCGGTGGCGGCGCCTGCTTCTACTTCCTGCAGATTTTCCGGATTCGGTTGATTTTGATTTTCACCTGACATTGCAAACCTCCATAACGATGCAGCGAGAAATGGGGATGACCCCACCCATTTCAAGGGTATTCATCCGGGCGGCCGGTTTTCCTGAGCAATTAACCTGGCCAGAATTTTCTCAAACCGGACGAAAGCCTCGCAAGAACGCCATATCGCAGCGGCCTTGTCGTGGTTTCGTCCAGTTTGCCGCCCGGAAAAAAACATTCGAAAACATTCAGATTGGTATGAGCCAGCAATCCGGGGCGGGCAGAGATTAACCAGGCTGGTGCGCGTAGACAATCCATATGCGCCATTTCGCTCGCCAGACGGTACGCCCAGCCTGATTGCGCCCCTGTTTCAGCCCGAAAATGTGGTTTTTTTATGTTGCGCCGCAACGACACGACGGGCGGGCAATATCAGCTAAAACGTAGCAGCCGACTGTTTATTCAGGACGCTTTGCATTTCAAATTCCGCCCCTGGGGCAATCCCCAATATGTAGTAATAAAAATCGGACTACATTTGATGCTGCAACGCAATATTTCTGCGTAAAGCACCTCTGCAAAATATTTCAACCTGGCTGCAAAGCCAATATTACAGCGGGAGAACGCCATGACCACTCGTGAACAACGTATTGCTCAACTGGAACAAGATTGGCGAGAAAACCCGCGCTGGAAAGGCGTTACGCGGCCCTACACGGCTGCTGATGTTGAAAGACTGCGTGGCTCACTACAAGTCGAGCACACGCTGGCCCGTACCGGCGCCAACAAATTGTGGAAACTGCTCCACGAAACACCATACGTCAACGCGCTGGGCGCGCTGACCGGCAACCAGGCCATGCAGCAAGTCAAAGCAGGCCTGAAAGCCATCTATCTCTCAGGTTGGCAAGTCGCCGCCGACGCCAATCTGGGTAGCGAAATGTATCCGGATCAGTCGCTTTACCCTGCGAACTCGGTCCCGCAAGTCGTGCGTCGCATCAACAATACCCTGCAACGCGCTGATCAGATTTCGCATTCCGAAGGCGACGATAGCCTGGACTGGTTTGCCCCGATTGTGGCCGATGCCGAAGCCGGTTTTGGCGGCGTGCTGAACGCCCACGAACTAATGAAGGGCATGATCGAAGCCGGCGCTGCCGGTGTGCACTTTGAAGACCAACTGGCCTCGGTCAAGAAATGCGGCCACATGGGCGGCAAGGTGCTGGTGCCAACGCGTGAAGCCGTTGAAAAACTGGTGGCTGCACGTCTGGCTGCAGATGTCATGGGCGTGCCGACCATTCTGGTTGCGCGTACCGACGCTGAAGCCGCTGACTTGCTGACCAGCGATGTGGACCCCAACGATCAACCGTTCTGCACTGGCGAACGCACTCCAGAAGGCTTTTACCGGACCAAACCCGGTCTGGAACAAGCTATCAGCCGTGGTCTGGCCTACGCGCCGTACTGCGATCTGATCTGGTGCGAAACCGGCAAGCCGGATCTGGAATACGCCCGCAAATTTGCTCAGGCTATCCACGCCAAGTTCCCGGGCAAACTGTTGTCGTATAACTGCTCACCGTCTTTCAACTGGAAGAAAAACCTGGACGACGCCACCATCGCGACGTTCCAGCAAGAGCTGGGCAAAATGGGCTACAAGTTCCAGTTTATTACCCTGGCTGGCTTCCATTCGCTGAACTACGGCATGTTCAACCTGGCCCACGGTTATGCCCGCACCGGCATGAGCGCGTTTGTAGAACTGCAACAAGCCGAATTCGCCGCCGCCGATCGTGGCTTCACCGCCGTGAAGCATCAGCGCGAAGTGGGTACCGGCTACTTTGACGCCGTGACACAAACCATCCAGCAAGGCCAGTCTTCCACCACCGCGCTCAAGGGCTCGACAGAGGAAGAACAATTTCACTGAGGTTCGATGTGTTGATGTAGTAGTACTGCAGTTCTTGTCTTCACGCATTAACAAGCCGCCCTGTCTGGGGCGGCTTTTTTTTGGGGCGGGAAACAGGAAACAGGAAACAGGAAACAGGATCGTAGCCCGGATGGAACGAAGTGAGAATCCGGGAAGCCATGTTGACCAAAACAAAACCAGTGCCCTGTTGACGCACCGCAACCCCGGATTCTCGCAACCCCTTGCAACGGTTATATGTGGCATGCGGGGACTTTGCAGGGATACCCCCGAGGGGCACGCTTCATCCGGGCTACAAATCCTGAGCACCCAGACCGAGGGAACGGCGGAGCCGCGCAGAGAACACGTGCCAACAGACGGTTGTTCCCCCTGCGACCTGCATCCGAACCATTCTGCATCGTTGTGGGGGTGCCCCCGAGGGGTCCAGCTTTTGACCTCGGGGCCCCTTGCGGCAGCGGGGTCGCCTTTTCTTTGGTTTCTTTCTTTTGGCGACGCAAAAGAAAGAAACGTGGTCCCGGTCACCACCGGGTATCAAATGCTTTTAACACCGTGCCGCAGGCACTCACGCTTTTGACTTCAAACGCTACCGTGCACGGCGGTGCTTGTACCCACCTTACCCAACCAGCACTCGAAAACCCATGCATCTAAGCGGGCAAATTCCCATACATATCCTCAAACGGCAGCATCACATGCTCGCGATACGCCGCATGCTCCGCCAGCCGCGCATACCAGGCCTGTACATGGGGAATATCTGGCCTTTGCACATCCATCTCGAAGTAACGATACAACGTCGTTCCCGCGCCAAAGTCTGCCAACGTCAGCGTATTGCCGCCCAGATACGGGCGCTGTGCCAGTTGCCGATCCAGCAAGGTGTATAGCTCCGCGCAGCGTTGCGTCGCTTTGGCAATGCGCACCGGGTCGCGCTGAGCTTCCGGCGTGCGGTAAAAGCCAAAGAAGAGATCGATGAATGCCGGTTGCAAGGAGGTCTGCGCCCAATCCAGCCAGCCATCGGCCACTGCGCGTTGTGCCGGATCAGCTGACCAGAGCGAGCCCTCACCCGCCACGGCCCCGAGGTAACGCAAAATGGCGTGGGACTCCCACACGTTCACGCCATCATGTTCAATCAGCGGAATGCGGCCATGCGGATTACGCGCCAGAAATTCCGGCGTATCCAGCCCGCCAAAAGCGCCGCCCGCGTTGATGTGTTCGTGCGCCAGACCCAGTTCGCCGATAGCCCACATTACTTTCTGCACGTTCAGCGAATTGCGTCTACCCCAGACTTTAAGCATGCTTTTCTCCATTCATGAGCGGTGGCGCCAAGACTAACGGCGACGTGAATCAACAGGATAGACCGATGCCAGACAAAGAAAAACCGCCATCGCTGGCGGTTTTTCATTTTGATCGCGACGTAGAACATACCGATATGCAGCTAGTTGGTCAGCATGCGACATGAGTACACGCGGGTGGTTGGGTCAGATGTATCAGCTGTAGCGATACCGACCACAACGCGCCCCCTTGCCAGCCCGGATCAAGCTGGCGCTTGACCAGATCGCGCTTCTGTCAGCAGATCTGGCGCACTACCCCTGACCGCAGTCAGGTCACATCAAGGACTTGGGCAAAGCGCACCTGTAACAAGAACCAGCACCACGCACTGGAGATCAAGACACAAGCACAGAAAGCCAGCGCGATCGACAGCGAAGGTTGCAAACCCAGCAGATCATCAAAAACCCGACGGCTGCAAATAGCCAGCCCGAGGTAAAAATTGAAGACCATACCGACAAACCAGGGCCGGAATAAAACGTTCCAGTCCCAGTCAGTCAACCGCACTGCATCACGCAGGAACCACAAGGCACATACTGCTGCCAGCAATCCAAAACCCAGCACATCTGCAGATGTTGCAGCGTGCCCACGGCTCATTCCCAAGTTCATTAATTCCAGCTTCATCAACACTGAAACGACACAAGACAACAGCAACCCCGGTACAGCCACGGCGGAAAGTTCCGCCATATACATCGCGCTCGCATACAACGGCGAAGCGACCTTACTCATGATATTCACCCCAAAAACACATACTCCCAGGCCATCTGTAACCCGATGGTTTGATCGTGAGAAATATTATATTCCGGTGTCATGTAATGAATATGACCGCTTCGCTGTCTGACAACCCTGGCACAACGTAAGCCGACTTACGGTGTATTTACGCGCTTTTCGCGGCGATCTGCGCCCGTTTACGCACTATGCGGGTGCGTTAATCCCAGTAATCGCGCTGGGCATAGATCTGTTTGAGATGGTCGATAAAGTGGCGCACGCGTTGCGGCAGGAATTTACGCTGCGGCATCACCGCATAAACCGGGTAGTCAGGCGAAGAAAACGCGTCCAGCACCGTCACCAGGCGCCCGTCGGTGAGGTCATCTTTCACTTCCCATAGCGAACGCCATGCCAGGCCATAACCTTTAAGCGCCCACTCATGCAGCACTGCGCCATCGTTGCACTCTAGTACCCCACTGACCTTGTGATTCACCAGTTGGTCATCGACCCGGAAGGTCCAGCCGCGCGACTGGCTGGCCCCCAGCGAAAGACATTCAAACCGCGCCAGATCGCCCAGCGATTTGGGAATGCCGTGTTGCGCCAGATAAGCCGGGGCAGCCACCACCACGCGGCGGTTCTCGGCCAGCCGCACCGCCACCAGACTGGAGTCGGCCAGTTCACTGATGCGAATGGCGCAATCCACGCGTTCACCCGCCAGATCAACCAGCCGGTCGGACAAATCCAGCGTGACACGTAAATCCGGGTGAGCGCGCTGGAACGTTGCCAGATGTGGCGCTACATGGCGGCGACCAAATCCCGCCGGGGCCGTCACCCGCAAATGCCCCCGCACCCGGCTGCTGCCAGAAGCTACCGCCGCTTCGGCCTCTTCCAGTTCAGCCAGGATGCGTTGGCCATCTTCAAAAAAGGCGATGCCTTCTTGCGTCAGCGTAATGCGGCGCGTGGTGCGTACCAGCAGCCTGGCGCCAAGGCGCTCTTCCAGCGCATCCAGCCGTCGGCCGATCACGGCAGGAACTACGCCCTCAGCCCGCGCAGCGGCGCTGAGCGAGCCCAGGTTAACGACCTCGATGAACGTCTGGAGTTGTTTAAGAGAGCTCATATCTGTTTACCGCTGCGGGATAAGTAATGGGTCGGGAAGTCCAGGACAGTCACGCTACCGCGCACGAGCGCAATTGCGTCCGCTTGGCCCTGGCAATTATGTACCAAAAAGTAAAAGATCATGTGCGCTGACAGGTCTTTTTATCTCATGATTTGCTAACTAAACTGGCTGTAGTCACAAATCAGCCTACTACCTTTCAACTTGAGGATGCTTTCATGAGCCAGTTGCCCCAAGGCGTTGCCATTCACGCCACCGTTACGCCTGAATTTGCCGAAATTCTGACGCCCGAAGCGCTGGCTCTGGTAGCCAAACTGCACCGTACTTTTGAAGGCCGCCGCCAGGAGTTGCTGGGCAAGCGGGTGATTCGCCAACAAGAACTGGATGCCGGAAAGCGTCCGGATTTTCTGGCCGAGACCAAACACATACGCGAAGGCAACTGGACCATTGCGCCGCTACCGGCCGATCTGGCCTGCCGCCGCGTCGAGATTACCGGCCCGGTTGAAAAGAAGATGATCATCAACGCGCTGAACTCTGGCGCGGACAGTTACATGACGGACTTTGAGGATTCCAATACGCCCAACTGGGACAACCAGATTCAAGGCCAGATCAACCTCAAGCAAGCCATTCGCCGCACGCTGGGTTTTCGCAATGAAGCGGGCAAGGAATACAAACTCAACGATAAAGTCGCCACGCTCATCGTGCGCCCGCGCGGCTGGCATCTGGATGAAAAACACGTCACTGTGGATGGCCAGCGGGTTTCCGGCGGGATTTTTGATCTGGCACTGTTCTTGTTCCACAACGCCAAAGAACTGATCGCCCGTGGCAGTGGCCCGTATTTTTATCTGCCCAAGATGGAATCGCACCTGGAAGCGCGGCTGTGGAACGAAATCTTCGCTCTGGCACAGCAAGAAGTCGGCATTCCGCAAGGCACGATCAAAGCCACGGTACTGGTCGAAACCATTCTCGCCGCTTTCGAGATGGACGAAATCCTGTACGAATTGCGCGAACATTCGTCGGGCCTGAACGCGGGCCGCTGGGATTACATCTTCAGCTGCATCAAGAAGTTCAAGACCGACAAAGACTTCTGCCTGGCCAACCGCGCCCAGATCACCATGACCGTGCCGTTCATGCGCGCCTACGCGCTCAATCTGGTCAAGACCTGCCACAAGCGCAACGCCCCGGCTATTGGCGGCATGAGCGCGCTGATCCCGATCAAGAACGACCCGGTCGCCAACGAAAAAGCGCTGGCCGCCGTACGCGCCGACAAAACCCGCGATGCGGGCGATGGCTTTGACGGCGGCTGGGTAGCCCACCCGGGCTTGGTCGGAATTGCCATGGAAGAATGGGTAAAAGTGCTGGGTGAGCGCGCCAACCAGATCGACAAACAACGCCCGGATGTCAACACCACGGCCGCCGACCTGCTCAACTTCCAGCCCGAAGCACCGATCACCGAAGCCGGTTTGCGTGCCAATATCGACGTGGGCATCCAGTATCTGGGCTCATGGCTGGCGGGTAACGGCTGCGTGCCGATCCACAGCCTGATGGAAGACGCCGCCACCGCCGAAATCAGCCGCAGCCAGGTGTGGCAGTGGATTCGCTCTGACAAGGGCGTGCTGGACGATGGCCGTAAAGTCACCGCCAGCATGGTGCGCGAGATGATCCCGCAGATTCTGCAAGCGATCCGCACGGAACATGGCGACGACACCTTCCAGCGCATCCCGTATACCCGCGCAGCGGCGATTTTCGAAGACATGAGTACCAACGCGGGCTTTGCAGAGTTTTTGACTTTGCCGCTGTATGAAGAAATTTGATTGAAGTTGTAGCTAATGAAAACGGCACCAGTTGGTGCCGTTTTTTATGACCATTGGAAGCGTGATTCATTGAGATGAAACCGTAGCCGGGATTCGCACAGCAATCCGGGGAGTGACATTGGCAATCGCCAATGCTGGCGCCAGGTTGATATGTTGCGGCCCCGGATTCCCGCCGCCCCCTGCAACTGGCATATGTGGAATCCAGGTCCTTTGTAGTGGCCCCCGAGGGGCAGGCTTTATCCGGGCTACGAATCTGGATTCCCGCCAGGTCGGGAATGACGATGTTGTGGGTATGCCAAAGATTGTTGCTGTTGCTGTCAGGTTGCAAATGGTGGATTGTCGCTTCGCTCCGAATCCACCCTACGGGGGAATGCTTTTGCTTTTACCTGGTAGACAATACGGCTGATCACGCTGACCGAGAGCCGGAGACCTCAGGCTCCGGCCGACCGAGGGAACGCCGGAGGCGCGCGAAGACTCTTGGCACTCAGACGGTTCGTTTCGGCCTTTGACCTTGGGCCCCGTCGGACGCTCGCGTCCCGGGTCGCCTTTCTTTTGGTTTCTTTACTTTGGCGACGCAAAGAAAACAAACGTGCTCCCCGGCACCCCGGGGTATCAAGCGCCTTTCACACCCGTGCCGAAGGCACTCAAGCTTTGGCTTTTATGCTGGCATTGAAACCAGGCAACGGCTGGCTACACCCGCCCCACCCCAAAGAAAACCGAAGTTGCACTATTTCCACTACAACCCACAGCCCATGCTGCATCGCACAAAATTTGCCAAAAACAAGTATCATGCCTGTGTCATTGAACGAACCAGGAGACACCGATGCTCGTCCTCGACACCCCTTCTTCGTTACGGCTGGTTGATCACCCACTACGCCACGATCTGGCCGATGAAGCGCATGCCCGGCCCTTTGATCCGGTGAGCGCGCCCAGTCAGATCAGCTATATCGCCTTTCTGAATCGCAATTTCACCCACGAACAAGAGCACTGGTTACTGAGCCAGCTCTGCACACAATTTGATGCCACGCCGCCTGATCCGGCGCAGATTCATTACTCGGTGGATGTGGGTGCCATGCGTATCAAGTGGGCGCGGCATTCTGAGTTTTCTTCGTACACCTTCACTCGTCATGGCTGGGTGCCCGACCCCTTTGCCCAGCCGGCGCTGAGCACTGTGCCTTCGGACTGGCTGCAACAATTGCCTGGTCAAGTGCTGGTGGCCGCGCACGCCGGCATGATGAGCGAGCGCGACTTGCCGCACGGCATGGAAACCATTGCCAACCAGTTCTTTGCCGGAAACGATCTGATCGGCTCGGAAATTGGTGGCGGTGTGGGCAAGGTACTGACGGATTTTCATATCCACCCGGACGGTTTCTCGCGTTATTTACTGGTTGATCGCAGTATGGGGCAGCGGCAAGCTGGCCGTATGCTGCAACGGCTGTTCGAGATCGACACCTATCGCATGATGGCGTTTCTGGCGCTGCCGCTGGCCAAGAGTATTTCGCCGGAACTGACCCAGGCTGATCGCGAACTGTCTGAGCTGACCAACGCCATGACCGAGGCCCGAATGGCCGATGAGCCGCTGGTGCTGGACCGTCTGACGCAACTGGCGGCGCGTATTGAGCGTGCCCTGTCGATGACTGATTTTCGCTTTTCGGCTTCGCATGCGTATTACGACATCGTGCGGCGGCGGATCGAGGAATTGCGTGAGGTGCGCATTCAGGGCATCCAGCCATTTCATGAATTTATGGAACGGCGCTTGCGACCGGCCATGGACACGTGCGAATCCGTCGCCGGGCGTCAGCGAGTGCTGGCCGAGCGAGTGAATCGCGCCTCGGCGCTGCTGCGTACCCGCGTCGATATTTCGCGGGAACGGCAAAACCAGGAACTGTTGAGCTCGATGGATCGGCGCGCACATTTGCAATTGCGCCTGCAAGAAACGGTGGAAGGCCTGTCGATTGCCGCGATCACCTATTACGGCGTTGCCTTGATTGGCTACGTGGCTAAGGGGCTGAAGGCAGCCGGCTTGTCGCTGAATCCCGAGATGGTCATGGCCGGGTCCATTCCTTTGGTCGCGCTGGGTATCTATCTGACGGGGCGCAAACTGCGGCGCAGGCTGGCAGCAGAAATCCATCGCTAAGCGCTATGCCGACGGGCGGCAGCAAACATCTGCGCTATTTCGCCGCTATCTATGCGAGGATCATGGCCCGTCCATGATTCTCGTAATGTGGCTTTGCTGCAACGGAGCTAGCTGTCGTCCATGATGGCAACTAGAATCGATCAAGAGCCCACGCAAAACCGCCATCCATGAAGCTTTATACCTCTCTGACTAGTCCGTTCGGCCGCAAGGTACGCATTGTGTGCCTGGAGAAGCGCATTGACCTGCAATTGATCGAGGTCGCAACCGGGGTAGCTGACAGCCCGGTGAATGACCTCAATCCGCTGGGCAAAGTGCCAACGCTGATCCTGGACGACCATCGGGCCCTGTATGACTCCAGCGTCATTGTCGACTACCTGGATCACGTCTCGCCGGTAGGCAAACTGATTCCGGCCGACCAGCGCCAGGCGATCGGGGTGAAGCGTTGGGAAGCATTGGCCGATGGCATGCTGGATGCGGCCATCGTTATCGTCAAAGAACATCGGCGGCCAGCCAAACAGCAATCGGCAGCGGTAATCAGCCATGAGCAGGCGCGCATTGATCGGGGACTGGCACAGTTGTCGACTGACCTGGGCGAGCGCAAATGGTGCACGGGCGAGACCTTCACCGTGGCCGATGTGGCGGTTGGTTGCCTGCTGACCTATCTGAACATGCGCTTTCCCGCGCTGGAATGGCAAACAGCCTGGCCGAACTTGCTGAAATTGCAGTTGAAACTGGCTGAGCGTCCTTCGTTTATCGAAACCGCCCCACCGCCCCCGGCCGCTTGATTGGTGTTTTTGCCGCTCCGGCCTGTGAACGATCTCACCAGCGCTGTGTGTCCGCGTGTAACGAAGCGTCAGAGTGTGAATTTGTCGTAAGCCAATTGACGCTTTATGCGTTTTAATCTCCATGTCATACGGAAGTATCACGAGGAGAAAACCATGAAGAATCATATCAAAACACAAATTGCCGTCTTGCTTGCTTTGGTCACCGGTTGCGCAATGGCCGAGGCTTATCCAGATTACGCACGTGTGGTGAATTCCACTGCCATCGTGCAACGTGTAAACACCCCGCATCAAGAATGCTGGACTGAAAACCAGCAGGTACAAACCCAGAATCAGTCGGGTGGCGTACTGGGCACCATTATCGGTGGTGTGGCCGGTGGGGTGCTTGGTCACCAGGTGGGTGGCGGGCGAGGGAAAGATGCCGCCACGGTTGCCGGTACTATCGGCGGTGCGCTGATCGGTAATTCGGTCGGCAGCGGCCAGCCGCAAGTGCAAAACCAGCAAGTGCAGCGTTGCCGCCAGGTTGATGGCTGGCAAGATCAGGTTACTGGCTATCGCGTGACTTATGACTACAAGGGCCGCCAGTTCACTGCCAACATGCCGCAACAGCCGGGTGACCGTATTCCGGTTGAGGTTAATGTCACTCCGCGATAACGAGCGCGGTGGATATTTGGTAAGCTGTCAGTCCGCTTGAAAGTAAAAGTACAGGGCCGCGAATGCGGCCTTTTGCTTTTCCCCTCTTCCGACGCTCAAGTCATTTCACAAGGACGCAGCGCATGGCAACAACTCTCTGGCTCATTCGTCACGGCGAAACCTCCTGGAACGCCGCTGGGCGCATGCAAGGCCACACCGATATTCCGCTGAACGAAACCGGGCTGGAACAAGCCGCCCTGCTGGGCCAGCGCTTGATTGCCGAAAACGAGCGTCAGCCGTTTACCGCGTTTTGGGTCAGCGATCTGGGTCGCGCGCAGCAAACTGCGCAACCCGCCAGCGGCGCACTTGGCCAGCCCATGCATCTGGACCCGGAACTACGTGAGCGCAACTATGGCGTTCTGGAAGGGCTGACGCGCGCCGAGATCGCGGTGGAACATCCTGATGCTTCGGCCGCCATCAAGGCACGGGATGTGGATTTCCAGATTCCGGAGGGTGAAAGCATCAACCAGTTTGCCCACCGCGTGGATACAGTGCTGCGGCGCATTGCCGGCCAGTACCCGGATGGCAATTTGGTGGTGGTGGCCCACGGTGGCGTGCTGGATATTGCTTATCGCCTGGCGATGGGCCAGAGCTATGAAGTGCCGCGTGATCACTTGCTGTTGAATGCCAGCATCAACCGCATTGCGTTTGATGGCGAGAAATTCAGCATGATCGATTGGGGCGACGTATCGCACCTGGACCCGGGCATTCTGGAATAACCCTGCCCGCGGCAGCCAGCAAAAACAAAACCCCGCCAAAGCGGGGTTTTGTTTTAAATCCGGGGCTGATGAATCAGACGCCCAGATCCTTGAAGATTTCATCACGCACGGCCGTTACATCGCCCACGCCATTGACCTTTACATACTTGGGCGCGGTGGCATCACCGGTTGCGGCCAGCTTGCCGTAATAGCCAACCAGCACTTCGGTCTGTTCGTGATACACGGCCAGACGCTTTTGCACGGTTTCTTCTTTGTCGTCTTCGCGCTGGATCAGCTCTTCACCGGTTTCGTCGTCTTTGCCAGCCACTTTAGGCGGGTTGAACTTGACGTGATAGGTGCGGCCCGACGCCACATGTACGCGGCGGCCAGCCATACGCTCAATGATGGCGCTATCGGGTACGTCGATTTCAACCACGTAGTCGATGACGACGCCAGCATCTTTCATGGCTTCAGCTTGCGGAATGGTGCGCGGAAAACCGTCAAACAGAAAGCCGTTTACACAGTCCGGCTGCGCAATGCGTTCTTTCACCAGACCGATGATGATGTCATCACGCACCAGGCCGCCCGCATCCATGATGGACTTGGCTTCCAGGCCCAGCGGAGTGCCCGCCTTGACGGCAGCGCGCAGCATGTCGCCGGTAGAAATTTGCGGGATGTTGAATTTTTCTTTGATATAGGTGGCCTGGGTGCCCTTACCGGCCCCTGGTGCGCCAAGCAGAATCAACCTCATTGTGTGCAGTCCCTGTGGTTTCGTTTATTGGATTAATGACTATTGGATAAATAACAAGTAAAGCGAAATCGGGTCAGGCGTTCGCGGCAAAAAACACGCGCACGCGTGCTAAATCTTCGGGGGTGTCTACGCCGGGCGCCGGTGCGTGTTCGGCCACATGCACACCAATAGCGTAACCATGCCATAGCACCCGCAATTGTTCCAGCGCCTCCCAGCCCTCTAGCGGCGAAGCTTGCAACCTGCTGTATGTACGCAGGAAACCGGCACGATAACCATAAATGCCAATGTGGCGCAGCCCGTCAAAACCATCTGGTAAGGTTGTTTTGTCGGCAGCAAAGGCGTCGCGTGCCCAGGCAATCGGCGCGCGGCTGAAGTACAGCGCTCGCGAGCGCCCATCCAGCACCACTTTCACCACATTCGGATTAAAGAAGTCTGCCGCATCGTGGATACGGTGGGCGGCGGTGGCCATGGGTAAATCCGGATCAGCCTGCAACAATGCGGCCACGTGATCCAGCAACGCCGGGTCAATCAACGGCTCGTCACCTTGCACATTGATCACGATATCGCTGTCGGCCAGTTGCAGCAGATCAGCTGCTTCGGCCAGACGATCCGTGCCGGAAGGGTGATCTTCCCGCGTCAGCACGGCTTCAAAGCCGGCCGCTTCCACCGCGTCGCGAATACGCAGATCGTCAGTGGCGACCACTGCGCGAATTGCCGCAGACAAACCCACGCGTTCAGCCACGCGCACAATCATCGGTTTGCCGCCGATATCCGCCAGGGGTTTATCCGGCAAGCGGGTGGATTTCATCCGGGCCGGGATCAGCGCTACGTAGCTCACGCCTTTACTTCCTCGTCGGCTGGCAATTCGCGTGCTTCGGTTTCCAGCATGGTGGGAATGCCGTCGCGAATCGGAAAGCCCAGCCGATCAGCCTTGCAGATCAGTTCCTGGCGGGTTTTGTCGAAAACCAGCGGCCCTTTGCAGAGCGGGCAGACCAGAATTTCAAGCAGTTTGGCGTCCATTGCTAACCTCATTGATCCGTGCCGCCAGCCACGTCACCAACCCGACATCCAGTTGTGCGCGTACCGGCAAAACCCGGATTCTATCATCCGAAGCGACAATCCCGGACAACGTTGCCAGCTTCACTGCATCTTTTTCGGTGGTGATGATGATGCCATCGGCGGGCAGATCAGCTGCGGTATAGGCCTGATGGTCGGCAAATGCGTGGTTTTGCGTGCTCAGGCCCAGTTGCGCGAGTGTGGCAAAAAAACGCGCTGGATTACCGATACCCGCCACAGCATGCAGCGTCTGATTGGCCAGCGCCGCCACCGGCGTGGTTTGGGTCGGTTGGCCCAGGCTGTAGATCGCACCAGGTAGTAATTGCATACCGAAGGTGCGCTCGTGCCAAGAGCGGGGCGTTCCACCATTCACGATCACGGCATCGACCGTAGCCAGCCGCGAGACTGCTTCCCGCAACGGGCCCGCTGGCAACATCAAGCCATTGCCCAAGCCACGCTCGCCATCAATGACACACAACTCAATGTCGCGCTGCAGCCGGTAATGCTGCAAACCGTCGTCACACAGGATCACGTTCACGCCGGGGTGAGCAGCCAGCAAAGCCTGGCCAGCCGCGATACGATCGCGCCCCACCACCACTGGCACACCGGTGGCTTGAGCCATCAGCACCGGCTCATCGCCGACCAGGGCAGGATCAGCGCTGGCCGTGACTTCAGTTGCCACTTCCGCCGAGCCACCGTAGCCGCGACTGATAATGCCGGGCGTGAAGCCCGCCATTGCCAGTTGTTGTGCCAGATAGATGGTCAGCGGGGTTTTGCCGCTACCACCGGCCGTGATATTGCCCACCACAATGGTCGGCACCGGCAGATGCTCGCTACGCTTGAAGCCGCGACGATACAGCCAGACCCGCAAACCCGTAATGGCGCCATACAGCCACGCCAGCGGCAGAAAAAGCAAAACCCGGCCACCAGGACCGGGTTTGTACCACGCTTGCACTAGCCACTGGGCAAAGCCGGTGGAGCGCGTATTTGCTTGCGACATTACTTGCTCTGGTTCTGCGTCGCGAAGGTCAGCTTGCCATAACCGGCAATGCGCGCCGCTTCCATCACGTTCACCACGCTTTGGTGAGTGGACTGCGCGTCAGCGTCGATCACGATCATCGGATCTGTCGAGCCGCCTGCCGCCTTGCGCAGTTGCAGCGCAAAATCATCTGGCGAACTGAAGCTGACCAGCTGGTTATTGATGCTGTACTGACCGTTGGCCGAAACCGCCACATTGACTGCTTGCGGCTGGTTATCCGGCGTTTTGTCGGCACTGGCTGTCGGCAAGTTGATCTTGAGTTCAGCAAACTTGGAGTACGTGGTGGTCGCCATCACGAAGATGAGAATCACCAACAGCACGTCGATCAGCGGGACGAAGTTGATTTCCGGTTCTTCCCGCTTGCGGCCGCGTCGAAAATTCATGTCGGAATCCGCCGTTTACTTGTTGGTGCTGTTCAGTTGGCGCTCGCCGTGGACCACTTCCACCAGCTTCACCGCCTGTTGTTCCATCTCGACCAGGTAACCATCTACCTTGGTGCGGAACACGCGGTAGAACAGCAGGCTAGGCACCGCCACGATGATACCGAAGGCGGTGTTGTACAGCGCCACCGAAATACCGTGTGCCAGCGCAGCCGGGTTCGCGCCGGTAGCAGGTGATTGCGCACCGAAAATTTCGATCATGCCGACTACAGTGCCGAACAGGCCCAGCAGTGGCGTGATGGCGGCGATGGTACCGAGCGCCGACAGATAGCGCTCCAGATCATGCGACACCACACCGCCCACTTCTTCGATCGACTCTTTCATGATCTCGCGTGAGCTTTTTACATTCTTCAGGCCAGCGGCCAGTACTTTACCCAGCGGCGAAGAGACGGCCAGCTTGGACACCATTTCGGCGCTCACGCCGTTACTGCGGTATTCCTGCACCACTCGGGCCAGCAGGCCCTCTGGTAAAACCAGGCCTTTGCGCAACGTCAGCAGCCGTTCAATGATGATGGTCAGCGCAGCGACCGAGGCCGCAATAATCAACCAGATCGGCCAGCCAGCGGCTTGAATAATCTCCAGCATAGAAATTCCTGTGGTGCGTTTTATGGGTCTGCGACAGCGCGTTGGTATGCTAGCGGGATAGGCATGCCTTCACGAATCGCGTAACTTTAGCCGGATTGCCTCTTGTCGTGAAGGGCCAGCCTGCCGCGCGGGCAATTGCGAAACACCGACGGAGGATACCGCTTGTACGCCAGTTCGGGCGCGCGAATTTTGTAACGCGCAATATCAAGCGGGTCAATTATCCGGCTGGCACATTACTGCTACGCGTTTTGACATGCATTTGGAGCCCGTACTACCTGACTCCAAATGAAGGAAAGTGGGTAACTGCCCGTCCTGCCTTGGTTTTTTCCATTTACCCACACAAGCTGTGGATAACTTTGTGAACAACCTGATTGAACAGGCCCTAAATGCCTGTTGGCAAAGGGGTCCAGACAAGTTGCCCGGAAATTGTGCATTTTGCCATGTTCGTTATAAATCAATAAGTTACAACAACTACATCAACTACAACCCGCGAAAACGTCGCTATGCCTTGAGCAGCGTGGCTTTTGTGGATTATTTCGGGTTTTTCGAAGCATGTTCTCCAACTTGTCAAGTCTTTCAAACGCCGTTTTGACCGTGTCCGATTTAAACCGGACCGTGCGCGAATTACTGGAAGGCAGCCTGCCGGTTTTGTGGGTGAGCGGCGAAATTTCCAACTTCAAGCGCTACGACTCGGGGCATTGTTACTTCAGCCTGAAAGATAAAACCGCCCAGGTCCGCTGCGTAATGTTTCGCAACCGCGCTGGCTTGCTGGATTTTCAGCCGCGCGAAGGCATGCATGTAGAAATCCGCGCCGTGGTCACGCTGTACGAAGCACGCGGAGATTATCAACTGACCGTCGAAGCGATGCGCCCGGCCGGTCTGGGCGCGTTGTTTGAGGCCTTCGAAAAACTCAAGGCCAAACTCGCGGCTGAAGGCTTGTTTGCCGCCGAGCGCAAACAAGGCATCCCGACCTTTCCCAAAGCGGTCGGCATCGTTACCTCGCCCAAAGCCGCCGCATTACGCGACGTGCTGACCACGCTGGGCCGTCGCATGCCGGGCCTGCCCGTCATCCTCTACCCTTGCGCGGTGCAAGGCGCCAGTGCTGCCGCAGAGATCGCCAACGCCATCCGCAAAGCCACCGAGCGCAATGAAGTCGACACGCTGATTGTGTGCCGTGGCGGTGGCAGCCTGGAGGACTTGTGGTCTTTCAACGAAGAAGTCGTGGCCCGCGCCATTGCCGACTGCCCTATTCCGTTGATTAGCGGTGTTGGGCACGAAACCGACTTCACCATCGCCGATTTTGTCGCTGACATCCGCGCCGCCACGCCCACCGCTGCCGCTGAACTGGCCAGCCCGAACCGGGCGGAATGGCTCGGGCGGCTGAACGAGCAGCGCCGCCATCTGCAACGCGCCTTTGAACGGCAGTTGCAACAACGCATGCAAAAGCTGGATGCCCTTGGCCGCCGTTTGCGCCATCCGGGTGAATTACTGGAACGCCAGCGCGAACGCTTGCAAGCCTTGACCTTGCGTCTACAAGCGGCGCCAGCCCGACAGCTGGAACGCAAACACAATAGCCTTGCGCAAATGCGCTTACGGTTGATTCATGCTGGCCCGGATACCGCGCCAGCCCGCGCAAGACTGGAACGCGCCGGTCAGCGACTGGAAGCCGCCCGCGTGCGCAGTCTGGAACAACGTGCGGCAAGGTTGGGCAATCTGGCGGCGCGCTTGCAGGCATTGAACCCGACCGCAGTTTTGTCGCGCGGCTATGCGCTGGTCGAAACCGCCAACGGCAAGGTGGTACAGCGTGCTGACCAGTTGCATGCAGGTGATCGCATCAAGGTGCGGTTTGCGGATGATGCGGTCGATGCGGCGGTGGCTGGCAAGCCAGTGGAGCAACAGGAATTATTTTGAGTTTCGCGATTTGGCGGCCTCATGCCGCGAGCTTGGTAAATCGCCCAACTGTGCCCTTGTCTCCACTCACAAGCTGAACCTTGGCGCAGCGGGCATCCGATGCCATGCTGCACCATCGCCCATTTCCCAGCCTGCCTGCCATGCACGCCTCAAGACTCTGGACCGCTGAAGCCATCCGCATTATCGAGGCCGACTTTAATCGCTCGGCCGATACGCATCTCATTCCGCTCAAGCTGGCTGGCTTTCCGGATATCGATTTCTATCTGAAAGATGAATCCAGCCATCCGACCGGCAGCCTCAAGCATCGGCTGGCGCGCTCGTTATTTTTGTATGCGCTGGCCAATGGCTGGCTGCATAAAAGTAGCACGGTGATCGAGGCTTCTAGTGGCTCGACCGCAGTCTCTGAGGCCTACTTTGCCAACCTGCTCGGCTTGCCGTTTATTGCCGTAATGCCCGCCACCACCAGCCCGGAAAAAATTGCGGCGATCCAGTTTCACGGCGGACGCTGCCATCTGGTGGCCGATGCCACGCAAATCACGATTGAATCGCAGCGGCTGGCCGCAGAAACCGGCGGCCATTTCATGGACCAGTTCACCTTTGCCGAGCGTGCCACCGACTGGCGCGCCAACAACAATATCGCCGAGTCGATTTTTGGGCAGATGAAGCTGGAACGCTACCCAGAGCCCACCTGGATCGTCGCCAGTTGTGGCACCGGTGGTACCTCGGCCACGTTGGGGCGTTATGTGCGTTATCGCCGCCACAAAACACGCATTGCCTGCGCTGATCCGGATAATTCGGTGTTCTTCGAGGCGTTTGTCTCTGGCCAACGCCACCATACGCTGGGTTGTGGTTCAAAGATCGAGGGCATTGGCCGCCCGCGCGTGGAGCCATCGTTTATGCCCGGCGTGATCGACACCATGTTTCAGGTGCCAGATATGTTGTCGATTGCTGCTACCCGCTGGCTGGCCAATCAACTCGGGCGCAAAGTGGGCGGCTCTACCGGTTGCCAGTTTGTCGCCGTTTTACAACTGGCCTGCGAGATGCGGGAACGCGGCGAGTGCGGCTCCATCATCACGCTGATTTGCGATAGCGGTGACCGTTACATCCACTCGTATTACAACGACGCGTGGCTGGCGGCCAATGGCTTTGATCTGAGCGAAGGCCATCAGCAAATTACCGCCTGCGCGCAAACCGCCGCGCCGATGACGACGCAGATTGCACGCCACGATCATTGAAGCAATCCGCCAGGTCGACCCATTTATCGCGCCGCACCTGCATTAACTGCAACAGCATGACCACAACCGGTAAAATGGCGCCCGACCTACCTTCTGCCACTTCCCCGGATTTTCATGCTGGATCACCTGAACGAACCGCAGCGCGCCGCCGTTAAATATCTGGACGGCCCTTGCCTGGTGCTGGCTGGTGCGGGCTCGGGCAAGACGCGGGTGATTACGCAAAAGATTGCCTACCTGATCCAGGTGGCGCAAATGGATGCCCGCAATATCGCGGCGATTACCTTTACCAACAAAGCCGCGCGCGAAATGAACGAGCGGGTAGCCACCTTGCTACCCGCCGACCGTTTGCGCGGGCTGACGGTCAGCACGTTTCACTCGCTGGGCATGCGCATCTTGCGTGAAGAAGCGAAACATCTGGGCTACAAGCCACAATTTTCGATTCTGGATAGCGGCGATCAGTGGAAGATCATCTCCGATATCCTCACCACCACCGACAAGCAACTGATCCGCACCACCGTCTCGCGCATCTCCATGCTGAAAACCGACCGGGTGTCGCCAGATCGTGCCTTGCTGAACGCAGATTCCGAGGGCGAACTGCATCTGGCCAAGCTCTACCGAGCTTATCAGGACACGCTGCAGGCTTATCAGGCGGTGGACTTTGATGATCTGATCCGGCTGCCGGTTGACCTGTTCGCCCAGGAAGAAGCGGTGCGCTTGAAGTGGCAACAACGGCTGCGCTACCTGCTGATCGACGAGTATCAAGACACCAACAACACCCAGTACGACCTGCTCAAGTTTCTCACCGGCAGCAACGGCAAGTTCACCGCCGTGGGCGATGATGACCAGTCCATTTACGCCTGGCGCGGCGCCAATGTAGAAAACCTGGCGCTGCTCAAGACTGACTTCCCGTCATTGCAGGTAATCAAGCTGGAGCAAAACTACCGCTCGGTGGCGCGCATTCTGAAATGCGCTAACGCGGTGATCTCCAACAACCCCAAGTTGTTTGAAAAGACCCTGTGGTCTGACTTGGGCATTGGCGATCCAATCCAGGTGATCGAGGCCAAGAGCGAGGAAGCTGAAGCCGAAATGGTGGCGATGAACATGCTCAACCACAAGTTTCTGCACAACACCAAGTTCTCTGATTACGCGGTGCTGTATCGCGGCAATCACCAATCCCGCATTATCGAAACGCAGTTGCGCGAACATCGCATTCCCTACGTGATGGCCGGCGGGCAATCATTTTTTGATCGGGCCGAAATCAAGGACGTTCTGGGCTATCTGCGCCTCATTGCCAATGAAGATGATGATCCAGCATTTATCCGCGCAGTGACCACGCCCAAGCGCGGCGTGGGTAACGTGACGCTGGAAAAACTGGGCGCTTATGCCTCAAATCGCCAGATCTCGCTATTTGCGGCGGCTTACGAAGAAGGCTTTATTCATCAGGTGCAGCCGCAGCAGTACGAGCCTTTGCACAATTTCTGCGAATTCATCAATCGCATGCAACCGCGCGCCCAGCGTGAGGCAGCGGGCCCCTTGCTGGAAGAAATGCTCGGGGCGATTGACTACGAAACCTGGCTATACGACAGCGATGATCCCAAGCCGGCCGAAGCCAAGTGGAAAAATGTGCAGGAGTTCTGCGGCTGGGTGAAGAAACACAGCGAAGACAAAGGCAAAAATCTGATTGAGGTGATGCAAACCATCGCGCTGATCACCATGCTGGAAGGCCGCGATGAAGAAGAAGTCGACGCCGTGCGCATGTCCACCCTGCATGCCTCCAAAGGCCTGGAATATCCGCACGTGTTTCTGATTGGCTGTGAGGAAGACATCCTGCCGCATGCCAACTCAATTGAATCGGGCATGGTGGAAGAAGAACGGCGGCTGATGTACGTCGGCATTACCCGCGCCCAGCGCACCTTGACCATCAGCTATTGCGGCAAGCGCCGCCGTGCTGGCGAGTGGCAAATTGTCGAGCCGTCGCGCTTTCTGCGTGAATTGCCACCCGAGGATATCCGCGTTACCGGACGATTGGCGCCAGATAAAGGCCAGAATCAGGTCACCAAAACCGAAGGCCGCGCCACCCTGGCCGGGTTGATGGATAAATTGGGCGGGATGTAACCAGGGGTTCGCTGCGAGAATCCCGATATCCCGGCAACGGTTCAAACTGTTGCCAGAGCCGCCAGCACAGCGGCCACCCGCTGCTCTCGCCCACCGCGCACCACCACGTATTTCACACCTGCCTCAATCAACGCCGCTTCATATAAACCAAACAGCCAATCCCGATCAGTCGGATTTTCGCGCAAAGGGTCGGGCTCCCACGGGATATCCGGTGCGACCAATACGTGCAACGCATAGTCATGCGCGGGCCATTGAGCCGTGATTTCCTGCGGACAATGGCCAAACCGTACTTCTGCCCAGATTTTGCAGACCAGACCGTTGGTATCACACACCAGCCAGTCTTGATCCGGTAACGCGCCCTGCTCTACCGCCCGCTGGCCATGAGCAATGGCGACGATATCGTCCAGCACATAATCGCTGTTGCCCTTGGCCGCAAAATACTCGCGGACATATTCCGGCACCCAATCGCAGCCCAAGGCGGCGGCCAGATCACGCGCCAGCGTGGTTTTACCGCTGGACTCCGGCCCGACGATAGCGATTTTGCGCGTCATTGCCCGCGAACCTCACGTCGCCATTGCCACCAGCCCCACGCCGCCAGAACGGCCAGGATGATATAAAGCACGGCAGTCAGTTGCAGCGATTTGTGCCAGTAAACCCCGGCCGCGACCGTGTCGAGCACAATCCAGTACGGCCAGTTTTCGATCTTCTTGCGCGCCTGCATCCATTGCGCCAGCAAACCGAACACAAAAATGCCCGAATCCAGCACCGGCACATCCGTCGGCAGGAAATGCACCTGCATGGTTGCCACGCCTGCGGTACATGCCACACCCAGCAGATTGATCCAGACCCATTCTCGGCGTGACATATGACTTATCGGCAAGCTGCGCGTACTGCCGGTATCGCTGACCGGTTTGCGCTGCCAACTCCACCAGCCATACACCGCCAGCGCGGCGTAGACAAACTGCAACACACTCTCGCCAAACAGATGCGCATCCAGAAACAGATAGACGTACAGCAAACTGGCAACCAGTTGCAAAGGCCAGGTGAGCACATGCCCGCGTGTAGCCAGCCAGATGCCCAGCAGCGTGGTCACAAAACCAATAATTTCAAGATTGCTCATGCCTGAACTGACCTTTGCAATGGCGTTTCAAAATGGAGTGGGATGGTAGCACGCACAGATAGTCACGCCGTTTGGCGTGGCCGCTTAGGGCAAATCGTGCAAAAATATTGCAGTGGCATTTTTTTGGCGCCACTACAAATGCTACAACCTTGGTACAACTTGGCTACAGCGGCTTTGGCGACAAGCCTGGCCAGACTTCCCGTTTATCGCCACCCAGCCGGAGAGCGCCCATGAACTCAATTGCATCAGGATTGCTGGCCGCCGCTGCTCCCAGCCTGATAACGGGTGCTGCCGGGTTGCCGGTGCAGGCCGTGGCGAAGACGGTTGGCACTGCGGCCACCGTGGTCGGCACAGCCGTCAGTGCCGTGGGTAGTGGCGTGAGCGCTATTGGCTCGGGCCTGGTCAGCATGGGCCGCACGATTGATACATTTGCCTGACTATAGCCGCTAACCGGATTCGATCCGGCTTTATCAAATCTCATTCCAAAACAAAACCCCGGCTCGTCTGACCCGGGGTTTTGTTTTAGTCGCGCATTGCCCAATCGGGCAGACATGCAACCATCAATCCTTCTCAAACAACGCCATCGATTCCACATGCCCGGTGTGCGGGAACATGTTTACGATGCCTGACGACTTGAGCGTATAGCCCTTGTCATTGACCAGGATGTTGGCATCGCGTGCCAGCGTGGATGGGCTACAGGACACATAAACAATGCGCTTGGGGCCATGGTCGGCACTGATCGACTTGACCAGCTCCATGGCGCCATCGCGTGGCGGGTCGATCAGCATTTTGTCGAAGTGACCGAGTTTATCGAGCCATTCTTCAGTCATTTCGAACAGGTTGGCGACCTTGAAATCAGTCAGGTGTTCCAGCTGGTTGTGGCGGGCACCTTCAAAAGCGCGGTCGACCAATTGCTGCAGACCTTCCATACCCAGCACCTTGGCGCCGCGGCGGGCGATCGGCAGGGTGAAATTGCCCAAGCCGCAGAACATGTCGGCAATGACTTCGCCCGGTTGCGGATCAAGCAAGCGAATGGCCCGTTCCACCATGACGCGATTCACCGCGTGGTTCACTTGGGTGAATTCGGTTGGCTTGAACGGCATGGTGATGCCGAACTCGGGCATCTGGTAGGTGAGCGCCGGGGCGTCCAGCGGGTACAACGGGTAAGCGGTGTCCGGGCCTTTGGGTTGCAGCCAGATTTGCACGCCCCACTGGTCGGCATAGGCCTTGAAGTGAGCTTCGTCTTGTTCGTTGATGGCTTCCATATTGCGGAACACCAGCACGGTGATGTTCTCGCCAATGGCCAGTTCAATTTGTGGCATGCGATCGGCAATCGACAACTTGCCTACCAGTTCACGCAGCGGCACCAATTGGTCGGACATCGACTTGGGCAGCACATGGCATTCAGTCATGTCGGCAATGAACGACGAGCGCTTTTCGTGGAAACCCACCAAAACGCCGCCCTTTTTGGCAACGTACCGTACCGACAAACGTGCGCGATGGCGATAGCCCCATTGCGGGCCGTAAATGGCTGGCAGCAAGGTTTCCGGCTTCACACTACCAATGCGCTGCAGATTGTCTTCCAGCACGCGTTGCTTGGCAGCGACCTGGGCCGTGAACTCCATATGCTGCAAAGAGCAGCCACCGCATACGCCAAAGTGCGGGCATTGCGGCTTGGTGCGCATAAAGCTTTCGTTATGGATTTGCAGCGCCTGCGCGTTCTCGAAAGCAGGCTTTTTGCGATAGCTGTTATAGGTGACCGTTTCAAACGGCAGTGCGCCGTCGATAAAGATGGTCTTGCCCTCAACATGGGCAACGCCGTGACCTTCGTGGTCCAGCGATTCAATCCGGGCTTGCGGCATGGTGATTAGTCTAATGGACTGACAAAACAGACAATTATACCTGCGCACATGACGATGGTGCTTGCAGATCGCCCAACGCGGGCCTGGGCTGACGCCGGGCAACAAAAAAACGGAGCCTTGGCTCCGTTTTTACACACTGCGATACGGCCGGATTTCAGAAGCGCAAATCCTTGGGCAGCCATTCATCACGAGGCGGCATATCACCGGTTTTGCTGAAGGCGATGCCATCGGGTTTCATTGGCAAGTAGATCTTGCCCGCCAGCTTGTAGGTAGGCACTTCGTCGGGCTTGAGTACACGTAACTGCTTGATCAGCTGCGAGATATTACTGATCACATCAATATGCACCGTCGCCTCACCCAACGCCGGAATGGTCAGCGCTTCGTTGGAAACACCCTGCGCCATTTCCTGGCCATTCACCGTGAGCCGCGCTTCCAGCCCGGTCACTGGCACCGAAATATTGTTGGGGTTCTGGATCGTCAGCGCCAGAGTAAAGCGCTGCTGCAAGAAATTGGCCTGTTTCAGGGTAATGCCAGCCAGAGAAATGCGCGGTTTTTCCCAGTTCATGGGCAAACCACCACAGCTGGCCAGTAACAGCGCCAGCATCAGTACCAGCAAACGCCGCATGTTCAGTGCTCCCCGACCAGTTGCGCAAAACGCTCGGCGATCTCGCCTTGCATGGGCAAGGCGCCGGGGGTTTCCGGATGCACGACTGCCACCGTCACTTCGGCCTCTGCCACCACTTTGCCGTTATCGGCCCGCACGATTTTCTGTTCCACAATGACATGCCGTTCGCCCATTTCACCCGAGCGGGTTTCCACCACCAGCAAATCGCCCATGGTGGCGGGCCGTTTGTAGCGGATGTCGATGCGGCTCACCACCAGGGCATAGCGTCGTTGCATGAACCATTCGAGGTCGCCATGCAGTTCCATCATGTTCCAGCGGGCTTCTTCCAGGAACTCAAGATATCGAGCGTTATTCACGTGGCCATAAAGGTCGAGGTGATACCCGCGAACCTTGATCTCGGTACGATACGGCATTGCAACTCCATCTGATTTCTGTGAACTGCAGTACAGGAGCACTGCGGGAACCAAACCAAAACGAACATGCTCTTTGATAAATCCGCGGGTGTTAGGGATAATCCCGAGACCACCGACAACCATACTTACATAAAAAGCAGCATCGCTCCAGATGGACCTGCGCCACTCCAAACCTTTCCGGATCACGCTTTTGCTGATTACGGCGTTAATCGCCGTCGTCGGAATCGCGCCCTGGTTCCTGCAAGCGGACTTTGCCCAGAACGCATTGGTCGCCCAAATGGAACACGATACCCAGCGCACGCTCAATGTGCAGGGGCGAACCCGGCTTGTCTTGTTACCGCGTCCATCGCTGCTGCTGGACAAGGTAACACTGACCGAGCCGCACAGTACGCAAGTGTTTGCGCAGGCCGAACATGTGCGCGTGGAGTTTTCGGTATGGCCACTGTTACGCTCGCGCTCGGTGGTGGTACACCGGCTGGACGTAGATCATCCGCAGGTGCATATCGAACGCCAGCCTGATGGCACCTACAACTTTGATGATCTGCTACGAAAACGCGATGTGGGCAGCGGTATCAATTTTGATATCGACCGTGTGGCATTCAGCGATGGCGATCTGGCCTACCGCGACAACGGTTTGAATGAAAACTTCCGCCTGACCAATCTGCAATGGAACATGGACAAGCTGGGCGATCCGAAAAACGGTGAACTCGCGCTGGATGGCGAGTTGCAGGTCGGCCCCCCGCAAGCGCTGCAATGGCATGGCAAGATCAAAGGCACCGCGGCCATGCGCTATCACGCGCAGGAACGGCGCCTGCTGGTGGCCGATTTGCGCCTGGACATCACCCAACAAGGCGATAGTTCGCCCTCCTTGAAGGTGGCCGATTCGCAAATCACCGCCATTGGCAATCTGGTTTATGGCTGGCAACCGCTGCGACTGACCGGTGGCGATCTGCGTCTGAGTGCATCAGGCAAACGCGCCGGGCAAAGCTGGACTGGCGAGCTGGATCTGCCGGAAATCGGCGTAGTGCATAACGTGATTTCGCTTAACCGCCTCAAGTTGCAGGTGGATATGCAGAGCCCGGGCAATCGGCTTTCGGCGCAAATGATGGTGCCCAAACTGTCTGGCAACCAGGGCGGTGTGCTACGCGCCGATGCCGCCAGCATCAACGTGGCACTCAATAGCCCAGGGCAGAAACTGACTGCCAAATTTGTCAGCCCGCTGGAAATGCAAGGCGGTACCCGCTTCTCATTGCCCGCATACAACCTGACCGGCAGTTACAGTAACGCCGCTTTGCCGCGGGGCGAAATCGGCCTGCAACTGGCTGGCAACAGCACGCTGGATTTGCGCTCGGAATTTTTGCATCTGGCCAGCCGCGGGCAGTTGGACCACGAACCGGTTTCGATGAGCCTGGGCGTGAATGATTTTGTCTCGCCCGAATACCAGTTTGACTTCAATATCAGCAAGCTGGACCTCACGCCGTATCTGCCGGTGGTCAGTGAAGGCGCCAAACAGGTCGACCCCAGCAAAGACCTCGACTTTACCTGGCTGCAGCACGCCCGCGCCCAAGGTCAGGTGCGGATCGGCGAGCTGGTCGTGAAGAACCTGCACGTTGACGACATCGCAATGAGCTTCAACGCCAAGGATCGCAAGCTCACACTCGATCCGCTGCAGGCGACCCTGTACGAAGGGCAACTGACCGGCAGCATGGAAATCGACACCTCGGGCGACCAACCGGCATTTCACGCCCGCCAGCGCCTGACGGACACCAATATCAACACGCTGCTGGTTGACGTGCTTGATACCAGCCGCTTTGAAGGGCGGGGCCAGGTTGATCTGGATATCTCCGGCCGTGGCACCTCGCTGGAAGACTTGCGCCGCACCACTAACGGCAGCGCTCATCTTCAGCTCAAAGAAGGGGCGATTCGCGGTATCGACGTTGAAGCGCTGCTACGCAATACCAGCAAGCAGCTGGCGTTACTGGGCGGCGATATTACCCAGCCCGCCGATCTGGATGCGCGTACCCGCTTCACCCAACTGCAGGCCAGTTTGCAAATCAAGGACGGCGTGGCACGCAATAGCGATCTGGCCGTTGCTACCGGCGTTATCAAGCTCACCGGCAATGGCGCTATCGACCTTGGTCAGGGTTATATCGATTACCAGATGCAGGCCACCGCCAACTCACGTGTGCCGGAACTGGCCAGCCTGGCCGGGTTGACGCTGCCCATTACTTTGTCTGGCCCGCTGGCTTCGCCGGACTATCACGTCGACTACGGTGACGTGAAAGAGCAATTCATCAAACGCCAGAAAGCCGCTGCCGAAAAAGCTGAAAAGGCCCGCGCGGCAGCCGCCAAAGCCGCTGTCAAGCCGGCCAAAGCAGGCAAATCCGCACCACCCACCGCTGTTCCCCCCAAGAAGAAACCCTGAACCTCATGCCAGCAACATTTGCCGAACGTTTGCTGGCCTGGCACGCCACGCATGGTCGCCATGACTTGCCTTGGCAAGTGAGCGACCCGTACCGCGTGTGGTTATCAGAGATCATGCTGCAGCAGACGCAGGTCACCACCGTCATCGGCTACTACCAGCGTTTTCTGGAGCGCTGCCCAACCGTGGCCGATCTCGCCGCCGCATCGCACGACGACGTTATGGCACTGTGGGCTGGCCTGGGCTACTACGCCCGCGCGCGCAATCTGCACGCGGCCGCAAAAAAAGTAATGACGGATTTCGGCGGCGTTTTTCCACGCACACCAGAAGATATCTGCAGCCTGCCGGGCGTGGGCCGCTCCACCGCCGCCGCCATTGCCGCGTTCAGCTACCAGACTCGGGCAGCAATACTTGATGGCAACGTCAAACGCGTGCTGGCACGTTGGGCCGGAATTGACGGCAACGTCGCCAGCAAAGCCATCGAGACCCGCATGTGGGCGCTGGCAGAATTCTTGTTGCCAGCAGCGGCAGATATGCCGGCGTACACCCAAGGCATCATGGATCTCGGTGCCACGCTCTGTACGCCCAAAAAGCCCGCTTGCCTGACCTGCCCGCTCAACGAAGATTGCGTAGCCCGGCGCGAGGGTCGTCAACTTGAACTGCCGGCTCCCAAGCCCAAAAAGAAAATCCCGGAGCGGCAAACCGTGATGTTGCTGGTGTCAGATCACGGTCGTTTGCTGCTGGAACAACGCCCGCCTACCGGCATCTGGGGCGGATTGTGGTGCCTGCCGGAAACCAGCACGACGCTGGCAGCAGAACAGGATTTTCAGTCACGCTTTGGTTTGCAGATTGAGCTGGAGCCCAGCCTGCCCGAGCTGGTTCACGTCTTCACTCATTTCCGGCTGACCATCACGCCGCAACCGGCCCGGGTTTTGGCGACAACTGGCGTGCAAGCCAGCAATACCCGCTGGTTTACCCGCGAAGAAGCCCTCGCTGCAGGCATTCCTACGGCCCTGCGCAAACTGCTGTTGCTACCGTCTATATAAGCAATTTCCAATTTTCTAAATAAACCCGATAAACTTACAAGAAAAGCTGACAGAGCGCAGTGCCCTGCCGCCCAACAAGGGCTATGCTGCGCCAGACCAATCAGTCGTATCAAACGAACCTGATTTGGCATGCAGCTAAAAAAGACGAATTGCATCAATGATGTAGTCATCCCCCAAGGAGGGGATATGCGTGAGGATGTGTGGGACGTTGTGATCGTTGGTAGTGGCATTGCCGGGCTTTCGCGAGCCTGGGTCGCACTGCAACGAGGTTTAAGCGTAGCGCTGCTGGAAAGTGGCGTTGACGGTCACGCGCCGGCCGAAGCCGGATTGATTCTGCAAAACGGGCTGCCACCGCAGCTACTGCCGCTCACCCGCCCCAGCCGCGAGCGCTGGCACCGCATCCCCACCGCCCGGGCACAATCCGCCGGTTTGTCGCTGTTGCAACGCGACGAGCTGGAAGCCAAAGTCCTGCGTGAATGCCTCACCGGCGCAGTCCGGCACGCCAATCCGGCGCCGGGTTGGTCGTTCGAAGAATTGGCCCACGGTGATTTGCAACTGGCGCTGCGCACCCTCAAGCACTGGCTAAGCCAGCACATCGATTATTTTCCCGGCCGCACCATTCTCGCGGTGGAAAAAGGCTGCGTTTACACCCTGAATGGCACCATGCGTGCTGACCGCGTAGTGGTGACCGCGGATGCGTGCTCGCAGTGGCTACCGCATGAATGGCAGAACACGGAAGAAACCGTGGCAATAAGTAATCCGGCATCATTCGATCTGGAACGCACCCGAGCACTGGCCAACGCCATGCATGCGGCACCGGGCATTGCTACCACCCAGCACTGACCATCCTTCCTGAACAACATGCCGCCGGATTGCTGCGGCCTGTATCCGCTACGCCCAACCTGCCAGGTGCCTGGCTTTCCCTCGCTGTTTATCCCCTAAAAAATGCCGCCTTCAGCGCTGCCAGATGTAACGTGATTCCGGTATCCTTGTTGGTTTTCAGCCGCTCTCAAGGATAAGCACCATGCCGGTCAATCTGCCTGCACTCGATCCGTCCAGTCTTCACCCGGTTGCCGGGGTTGAATTGGGCATTGCCTCCGCCGGTGTCAAAACTGCTGGCCGCAAAGACGTGCTGGTCATCCGATTGGCCGCCGGTAGCCGTGCTGCCGGTGTGTTTACCCTGAACAAATTCTGCGCCGCACCGGTACGCCTGTGCCGCGAGCATCTGGCCGCACGTGGCGATATCCGCGCGCTGGTCGTTAACACCGGCAATGCCAATGCCGGCACCGGTGTCGATGGTCTGGCTCGCGCTCAAGCCATTTGTACGGCTTTGGCCGGGCAAATGCAGATTGCACCGGAGCAAGTGCTGCCGTTTTCTACTGGCGTGATTCTGGAACCGCTGCCGCATGAAAAGATCATCGCGGCCCTGCCCGCCGCGCTGACAGACCTGCAACCAGCCCACTGGGCGCAAGCAGCCCAAGCCATCATGACCACCGACGTGGCGCCCAAGGCGGCCAGCCGCCAGGTACAGATTGATGGCAAAACCGTCACCGTCACCGGTATTTCCAAAGGCGCGGGCATGATCCATCCCAATATGGCGACCATGCTGGGTTATGTAGCGACCGACGCCGCTGTTTCGCAAGAACTGCTGCAAAAGCTGGTGGCGTGGACTGCGGATCGCTCGTTCAACAGCATTACGGTGGATGGCGATACCTCCACCAACGACAGTTACATCCTGATCGCCACCGGCCAGTCCGGCGCGGCTGAAATCACCAGTGAAACCAGCGCCGAATTTGCCGTGCTGCGCGACGCGGTGCTGGATGTGGCACAAACTCTCGCCCAAGCCATCATTCGTGATGGTGAAGGCGCGACCAAGTTCATGACCATCAACGTGGAAGGCGGCACTTCGCGCGAAGAGTGCAAAGCCGTGGGTTATGCCATTGGCCGCTCGCCGCTGATCAAAACCGCGTTCTTCGCCAGCGATCCCAATCTGGGCCGCATTTTGTGCGCTATTGGTTATTCGGCGGTGCCCGATCTGGATGTCGACAAGCTGGAAGTGTGGCTGGGCGACGTGCTGGTCGCCAAAGACGGCGGCCGTGCGACCAGCTACACCGAAGAACAAGGCAAGCGCGTGATGCAGGAGGCGGAGATCACCATTACGGTGAAACTCAATCGCGGCGCTGAAAATGCCACCATCTGGACCTGCGACTTCTCATACGACTACGTAAAGATCAACGCGGACTATCGCAGCTAACAACCCATACCCCGGCGCCAGTCTGGATAGATAGCAGTATGTTTATCAACGGCCCTGACTTGCCCATATGGCAAATCAGGGCCGTTGTTTTTGTGGCCAACTACAACGCCATCACCGTCGGCAGTATCTGCTCTAGTTGCTGCCGTAATGCGCTGGAAGCCGGCGTCATGGGCAAACGCAATTCATTGCGGATCAACCCCAGCATTGCCAGCGCTGCTTTGACCGGGGCGGGATTGGGCTCGCTGAACAGCAGCTTGATCAGCGGTGCCAGCGCCTGCGCAATCGCCCGCGCTTGCGGCAATTCGCCAGCGCCGACGTGCGCCAGCATTTTGCGATAAAGATCGGGGCGGATATGTGCCGCGGCCGAAATACCACCATGCCCACCCAGACAGGCCGTGATGAAGATCAGATGATCCTCGCCACTCAATACTTTTAGCGGCGTTTGTTCGATCAAGGCAGTCAGTTGCGCCAGATTGCCGCCACCACTTTCCTTGATCGCCACAAACTGGGGATTGGCGGACAGCGCTTTGACTGTGTCGATTTCAATATTGACGCCGGTGCGATACGGAATGTTGTAGAGCACGATGGGCAACCTGGTAGCCGCAACCAGCATTTCAAAATGCAGGCGAATCCCGGCCTGGGACGGTCGCACGTAGGCTGGCGCGCTAATCAACAAACCGTCAGCACCATGCCGTTCCGCTCGCTCAACCAAGCCAGTCATTTCGGCGGTATTGCTGCCACTGATGCCCATCAGCACCGGTGTTTTTCCGGCCGCCGCTTTGACCACTGCCAGTTGTTCAAATTGCTCGGCCTCGGTTTGGGTGGCCGCTTCGCCGGTTGTACCACAGACCACCAGACCATCCACGCCGCGTGCCAGCAAATCCAGCGTCAGTTTTTGCATAGCAGGCAGATCAAGCTTGCCGTGATGAAATGGCGTAACCAAAGGCACCCAGATGCCGCTAAAGGCAGTGACAGGCGTGGTGGTCGTTGAGGGTGAAACAGGGTTTGTGGTACTGGGGACAGTCATCATTGCCTCTCTGGATAAACGAAATTTGCGTTGTCAGCAGCCCATTGCGGTGGCGCCGGGGATTCTGCAAAGGTCGTCTAAGGCAAGGTGATCTGGCAGTCCCGTTGGCGCTCGCGCAAACGGGACACAGAGCCCGTCAGCGGAGCATCTGTTTTTTCGATTTTTTACCGGCAGACACGCGCACGCCAGCAGCCCCATAAAGGGAACACACAGCAGCGGAAACGGGCAGGGTCTGGTTCACGATGGTGATCGGTATTGGGTCGGTGACAGCAGCAACTGTAGCTGCGCCGAAGGTGCCGTGTAAAGCCTGCTATGAGTGGGATAACCGGAATCGGGCAACGCATGCGCGCCAGGCAAAGCGGTCAGAACCAGTCCCGGCCATCTACTAACGAGCAAAATTATCATGATAAAACATATAGATAGATGATTTATCGAGATTAAATCATCGCGATGGGGTCGAGACTGCTCGCCTGAAAGTGTACGCTTGAGTCCATTTTCTTCATTTCTTCCGTTACGAGCATCCAACATGGCGCATCCACTGGACCCCCATTTCGAGAAACTCACCGCGCAACTGCAAAGCCTGATCTCGCGCCTGGAATCTGCGCTGCCACCGGCGCCGCCCGTAACTGATTGGTCTGCCAGCGCTTATCGTTGGCGCGTCAATAATGGTCATCGCTACCTGCAGGCGATCAAACACGTCCACAAAATTGGCCTGGATGATTTGCAGAACATCGAACCGCAAAAGCATCGGCTGGTTGAAAACACCCGCCAGTTTGTTGCGGGCAAATTGGCCAACAACGTGCTGCTGACCGGCTCGCGTGGCTGCGGCAAGTCGTCGCTGGTCAAAGCAGCCTGGAACGAATTTCAACCTTCCGGCCTGCGTTTGATTGAAGTCGATAAAGCGCATTTGACCGATCTACCCGATATCGTGGCGCTAGTGGCCGATCGTGCCGAAAACTATCTGGTGTTTTGTGATGATCTTTCGTTTGAAGAAGGCGATTACGGTTATCAGGCACTCAAGACTGCACTGGACGGCTCCATTGCCGCGCCCAGCGCCAATGTGCTTATTTATGCGACATCCAACCGCCGCCATCTGGTGCCGGAATATTTCAGCGAAAACGAACAAACCAAACACGTGGGCGATGAAATCCACTTTGCCGAAGCCATTGAAGAGAAGATCGCGTTATCCGAGCGCTTTGGTCTGTGGCTGTCGTTCTACGGTTTCAGCCAGCCGGAATATCTGAACGCCGTGCGCCACTGGCTGAGTCACTTTGGGCAACCGGAATGGAACGACGAAGTGGAGCGTGAAGCTTTGAACTGGGCCTTGGGGCGCGGGGCTCGCAGTGGCCGTATCGCCTGGCAATTCGCGCGGGACTGGGCTGGCAGCCACTGAGCCACCGGCCAACGGGGAGCGCTTATCGGCTTAATGCCGCTGGTTGCGGCATGGGCTCGACAAAGCGCACCGTTTCGCCCAGGGAAGGCGTAAACAGGTTGTAGAACTGTTGCAGGGTACCTTCAGACATGACTTTTGGCGGCACGCCGATCAGATGCCGGGCAGCATCTTCCATTGAGTCAGCGCTTAATGGTCGCACTTTGCCAGCGGCAAAAAATGCTGGCCGACCACTACCCCGCAATCCTTCGACCAGTTCCTGCAAGCTATTGGGCAAGGCGTCGCGCACCAGATACCAGCCATCCTCCTGCACGATCAGGACCTGCACCAGCAAACCCCACGCCTGGCCATTTTCCACCCGTACCGGCGATGCGGCCACAATGCTGCAAACGGTCCAGGGTGAACGGGCGAGCGCAGCAAGCAGCCGCCAGCTTTGTTCGACAGTAACAGGCTGGATTTCAGTAATTTGCTGTGACACGATGGGCAACCGGGTTAAGAAAATCATTACTTACAAAAGTTAAAAGCCAAGATGATCTTAGTAGTTTTAAACACGATTGCATACATTCACATGAGCCATGGAGCGATGACATGAGCGGCAATGAACGTATCGTTGATGTCGCCGTGGGCATTCTGATTCAGCCTGACGGTCGTTTCCTGCTCGGCAGCAGACCAGAGGGCAAACCGTTTGCGGGCTTCTGGGAGTTTCCCGGCGGCAAGCTGGAGGCCGACGAAACCGCTCTGGACGCGCTCAAGCGCGAATTGCATGAAGAAATGGGCATAACCGTCACTAAGGCGACACCCTGGCTGACACAGAGTTTTACCTATCCTCACGCTACCGTGCGGCTGCACTTCTTCCGGGTCACCGGCTGGGAAGGTGAATTGCAAGCCCGCGAAGGTCAATCGTTTGCGTGGCAAGCCAACCGGACTCTGTGCGTGTCGCCGATCCTGCCCGCCAATGGCCCAATCATGCGCGGCCTGCAATTGCCCGCCACACTGGCACTGTCAAACGCGGCTGGGCTGGGCGTCGAGCCATGGCTTGCCCGCTGGCAAAGTGCGCTGGAAAACGGTATGCAATGGCTGATACTGCGCGAACCGCAGTTATCGGCCAACGCCTATGGCGATCTGGCGCAACAGGTCATTGCCCTTGCTCGCCGCCATGACGCCAAAGTACTGCTGCATACCCACGCCGAGCTAGCTCGCGATCTACGCGCAGACGGTGTCCATTTACCGGCCCGCATTGCGGCCCAGTTCAGTCAGCGGCCACGTGGGCTGGATTGGGTAGGCGCTTCGGCGCACAACCCGGCAGAGCTGGCGCAGGCGCAGCGCATCGGGGTCGATTTCGCCATGGCTGGACACGTGCAGGCCACGACCAGTCATCCCGATCAAGCTCCGATGGGTTGGACGGGCTTTGCAGAACTCGCCGCCCAGGGCTGGCCGTTTCCGCTCTACGCCATCGGTGGTTTGCAAGCGAGCGATGTCAGCATCGCCCAGCAAAACGGCGCTCACGGTATCGCATGGTTGTCTGGGGCATGGGTGTGAATTTGCGCAGCATCGCCAGCGCTAGCGCAGCCATTGCCGTTGGCGTGTTTTTCCTGGTCTGGAGTCTGGGCTGGATTCATCCTGGAAGCAGTGCGCCGGTGGCGCAGGTTGAAGCCGCCTGCGCCGATCTGACCCAGGGCTGCCAGTTTGTATTGAACGGGAAATCATTCGCGGTAAAAAGCGATCGCCCGATCAACCCGGCACATCCCTTCACATTGATTTTGCAAGGCGAACCGCTCAAACAGGCAAGCGCAAGCTGGCAAATGGTGGGGATGGAGATGGGGCCGAACCGCTTTCATTTTGCCGCGACGGGGAGCAATCAATGGCAAACCCAGACTGCATTGCCATTCTGTACCCAGGCGCGGCATGACTGGCAACTTACCCTGAATCTGGATGGTAACAACGTCATCTTGACCACTCAGTCCCGCTGAGTGTGACCCATTGCGCATTACTGTTGTAAGGCTGTTACGGCATAATTGTGGATATGAAAACCCGGTCCCGCTTTCTTTTATTGCTCACGGTCGCCCTCGTTGCCACGCAGGTGCTTGCTGCCTCGGTCTATCAATGGCGCGATGACCACGGCAATTTGTTTTTCAGCGACACCCCGCCCAATCATGTCCAGGCACAAACGCGTACCATCAAGCCAAACGTAATGGATGGCCGCAGTAATGCCAGTGCCGCCGCTGCAGCGGCTTCGGGCATCAAACTGTATGTGATTGAAAACTGCCCGCCGTGCACGGCTGCGCGCGATCTGCTCAACACCAACAAGGTGCCGTACGAACTGCATTCAATCACCGGTTCGCAGCAAGAGGTGTTGGCGTTCTATAAATTAACTGGGGAAACCACCAGCCCCTTGCCTGTGCTGGCGGTCGGCAAAGACATATATAAAGGCTGGGATCTGACTTTATGGCAGGCCGTCTTGACCAAAGCCGGTTATTCCGCTGAAGTACCGCCTGAAAAGCCCTGAACACACGTAAAGCGTGACCTGAACACTCACCGCGTCGGCCATGGCCGGCGCGTTGTCTTATGGATGCCCCGATGCAATTTGCCACCTGGAATGTCAACAGCCTGAAAATCCGCCTGCCGCAGGTACTGGAATGGCTGGCAGCCAATCCACAAATCACCGCGCTGGGATTGCAGGAAACCAAGCTGGAAGACCATGCCTTCCCGCAGGCGGAAATTGAAGCCGCCGGATTTCACGTGGTGTTCGCCGGGCAAAAAACCTACAACGGTGTCGCCATTATTGCGCGCGCCCCGCTGGAAGAAGTCGTCGTCAACATTCCTGGTTTTGGCGATGAACAAAAACGCGTAATCGCCGCCACCGTCAACGGCATCCGCTTTGTTTGTGCGTACATCCCGAATGGTCAGAGCCTGGACTCAGATAAATATGGCTACAAGCTCAACTGGCTCAAGGCGTTCACGGATTGGTTACAAGCTGAACTGGTGAGCCATCCGCAACTGATTCTGGGTGGCGATTACAATATCGCCCCGGAAGATCGCGACGTGCATGATCCTGCCAAGTGGGAAGGCCAGGTACTGGTGTCCGGGCCAGAGCGCTCGGCATTTCGCCAGTTGGTGGCATTGGGGCTGACAGACTCATTCCGCTTGTTTGATCAGGCCGAAAAATCCTTCAGCTGGTGGGATTACCGCATGTATGGCTTCAAGCGTAACGCTGGCCTGCGGATTGACCACTTGCTGGTGTCCGCCGCGCTCAAAGACCGCATCATTGCCTGCAGCATCGACAAAGAGCCGCGCCGCCACGAACGGCCGTCAGACCATACGCCCGTGATCGTCACGCTGGCCGACTAAGTCCCTCTCGCGTCTGGCTAGCAGTTATAACGCGCTGGTGCTGGCCGCTGCGTATTAATGACATCGTCAAGATCGTTCACGACCAGCGACAGCAACCCGGCGTTGGTGCAGAATGAGCGCGTTCAAACAAAACTCGCCTGTATTCATATGGATAAAGCAAAACTCCTGTCCGGTAGCAGCCTGTTTTGCGAGCTGACCCCGGATGAACTGGAAGGTCTGGCCCAGCATGCCGAATTACGCACCGTGCGGGCCAAGCAAAGTGTCATCTCCCAGGGTACGCCCGGTGATGAAATGTATGCCGTGCTGCATGGTCGGCTCAAGGTTGTGCGCAGCACTGAAGACGGCCGCGAAGCCACGTTAAGCCTGCTTGAAGCCGGGGAAGTCTTCGGTGAACTCGCGATGCTCGATGGTGGCATGCGTTCGGCTGGCGTTGAGACACTGGAACCCTGTGAGCTGCTGGTCTTGCGTCGCGAATCGGTGATGGCCTTTCTGGAAACCCATCCCAAGGTCATGCGCCAGTTGATCGCTGCGTTGTGCCAGCGCCTGCGTTCGGCCGATGACCTGTTGCAGGACACGTTGTTCCTGAATTTGCCGCAACGCTTGGGCAAGATGTTGCGCCAGTTGGGCGAGCAGCATGGCGATCAAACCGATCGCGGTGTGTTGATCGATCTGAAACTGACCCAGCAGGAAATTGCCAATCTGGTCGGTGCCAGCCGTGAATCAGTCAACAAGCAGTTGAATGTGTGGGTGGATGACGGCCTGGTCGATCTGTCGGGTGGCTATTTACGCCTGCTCAAGCCGGATGAATTGCCGCACTGAGCCTCCTTCGTAGCAACAAAAAACCCGGCCAATGACCGGGTTTTTTGTTGCTCGCGTTGCAGACAGTCGCACGGTTAACGCTGGGCGATATTGCCGCCGATATCGTGCCACGAAAACAGCGCCTTCCATGAGCCATAAACCAGATTGGGATAATCGGGCTTGCCCAGGCTGCCGTTGTAGCGGCCCAGCGCACGGAACAAGTCGCCGTTCTCCACATCCAGGTAATAACGCAGGATGGTGCAGCCGTAACGCAGGTTGGTGTTGATATCCAGCAGGTTCTGGTCAGTGGTACCAATCTGGCGCACCCAGAACGGCATCACCTGCATCAAGCCACGTGCACCCACGCTGGAGATCGCGTAGCGATTAAAGCCGCTTTCGACATTGATCAGACCGAGCACCATTTGCGGGTCGAGCCCGGCGCGGGTGGCTTCGTATTGCACGGCCACCAGCAGCTTGCGGCGCATGAATTCATCGGGGATCTTTTTGGTGAGGCGCTGCGACATTTCGGCCAGCCAGGCATCACCTTCGGCCTTGTTATCAAATACCAGCCGCGGCTGAATACCATCGCCCACCGAACGGGCCATGGCCGACTGTACGGACGTGGACAACGCCTCTTCTTTCTGGGCACCCGCGAAGGCGAAACAGGAACAGGCTAACAAACAGATAAATAAGGCTTTTTTCACTGGAAACACATCAAGACAGCACAATGGCGCGAATGTAAGCCCGCCGGGCAAGCTGGTCAATGCCTTATAGCTGGCAATGCGTCACGCTTACCCGCTCAAGCCAGCAGTGTTATGGCTTCTGGAAGCGGTAACACTGGTGGATACGCTTGTTGCGGAAGTCTTCCGGGATGGATTGCTCGGTGATGTCCTCACATAAAGGAATCAACGCTTCGTCCATTTTGAAGGTGCGCAAGTTATTGGAAAAATACAACACTCCGCCCGGGTGTAACAAATCCAGACAGCTTTCCACCATCCAGCGGTGGTCACGCTGCACGTCCAGCACGCCTTGCATCTTCTTGGAGTTGGAGAACGACGGCGGGTCCAGAATGATCAAGTCAAACAACCAGCCACCATCCAGCGTTTCTTCCAGGTACTGCAAGACGTCGGTGCGCACGCGGCGATGGGCCGGGTTGTCGAAACCATTGAGCGCCATATTGCGCGCGGTCCAGTCCAGATATGTGTTGGACAGATCAACCGAAGTCGTCGCTTTAGCACCACCCGCCGCCGCGTACACCGAAAACGCGCCGGTATAACAGAACAGGTTCAGTACGCGCTTGCCGGCGGCTTCCTGACGTACGCGCTGGCGGGTGTTGCGGTGATCCAGGAACAAGCCGGTATCCAGATAAGCATCCAGGTTCACCAGGAATTTGAGCCCGCGCTCTTCGACCACGAACTGCTCGCTCTCGACTTCATTCTTCTCATACTGGCTCACGCCACGCTGGCGGGCGCGGGTTTTGATAGCGACCAGGTCTTCATCGATCCCCAGCGCATCGGCAGTGGCGTACCAGATATCCGACAGCCACTCTTCGTGCGCCTCTTCGGTCATTACCCAGCCGGTATCGTATTCCTGCAACTGCACATGGCCGTCGTACCAATCCACAATCACCGGAAACTCAGGCACGTCGCGGTCGTACAAGCGAAAACAACTGATGTCTTCCTTGCGCGCCCATTTGCTCAGGCGTTTGAAGTTCTTGGCGAGCCGGTTACTGTAACTGGCGATATCAGGCATGAATTCGTATCCGGTATGCCCGCGCAGCTCAGACGCAACGCGTGGCGATCAATGCAAAAAACAATAGGCGAGGTACGGCAGTTTTGCCGTCGCACTCGCCAGAACAGGTTACACAGGGCAACTGGTCAGATAGCCAGTTGCCGGTCAGATCGGGTTACGGCTAGACAACGCCAGCAGTCGCTTGAATACGGGCTCCGGCACATATTGCCCAACAACGCCCTCCCACCCTTCCGGCCCGACCAAGCCTTTAACCATGGTAGAGCTGACCTCCGCAATCTCGCGCGGTGGCATCAAAAAGATGGTGTCGATATGGGGCGCCAGATCCGCATTCACATAGCGCATTTTGCGCTCGAACTCGTAATCGGCCGCCTCACGAATCCCGCGAATGATGTAATCCGCATTCAGGTCACGCGCGTAATCAACCAGGAAGCGGTTCTCAAACCGCTCTACCCGCAAATTGGGCAAATGCTGGGTTGATTCACGCAACATCGCCAGGCGTTCTTCGACACTGAACGTGTAGCGTTTATCGGGATTCTCACCGATCGCTACGATCATTTCGTCGAATAAACGCACACCGTGTTCGATCATCCATAAATGGCCATTGGTCACCGGATCGAAGCTACCGGCATAAACGCCACGCCGCATGTCATTTCCTTTCCAGACGCGAGCCGCCACTATAACATCCTCGAATGTTAAACAAAGATGACTTCAATAAATCCTGGGTATGTATTAACTATAAATTCACATAAGAAGTTGGGGGAATGACCGTGGTTCGAACTCTGCTTGCACTTGCCTTCTCTGTAGCAACCCTCGCATATGCCGATATCAATATCGGCGAATCGGTTCCCACCTCTGGTCTGGCTGGTGATACTGGCAAGGCATTGGCTTTGGGTGCCTCAATCTACTTTGGCCGTGTGAATGCCCAAGGTGGCATCAACGGTGAGCATATCAATCTGATCACGCGTGATGACGGCTACGATGCGGCGCGCACGCTGGCCAATACCCGCGATCTGATCGATAAAGAAAACGCCGTCGCTCTGATTGGTTACTACGGCACCACCCCGCTGCAGGAACTGATCAAATCAAAGATTCTGGATACCTCCGGGATATCGCTGGTGGGCGCCTATACCGGCGCTGACAGCGTACGCACTGGCGCCAGCGCATATTTCTTCCAGACGCGTGCTGGCTACACCCAGGAAGTCGAAAAGATCGTGTCCTTGTTGAACGACCATCTGGGCGTAACGCGCATTGCCGTGCTGGCGCAAAAAGATGGCTTCGGTGAAGCCGGCTATGCCGCGGTGAAGGAAGAGTTGGCCAAGCGCAAACTGACGTTGGCCGGCGAAGGCTGGTACGACAAAAACAGCGGAGACACTAACGCAGCCGCGCAAGAACTGGCCAAGGTCAACCCGGAAGCCATCATCATGGTCGCGATTTCCAAACCTGCCGGCACCTTTGCCAAGCAATACAAGGCGCTGGGTGGCACTTCGCAACTGTACGGCTTGTCGCCCATTCAATATGACGAAGTGACCAAGCTGGTAGGTATCGGCAACGCGCATGGCATTGGCTTGTCGCAAGTCTTTCCGGCACCTACCAACGCTCAACTGAAGCTGGTGCGAGACTTCCAGAAAGACGCCGAACCGTTTCTGAAGACCGGCGATTATCCAAGCTACGCCTTGCTGGAAGGCTATATCTCGGCCCGCCTGGTGACTGAAGCCATCAAACGCGCTGGTAAAACCCCGACTCGTGCCAGCGTCTATGCCGCTCTCAACAACATGAAGCGGTTCGACCTGGGCGGCTTCGTCGTTGACTTCAGCGACAAGAAACGTTTGGGCTCAAACTTTGTTGAACTGACGATGATCTCGCCTACCGGCACGCTCACTCGCTAACGTTTGATAATGCATGTCTTTGAAGAAAAAACCGGCCACCTGGCCGGTTTTTTTATCTTTGTCAGCCATAGCCTACGTTCGAATGCGGCAATTTCATTGAAACCTTCCACAGATCATTTCGTCGAACCAGATATGGCGACACGCCTCTTATCCCAACCGTGACATCAAACGTGACAAGGAGAAAACACGATGATTTCAATCAAAAGTGCGATTGCAACCTGTGCCCTTCCACTAGCCCTGCTGGCTCACCAGGTCATGGCCGACGATATGGCCCAGCCTCTGCAGCCCCAGCAGACTGAAAACGGCGGTAGCTATATCAGTGGCGGTGTTGGCGATGAAGAAATAACCCAACTCAAATCGTCCCGCGCTGACTACAACCTGCATGTACTGTTTACCGGCAAAGGTGGCGAATTTGAATCCGGTGTCAAAGTTCAGGTGATCGGCGCCAAGGGCCAGATAGTGCTGGATACGACCACCACCGGCCCTTACCTCTACGCCAAACTCCCCGCAGGCAAATACAAGATCAACGCCACGCTGGATGACAAGGTGCAAAGCCGCACCGTCCAGGTCGCAAGCCGCGGTGGCGGGGACACGCATATTGTGTTTTAAGTTAGAGCAAAGCCAAATACAAAGCCCTCGCAAGCCGGGGGCTTTCAATTTTGAAATACACAACACACCGTCGTTCAATAGTTCGGGCCGGAATCTGCCATCCCCCACCCGAACTCAGAGTACTTCTCCAGCTCAATATCCCTTCATACCGTTAATATCGGGCGCACTGCGCTTTGCCAAAACACGGCTAGCTGATGGAGAGATGGCTATTTATTTTCGAGCAGGTGCCTTTTTATTCATTACAAATATGTCAGATGAAAATTATACAAGTTGACCATTGACTTACATCATTGAACAACAGGATCAGAAAGTAGCCTCCTTCCGCCGCTTGTAGCATGACCAGATCAGCCAGTCTGATATATCAAAGGTCAAACAGGAGGAAGATTAAATGTCAACCGCAAAACAATATCCAGAAAGCCACACCAGGCGCTTCGCCTTATTATCGGCAGCATTAGCCCTTGCACTCAGCGCCTGCGGTGGTGGCAACAGTTACGAAGATGGCTTGGTAACTCCAACGCCAATCCCGACTGAAGCCCCCAGCCCAACTCCAAACCCTGAATCTCAACCCACTCCGACTCCAACCATCAATCCAGACTCCGCACCGACTCCCACACCAACATCTCAGCCAACATCTCAGCCAACATCTCAGCCAACACCTACACCAACCCCGACGTCCAACCCGACACCCTCTCCCAACGAATTCACTCAAAGCTCGGTAGCAATGGCCAATCCAGTGGCATCCAGCAGTCTGGCGCTGTTCAACCTGGAAGGTTACGCGCAAACCGCAAATGTCACCGGCGGCGGGGTGATTGCCGAAACCAGCGCCAATTACTGCAAAGTAGGGAATGCTAACCAGTTCACTGCGGCTATCAACAACATCAAGACAACGGCAAAGACCCCCTGCAAAGTTATCGAAATCACGGCTGACCTGAACCTTGGCTGGAACGAGATCGGTACCGCAAATCAGACTGGCAACATGAGTTCGAATAATCCATCCACCCTGCCAGCAACAACGCTTACGACCATGCGGGCGGCTGGTACTTCCCTGATCAACATTCAGTCATTCAGCGGTCTGACGATCTTTTCGAAGAATGGCGCGACCATCCGTCACGCCGAGTTCAATATCAAGAACGGCAGCAACATCATCCTGCGCAATCTGAAGTTCGCCGAGATGTGGGAATGGGATGAGGGCACCAAAGGCAACTACGACAAGAACGACTGGGACTTCATCACCACTGGCGACGGTGGCGGTGTAGTGAACGGCGTGTGGATCGACCATTGCACGTTTACCAAAGCCTATGATGGCATCACCGACATCAAGGGTGCTTCAAGTGCAACCGGCGGCAGTACGGGGGTGACCATTTCGTGGAGTGAGATCGTGCCGGAAGACCCGGCGTTCATGCGGCACGAGTTCGATGCCATCGAAGCTGATCGCGCCAATAATCCGATGTACGACTACCTGCGCAAGGCAGGCTTCAGTGAAGCTGACATCATCCGCGTCGCTACGCCCCAGAAGAAGAACTCGCTGGTTGGTGCGCTGGACCTGAAAGAGTCCAGCGTTTACACCGTTACGCTCCATCACGACTACTTCAAAAACCTCCAGGATCGCATGCCCCGACTGCGCAGCGGCGATGTTCATATCTACAATTTGTATGCGGACAGTTCGGATAACCTGTTGACAAAGCAATGGCGGGACAACATCGTCAGCCTGGACCCGCAGTTATCCAAAGACCTTGATGGCAAGGGCGGCACCCAGAAGTACCACTTCGAAATCATCTCCAACGGTTCCATTTCCACTGAGGGTGGCTCCATGGAAATTGCAAAGAGTGCGTATCTTGGGGTGCTAACCCCCTTGCGCAACAACCAGTCAGACCCATCCAATCCAGCCTATACCGGCGCGATCCGGGCATTCGACGTCAGGCATGACTTGCTGGCTTCACAAATGCCATTCGCATCCCAACAGTCAACGTATACAGACACGCTCGGCAATGTCTGGGCGACTTGGGAAGGTAATAGTCATGGCGCTGGCTCGACACTTGGGCCACTTCAGGCACCGGAAATCCCGTTTGTGTGGCACAACGGTACTCCGGCCTATACCGCGCACATGCATGAAGTCAGTCAGTTGAAGGATCTGCTCAGTGGACCCAACAGCAAGGTGGGTGCCGGCCGGATTGCAATGACCAGTGCGCAGTGGCTCAGCCCCACAAACTGATTTTTTTCTGAAAATCCTGGAAATAAAAAAACGGCATCGCCAGATGCCGTTTTTCTTATTACGCTTGCGCTTGATAAATCAGCGCGGTAGCAACGATGAGCCCATCAGGAAAGCATCGACTTCCCGCGCAGCCTGACGGCCTTCGCGGATGGCCCACACCACCAGCGACTGGCCACGGCGTACGTCACCGGCAGCGAAGACCTTGGCTACGTTGGTGGCGTAACAACCTTCACCATCGGTAGTGGCATTGGCATTGCCGCGAGCGTCACGTTCCACGCCGAAGCCTTCCAGAATGCTGGCAACCGGATTGGTAAAGCCCATGGCCAGGAAGACCAGATCGGCCTTGATTTCGAACTCGCTACCAGCAACTTCGACCGGCTTGCCGCCTTGCCATTCCAGACGCACACACTTGATGGCGGTCAGCTTGCCGTTTTCGCCGATGAATTCTTTGGTCATCACGGCGAAGTCGCGGTCTACGCCTTCTTCGTGACTGGACGAAGTGCGCAGCTTGAGCGGCCAGTACGGCCAGGTCACCGACTTGTTTTCTTGTTCCGGCGGCATTGGCATCACTTCCAGTTGCGTTACGGCGACTGCACCGTGACGGTTGGAGGTACCCACGCAATCGGAACCGGTATCGCCACCACCAATCACCACCACATGCTTGCCTTCGGCGGAAATCGGGTTCGGGCCATCGCCAGCAACCGACTTGTTTTGTGGAATCAAGAATTCCAGCGCGTAATGCACACCAGTCAATTCACGGCCTGGTACCGGCAGATCGCGCGGCACTTCGGAACCACCGGCCAAGATCACGGCGTCGAACTCTGCCTTGAGCTGGTCTGGTGTCACCACGGTGACGGCATCGTTCACGATACCGGCTGGCAACTTGCCATCGACAGCCACGATAGTCTTGGTGCGGAAGGCCACGCCTTCGGCTTCCATTTGTACCATGCGGCGATCAATGATGGATTTTTCCAGCTTGAAGTCGGGGATGCCATAACGCAGCAAACCGCCCACGCGACTGCTCTTTTCGAACACAGTCACTGCGTGGCCTGCTCGCGCCAGTTGCTGCGCGGCGGCCATACCGGCCGGGCCGGAACCGACAATCGCAACGGTCTTGCCGGTTTTCACCGGAGCGATCTGCGGCGCGATCCAGCCGTTTTCCCAACCCTTGTCGACGATATAACGCTCGATCGACTTGATGCCGACCGGATCAGCGTTAATGCCGAGGGTACAGGCCGCTTCGCATGGTGCCGGGCAGATACGACCAGTGAACTCCGGGAAGTTATTGGTCGAATGCAGCACGGTCAGCGCTTCTTGCCAGTTGCCGCGGTAAACCAGATCATTCCAGTCTGGAATGATGTTGTTCACCGGGCAGCCGTTATTGCAGAACGGAATTCCGCAATCCATGCAACGCGCGCCTTGTACCTTGGCGGCATCGTCGGTGAGACGCAGCACAAACTCGCGGTAATTGGTAACACGCTCGGCCACGGGCGCGTAAGACTCGGATACGCGCTCAAATTCCATGAAACCCGTAGACTTGCCCATTTATGCGATCTCCTTGTGCTGCGTGCTCTTGCTTGCAGCCATATCCTTCAGTGCACGACGGTATTCGTTCGGGAACACCTTGACGAAGCGGGCACGTGCCGCTGGCCAATCTGCCAGCAGTTCTTTGGCACGCGAGCTACCAGTCAACGCCAGATGCTGTTCAATCAGCGCCTTGAGCTGGGTTTCGTCGGCCATGCCACGGTGTTTCGGTTCGTCGGCAGCTTGTTCGCCAGCCGGAACAACCGCTTCCAGCGCGACTTGGGCCATGTTGCAGTGGTCAGCAAAGTCGCCATCCACGTCATACACATAAGCCACGCCGCCCGACATCCCTGCGGCAAAGTTACGGCCGGTTTTACCCAGCACGGCAACCGTACCGCCAGTCATGTATTCGCAACCGTGGTCGCCCACGCCTTCCACCACGGCGGTAGCGCCAGAGTTACGTACGCAGAAGCGCTCGCCACCCACGCCAGCCAGGAAGGCTTCACCTTCGGTGGCGCCGTACAGCACGGTGTTGCCAGAGATGATGTTCTCTGCGGTGTGACCAGCAAACTCGGCATGCGGACGGATCACGATGCGGCCACCGGACAAACCCTTGCCCACGTAGTCGTTACCTTCGCCAACCAGATTCAGCGTAATGCCACGGGCCAGGAAAGCCGCGAAGCTTTGACCAGCAGTGCCATTGAGCGTGATATGGATGGTGCCATCCGGCAGACCCTTGTTGCCGTAACGGCGGGCTACTTCACCGGAGAGCATCGCACCCGCAGTACGGTTGATGTTCTTGATCGGGAAGGTGAGATTAACCTTCTCGCCTTTTTCCAGTGCGGGCATGGCGGCGGCAACCAGTTGGTTGTCCAGGGCCTTTTCCAGCGCGTGGTCTTGTGTATCGACATGCAGGCGCGGCACCTCTGCCGGAACATCCGGCTGATGGAACACACGACCGAAGTCCAGACCTTGCGCCTTCCAGTGTTCGATACCGGCGCGCTTGTCCAGCAGGTCGGCACGGCCAACCAGCTCGTCAAACTTGCGTACGCCCAGTTGTGCCATCAGTTCACGTACTTCTTCAGCAACGAAAAAGAAGTAGTTCACCACGTGCTCTGGCTGACCAGAGAAGCGCTGACGCAGTACCGGATCTTGTGTCGCCACACCGACCGGGCAGGTGTTCAGGTGACACTTGCGCATCATGATGCAACCTTCGACGACCAGCGGCGCGGTGGCAAAGCCGAATTCATCGGCGCCCAGCAGCGCACCAATCACCACGTCACGACCAGTCTTCATTTGACCGTCAACCTGCACGCGCACGCGGCCACGCAACTGATTGAGCACCAGCGTTTGCTGAGTTTCAGCCAGGCCGAGTTCCCATGAAGTACCGGCATGCTTGATCGAAGACAGCGGCGAAGCGCCGGTGCCGCCGTCATGGCCCGCGACCACAATGTGGTCCGCCTTGGCCTTGGTGACACCAGCAGCGACGGTCCCGATACCGACTTCCGACACCAGCTTGACCGAGATCGACGCCTGACGATTCACGTTTTTCAGATCGTGAATCAGCTGGGCCAGATCTTCAATCGAATAGATGTCATGGTGCGGCGGTGGCGAAATCAGACCCACGCCCGGTACGGAGTGACGCAGGAAACCGATGTATTCGGAAACCTTGTGCCCTGGCAGTTGACCGCCCTCGCCCGGCTTGGCGCCCTGCGCCATCTTGATCTGGATTTGATCCGCGTTGACCAGGTATTCGGTGGTGACACCAAAACGACCCGACGCAACTTGCTTGATCGCCGAACGCAGGCTGTCACCCTCTTTGAAGGTGTAGTCGCGCTCGATGCGGCCTTTGCCGATCACTTCCGACAAGGTTTCACCCGCCTTGAGCGGAATGAAACGACGTGCATCTTCGCCGCCTTCGCCGGTGTTCGACTTGCCGCCGATCCGGTTCATTGCAATGGCCAGCGTGGTGTGAGCTTCGGTCGAGATCGAGCCCAGCGACATTGCGCCAGTAGCAAAGCGTTTGACGATGTCTTTAGCCGATTCGACTTCTTCCAGCGGCACCGGGGCACCGGCTGGTTTCAGTTCAAACAGGCCACGCAAAGTCAGGTGACGCTTGGTCTGATCGTTGATCAGCTTGGCGTATTCCTTGTATGTCTCAGTCTTGCCGGTACGCGTGGCGTGCTGCAACTTGGCGATCGAATCCGGCGTCCACATGTGGTCTTCACCACGGATACGGAAGGCGTATTCACCACCCGCATCCAGCGCGTCGGCCAGTACCGGGTCAGTCGAGAACGCAGCGTTGTGCAACTTGAAGGTTTCGTCGGCCACTTCAAACAAGCCCAGACCTTCGATGTTCGAAGGCGTGCCGGTGAAGTACTTGGCGACGAGTGACTTCTTCAGGCCCACGGCTTCAAAAATCTGCGCGCCGGTATAAGACATGTAAGTCGAGATGCCCATCTTGGACATCACCTTCATCAAGCCCTTACCCACGGCCTTGATGAAGTTCTTTTGATACTTGGCTGCGGTTTCAGCATCGCCACCGGCCATATCGGCCAGTGTTGCCATAACCAGGTACGGGTGAACGGCTTCAGCGCCGAACCCGCCCAGCAGGGCAAAGTGATGCGTTTCGCGTGCCGAACCGGTTTCCACCACCAGACCGGTGCTGGTACGCAGGCCTTCGTTCACCAGATGCAGGTGAATACCGGAAGTTGCCAGCAAGGCCGGGATCGCTACGTTGTTGCGATCCATCTTGCGGTCCGACACGATCAGGATGTTGGCACCGCTCTTTACCGCGTCTTCAGCTTCTGCCACCAGCGAGGCCATACGGGCTTCAATACCTGCCGCGCCCCAGCTAGCCGGGTAACAGATATTCAGTTCGTGCGAGCGGAATTTGCCGCCGGTGTACTTGCCGATATAACGAATTTTTTCGATATCGTCGGCCGACAGCACCGGTTGCGACACTTCCAGGCGGATTGGCGGGTTGATGTCAGCCGGGTCAAGCAGGTTGGGCTTTGGACCAATAAACGACACCAGCGACATCACCAGATCTTCACGGATCGGGTCGATTGGCGGGTTGGTCACCTGCGCAAACAGCTGCTTGAAGTAGGAATACAGCGTCTTGGACTTGTTCGACAATACTGGCAGCGCCGAGTCGTTACCCATCGAACCAGTGCCTTCTTCGCCGTTCTTGGCCATCGGCTCCAGGATGAACTTGATGTCTTCCTGGGTGTAACCAAAAGCTTGTTGGCAATCGAGCACAGTCGAACAGGGCGCCTTCGGGATTTCCGTGGCGCTTTGAACTTCGTCCAGCTTGATACGAATCTTGCCGATCCACTCTTTGTACGGCTTGGAGTTGGACAGCGTGTTCTTGATTTCCTGGTCGTCGATGATGCGGCCTTGTTCCAGATCGATCAGGAACATCTTGCCTGGCTGCAGACGCCATTTTTTGTTGATGCGGCTATCGGCGATCGGCAGTACGCCAGATTCGGAAGCCATCACCACCAAGTCATCGTTGGTGACCAGATAACGCGCCGGACGCAGACCGTTACGGTCCAGCGTGGCACCAATCTGGCGGCCATCAGTAAACGCCACGGCGGCAGGACCATCCCATGGTTCCATCATCGCGGCGTGGTATTCATAGAAGGCGCGACGGTTTTCGTCCATCAGCGTGTGTTTTTCCCACGCTTCCGGAATCATCATCATCACGGCTTGCGCCAGCGAATAACCGCCCATCACCAACAGTTCGAGCGCGTTGTCGAACGAGGCTGAGTCAGACTGGCCAAGATAAATCAGCGGCCAGACTTTTTCCAGGCTCTTGCCCAATACCGGCGAGCTGATGGCTTTTTCACGGGCGGTAATCCAGTTCACGTTGCCGCGCACGGTGTTGATTTCACCGTTGTGGGCAATCATGCGGAACGGATGCGCCAGGTCCCATGTCGGGAAGGTATTGGTCGAGAAGCGTTGGTGCACCAGCGCCAGCGCGGATACGCAACGCGCATCGGCCAGATCGTTGTAATACACGCCCACCTGGTCAGCCAGCAGCAGACCTTTGTAGTTTACGGTGCGGGCGGAGAACGACGGCACATAGAACTCGTGGCCATGCGTGAGCTTGAGGCGGCGAATCGCGTGGCTGGCCGATTTGCGGATGATATACAGCTTGCGCTCCAGCGCATCGGTCACCAGCACGTCCGGGCCGCGGCCGACGAAAATCTGGCGAATCACCGGCTCTTTGGCGCGCACGGTCGGGGACATTGGCATGTCACGGTTGACCGGCACATCGCGCCAGCCCAGCAGCACTTGCCCTTCCACGCGCACAGCACGCTCGATTTCTTCCTGACAGGCAGCGCGCGAGGCGGCTTCTTGCGGCAGGAAAATCATGCCCACGCCGTACTCGCCAAAGGCGGGCAGCGTGACGCCTTGTTTCGCCATTTCTTCGCGATACAAAGCATCGGGGATTTGAATCAGAATACCAGCGCCGTCACCTTGCAACGGATCGGCACCTACGGCACCGCGGTGATCCAGATTCTTCAGGATCAACAACCCTTGCTCGACGATCGAATGGCTCTTCTGGCCCTTCATATGGGCGACGAAACCGACACCACAGGCATCGTGTTCGTTAGCGGGATCGTACATCCCCTGTTGCTGGGGCATCACGTGATCCATCACGCTCTTTCCTTCTGGCTAAGCGCAGCCTGGTTTAACTAGAACCTCTAGTACCTCGGGCGCGCAGGTCAAAAAAGGCCGACATTGCGTCAGCCTCGGTCCAATTTTCGAATCATGACAGGGGTCGAGCGGCTGGTCCGGATCGCACGGAGCTAGCGTCGACTTGGCTGGCGGGGTAGCCAGCGCACGGTGCCTTGCGCGTTGGTATAACGCATTGCACAAAATGGCAATTATATTGCCAGAAATTGCGCCCCGATCAGAGGCATTTTTTCTAAAAAATGACAGAAATTAGTGCAAACACCCTGACGTTTGTCGGGAAACGCGATTTTGTTAGTGCACGGCCTTCGACTACATCGTTTTATGTATGCAGCGAGTCAGCCACGCATCAGCAAACTACACACCATATGCCACTGTGATTTTTACCTGCCAAGGCACAGGCTTGATAGGTATCAATGCACAGCTTCTTCCGGGTAATCATGATTCAATAATTGAGAATGATTCTTGAAACCGGAAATCACCCATGTGTCCGCTTTTCGATCTGCCGCTGCAAACGCCCGCTCGTGTATTAAAACTACATACTCCGGCCGAACTTACCCAACGTCTTTTTGCCATGGGATTACGCCCGGAGCGCGAGCTTACAGTACTCAGGCGCGGCTGGCTTGGCGGGCCGTTGCAAGTGCGAATTGGCAACACTGAACTGATGTTGCGCCGGGAACACGCCCGCGCCATTGAAGTCGAAATCTCCGCCCTGCCCATCCAGCGTAACGAGGCCTGATCATGAAACGGATCGCGCTCGTTGGCATGCCAAACACCGGCAAATCCACACTATTCAACCGTATCACCGGTGGCAATGCCCGCGTCGCCAACTGGCCGGGGCTCACGGTTGAACTGGCCACGCATCGTATTTTGCTGGGCGGCAGCATGGTGCAACTGGTCGATCTACCGGGTATTTATGATTTATCAGGCGGCGCTGAAGACGAACGCGTAGCGCAGGCGTTTCTGGCCAATACCGAACTGAGCGCCATTGTGGTGCTGCTGAACGCCACCCAACTGGATCGCCAACTCGCACTGGCTTTGCAATTGAAAGCCCTGGGCGCGCCGATGATTGTCGCGCTCAATATGACGGACGAAGCCAAACGCGCGGGCATCGTCATCGACTACGCCAGGCTATCGGCCCAACTGGGCTGCCCGGTATTGCCGATCTCGGCCAAACTGGGCCAGGGCGTGCCAGAACTGAAAACCGCCATCAGCCAGCACATTGCGCTGAACGGCGATATCCAGCTTGATTTCTCCAGCCTGCAAGCGGCTACGGCATTCCATGCCGAAGAAACCCGGCTGCATCATGCCTTTGTCTCCCGTCCGCCGACCATGCCGGCGAGCATGACCGAGAAACTGGACCGCTGGATTCTGCACCCGGCGCTTGGTTTGCCACTATTTATCTTGATGATGTTCATCTTGTTTCAGCTCACCTTTGCCATTGGTTCTCCGCTCCAGGATGCATTGGGCAGCGGCATGGACTGGATCAAACACACCTGGCTGGAACCCGCACTCGCCGGTGCGCCCGAATTTGTACGCGGCGCCTTGCTCGACGGGCTGTTCGACGGCGCGGGCACGGTGCTGACCTTTGCCCCGCTGATCTTCCTGTTTTTCTCGCTGATGGCGATCATTGAAGACTCCGGCTATTTTGCCCGCGCCGCCTTCATGATGGATGGCCTGATGAGCCGCCTGGGGCTGGATGGCCGTGGTTTTGTCATGCTGCTGATGGGCTTTGGCTGCAACGTGCCCGCGTTGATGGGCACGCGGGTGATCCGCGATCCCAACGCGCGCAAGCTGACCATGCTCACTATTCCGTTCTCGTTGTGTTCAGCGCGGTTGCAGATTTTTCTGTTTCTATCTTCGGCGCTGTTCACGCCAACGCAGGCGCCGTGGGTGTTGCTAGGGTTGTATCTAGCGAGCATCGTCATCGCGCTCGGTTCGGCCTGGGTCTTCCGCAAACGCTTTGCCTCCAGCGAGCCTTTTGCACTGGAATTGCCACCGTTCCGCATGCCGTTGCTAAGGCAGATTCGCGCTCGCGGCTGGGGCGAAACCCGTTCTTTCCTGCGCATGGCTTCGACCATGATTGTGGTTGGGGTATTGCTGGTGTGGTTCCTTACCCATTACCCATCGGAACACGCCAGCTATGCGGGGATGATTGCCAACGTGCTAGAGCCAGTCCTGACGCCGATTGGCATTCATTCCGAAATGTCGATTGCGTTGATTTTTGGTTTTGTCGCCAAGGAGGTCGTTCTGGGCGCGCTGTCGGTCATTACCGGGGTGCAGGGCGATGCACTGGCGCATCATCTGGCAGGCAGTATGGACCCGGTTTCGGCGATCTCGTTCATGCTGTTCACCCTGATCTACGTGCCCTGCGTGGCAACGGTTGCCACCATGCATAAAGAATCGAAAAGCGCCTGGTTCACGGCGGGGTCGGTGGTCTGGTCGCTAGGACTGGCATGGGTGCTGTGCTTTGTGTTTTACCAAGGCACGCGCTTGGTGACTGGCTGGTTGTAACGCTTGCTTGTCAGGCGAGAAAATTCGCAAGGTGGATTCGGCATAGCCAATCCACCTTATCGACATCTTCAATTGCTATCCCACTCGCCCTGTTTGGGCACTTCGCTCCACAGTTGCAAGCGCTTGGGCTCGCCGATGCGCATGGTTGGCTGAGCCAGCAACCAGTTCTCAAGCGCCATCCGCCGATAAACCAGTTCTTCCACGCTGACACCAATCAAACCCTGCAACAACGCGCCATGTTGCAACATGATTTCGCCGTCGTGGATCGGCGCGGTTGCCAGATAAACTTGTTCTCCCAGCGCCAACACCCAGTAAACGCAGTCAGTTTCTTCTACCAGCGCCAGCGTACCGCGCGGTTGTTGTACCAGTTCGGCGGCCACCAGTTGCCCCACAGCCTGCAACCAGCGCCAGCTTTGCTCGGTTTGATCATCCGCACCATAGGGCGGGATATCCGTATTGATCGGGAGTTCGTTCAGGCGATCCATGTCTTGCCAGGAAAATAAAACATTCGAGAACCAGTCTGCGTTTGCTCGCTGGCACAGTCACTGCATGTGAATCACACGTCAGCTACTGCCACGTAATTGCAGTTCAAAACCCAAGTCCAGTTGCCGTTGTGCTGGCGGAGCGTTGCCATCCATGAGTTGCAGCAACAACTTGGCGGCCTCCAGACCAACCCGATATCGCGGTGTTCGTACACTGGTCAGTGTGGGCGTCGCCCAAGCAGCCCCTTCCAGATCATTGAACCCGGTCACGGCCAGTTGCGACGGCACGGCGATGCCGGTGCGTTGGCACCCTGTAAGCACACCTAGCGCCAAGTCATCATTGCAGCAAAACACGGCATCGCACTCCGGGTGCTCACGGCGCAACACATCCAGCATTTCCACGCCAAGGCCAATGCGGGATGGGCGCGGATTCAGATATTCCAGTTCCTGCGTATAACAACCCGCCGCTTGCAGCGCTTTGCGATAACCATCCAGCCGCTGCATCACACGTGGATCAAGCCGTGCGCCAAAGAAGGCGATATGCCGATAACCCCGTGCCAGCAAATGTTCGGTGATCTGCCGCCCTGCTTCTTCTTGCGAGAACCCCACACACAAGCGCTCATTACTGGGGTCCAGCTCCATCATATGCACCGCCGGAATGCCGAGGCGCGCCAGCTGCGCGCGCATTTGCGCCTGTTGCCGCGTGCCGGTCAGCAGCACCCCGTCCGGCTTGTGCGATAGATAAGTGCGCAGCAGGCGCTCTTCTTTCTCGTCGTCATAGGCAGTGTTGCCAATCAATATCTGATAACCACGCGGATCAAGCACTTCATTGATACCCGCCAACGTGTCGATAAATACGGTGTTGGATAACGACGGAATCAGCACCGCCACCGTATGCGAGCGCGAGGACACCAGCGTGCGGGCCGAGCGATTGGGCACGTAGCCAAGTTCATCCACGGTGGCGAGGATTTGCGTGCGCACTTTTTCCGAGACCAGATCGGGCGCGTTCAGCGCACGCGACACGGTAATCGCACTTACGCCCACTTTGGCGGCCACATCATGCAAGGTCGCGGCGCGAGCGGTTTTTTGACTGGGTTTACGCGGCATGGTGCTTTTTGCTACTCAACATCCGGGGCTGGTTGTCCGGATGTCCATGTTTGAATCCTTTCAGGATACCGGATTTTTCCGGCGTCACCCCGCAGAGGCTCGCTCTATCGGGGTATTCATTTATTGTGACACCCTCCTCTGTTAACGTTAACATTACTCGCAATGTAGTCATGAAAATCTGACAACATTTGCCCCGCACCAACAACCAAAGCCATCCCACGACCTGCGCTGGCGCCACTGTCGGGCTGCGAAAACAATCGCGGTCCATACACTTCATTCTGGAGATCGATCATGTTGAACCTGAGACTGACCTTGTGTGCTGCCGCTGTCTTTGGCGTGAGCGCGTTGGCGGCGCAAGCGGCCGAAGTGGAAGTGCTGCATTACTGGACATCCGGCGGCGAAGCCAAAGCAGCGGGCGAACTAAAAACCATGCTCGAAGCCAAGGGCGACAAATGGAAAGACTTTGCCGTAGCCGGTGGTGCGGGTGAAAACGCCATGACTGCGCTGAAAACCCGCGTGGTCTCTGGCAACCCGCCTGCGGCAGCACAGTTGAAAGGCCCGGCCATTCAGGAATGGGGCGATCAGGGCGTACTGGTGTCGATTGATGATGTGGCCAAGGCCGACAACTGGGACAAAGTCCTGCCGCCGGTGGTGGCGAATGTCATGAAGTACAAGGGTCAATATGTGGCGGCCCCAGTCAACGTGCACCGTGTGAACTGGCTGTGGATCAACGCCGATGTACTCAAGAAAGCCAACGCCAAAGTCCCGACCACCTGGGACGAATTCTTCAAGACGGCCGATGCCTTGCAAAAGTCCGGCGTCACCGCCGTAGCCATTGGTGGGCAATCCTGGCAAGAGGCCGAATTGCTGGAAAGCGTCGCCTTGGGTGTGGGTGGCGCGGACTTTTACAAAAAGGCGTTTGTGAAGCTGGATCAAGCCTCGCTCAAGAGCGTCACCATGATCAAAGTGCTGGAAACCTACAAACGCATCAAGCCGTACACCGACAAGGCCGCCAATGGTCGTGACTGGAACCTGGCCACCGCCATGGTTATCAACGGCAAGGCCGGCATGCAGTTTATGGGGGACTGGGCCAAAGGCGAGTTCACGGTAGCGGGTAAACAAGCGGGCAAGGATTACCTGTGCGTGGCGGCGCCGGGCAGTGCGGGCTCGTATACCTTTAACGTAGATTCGTTTGCCTTCTTCAAGCTCAAAGACAAGGATGCGCAAAAGGGTCAGAAAGACCTGGCCCAGTTGCTGATGAGCCCGAAATTCCAGGAAGTCTTCAATCTATACAAGGGGTCGATCCCGGCGCGTCAGGGTATGGACTTGAGCAAGTTTGACGAGTGCGGAAAAAAATCCGCAGCCGACTTCAAAGCCGCAGCAGCCAAGGGCACGCTGGTACCGTCATGGGCTCATGACATGGCAATCTCGCCCGCAGTGGAAGGTGCCATCTATGATGTGGCCGCCCAATTCTGGAACGACGACAGCATGACTGCGCAAATGGCCGCTGAGAAAATTGCCGCTGCGGCGCAGACCAAATAAGCACTGACCGACTTGAGGGAAATTGGCCTGGCTACTACTCCAAGTGGCCGGGCCTCCTGTCCGTAACCATTCATTTGCGCCGCATGGCGCCATACCGGCGGCCAAGCCAAGCTCTTGATCTGCCAGCCATTCGGCAATCGTCGTAAGCAAACACCCCCAATCACGGTATAATCGGCTGTTTTGAATTTCTTCTGCAGCGATGAATCTGCTCGTACTCGGCGTCAATCACGAAACCGCTCCGCTATCGGTGCGGGAGCGGCTTGCCTTCTCGCCGACCGAATTGCAGACCGCGCTGCCAGGCCTCGTGGCGCAACCTGGCGTCATGGAAGCGGCCATCATCTCCACCTGTAATCGCACCGAACTCTATTGCAACGCCCATGATGGCAAGGCGTTGCTGGACTGGTACGCCGCCAATCGCGGCCGCAATCCGGATGAGTTGGGCAGCTATCTTTATCTGCATTCCGGCCAGGATGCCGCCAAACATGCTTTTCGCGTGGCAGCCGGGCTCGATTCAATGGTGCTGGGCGAAACCCAGATTCTGGGGCAACTGAAAGACGCGGAACGCCAGGCGCGTGAATCGGGCAGCATGGGTGTGCTGCTCAATGGCTTGTTCCAGCGCGCGTTTCAGGTCGCCAAAGATGTGCGCACACAAACGCGTATTGGTTCGGCATCTGTTTCAATGGCTGCAGCGGCGGTCAAATTGGCCGAACGCATTTTTCCGTCAGTGGGCGAATGCAAAGTGTTATTTGTGGGCGCGGGCGAGATGATCGAACTGTGCGCCACTTATTTTGCCGCGCAAAAGCCTGCCCGAATCGCTGTGGCCAATCGCACCCTCGAACGCGGCGAACGGCTGGCACAAGAACATGGCGGCGACGCCATGTTGCTGACTGATCTGGCCGAGCGCCTGCATGAGTTCGATATCGTGGTCAGCTCCACTGCCTCGCCGCTGCCGGTGATAGGTAAAGGCATGATCGAGCGCGCCATCAAACTGCGCAAACATCGCCCCATTTTCATCGTTGATCTGGCCGTGCCACGTGATGTGGAGCCTGAAGCCGCCGAGCTGGCCGATGTCTACCTCTACACAGTGGACGATCTATCCGAAGTGGTCCGCCAAGGCGTGCATGCGCGCCAGGGCGAAGTGGTCGCCGCCGAAGCGTTGATCTCTGACCACGTGAGCGAGTTCAATCACTGGCTGGCCAGCCGCGAACTGGTGCCCACCATTCGCGATTTGCGCGACAACGCCGACCGCGCCGCCCGTAACGAACTGGCCCGCGCCAAGAAACGCCTGGCCGCAGGCGACAATCCGGAAGAAGTGCTGGAAAAACTCACCGCACAGCTATCCGCCAAATTTCTGCACGCCCCACTCGCTTCACTGAATGCCGCCTCTGGTGAGGAGCAAGCCGCGCTGGTCGTGGCCGCCCGCCGCCTTTTTCGCCTGCACGACGAGGAATAGCTGTGATGTCCCACTTTCAGACCGCCCGTTGGCAACAGGGCGCGTTTGAGGTCGACACCGACCCTGCGCGCCTGAATCTCAACCTTGAAACCGCTTATGACTTTATTGGCCGCCAGTCCTATTGGGCCAAAGGTATGCCATTCGAGACATTCCATCGCTCGGTGCAAGGTGCCTTGTGCTTTGGCATTTACGAGGGCGAGCGCTTGGTGGGTTTTGCCCGCGTGATTACCGACGGCGCCACCATTGGCTATCTGGGCGACGTGTTTATCGATACCGAACATCGTGGCCAGGGTTTGTCCAAATGGCTGCTGCAATGCATACACACTCATCCGGACTTGCAAGGCTTGCGCCGCTGGATGCTGTTTACCGCCGACGCGCACGGCCTTTATGAACAATTTGGCTGGAAACCAGCGGCCCGTCCCGAGCGTTATCTGGAACGGTTAAATACGGACCCGTACAAACAATGAAACCTTCGATTCTCGCCAAACTGGCACAACTGGCTGACCGGCTGGAAGAAGTCGGCGCGCTGCTGGCTTCGGAAGAAGCCACGCGCGATATGAACCAGTATCGCAAGCTCACCCGTGAGCACGCCGAGCTGGAGCCGGTGGTGGCGCTGTATCACCAATTCAACCAGATCGAAGCCGATATCGCCGCGGCGCAAGACATGCTGACCGACCCGGACATGAAAGAAATGGCCGAGGAAGAGATCAAAGACGGCAAGCAAAAGCTGGAAACGCTGGAGCTGGACCTGCAAAAAGCCTTGCTGCCCAAAGACCCGAACGACGAGCGCAATATTTTTCTGGAAATCCGCGCCGGTACCGGTGGCGATGAATCGGCACTGTTCTCGGCCGATCTGTTCCGCATGTACAGCCGCTTTGCCGAGCGCAACCGTTGGCAGGTGGAGATCATGTCCGCCAGCGAATCCGACCTGGGTGGCTACAAGGAAATCATCGCCCGCATCGTCGGCTTTGGCGCGTATTCACGGCTGAAATTCGAGAGTGGCGGCCACCGCGTGCAGCGCGTACCGGTAACCGAAACCCAAGGCCGGATTCATACTTCCGCGTGTACCGTGGCGGTAATGCCAGAGGCGGATGAGGCCGAAGAGGTCAACATCAACCCTGCTGATCTGCGTATCGACACCTTCCGCGCTTCGGGCGCGGGCGGGCAGCACATCAACAAAACCGACTCGGCCGTGCGCGTCACCCACTTGCCCACCGGAATTGTGGTGGAATGCCAGGACGACCGTAGTCAGCACAAGAACAAAGCCCGTGCGCTGGCCGTGCTGGCGGCACGCATCAAAGACGCGCAAGACCGCGAACGCCACGCCAAAGAAGCCGCCACGCGTAAAAGTCTGGTCGGCAGCGGCGACCGCTCCGAGCGCATCCGCACATATAACTTTCCGCAGGGCCGCATGACCGACCACCGCATCAATCTCACGCTCTACAAGCTGGATTCGATCATGGACGGCGATCTTGAAGAACTGACCCAGGCGCTGTCCAACGAGCAACAGGCCGAACTGCTGGCCCAACTGGCGGAATAACCTCGCTGCCGAGCGGCATCTCATACAAAAAACGGCGCGCTCGCGGGTGTGCCGTTTAGTCTTTTTACGCTGCTGATCGTTGATTTTTAAAACGAATCCGGTCAGGGCAACATGGCGATTTAGTATATAATCGCGTGCTTTCCAGGAAGGGTAGTTCATGCACGTTTTTTATGAAGAAGACGGTGGCTTCAAGGTCGCCACGGTCAAGGAATCGCAGCCAGCGAGCCTGATGGTAGAAGACGTGCGCGGCAAGCGCAGCAAGGTCAAGGGCGGCAATGTGCTGCTCAAGTTCGAGCGCCCCGGCCTGGATGAAATCCTGGTACAAGCCGAGCAATTGAGTACCGAGATCGATATCGATCTCTTGTGGGAAACATGCGGTGAGCACGAGTTTGGCTTTGAAGAACTGGCCGCAGAATACTTCGGCGCCAACCCTTCCGCTGCCGCGCAGATCGCCGTGGTACTGCGCATTGCCGCTTCGCCGATGTACTTCTACAAGAAAGGCAAAGGCCGCTACAAAGCCGCGCCGGAAGACAACCTGAAAGCTGCACTGGCCGGGCTGGTACGCAAGCAGCGCGAAGCCGAGCAAATGGCCGCCTGGCAAGCCGAACTGGCTGCCGGCAAATTGCCAGAAGCGTTTTTGCCGGTTCTGCCCAAGCTGCTGCATCGCCCGGACAAAAACACCATCGAATACAAGGCATTGGCTCAGGCTGCCGATGCGCTGCACACCAATGCCACGCGTTTGCTGCAAAACGTCGGCGCTATCCCCGATGTGGCGGATTACTTCCTGCAAGGCTTCTTGCTGGAAACCTTCCCCAAGGGCCGCGATGCGGTGATGACCGAACCGGTGGTGACGCCGACCGATCTGCCGCTGGCCAAGGTGCAGGCGTTCTCGATTGATGACGTCACCACCACTGAAATCGACGATGCGCTCAGCCTGGTCAAGCTGCCCAATGGCAACTGGCAAGTGGGGATCCACATCGCTGCGCCAGTTTTGGGCATTGCGCCAGACAGCGAACTGGACAAGCAAGTGTTTGATCGTCTGTCGACCGTGTATTTTCCCGGCGACAAGATCACCATGCTGCCCGATGCCGCCGTGCAAGTGTTTACGCTGCAAGAAGGTGCCGCCCCTCGTCCTGCCGTGTCGATGTATCTGGAAGTTTCGCCCGGGTTCGACATTCTTTCGCACCGCTCTGTCGTGGAACTGGTGCCGATTGCCGCCAACCTGCGTCACGATCAGATCGAAGCACATTTCAATGAATTGACTGCCGGCAAGCAAGACGGCCCGGACTTCCCGTGGAAGGCCGAGCTGACCTTCATGTGGCGTCTGGCTGGTGAAATGGAAGGCCGTCGTGGTCGCGCCGATGACCCGAATGCGCCGGTGCGCATTGATTACAGCTTCTACGTGGATACGCTGGAAAACGGCGAAAAACGCGTGCGCATTCTGCCCCGCAAACGCGGCTCACCAATGGACAAACTGGTGGCCGAGATGATGATCCTGGTGAACAGCCAGTGGGGCAAGGATTTGAAAGAAGCCGAGATTGCCGCAATCTATCGGGTACAGAACAACGGTCGTGTACGCATGACTACACAACCAGGCCCGCATATCGGTCTGGGTGTTGAATATTACGCATGGTCTTCTTCGCCGCTGCGCCGGGCGGTGGACTTTGTGAACCAGCAGCAACTGATCGCGATGATCAACGGTACCAAGCCGCGCTTTCAGAAAAACGATGCCGAGCTGTTTGCGGCCATTGGTTCGTTCGATACCGCCTATGCGGCCTATGCGGACTTCCAGGACAAGATGGAGCGTTACTGGTGCCTGCGCTATATGGAGCAGGAAAACATCAAGGAATTCTCCGGTTCCATCATCAAAGAGAACCTGGTTCGCGTCGACGGCATGCCGTTGGTACTGCGCGTGCCAGGTCTGCCGGAATTACCGGCAGGTTCCACAGTCGTACTACAACGCCTCAAGACAGACTGGCTGGAATTGAATCTGGATTGCCGTCTGGCCACGATGTAAGACCGGGAACCGAACCAACATGCAACAGAAAAGACCGCTCAACCGCTACCTGCCGATCCGCTTTGCCAATGGCGAGCAGATCCGGCAGTTTTCCAAGCCCTGCGTGCGTTGCGGACACATGCTCAATGCCAAAGACATGATGGGCGTGGCGCGTTTGCTGGACGACAGTCTGGCCATCGCCGCCAAGGCACAATGTCCCAAGTGTGGTGAAACCTTTGGCGTTGCTTGTCGCATCGACAATCACAAACGTGTCACGCGTGTGGTGATGCCGGAATTTCTGTTCAGCTGGTTCCTGCGCAATTTGCCGGTGCAGGCGCGCGAGCGCGAAGCCGAACAGGCACGCGCCAACGAAGCCAAAACCGAAACCACCGACACCATCCCGGCTCCGGCAGCACCGACTCCGCGCGAAGTCATTCGCGCCGATGAAAGCGTTGGCAGCTATCAGGGCAAAGTGATTCCGGCGTGGGTGAAGGTGGATGGCCGGCAATTGGCATTTGACCGGATCGCGCTGAACGCCCGGCCCGGCCCTGGCGAGTTTTTGCTGGATGAATGCCTGGTGTATCGCGGCTGATTCGCCCGAAATGTCTGAAACTGCCAATGCGCAGCGCAATATTTGCGACTTATAATCGCAGCCTCACAAGTGATGTCGGAGTTATTTCATGTACCGCAGCATGCTCAAGTCCAAGATTCATCGCGTTACCGCCACGCATTCCGAACTGCATTACGAAGGATCGTGTGCCATCGATGAAGACTTGCTGGACGCGGCCAATGTGCGCGAGTTTGAAGAAGTCACCATCTGGAACATCAACAACGGTGCGCGCTTCTCTACCTACGCCATCAAGGGTGCGCGCGGTTCCGGCATCATTTCGCTGAATGGTTCTGCGGCTCGCCAGGCGCAAGTGGGCGATCTGCTGATCATCGCCACCTTTGCCCAGTATGACGAAGCCGAACTGGCCAACCACAACCCGTCACTGGTGTTTGTGGATGCGCAGAACAAGATCGCCAGCATCAAGCACGGCACGCCCACGCAAGAAAACTGAGCGACCTTGATCGCTGGTTCAAGCATCATCTGAAGCCCCGTTCCCGCAGCGGGGCTTTTGCTTTTGGCCTGACCTCAAACCGCTTGGGTCGATTACCGATCAGGCTTGTCGTAATATGCCCCTCTCAACATTCTGGAACTGACCATGTCCGCTAGCCAGGTTCGCGACTATCTCTTGTCGCTACAACAAAACATTGTCGCCACGCTGGAAAACCTGGATGGCCACACCTTCCGCCATGATCAATGGGATCGCGAAGAAGGCGGTGGCGGTATTTCACGGCTGGTGGAAGATGGCGGTTTGATTGAACGCGGTGGCGTCAATTTCTCGCACGTATTGGGCAAGACACTGCCGCCCTCCGCCACCGCGCATCGCCCGGACCTGGTTGGTCGCGCCTGGGAAGCCATGGGCGTATCGCTGGTTATTCACCCGCGCAACCCTTATGTGCCCACGGTCCACATGAATGTGCGGCTGTTCCGGGCCTACGCCGAGGGCCAGGAAGATGTGTTCTGGTTTGGTGGCGGCATGGATCTGACGCCTTACTACGGCTTTGAGGAAGACGCCCACCACTTCCATCAAACCTGCCACGACGCCGTTGCGGCATTCGGGCCGGACTACTACCCCAAATACAAAGCCTGGTGCGACAAGTATTTCTTCCTCAAACATCGCAACGAACCGCGTGGCATTGGTGGGTTGTTCTTTGATGATTTGTCCGAACTGGGTTTTGAGGGCGGTTCTGCCTTTATCCGCGCGGTAGGTGACGCGTTCCTTGAGGCTTACGTGCCGATTGTGGAACGCCGCCGCGAGTATCAATACGGCGAACGGGAACGCGACTGGCAAGCCTACCGCCGCGGCCGTTATGTCGAGTTCAACCTGGTGTGGGATCGTGGCACGCTGTTTGGCCTGCAGTCGGGCGGGCGTACCGAATCAATCTTGATGTCGATGCCGCCGATTGTGAAATGGCGTTATGACTGGCAACCGCCGGTAGATTCGCCAGAAGCGCGCTTGCAAACGGACTTCCTCACTGCACGGGATTGGCTGGGGTTGGGACCAACCGCAGCGTAGGCCGGCATCAAACGCAAACCCCGTAGCCCGGATGGAGCGTAGCGGGAATCCGGGGTTGCGATGCCTCAACAAGCCACCCAGCCCTGGTTTGGTTAACATCGCCCCCGGATTCCCCCTTGCGCTTCATCCGGGCTACATACATCTGCATGACGTGGCATAAAAAAAAGGCCGTCTAAACGGCCTGTTTTTATTGGTGGCGCAAACTCGCCAATTCCGATCAAAACCCGACTACTTGCGGCTGATAGCGCGCCAGCCAATATCAGTGCGGTGCTGCGCACCATCAAACTGAATACCCGACATCAATTCGTAGGCACGTTTTTGCGCGGCTTTGAAGGTCTCACCAAACGCGGTCACACACAGCACGCGGCCACCGCTGGTCATTGGCTGGCCTTCGGCGTTTAACGTGGTGCCGGCGTGGAATACGTGGCCATCGTCAGTTTCAGCTGGCAAGCCAGAGATCACGTCGCCGGTGCGCGGGGCATCCGGATAATTGGCCGAGGCCATCACCACGCCCAGCGCCACGCGACGATCCCATTCCACCTCGGCTTGGTCCAGCGTGCCTTCAACCGCGTGCTCGACCAGATCAACCAGATCGCTCTTCAAGCGCAGCATGATCGGCTGGGTTTCTGGATCGCCCATGCGGCAGTTGAATTCCAGGGTTTTGATGGAGCCATCGGGGCTGATCATCAAACCGGCATACAGAAAACCGGTATAGACAATGCCATCGCGCGCCATACCTTGCACGGTGGGCAGAATCACCTCGCGCATGGCGCGGGCATGGATTTCTGGTGTCACCACGGGCGCCGGGCTGTATGCGCCCATGCCACCGGTATTGGGGCCTTCGTCGCCGTCTTTCAGGCGTTTGTGATCCTGGCTGGAAGCCAGCGCCAGCACATTCTTGCCATCCACCATGACGATGAAACTGGCTTCTTCGCCAGTCAAAAACTCTTCGATGACCACGCGGGCACCGGCGTCACCCAGCTTGTTGTCCGACAACATGGCGTCGACGGCTTCATGCGCTTCGGCCAGCGTCATGGCAACCACTACACCCTTGCCTGCAGCCAAGCCATCAGCCTTGATCACGATCGGCGCGCCTTTGGCATCAATATAAGCATGAGCCTTGGTGGCATCGGCAAAGGTTTCGTATTCGGCAGTCGGGATGCCGTGGCGCTTCATGAACGCCTTGGCGAAATCCTTGGAGCTTTCCAGTTGGGCCGCCGCTTTGCTTGGCCCGAAAATCTTCATGCCGCCTTTGCGAAAGGCATCGACAACACCTTTGGACAGCGGCGCTTCCGGGCCGACTACGGTCAGTTGCACTTGCTCGCGCTTGGCAAAGGCCAGCAACACCTCAATGTCGGTGATTGGCACGTTAGTCAGGTTGTGTTCCAGCGCAGTGCCAGCATTGCCCGGTGCGACAAAAACCTTGCCCACGCGCGACGATTGCGACAGCTTCCAGGCCAGCGCGTGCTCACGACCACCATTGCCAATTACAAGAACATTCATTCTGTATTTCCCGATTATTCGAATTCGTAGCGACTAAAAAAGAACGCCACGTTGCCATTGTTAACGCCACCCATGCTGGGAATAAACGTACCCATAACCGATACCTGGCGATAGCGGATTACCGCCACCGGCAGCACGATCGGGAACGGGATGCCGCCAAAAATATCGCGACGTGAGGTCAGCCCCACCGTATACCCGCCACCCAGCGACAAACCACCCAGCACCGGATCGGTAAACCACAGGCCGGCGTAGCCAACCATCAGTTCCGGGTTCTTGTGCGAATCCGAGAAGATCATACCCAGCACCAGATCTTCGTTGCCGTTTTCGTCCACCACGTGCTTGCCGTAACCGCCGCCCCAGCCCCACTGGTTCAGTGCGTTAAGCTTTTCTTCGGTGTATTTGCTTGGATCATGCCAGGTGTAACCCGAAACATAAATGTCCGATTTGCCATTCTGGGCTACATCGGAAACGTGCGCACAGGCTTGATTTAACCAACTCCCCATTCCAGTGCAATCTATGGCTGACGCAAAAGGCGCGATCAGACTAAAGGTCAAGGCAGCAAGCGTTTTTTTCATGAGAAATAGTTTGTTGGTTATTAAATGGTGCGGCGCGACATAAGCCCGTGGCAAAGATGCTACCGCGAGCCACGACCCCAAAAAAGTGGCCAGACAATTACCGCACGAGCAAGCAAGCCGCAGTTCATGGCGGACCACCTGCTCTGTCTGAGCCGGACAACGCGCATTGCGGCGGTTGTCGGCTCAGACCTTTCAAAGGTACTGCGCAATACAACGCGCCAGATTAATGGCGGAAATGACGGATGCCGGTGAGCACCATTGCAATGCCATGCTCATCTGCGGCGGCGATGACTTCTTCGTCACGCACCGAACCGCCCGGCTGGATGATCGCGGCCACGCCGTTTTCGGCAATGACATCAACGCCATCACGGAACGGGAAGAACGCATCAGACGCGGCCACCGAACCACGCAGTTCCAGACCGGCGCTGCGTGCCTTGATGGCAGCGATTTTGGTCGAATCCACACGGCTCATCTGACCTGCGCCAATACCCAGTGTCTGGCCCTTGCCGCAGAACACAATCGCGTTGGATTTCACAAACTTGGCAACACGCCATGCAAACAGCATGTCTTTCAGTTGCGCATCAGTCGGGGCCTTTTTGGTCACGACTTTCAGATCAGCCAGGGTCAGGGCATGGACATCCGGTGTTTGCACCAGCAACCCACCACCAACGCGCTTGACGTCAAATCGGTTGGCACCGTTTTCGATTGGCACCGACAAAACACGCACATTCGGCTTCTTGGCCAACAACGCCAGCGCTTCAGCGGTATAGGCTGGCGCGATCAATACTTCCAGGAACTGAGCTGCAACAGCTTGTACGGTGTCGCCGTCCACTTCACGGTTGAAGGCGATGATCCCGCCGAAAGCCGAAGTCGTGTCGGTGGCAAAAGCCAGGCGATAGGCCGAGAAAGTATCTGCGCCAACTGCCACGCCGCACGGGTTGGCGTGCTTGACGATGACACATGCCGGCTCTTCAAACTGCTTGACGGCTTCCCACGCTGCATCGGAATCCGCAATGTTGTTGTACGAAAGTTCTTTGCCCTGGAACTGGTGATAACTCGCCAGGCTACCGGCAGCCGGGTCCAGATCGCGGTAGAAGGCAGCCGCTTGGTGCGGGTTCTCGCCGTAACGCATGTCTTGCACTTTGGCGAATTGCAGGTTCAGCCGATCTGGCCACACTTTCTTTTCGCCATTGGCGGCCAGCGCGGTCAGGTAATTGGAGATTGCACCATCGTAGGCCGCGGTATGGCTGAACGCTTTCTTGGCCAGATTGATGCGGGTGGCCAGGCTCAAGCTACCGTTACCGGCTTTCAGTTCGGCAACCAGCGGGGCGTAATCTTCGGCGTCGGTCACAATCGCCACGTGTGCGTGGTTCTTGGCAGCGGAACGGACCATGGCCGGACCACCGATGTCGATGTTTTCGATGGCATCTTCAAAGGTGCAATCCGGACGGGCGATGGTCGCTTCGAACGGGTACAGGTTCACGCACACCAGATCGATATTGCCGATGTCGTGTTCAGCCATTTTGGCCACATGAGCGGGCAGATCACGACGACCCAGAATGCCGCCGTGAATCTTGGGATGCAGCGTCTTGACGCGACCATCCAGCATTTCGGGAAAACCGGTGTAATCGGCGACTTCTGTCACTGGCACATTGTTGTCTGCCAGCAGTTTGGCTGTGCCGCCGGTAGAAAGGATCTGAACGCCAAAGCCCGCCAGGGCTTGTGCAAATTCCAGAACACCGGTTTTGTCGGAGACGCTGATCAGCGCGCGCTTGATGGTGGTCATTGCTGTTTTTTCCTGATGCCCAAGAGGGGGTGTAAATCACTAAAAACAAAACACAGTGGAACCGTACTAGCGATACGACTGTTAAAGCATGTCGTACGTCTGTAATTTTTTGCGCAGCGTATTGCGATTGATCCCCAGCACCTCGGCGGCACGAGTCTGGTTTCCGGCAACGTGGGTCAGCACCAGCTCCAGCAAGGGTTTTTCCACGCGGGCGAGCACCATGTCGTACAACGCGCACGGCGCCTCACCGTCCAGATCCTCAAAATATTGTGCAAGCGAGGCCCTGATCGACTCGGCGATGGGATCTTCATCCTGCGTAATTACGCAAGTTGCTGGCTGGTTCATTATTGCTTTCCCTGAAACTACCCCTAAGTCTTGTCGCTCGGGGCTTGATTGTGTGTTGTTTGTGCGGACTGCCGATTTGATAGTGCGGCGTTGGGTCGGCGCCTTATCGCCGACCACCCTTGTCTGCTTGCCTTGCTATCGACTCATGCTGCCTGCAAATCGTCCTTGCCATCCTGATCTGATACGGCCACCTCATAAATCAGGCGCTCGCCCAGTGAAGCCAAACCATCAAAATAGTGCTGTACGGCAGCATGCTGTGCGCTGGTCGAATCCAGTTGGTACATGGCTTGCCGAAACGCGTTGCCGTCGTGCAAACCCTTGGTATACCAGGCGATATGCTTGCGGGCAATGCGGCAACCGGAATACTCACCATAAAACGTGTAAAGCTCGTCAAGGTGTTGTAATAAAACACTACGAATTTCAACAACCTGCGGCGGCGGCAACATGTCGCCGGTCGCCAGATAATGTGCAATTTCGCGGAACATCCACGGCCGCCCCTGCGCGGCCCGGCCGATCATGATGGCATCGGCCCCGGTGGCCTCAAGTACGGCTTTCGCCTTTTGTGGCGTATCGATGTCGCCATTGGCAATCACCGGTATGCGCAGCATGTGCTTCACTTCACGGATCAGCTCATAGCGGGCTGCGCCGTTGTACATGTCTTCCCGCGTGCGGCCATGCAACGCCAAGGCCGCAATACCAGCCGATTGCGCCCGCTCGGCCACGCGTAAAACATTCTCTTCACCGTTGCAAAAACCCAACCGGGTTTTCAGCGTCACCGGCACATCTACCGCAGCAACCACCGCGTCCAGAATCTCGCCCACCAGCGCTTCGTCTTTCAACAGAGCCGAACCCGCCAGTTTGTTGCATACCTTCTTGGCCGGGCAGCCCATGTTGATATCGATAATCTGCGCGCCCAGTTCTACGTTTAATTTGGCCGCCTGCGCCATCATGGCCGGATCAGAACCTGCAATCTGCACGGCAATAGGACCAGGTTCGCCCGCATGATCCATCCGGCGGCGGGTTTTTTCGTTACTCCACAGCGCGTTATTGGCCGTAATCATCTCGGACACGGCATAACCGGCCCCGAAATGGCGACATAACTGGCGAAATGGCCGATCCGTCACCCCCGCCATGGGCGCAACGAACAGATTGTTTTGTAAGGAAAAAGGGCCGATCTGCATAGGAACCGCGGTCGCAGAAAAGGCCGGAATTCTACCGCCTGCTTAAATTTTGGGCAACCGAAAGTGCGTCAACGGCATAGCAGTACAGTCGCATATACGGCATATATCCAGCCTGAATGCAGTCTGCCCAGACCCCCTCTACCAGGATGTCTCAACCGTTTGGCAGGAAACACTTTTCGTGCGCCAGCCAGCAGCTCACAGCCCTGCCTTACGCCTCGCATAAAATCATTTGTAACGTTTATTTACGCAACGGCCGAAATTGCGGTTCAAAATCGCCACGAAACATGACTCACGTGCAATCAAGTCATGCCCGCCCACCTGCCGAATTGAGTACAACCTGCCATGAGCCAACGCCGCCCCGCCGCCCGCCACTCTCTGTACGCCTACGCCTGGGACCTGGCCGGACGCGACACCCGCAGCACTGTGGATGAAATTCTCGATCTGGGCGTAGATGGCCTGAGCCTGGCGACCAGTTATCACGCCGGCAAATTCCTGCGCCCACGTGTTAGCGGGCCGGGCAAGGTGTATTTCCCGGAAGACGGCACCGTTTACTTCAACCCGCAGCCCAGCCGCTACCGGGCGATCCAGCCCAAGCCGCACTCCAGCGCCGCCATGCGCCAGGTGGCCTATGACCTGGCCAGCGATGGCCGTTTACCTTTGTCGGCGTGGACTGTGCTGTTCCACAACACCCGCCTGGGTGAAGCTCACCCGGAGTTGACGGTGAAAAACGCGTGGGGCGATGGCTATGTGTACGCGCCCTGCCCGATGCAACCGGCGCTGGCTGATTACGCCGTCGACCTGAGCAACGACCTGGCCCGCACGCTGCCATGGCAAAGTTTGACGCTGGAGTCGCCTGGCTGGACGCCCTTCGCCCACGGCTACCATCACGAATTTGCGCAGGTTCGCAGCAATTTGTGGCTGGATACCATGCTCGGCCTGTGTTTTTGCGATGCCTGCCAGAGCAATGCGCGCCAGCAAGGCATTGATGCCGCCGGACTGGCCAGCCGTATTCGCACACGGGTAGATGGTTACCTCGCCAGCCCCGCCGATGCCGCTGCAGATCAAGCCGGCGCGTGGCTCACCGCCGATCTGCTGGAAGACCAGGAACTGGCGGCGTTTATTCGCATGCGCCAGAACTACGTGACGCAACTGGTCGCCCGCATCCGCAGCGAAATCCCCGCAGAAGTGGCGCTATACGTCATCCCCACCGTGCAACGCCCCACCGCGCAAACCTGGCTGGAAGGCAGCGACCTGAAAGCGCTGGCCTTTGCTGCCGATGGTATCGAAGTACCGTTCTACGAGCCTGATGCTGGTCGCGTTGTTGCCGACGCCGTCGACACCGTGCGCCGCGTGGGTGACGCCAGCCGCGTACGCGGCATTCTGCGGCCAGGGGTTCCAGATCTGGGCGATGGTGCCCAAACCGGGGCTGCACTGGACGGCTTGCGTGGGCAAGGGATTGAGCATGTTGGTTTCTATAATTACGGGATGTTGCGAGGTGGTGCGTTGGCTGGGTTGCGCGGAGTTTTGAAGGCGCGGAAGTGAGTGTGGCTGTGGCCTGTAAAAGCTTGAGTGCCTTCGGCACGGGGTTTAAAAGCGTTTGATACCCCGGCCCCCCCGGGTATCAAACGCCTTTCACATCCGTGCCAAAGGCGCTAATTAAGTACAGTTTTTCTGTTTAGTCCGCTTAACCATGCTGGTTGCCCGCGTATCCAGGAATCCCCTCGCACCAAAAAAACCACCTCCTCATGATACGATTACCCCTCAAACAACCTCCCCCTTGTTGACACACCATGAGCCGCTTCTGGAGTCCCATCGTCCAAACGCTCACCCCGTATGTGCCGGGTGAGCAACCCAAGATCACCAACCTGATCAAGCTCAACACCAACGAAAACCCGTTCGGACCGTCGCCCCGTGTGCTGGAAGCCATCAAGGCCGAAACCGCCGATACGTTGCGCCTGTATCCGGACCCGAATGCTGATCGCCTCAAGCAGACCATTGCGGCGTATCACGGCATTGCGGCCAATGAGGTGTTCGTCGGCAATGGCTCGGACGAGGTGCTGGCTCATGTGTTCATGGCACTGCTCAATCATGAGAAACCACTGCTGTTCGCGGATATCACCTATTCGTTTTATCCGACCTATTGCAGCCTGTATGGCGTGAAGCACCGCGTCGTGCCGCTGGATGAAAACATGCGCATTCGCCTGGCCGATTACGACCAGGAATGCGGTGCAATCATCATTGCCAATCCCAATGCGCCCACCGGCATTTTGTTGAGTACCGCCGAAATCGAATTGCTGTTGCAAGCGCATCCAGATGTCGTGGTGGTGGTGGATGAGGCCTATGTGGACTTCGGCGGCGAAACGGTGATCCCGCTGATCAAGCGCTATCCAAACTTGCTGGTGATTCACACCTTGTCCAAGTCGCGCTCGCTGGCTGGGCTGCGCGTGGGTTTTGCGGTGGGTCATCCAGAGCTGATCGAGGCGCTGGACCGGGTCAAGAACAGCTTTAACAGCTATCCGCTGGACCGACTGGCGATTGCCGGTTCGGTTGCGGCAATTGAGGACGAGAGCTACTTCCGCCGCACTTGTCAGGGCGTAATTGATACGCGGGAAAAGCTGGTCGCCGGATTGAATCTGCTTGGTTTTGACGTACTGCCTTCAGCCGCCAATTTCATCTTTGCCCGGCATCCGCAACACGATGCAGCAACGCTGGCCGCCAACCTGCGGGCCAAGGCAATTCTGGTGCGTCACTTCAAGCAAGAGCGGATTAACCAGTATTTGCGGATCAGCATTGGTACCGATGCCGAATGCGAAGCGCTGGTAGACGCCTTGCAGCAGATCATCGCCCAATAAACCAGCTTTGCAAATTACGCCAAAACCGATCCCGACTTACAGCGGGATCGGTTTTTTTAATGCGCCGCATGGCACGTTTGCGCGTTCCGTTTCAAGCCTAGTCCCAATTTGGCGACACCCCAAGCGCCGCGCTTGCGGCATCCGGCGGCGAAGGCTAAGGTTCGCAAAAAACGATCATACGGAAAAACCCGAATGCCGCTCATTATCTTCTTCGCACTGATCGCAGTTGTACTGGTGTACTTTGTGATGCTTTACAACAACCTCGTCGCACTCAAACACAACATTAGCCGGGCCTGGTCCAACATCGACGTGCTGTTGAAGCAACGGCATGACGAACTGCCCAAGCTGGTGGAAACCTGCAAGCACTACATGCAATTTGAAAGCGAAACGCTGGAAAAAATCATGCTGGCGCGCAACGGTGTAGCGCAAGCCCGTGAGAAACACGATATCCCCGCGCTGGGCATTGCTGAGCAACAATTGCGCACCGGTCTTGGTTCTTTGTACGCCACCGTTGAGGCCTATCCGGAATTGCGCGCCAATATGCAGTTTCAGAATCTGGCCGGGCGTATTACCCAACTTGAAAACGATATTGCTGACCGGCGCGAGTATTACAACGACTCGGTCAACATCAACAACGTGCGCATTGAACAATTCCCCGATGTCATCGTCGCCAATGCGTTCCACTTTCAGCCAGCCCAATTGCTGGAATTTGATTCCCACGAAAAGCAGGATGTCTCGGTTGGCGCGTTGTTTCAGCGCTGATCGCCCGCTCTACTCACAAGTTGTTCTCTCATGATTGATTTGTTCAATCTGCAACTGCCCAACCTGCGCCGTTTGAGTTTTGGCGCAGGCTTGCTGGCGATCGAACTGATGGCGCTGTGGGTGGCTTTCCTCACCCATAAACCCCGCAATTTTACGCTGGCCCTGGGCTTGATCGCCGTCTCATCGCTGATTGCGTGGGTGCATCATCGCCGCCGTTATCGCTTGCTGTCCGACACGCCGGTAGCGCGCATCGCCTCTGCGCCTCAGGGTTATGTGGAAATCGCCGGGCACGCGCAGGCGCTGGACGACGGTTCACTGATTTGCCCAGGCACCGGCATGCAGTGCGTGTGGTATCGCGTTGACATCGCTGAACTGCAAAGCGGCGCCAATAACCGTGACAGTTACGTGCACCAGCAGACGCTGGAAAGCGATCACGGCTTTCTGATCAGCGACGGCAGTGGCCGCTGCCTGATTGATCCGGATGCGGCAGAAATCACTACCGAAAAAACCGTGACCCACGATGGCAAGCAGCGCTATACCGCGTGGACTATCCGTGCCGGCGACGCCATATATGCCTTGGGCGAGTTTGTCTCGGTACGCGACCAGCCAGCGGACTTCCGGTTGGCGGTATCGCTCAAACTGGCCGACTGGAAACGTGATCAACACGATCTGCTGCGCCGGTTTGATACTGATCGCAATGGCCAGATCGACCCGCAAGAGTGGGATAAGGCGCGTAGTGCAGCCGAAGCAGAAGTCAGCCAGGAAATTGCCGAACTGCAAAACACCACGCCCACCAATGTGATGCGCGCCTGCCAGGACGGCCGCCCGTTTCTGGTTGCCACCGAAGACCCCGCCACCGGTGCGCGGCGACACCGGATCTGGTCGTGGGTGCATCTGGCGCTGGTCGTGCTGGGGCTGCATTTCATGCTCTACCTGCCGCGGCATCCGCACTTGATCCCCAGTGTCTACCAGGTCGGCCCGGTTACCCTTTACGCTCCGGCAGCAGATGACGACAATCCCTGAGTTTGCCCGGCCCTTCGCCACATAGCCACACACGCGTACAATCGCGCTTTATCCCCACCCGCTAACGATCCCATCGCATGCGCATCGCTCTTGCCCAAATCAATTCCGTCGTCGGCGATCTGGCTGGCAATCTCGATCTGATCCTCGCCGCTGCGACTGAAGCGCGTAAACAAGGCGCGGATATTCTGCTCACGCCAGAACTCGCGCTTACCGGTTATCCACCAGAAGACTTGTTGTTGCGCCCAGCGTTTCTGGCGGAATGCCGCAAAGCCATTGGCCGCTTGATTGATGAAGTCGATGGCATCACGCTGGTCATCGGCCACCCTTTCGCCAGCGGCGATGAGCGCTTTAACTGCGCCACCGTCATCCGCGACGGCCATTTGCTGGGCCGCTACGAAAAGATGCTGCTGCCCAACGATGAAGTGTTCGACGAAGTTCGCTACTTCACGCCCGGCGCACAAGCTTTGGTGTTCGAGCAAAATGGCGTCAACGTTGGCGTGGCCATTTGCGAAGACGTGTGGGATATCGACCCGGCCAGCGCCGCCCGCGAAGAAGGCGCCGACCTGTTGCTGGTGCTCAATGCGTCGCCATTTCACCTGAATAAGCAAGCCACTCGCCACGCAGTACTAGCCCAGCGTGTAGAAGAAACCGGCATGCCGGTGGTTTACGTGAATCTGGTAGGCGGCCAGGATGAACTGGTGTTTGATGGCCATTCGTTCGCGCTGAATCGTGAAGGCAAGCTGGTGGCCCAACTGCCACCGTTTGAATCAGCCCTGCAAGTCGTCGAATTCAAAAATGGCGATCTGCAACCGGCCAGCATCACGACAGAACTGAGTGTCGAGGCCAGCGTCTGGCAGGCATTGGTCACCGGCGTGCGGGACTATATTGGCAAGAATCGCTTCCCTGGCATTTTGCTGGGTTTGTCGGGCGGGATCGACTCCGCCGTGGTGCTGGCGATTGCTTGTGACGCGCTCGGCGCGGATAAAGTCCACGCGGTAATGATGCCGTCGCGCTACACCGCCGATATCTCCGTAAATGACTCGCGCGAAATGATCCAGCGTCTGGGCTGCAAGTATTCCGAGATTGAAATCTGGCCGATGTACGAAGCATTTATGGCTGGGTTGGCTGACGAATTTACCGGCCTGAAAGAAGACACCACCGAAGAAAACCTGCAAAGCCGGATTCGTGGCACTTTGCTGATGGCGCTGTCGAACAAGGGCGGCAAGCTGGTGCTCACCACGGGCAATAAATCCGAGATGACCACCGGTTATGCCACCTTGTACGGCGATATGGCGGGTGGCTTTGCGGTACTGAAAGACGTGGCCAAAACGCTGGTTTATCGCTTGGCCACATGGCGCAATACGGTGAGTGAGGTCATCCCGGAACGCATCATCACGCGCCCGCCTTCAGCCGAGCTGCGCCCGGACCAGAAAGACGAAGACAGCCTGCCGCCGTATGAAGTGCTCGATGCCATTCTGCAAATGTATGTCGAAGAAAATCTGAGCAAAGCCGATATCGTGGCGCGCGGCTATGCCACGGCCGATGTCGAACGCGTGGTACATCTGTTGAAAATCAACGAATACAAACGCCGCCAGGCACCGGTTGGTCCACGTGTGACAAATCGCGCCTTCGGCAAAGACTGGCGCATGCCGATCACGCATCGCTTTACGCTGTAACCGCACACCAGCAAAGAGGGGACGATATTTCGGCCCCTTCTTTTTGGCACCCCAATTCCATTCATCCCTTTGAGCACTAGAGCCTGTTATGACCACACCAGTTCTGATCCTGCCTGGCATTTCCAACTCTGGCCCGCAACACTGGCAAACGCTGTGGGAGCGACGTTTTCCCAACTTCAAGCGAGTACAACAAAGTGAATGGGAAGCGCCCGAATGCGCAGACTGGATTGCCAATCTGGACCAGGCTATTGCTGCGTGCGCCGAGCCACCGGTCCTGGTTGGGCACAGCGCCGCGTGCACGCTGATCGGCAAATGGGCTGAACAACATCAGCGCCCGGTCAAAGGGGCGTTACTGGTTGCGCCCAGCGATACTGAAGCTGCGAGCTATCCGGTTGAACCCACCGGTTTTCAGCCTATGAGCACCGCGAAACTCCCCTTCCCCTCAATCGTGGTCGCCAGTAGTAACGACGAATACGTCACCATTGAACGCGCCCGCCAATTTGCCAGCAACTGGGGCAGCGATCTGGTGGAGATTGGCGCATACGGCCATATCAACGGCAACAGTGGTTTGGGTGAATGGGCGCAGGGTCTGGCCTTGTTGAAGCATCTGACCGACTGATTCGCCAGGGCACTGGCTGTGCCTGCCGGAGATGACAAACGCAACGGCGCTGATATACTCCTGTCTCTTTCGCAGGAAAGAAACCCATGTTCGGCATCCACAGCCTTACCCTGTTTGTGATCTCCGGCCTGTTACTCAATATCACCCCCGGCCCTGACTCCCTCTACATTGCCACCCGCAGCGCCACGCAAGGCTTTCGCGCCGGATCAGCCGCAGCTTTGGGTATCGGCGCTGGCACCATGGTGCATATCCTGGCTGCAGCATTTGGCTTGTCGGCCATTCTGGCGACGTCGGCCGCGGCATTCACCATCGTTAAATTGATCGGCGCGACGTACTTGCTGTATGTGGGCATTGGCATGCTGCGCAGCCGTCGCAAGGCGCAAACGAATGGGGATGCCACACATGTGATCCCGCCTATTCCCGCCGCACCGCTGTGGACCATCTTTCGGCAAGGCTTCTGGACTAACATACTCAACCCCAAAGTGGCGCTGTTCTTTCTGGCGTTCGTGCCGCAATTCATCTCGCCCGATGCACCGAATAAACCACTCGCGTTTATCGTGCTGGGGTTGATATTCAATTTTAACGGCATGTTGTGGTGCCACTTCCTGGCCCTCACCGCGACACGCGCTGCCAAGCGTTTGCGCCGTGCGGGCGGCTTTGCAACGTGGATGAATCGCACCATTGGCGGGTTATTTGTTTATCTGGGGGTGAAGCTGGCTTTGGCGCAGCAACGATGAGCTGAAGAGGTTGCGACAGCCTCCGGTGAAAGACGTAGCCCGGATTCGGGCAGCAATCCGGGAAGAGGCAGCTAAACGCAAATACCATTGGCTTGTTGACACATTGCCCCCCGGATTCCCGCTAACGTTTATGCCGAGAATCGGCCTTCATCCGGGCTACTGGCTATTTCTCCGTCATCCCCGCGAATGCGGGGATCCAGCAGCAACGTTCGCCATGGCAGCCTCGGCGACCCAACTGGATTCCCGCCTTCGCGGGAATCACGACGTAAGTGGTATCCAATGGGGTATTTGCTTTGCTGCCACCATCGGCAAACCTCCACTACAAACCACGCCGACCGAGAGCCGGAGACCTTAGGTCCCGGCCGACCGAGGGAACGCAAGATGCGCGCAGACCAACTTGGTAGACAGACGATTCGTTGCGGTTTTTGACCTTGGGCCCCGTCGGACGCTCGCGTCCCGGGTCGCCTTTTCTTTGGTTACTTTCTTTTGGCGACCCAAAAGAAAGTAACGTGCTCCCGGGCACCCCCGGGGTATCAACCGCCCTTAAAAACCCGTGCCGAAGGCCCTAACCAAACAAACTTTCAAAACCAACGCACCAAAGGCGGGTTGCATCCGCCCTACAATCACAACGCTAGCAATGGCGGAATACCAACCCACTCCGCCCCACCCTCATCACTGCAACTTCCGCTGCGCCACAATCACCATCGCAGCCACCACAGCCAGCGCTGCCAGCACCCGGTAAAGATCATTACACGCCAGCAACAAAACCTGCCGATCAACCACCCCCGCAATCTGCGCCAATGCAGCCAGGTTGGCGCTTTCGGGTGACATGCCCTGGCGAACAAAAACGCCCTGCAAGGACGCCATCATCTCGTTGAATGCGGGATTAAAACTGTTGGCAAAGCCAGAGTAGTAGTCATGCAGCGCTGCCTGGCGGTTTTGCATCATGATGGCCGCAACGGCCTGCGCCAGTGAACCAGCCCATTGCCGCAGCAGATTCTTGTTGCGATAACCGTGGGCAAATTGTTCGGCCTTCAATTCGCGGAAAGTCAGCCCGGCCACTGGGATCACCAGCAATACGCCAAACATGCCCTTGGCCACCAAGGGCAAGAAGAACGCCGATAGCGGCATACCAGGTGGCATAAACGAGAAGAACGCGCAGCACAGCGCCAGCGCAATCACCCCGGTCAGCATCAGCGGTTTTTTCTGTTTGAGTTTGGCGGACCAACGCAAATATCCCAAGATCACCACAAAGCTGATGGTCGATGAAAAGGTATTGAGCCAGCCGGTGGTTTCCAGCGGTACACCTTGGGCGCGTTCGGCGTAAATGGGGAACAGGTAATTGCTGAAGTTGGCCAGAAAGTAATGCAGAAAATACAAGCCAAGGCCGGTCAGATACACCTGGTTGTTCAGGCCGCGCAGCACAAACACCGGCGAAGGATGGCGATACTGGTGCCAGGAAAACCAGCCCAGCAAACCTAGTCCCACCAGCGTAGTAACCACCAGATGCAGCGGATGCCCGAAGAAGTCGAAGCGGGCTTCGGACAAAGCCAGTTGCAGGCAGATGACTCCCACTCCGAACATCACCAGCGGCAAGGGTGTGAACTCGCCACCATGCTGTTGCTTGGGCACCACCACCGGCAGCCACAGCCAGCAACCAATCGACGCCAGGCTGGCCAGCGGAACTACGCTCCAGAAGACCCAGCGCCAGCTGTAGTTCTCGATCCACATCCCCGCCAACGCCGGCGCCAGCGCCGACACCGAGAAGATGGCAATCATGAAATAGCGCACCGCCTTGGCACGCTCTTTGGGCGCAAACATCAAATTGATCAGGATGCGGCTACTGGTAAAAAGCGCGCCGCCGCCCAGCCCTTGAATAGCGCGGCAGAGGATCAATTGATCCGGGGTATGGCTGAGTCCGCTGAGCAACGCCCCCAGCGCAAACAATGCCAGCGCCCCGCCCAGAAAATTGCGATACCCCAACTGATGCGCCAGCCATGCTTGTTTCATGATCACAAGCATGCTGGCGCAGGCATAAGCGGCCACTGCCAGCACAAACTCTTGCGGGCTCGCGTCTATCCCGCCCTGGATATGACTGCTGGAAAAAACAAACAGACTGTTTTCAAAAAACTCGACTGCGGTAGTTAACCCAAGTAACGCCATGACCCAGCGTTTGTCATTGGGCGCGCAGTACGCGGCAAGACGTTTCACGCGACTTCTTTCTCCAATCCCTCATACAAGTGAGCCAGTTCGTTAGCAACGTGATCCTGCCCGGCATCGTCAAATACTGACCAGGCGCGCTGATAAACCGCATGCACCACGGGCGCCGCCATTTTCAGTTTGGCTTTGCCTTCGTCCGTCAGCGTGAGCATCATGCGGCGGCGATCTTCTTTATCCAGCGTGCGGGTAACCCAGCCCTCGGTTTCCAGGCTATCCATCAGCCGCGTAACCTGGGTGCGAGTCATATCGAGCAATTTACTCACTTCCGACGGGTTGGTTGGTTGATTGCCTTCATCAACCAATAGCATGGCCATGGCCAGATATTGGGGCATGCTCATATTGCACGGGACGAGGGCTTCGTTGATACGTTGTTCCAGCAATGCTGCGGCCCGGAACAAGGTGCGAGACAACAGGATTTCCTTTTGTGGCGCGGCTTCAAATACTTGGCAGAAGCGGGTAATGCGTGCTTGGTAACTCATTTCATTCTCCCCCTTACTTTAATTTCTAATGTAATATTTACCAATGTAATATGTGCAACAATGCTTGTAAAGTTCAAGTTTAGTGAAGTCACTAAAACAGCATGTAATGTTCTGATGAGGTGTTGCTAAAGTGTCATGCCGTGACGTGGCACTCACCCGCCCGACCTAACCTTACTACTGTCATGGCGCCGTAATCGGGCTGTGGCAGCCTACCGGGCATGAATACCCGAGTAGCTACCATGTCGCACCCCTTGAACCTGGACAACCTGCGGCGCGATCTTGAAGAAATCATCCAGGAAAAGCGCCTTTCCGCTCTGTTCCAGCCGATTGCATCGCTGCACGACGGCGAAGCCTTTGGCTACGAAGGGCTGATCCGCGGGCCGTCTACCAGTTTTCTGCATTCGCCCATCAACCTGTTTCGCAGTGCCGAACAGGTTGGCCTGCTGCCATCGCTCGATTTCGCCTGCCGCCGCGCCATCATTGAAGCCTTTGTGGCGCAAAACCTGCCTGGCCGCCTGTTTCTGAATGTCAGCCCGGCGTGTCTTTCACACCCGGACTTTCACCCTGGCGCCACGCTGGAGATTCTGCGTGAAGCTGGCATGGCACCGCAGCGCGTGGTGATTGAGCTGACCGAAACCCAGCCGACGCACGACTACGAACTACTTAAAGAAGCCCTGTTGCATTACCGCGAAATGGGTTTTCGCATCGCGCTGGATGACTTGGGCGAAGGGTTTTCATCACTGCGCTTGTGGTCAGAACTCAAGCCGGACTTCGTCAAGATCGACAAATACTTTGTGCAAGGTCTGGCGGCCGATGCGCAAAAGCGCCAGTTTGTGCGCTCGATCCAGCATATCGCCCTGAACATTGGCACCCGGGTGGTCGCCGAGGGGATTGAAACCCCGCAAGAACTGCAGGTGATCCAGCGCATTGGCATTGCTTTTGCCCAGGGCTATCACATCGGCAAGCCCCTGCCGCATCCGCCGCGCCATATCGCGCTGGACCTCTCTGAAACACCCACCCCGGCCCTGCCAGGCCACGGGCATCGCAATGCGGGCGGCTTGCTGGTTTCGGTAGAAACCGTGCCGCCCTCAGAAAGCTGCGAATCGGTGTTTCAACGCTTTAGCCAGTCTCCGCAATTGCACGCCCTGCCGGTGGTGGAAAACCAGCGCCCGCTCGGGCTGTTGAAGCGCCATGAAGTCACCGAGTTTTTCTCTCGCCCGTTCTCACATGAACTGCATGGCGGGCGGCCTTGCAGCAATCTGATGGACCGCGCGCCCCTCATTGTCGAACAATCGATGAGCCTGCAAGAACTGTCGCAACTGGTAACCACGGCTGAGCGCCGCTATCTGGCTGATGGTTTTATCATCACCCAGCATGGCCATTACCTGGGCATGGGCACCGGTCATGATCTGATGCGCGCCATCACTGAACTGCAAGTGCGCGCCGCACGCTACGCCAATCCGCTGACCTTGCTGCCCGGCAATGTGCCGATTCAGGAAAAGCTGGAAACCCTGCTGGATGAGGGCCGCCCATTCACCATGGCGTACTTTGATCTGGATTACTTTAAACCGTACAACGATGTTTACGGCTATGTACGGGGCGACGACATGATTCGCCTGACCAGCGAACTGCTGGTGCGCGCCGCAGATTCACAAGTGGATTTCGTCGGTCACATCGGCGGCGATGATTTTGTGGTGATCTTTCGCTCGGCCGACTGGCATGAACGTTGTGAAGGACTACTCGAAGAGTTCTCGCTGCGTGTGCCGGAATTTTTCTGGTCGTCGCATCTGGAAGACGGTGACTACGAAGCCCCGGACCGGCGTGGTCTGCCCCAACGCCACCCGCTGGTGACACTATCGGTAGGTGTGGTTGAAGTAGAGCCGAGCCAGTTTGAAAGCCACCACCAGGTGGCGGCTGCGGCCACTCATGCGAAAAGCATGGCCAAGCAAACGCCGGGTTCGACCTTGTATATCGACCGTGGTCGCAAACCGCCGGAACCGCTGCCGACGCCAATTGCGGCGTGAAACAGTCAGGCAAACATGTAGCCCGGATGAAGCGCCAGCGGGAATCCGGGATCGCAGCGCTGCGGTGCGCCATGCAGGGTGAATTAGCCACGCTAAATTCACCCTGCTCTTTCTCTCAAATTGGCATCAAGTCGCCGCAGCCAATGCCTGCGTCAAATCCGCCAGAATGTCGTCGATATGCTCAATGCCGATCGACAAGCGCACCGTATCTTCTGTCACCCCGGCTTTCTTGAGTTCTTCCGGCGACAACTGCCGATGCGTGGTGCTGGCCGGATGGCATGCCAGACTCTTGGCGTCGCCAATGTTCACCAGCCGAGTAAACAACTGCAACGCATCCTGGAATTTAGCCCCGGCTTCGCGCCCGCCTTTCAGGCCAAACGTCAGCAGCCCTGATGCTTTGCCACCAAAATATTTCTGTACCAGTTCATGCGACGGGTGATCCGGCAAACCGGCGTAATTCACCCACTCCACCGCACGCTGCTGTTTCAAAAATTGCGCCACCTTGAGTGCGTTTTCGGTGTGGCGTTCGATACGCAAACCCAGCGTTTCTAGTCCTTGCAGAATCAGGAACGAGTTAAACGGCGAGATCGCCGCGCCCATATTGCGCAACGGCACAGTGCGCGCGCGGCCAATATAGGCCGCCGGGCCCAGCGCCTCGGTGTAGACCACTCCGTGATAACTCACTTCCGGCTCATTCAGGCGACGAAACCGGGCTTTGTGTTCGGCCCACGGAAACTTGCCGGAATCCACGATGATGCCGCCAATGCTGGTGCCGTGGCCGCCGATGTATTTGGTCAACGAGTGCACCACGATATCGGCACCGTGTTCAAACGGGCGGGTGATATAAGGTGTGGGGACGGTGTTATCGACAATCAGCGGCACGCCACCTTCATGCGCCACTTTGGCAAAGGCCGCAAAGTCCACCACATTGCCGAGTGGATTACCGATAGATTCAACAAATACCGCTTTGGTTTTGGCGTCGATATATTGCGCGGCAGATTGCGGGTCTTTGGCGTCGACAAAGCGTACTTCAATCCCGTACTGCGGCAGCGTGTGGGCAAACAGGTTATAGGTACCGCCGTAGAGCGTGCCGGTGGCAATAATGTTGTCGCCCGCTTCGGCGATGGTCAGGATCGAATACGTAATGGCCGCTGCGCCAGAAGCCAGCGCCAGCGCGCCCACGCCGCCTTCCAGCGCCGCAATGCGTTTTTCCAGCACGTCGGTTGTCGGGTTCATGATGCGGGTGTAGATATTGCCCGCTACTTTCAGGTCGAACAGATCGGCGCCATGCTGGGTGTCGTCAAACGAATAGCTGGTGGTCTGGTAGATCGGCACCGCCACGGCGCGGGTGGTTGGGTCGCCGTCGAAACCGGCGTGGATGGCTTGGGTATCGAACTTCATCGCTGCATGTCCTTGTCAGTACGCCGGGATCGGGTACTGCGCAGCATGCCCTGTCCTTTCGCTCACCGCAATATTCCATCCAATACTTAAAATTGATTTAGATATAACAATATTTAAATATCAGAATGGCCGCGACAAAACCGGGTGATGGCGGCCCGCTGGTATAATGCCGCTTTACCCCGCCTGTGCCTCACGCCATGTCTCGCATCCAGCTTTTGTCCGACCAACTGGTCAACCAGATCGCCGCTGGCGAAGTAGTCGAGCGCCCGGCCTCTGCGCTCAAGGAATTGCTGGAAAACAGTCTGGATGCTGGTGCCGACAACGTAGGCGTGGAACTGGTTGCCGGTGGCACCAAACTGATCAAAGTGATTGATGACGGCATTGGCATCGAACACGAAGACCTGGCGCTGGCGTTGCATCGTCACGCCACCAGCAAGATTCGCGATTTTGATGACCTGCAAAAAGTCGCCACGCTCGGCTTTCGTGGTGAAGGTCTGGCGTCAATTGCGTCCGTTTCCCGACTCACGCTCACCAGCCGCTTCAATGGCGCAGCGCATGCCTGGCGGATTGAATCCGATCACGGCCGTTTGCACGAAGCGGAACCAGCGGCGCTGGCAGTGGGCACTACCATTGAAGTGCATGACCTGTATTACCAGACGCCCGCTCGCCGCAAATTTCTGAAGTCCGACGGCACCGAGTTCGCGCATTGCGAGGACATGGTCAAGCGCCTGGCGCTGGCCAATCCGGACAAGCAATTTACGCTGGTGCATAACGGCCGCGCCAATTTGCGGGTGATGCGCGGCGATGTGATCAAACGCTGTGCCGCCTTGCTGAGCGATGAATTCGCGCAGACCGCCGTGCAGGTGGAAGAATCTGCCGGGCCGCTGCGACTGTGGGGCTTGGCGGGCAGCCCAACGTTATCCAAATCCAGCCGCGATGCACAATACTTCTTTGTGAATGGCCGTTTTGTGCGCGACAAAGTCATCGCCCACGCCTTGCGTGAGGCCTATCGCGACGTGCTGCATCATGATCGCCACGCGGCGTATTGCCTGTTCCTGGAACTGGACCCGGAAGGCGTGGATGTGAACGTGCATCCCACCAAAATTGAGGTGCGCTTTCGCGAATCGCAGGCCATTTACGGCTTTATGTTGCGCAGCCTGACCAAGGCACTGGCAAGCACCAAAGCGGGCCAGGTGCCGGCAGGCGTTGATCCGGAAACCGGCGAAATCATCGCGCCCGCCGCCCCGACTTATGCTGCTGGCACGCCGCAAACCTCCGGCTATCAGCAACAACCGTGGCGCCAGCAACATATGGCGATCCCGGTGGTGCAAGAGCCGCTGGCAATGTACGACCGCATGTTCAGCGACCTGAAGCGTGAGCCAGGCCAGGCTGCCGTCACCCCGAGTTATGCTCCCGCCGAATTTGGCGCCACCGTTTTATCTGGCGGCAATCCACGCCCATTACCCGTTGGCACTCGCGCCTTTATGCCCGCGACCGATGAAGACGGTATCCCGCCGCTGGGCTTTGCCATGGCGCAATTGCATGGGGTGTATATCCTGGCGCAGGCGGCGGAAGGTTTGATTGTGGTCGACATGCACGCGGCGCACGAACGCGTGGTGTATGAAAAACTCAAGAACGCGCTGGATCTGGACAACATGCCCAGCCAGCCGATGCTCATCCCCCATTTGTTCAGCGCAGACCGCTTTGAGGTCGCCACCGTCGAAGACAACCGCGAAGCACTGGCGCATTTGGGGTTTGATCTCTCCGTGCAATCGCCGACGCAGATCGCCATTCGCGGCATTCCCATGTTGCTGAAAGACGCGGATGCCGTAGAACTGGCGCGCTCGGTCATCAAGGACATCCGCGAAGTCGGCGCCAGCCAGATGCTGACCGGCCGCCGCAACGAACTGCTGTCCACCATGGCTTGCCATGGCTCGGTGCGCGCCAATCGCAGTCTGACCATCCCCGAGATGAATGCCTTGTTGCGTGAGATGGAAGCCACCGAGCGCTCTGGTCAATGCAATCATGGCCGCCCCACCTGGTTCCGCCTGAGCATGAATGATCTGGACAAGCTGTTCATGCGGGGCCAGTAAGGCATGAATGCATCCCCCATCGAGCGGCGCCGCAGAGCGCAATCGTTGCGCATCATGGCTACCGACGCGGAGCAGAAATTGTGGCTCAGACTCAATGGTGATCAATTAGGCGTACGGTTTAATCGACAGAAACCGCTCGGGCACTATTTTGCAGACTTCTACTGCCATGCAGCTCAATTGGTTGTCGAGGTCGATGGTGCGCAGCACTTTACCCCACAAGGGTTAGAGTACGATGCCCGCCGGGATGCTTTCATGCGTGCTCGAGGGCTGGAAATATTGCGATTTGATGATCGGCAGGTGCTGCTTGAAACCAATGCGGTGGTGGAGGCGATCTGGTCCACAGTTCAAAGTCGGGTTACTTTGTTTCAGGGGAGTGAGGGTTTGAAGCATCGCGGGTCAATCTCCCCCAACCCCTCTTTGAAAAAGAGGGGAGAAAAATCCTTTGTGGAGGCTGACTCTGGTTCTGGTGCTGACTCTGGTTCTGGTGCTGACTCTGGTTCTGGGGCTGACTCTGGTTCTGGGGCTGGGGCTGGGGCTGGCTCAGAGTTACTTAACCAAAATACATCGGCCCATTCAATGGTGGCCACTGCTCGCCTAAGCCAAACTCGCCAGCAAACCACTGCAACAACTCCCCTCTTTCCCAAAGAGGGGCAGGGGGAGATTGCCGCCACCGACCTTGGCATACCACCGACAACCTCACAAAGTATCAAAACATTCGCCCGCCACCCCATGCCGCTCACAACCTTACCCCCCGCCCTGTTCCTGATGGGCCCCACCGCCAGCGGCAAAACCGCCAGTGCGATCCATCTACTTGAATCTGGTTTGCCCGTTGAATTGATCTCGGTTGATTCCGCCCTGGTCTTCAAGGATATGGATATCGGCACGGCCAAGCCAACGGCCGCCGAGCTGGCCCGCGCGCCGCATCATCTGATCGACATCATTTCGCCCGAAGAGGCTTATTCCACCGCGCAGTTTCGTGACGATGCCCGCAAATTGATGGATGACATCATCGCCCGCGGCAAGCTGCCGGTGCTGGTCGGCGGCACCATGTTGTACTTCAACACGCTGCAGCATGGCATTCACGATCTACCGCAGGCCGACCCTGCACTGCGCGAACAACTGCATGCCGAAGCCGCGCTGATCGGCTGGCCCGCCATGCATGCCAAACTGGCAGTGTTGGACCCAGCCACCGCCGCGCGGCTGGAACCGGGTGATTCGCAGCGCGTCGAACGTGCACTGGAAATCTGCACGCTGGCAGGCAAACCGATGTCAGAACTGCTGGCCGAACCTGCGCAAGATGCGTTGCCCTATCGCTTGCTGAAATTGGCCCTGTTGCCATCTGACCGCGCCGCTTTGCACGCCCGCATTGCCTTGCGCTTTGATGCCATGCTGGCGGGCGGTTTGCTGGATGAAGTGGAAAGCCTGCGCCGTCGCTATCAACTTTCGCTGGATTTGCCATCCATGCGCTGCGTGGGTTATCGCCAGGCGTGGGAATATCTGGATGGCCAGATCGACATGCGAGGCCTGCGCGACAAAGGCCTGGCCGCAACCCGGCAATTGGCCAAGCGCCAGCTTACCTGGCTACGCGGGATGGATGATGTCGAGAGCCTGGACTGTCTGGGCAGCGATTTGCCAGAACAGGTGTTGCAGCGGGTGCAGGCGTTTCTGGATACGTCACACGGCGCCTGATTCGCGGCGGCGGGACAGAAGGCAACCCACCGTCCTCGCAGCTTGATAAAAGCATTTCGTCTTTCCGCGCAGGCGGGAATCCAGTTACGGAGTGGAATTAGCCTGGTAGCCCGGATGGAGCCCGCAGGGTGGGAATCCGGGATTTGGAGTCGGGAAATGCCAATGCGACGGGATGTTAACGCACTGCAAATCCCGGATTCCCGCTAACGTTTATGTCGAGAATCGGCCTTTATCCGGGCCACAGGCTCTAGCTGAGCAGCCTCACAGCACCTCATAAGGCGGCAATTTGCGTTCCACCAGCGGGAAATGCCAAACCGGATAATCCGGCAAGCCGTGGTCAAACGGTGGCGGTGCTTCACCCAGAATCAGCGGCGCAAAGTACGCTTTGCCCATCACCGACAAATGCATGCCGTCGTCGCGCAGATAGCTTTCTGGCATGGCCTTTTCTTTGTTGGCGACTTCTTTGAGCGAGACCGCTTCAATGTGCCAGCGATAAGGCTGATCGGCCTCACGCACGATGGCAGGCATGACGCTGCGCTGGCCGGCAATGGCAAAATCAACCGCGGCCTCACCGACGGCAATGGCTTGCTCCAGATCGTTGGCAGAAGCCAGATGGCGGGCAGCGCGTTGCATGTAATCGGCCACGGCCCAGTGGCATTTGTGCCCCAGTTCTGCCTTGACCAGATTGGCCAGCATCGGCGCCACGCCACCCAGTTGCGCATGACCAAAGGCGTCGGCATTACCGGTCTCTGCCAGACGAGTGCCACCCGTATCGCGAATACCTTCGGCGGCGACCACTACGCAATAGCCATGCTGCTGCACGGTATCGCGCACGGCACGCAAAAACCGGGAAGGATCGAAAGGGACCTCTGGCAGCAAGATCAGATGTGGCGGTTCAGCCGGAGTACGACTAGCCAAGCCTGATGCCGCTGCCAGCCAGCCAGTGTGCCGCCCCATCACTTCCAGGATAAACACCTTGGTGGATGAAGAAGACATCGAGGCCAGATCCAGCCCGCATTCGCGCGTGGTGGTGGCGATGTATTTGGCTACCGAGCCAAAACCGGGAGAGGTGTCAGTGTGCGGCAGGTCGTTATCGATGGTCTTGGGGACATGAATTGCGGTCAGATCAATGCCTTGATACTGCGCGTATTCGGCTACTTTCAAGCAGGTATCGGCCGAATCGCCACCGCCGTTGTAGAAGAAGTAGCCAATGTCATAAGCCGCAAACAACTCGAACAGCCGCTTCAGTTCACTGCCGTGCTTGAGCTTGTGGCGACAAGAACCAAAGGCGCCGCCCGGAGTGTGGCGCAAGGCAGCCAGTTGGGATTCGGCAATCTCGCGGATATCGGTCAGCGACTCGGTCAAGGCGCCCAGAATGCCGTCTTTGGCCACGTAGATGGTGCCGATTTGTGCGGGGTGTCGGCGGGCGGCTGAAATCACGCCCCAGGCCGAAGCATTGATCACTGGGGTTACGCCACCCGACTGGGCATATAACGCATTCCTTGGCACAACGAGTCTCCTTTGCGATCCTCCGGTTTGCCAAAGGATCAGATGATCAGGTTTATCCGGACTCATTCTTGCGCGATGCACCATCAAAAGCATCGGGACTTTCCGCCACAAGGGACAACCCTGATACAACTGTTTTCCGGAACGAGTGCCGTGCCTGACCTACTATTGAACAGGCACCGTACATAAGCGCGGCCAGATTACGTGGCCTCGCCCATAGCAGTGCGGGCCGGGAACGCCAGCCCCAATGTGGTGCACAAACACACCCGAGCTATAAGCAAACCCCAGTAAATACGCCATTTCAAGCTGGCACAGGGATTGCAGGAGATAAGCTACGGATAGACCTGTCCTGAACCAGGCGCGGCCCGGTTGCCGCGCATCGTGTCGGTTGCAATACCCACCAGGGAAGTGCGCGCCATGCACCAGATCGATTTGCCAGCCGAAACCGGTTATGACGAGATGCTGGATCGTGATCGCTCGATCCGGCCCCACTACAACGCATTTTTTGACTGGTTGAACGTCCAGACTCCCGCCACCCTGGCCCAGCGCCGCAAAGAAGCCGAACTGCTGTTTCATCGCGTGGGGATCACTTTTTCGGTCCACGGCGATGAAAGCGGCAATGAGCGGCTGATTCCGTTCGATACCATTCCCCGCATCATTCCCGCCCACGAATGGACTCACCTGGAGGCAGGCCTCAAGCAGCGCGCCGCCGCGCTGAATGCCTTTTTGCACGATATCTATCACAGTCAGCACATTCTCAAAGCGGGCAAAGTCCCCGCCGAACAAGTGCTGGTGAACAGCCAGTATCAGGCGGCGATGTGCGGGCTGGATTTGCCGCACAACTTGTACGCGCATATCGCCGGGATCGACGTGATCCGCCATGGCGACGGCCAGTATTACGTGCTGGAAGACAACTTGCGCGTGCCGTCTGGCGTGTCGTACATGCTGGAAAACCGCAAGATGATGATGCGGCTGTTCCCGGAGTTATTCGAGAAACACGCCATCGCGCCGGTCGAGCATTACCCGTCGTTGTTGTTATCCACGCTGCGCCAGTCTTGCCTGGTAGATAACCCGACCGTGGTAGTGATGACTCCGGGCCACTACAACAGCGCGTATTTCGAACATGCCTTCCTCGCGCAGCAAATGGGCGTGGAACTGGTCGAAGGGCGCGATCTGTTTGTGAAAGACCTGCATGTGTATATGCGCACCACCGCCGGTCCCAAACAGGTGGATGTGATCTACCGCCGACTGGACGATGTATTCCTCGACCCACTGGTGTTCCGCGCCGATTCAAGCCTTGGCGTACCGGGACTGATCGCGGCTTATCGGGCCGGCAATGTGGTGTTGTCCAACGCCATCGGCACCGGTGTAGCGGACGACAAATCAATCTACCCCTATGTTCCGGACATGATTCGGTTCTATCTGGATGAAGAACCGCTGCTGCTGAACGTACCTACCTGGCAGTGCCGCAATCCTTCAGAGCTGAGCCACGTGCTGACCAACCTGGAAGAACTGGTAGTCAAAGAGGTTCATGGTGCGGGTGGTTACGGCATGTTGATTGGCCCCAAGGCGACTAAAGCGGAGATCGAACACTTCCGTGGCTTGCTCAAGGCCAACCCGGCCAATTACATCGCTCAACCCACGTTGTCGCTCTCCACCTGCCCTACCTTTGTCGAAGAAGGCATCGCGCCGCGTCATATCGATCTGCGTCCGTTTGTGTTGTCCGGCAATACCGTGCGCATTGTGCCGGGCGGCCTGGCGCGAGTTGCGCTGCAAAAGGGCTCGCTGGTGGTGAATTCGTCGCAAGGCGGCGGCACTAAAGATGCCTGGATTCTGGAGGCCTGAGCGCCTGATGAAAACAAGGAAAACCCGACCATGATGTTAAGCCGCACTGCTGATCATCTGTACTGGATGTCCCGTTATCTGGAACGGGCGGAAAACCTGGCGCGGCTGCTGGATGTGAGCTTCAGTTTGTCGCTATTGCCGCAATCGCAAGGCGCCCGCGCCGAAATGCGCGCGCCGCTGGTGATTACTGAACAACTGGATCGCTTCTCCGCGCGTTACCCAAAACTCACCGCCGAAGCCTTGCTGCAGTTTATGGCGCTGGATCGGGAAAACCCCGCCAGCATCTTGAGCTGCATTCGCCACGCCCGGGAAAACGCCCACGCCGTGCGCGGCAAGATCACCGTGGAAATGTGGGAGAACATCAACGCCACCTGGCTGGAGGTCAAAGAGTTTGAGGCCAACGGCATCGCCAATGTCGGTGACTTTTTTGACTGGGTGAAGGCCCGTTCGCACGTGTTTCGCGGCATTGCCTACGGCACCATTTTGCGCGGCGATGCCTATAGCTTTATCCGTCTTGGCACCTTCATTGAACGCGCCGACAACACCGCGCGGTTGCTCGACGTAAAAGCCAGCCTGATCGCTGAAGGCGCCGAGGAAAACGCTCAGGATTACTACGCCTGGAGTTCACTTCTGCGCGCGCTGTCGGCGTATGAAGCCTATGTGGAGATGTACCGCGAAGGCGTGCAAATGCGCTCGGTTACCGAACTGCTGGTGCTGTCACCACGGCTGCCACGCTCGCTCTGCGCGTGCGTGGATGCCATCTGCAAGATTCTGTCGCAAATCGAAGGAGACAATGGCCGACTGGCCCAGCGCGAGGCTCACTTGTTGCTGAATGATCTGCGTTTTACACAGGTCGACGAAATTCTCGAGCACGGATTGCACGATTATCTGAGCCAATGTCTGGCGGAAATCAACGCGCTGGGCAACACCATCGACGAAGCCTATTTGCGCGTCGCCTGAACGGAACCGGCATGCACCTCGAAATTCATCACGAAACCGTTTACTGCTACGACGTGCCGCTCAAACACAGCGTGCAATTGCTCCGTTTGACGCCGCGTCGGGACGCCAGTCAGAACACCTTGTACTGGCACCTGGATATCCCCGGCCCCACCGATCTGGCCGTGGACGCCTTTGGCAACGAGCAACACGTACTGACGCTGGACCAACCGGTCAGCGAAATCCGCATCGTGGCGCAAGGCGTGGTGGAGACCCGCAATAGCGCACCGGCTCGTGACACCGTGCCGCCGCTGGTATTTCGCCAGCAAACCGCGCTGACTACGGCGGATGACACCATCAAGAATTTTGCCGAGAAATACCGGCGGTTGATTGAAAAACACGGCCGCCAGGGTCTGATGGACTTGATGGCCGATCTGCTTGATCACATGCCCTACACGCCAGGGCAAACCGATGCGGGCACTTCGGCGCAGCAGGCTTTCGCCCAAGGCTTGGGCGTCTGCCAGGATCATGCCCACGTGTTCATCGCCATTTGTCGTTATCTGGGCATTCCGGCCCGTTATGTGAGCGGCTATCTCTACACCGAGAATGATCATCACGTGGCCAGTCATGCCTGGGTCGAAGCTTTGTGCGATGAACTCTGGTACGGGTTTGACGTGAGCAATGCCTGCAAGCCGGACGAGCGTTACGTGCGCCTGGCGATCGGGCTGGATTACCTGGACGCCTGCCCGGTGCGCGGATTGCGCCGGGGTGGCGGCATGGAAACCATGGTCAGCCGCGCGCGGGTACGCCGTTCTACAGCGCATGAGCAGCAATAACGGGCGGCCAGTTTCGCAGCACGGCGTGACCCAGGCGCAACATGGCCGCCTGCGTCACGCTGGCTGGGCGCAAAAATGCCCCGCTCCGGCATTACAATAAACAATTACATCCAGACCTACGAGTTGGCACATGACTTACTGCGTCGCCATGCGCCTGAAAGACGGGCTGATCTTCGCCTCTGACTCTCGCACCAATGCCGGGGTGGATCACATTGCCACCTTTCGCAAAATGCACATCTTTGAAGTGCCAGGTGAGCGTTTGATCGTGATCCTGACTGCGGGCAATCTGGCTACCACGCAAAGCGTGGTGAGCCTGCTGCAGGCGCGCACGCAGCAAGAGTTGCACAACCTGCTGAATGTGCCGTCGATGTATGACGCCGCCTTGCTGGTCGGCGAAACCCTGCGCGAAGTCGTCGCCCGCGACAGCCATGAAGGCGTCATGACCCAAGGCGTGGATTTTGGCGGCTCATTCATTGTCGGCGGGCAGATTCGCGGCGAAGCACCGCGACTGTTCAACGTTTACCCGCAAGCCAATTTCATCGAGGCCTCAGAAGACACGCCGTACTTCCAGATTGGCGAATCCAAATACGGCAAGCCGATTCTGGACCGCGTTATCCAGTTTGATACCACGCTGGAGCACGCGCTCAAATGCATGCTGATCTCGTTTGACTCGACCATCCGCAGCAATCTGTCCGTTGGTCTGCCTATCGACGTACTGCGTTACCGCAACAACACCTTCAGTAAAGTCCGCCCCTATCGCGTGGAAGAAAACAACGCCTGGTTCAACCGCACCCGCAAAGCGTGGAGTACCGGTTTGCGTAAAGTATTCGGGCAAATCCCGGAAGCGGACTGGTTTGATCAGTTGTGAGGGGCGCGGGATGCGGATCGTAGGTACGCCTGATTCCAGTGCAACCCTTGATTCGTCATTCCCGACCTGCAAATACTGCAGCATCGGATAAACGACCGCCGCACTCAACCCACTCCCCAACAAGCTCCGCCAGCTGCTGCCGATGCGCACCCAGCCAGAACCCGTGATCCGCCTCGGCCAGTGCAATAAACGTCCCTCGCTGCGCCAATGCCGCCGCACGCTCCCCAATGGCTGCGGGCACCACCACATCCCGTCCGCCATGCAATATCAGCGTGGGTGCTTCCAGCAGTTCCATATACGCGTCCAGATCAAAGGCGCTGGCTTCAACTTGCAACTGCGGGTTGAGCTCAAGCCCAATAAAATCAATGTTCCCGTTAGCCAGCGCAGTGCCCTGCTCAAGGCTACGACTAACGATCTCGTCCAGATTACCTGCCGGTGCCACGAGGATTACGCTGGCCAAATCCGGACGATTCACACCCGTAGCCGCCGCGGCCAGAGCGCCCATGCTATAGCCAACCACGTGCCAGCGCAGACCGGGATACCGCGCCGCCAGTTCATCCAGCAACACGCCAGTCTGACTGGCTTGGTCTGCAATCGACAAATCAACAAACCGCCCTTCACTCTCACCGCAACCGGCAAAGTCGAACCGGAACACCGTGATCCCGCGTGCAGCCAAGCGCCGGGCGATATCTACAAACAAATAGGCAAATTCGATCCGTGACCCGGTAAAACCATGCAGCAATAACACTGCGTCACGTGCAGGTGTGGTTTCCGGCAAATGACCTGATCCTGCGAGTTTGATACCTTGGTAATCCACCGTCAGACTGATTTCTGCCACTCTGTTCACTCCGCTGAAGTGCCTGACCGATAGCCTGTCTGGCTCAGACTCAACATAACCCATCGCCTGCTATTTCGGGTTTGCCATGGTTGTGCAATCGCCGGGCTTGACGGGCCTGCTACACTAGAGGAATTCTGTGCCCAAGGTTCCCCCATGTACGATCTCGCCCGCTCCCAGTTTTCTACCGTGCGCGACTGCCTGCGTTTTGCGGTGTCCCGCTTCAAAGATGCCAACCTGTTTTATGGTCATGGCACTGATAATGCATACGACGAAGCGGCCTGGCTGATTCTGGCATCGCTCGGTTTGCCGGTTGACCGGCTGGAACCGTTCCTGGACGCAAAGTTGTTGCCGCAAGAACTGGACAAAGTCGTGGACGTGATCCGCCGTCGCGCCGAAGAACACGTGCCAGCAGCTTATCTGACCAAAGAAGCGTACTTGGGCGAATACAAGTTCTATGTGGATGAACGCGTGATTGTGCCGCGCTCGTTCATTGCCGAATTGCTGCGTGATGAAGCGCTGGAGCCGTGGATTGAACACCCGGAACTGGTCCACCGCGCGCTGGATTTGTGTACCGGTTCGGGCTGCCTGGCGATCTTGCTGGCCGATGCTTTCCCCGATGCCGAAGTCGACGCCATCGACTTGTCAGCCGATGCGCTGGATGTCGCCGAACTGAATGTGGTCGATTACAACATGGGCGAGCGCATTCACCTGATCGATTCGGATCTGTTCGCGGAGGTGGAAGGCGAAACTTATGATCTGATCGTCTCCAACCCGCCATATGTGGATGCGCCGTCCATGGATGAGCTGCCTGACGAATACCGGCACGAGCCGCAAATGGCGCTGGGCAGCGGCGAGGACGGTCTGGATATCACCCGCCGCATCATTGGCTCGGCCACCACCTTCCTCAATGATCTGGGCGTGCTGGTTGTCGAGATCGGCCATAACCGCGAGGTGCTGGAAGCGGCTTATCCGAACCTGCCGTTTGTATGGATGGAAACCAGCAGTGGCGACGGCTTTGTGTTCTTGTTGACCAAGGAAATGCTGGTTGAAGCAGGCCTCTGATTCCGGCGACGAAACTTCCTGAAACAAAAAAGCGACTGTCTATCAGTCGCTTTTTTGTTGGCATACCCCTTCACCAGCAGCTGTTAAAACTCCATTGTCTCCGACTTTGGCTCGCCCTGCAGCGCATGTGGCTGTCCATCGATAAACATCAACAACTGGTCTTTTTCCATGCGAATCCAGTTCTCATTATCGGTCAGCGGCTGGGTCGCCACTACCGTCACCAAGTCTTCCGGTGCGGTATAACGAGCGAAATCCACAGAGACATCGGTATCGGCAAGATGAGCCATGGCAAACGGCGCGCGCCGTGCGATGTAGTGAAGGTCGGTTGCGCAACGGGCAAACAACGCCGTGCCATCCGACAGCAAGAAATTAAACGTACCGTGGCTTGCCAGTCGATCCGCCAATCCGGCCAGCGCTTCATGCAAGTCGGGCAACGCCGGTTTGTCGACAAAGCGCAGCGCCAACTCGTTCATGATCCAGCAGAACGCATATTCGCTGTCCGTGGTGCCCACAGGCCGGAAACGTGAACTCCCCAGCGGTGGCAGGTCGGCCAGGTTGCCGTTATGGGCAAACAGCCAGTAACGCCCCCACAGCTCTCGCTTGAACGGATGGGTGTTCGCCAGCGACACCACACCCTGCGTGGCTTTGCGGATGTGCGCAACGACGTTGGTGCTCTTGATTGGATAACGGTGCACCAGTTCGGCCAGCGGCGAAAGTGCGGACGGTTGGTGATCCAGAAACATCCGGCAACCGTCGTCTTCGAAAAACGCGATCCCCCAACCATCAGAATGATGGTCCGTCAGACCCCCGCGCTGGCGAAAGCCTTCGAAGGAAAAAACGATATCGGTCGGCACATTGCAGTTCATGCCCAGTAACTGGCACATGGCATCACTTCTCTGAACAACGAATACTCAAGGTTCCATTATGCGTTCGGTAAGGGCACAGGGGAACCCTTAACGGTGTCGGAATGTAATTGGCCCGAACATAATCACTATATGCCGTGGCTAATGTGGACCGGATCCTTGCAGTTCGCCCGCGCACAAAATGAAAAAGCCCGGTTGAAAGCCGGGCTTTTCTGGGACTGCGAACTGTGCGAATTATTCGCCCAGTGCGCCTGCCCCAATGCTGAAGCCTGCATCCACGTAGGTGATCTCGCCAGTCACACCGGACGACAGATCAGACAGCAGGAATGCCGCCACGTTGCCGACTTCCAGCGGCGTAACGTTGCGCTTGAGTGGTGTGGCATCAGCAGCGCGCTTGAGCAGCGTGCCGAAATCCTTGATACCCGATGCCGCCAAGGTCTTGATCGGACCTGCAGAGATACCGTTTACACGGATACCACGCTCACCCAATGCTGCCGCCAGATAACGCACATTGGCTTCCAGCGAGGCTTTGGCCAAACCCATTACGTTGTAATTGGGGATGGCACGCTCGGCACCGAGGTAGCTCAAGGTGATCAACGCGGCGTTGTCAGACAACAGCGGACGGGCCGCTTTGGCCATTGCGGCAAAGCTGTACGAACTGATGTCGTGCGCGATTCTGAAGTTCTCGCGAGTCACCGCATCCAGGTAATTGCCTTTGAGCGCTTCGCGCGGGGCAAAACCAATCGAATGCACCAAGCCATCAAGCTTGTCCCAGTGTTTGCCCAATTCAACAAACAGCGCTTCAATCTGCTCGTCGCTCGCCACATCACAGGGCAGAACGAGATCAGTACCAAAGTCAGCAGCCAGGCCAACCACGCGTTGTTTCAGATCTTCGCTGACGTAAGTGAACGCCAGTTCCGCACCTTCACGCTTCGCCGCCTGCGCGATGCCATAAGCAATCGAACGATCAGACAGCAGCCCGCTGATCAGAATTTTTTTGCCGGCCAGAAAGCCCATTCATCTACCCTTGTCTTTTCATTCAGTCGCGCGATTATAGAGGAAACTGCCCATCAGGTGCTTTCCAGATCGCCATGACAACTGGTCAAGCGGTCGCAATCAGGCCACAACGTAGGGTAAATCCAGCACTTCCACAGCGGGGCCGTTCAAATCACCCAGGTGCAAACCGTGTTCCAGCGAGCTCATCTGCACTACCACCAAGGCTTCGGACGCGCCTTGCGCCGCTGGCGCTGCCAGCATCACTTTGCCTGATGCCTGACCATTCATCTCCGGGCTGAACACGTCCTGCCCTGCCTGCGCCGCGCCGTCTACCCGAACCCGATACATGCGGCGCTTGAGTTTCCCCAGATACTGGGTACGCGCCACAATTTCCTGGCCAGGGTAACAACCTTTGCTGAAGCTCACCGCGCCAATCAATTCCATATTGGCCATTTGCGCGACAAATTCTTCCTGCGTTGCGGCGGTAACCCATGGCGTACCCGAGCGAACCTCGGTGAGACGCCACACGGGCTCACCTACCGGCTTGGCACCCGCTTGCAACAATTGCTGCCAAATCTGCGCGGCCTGATCCGCCGGCACAACGACCTGGTAACGTCCACCCGACAACGCTACGGTTGCCCCGCCCTCCCAGTTTTGCACGGAGAAGTCGCCAACCGGCAACGCGCCGGTTACCGCCTGCACCAGCGTCGCCGCCTTCGGGCCCGCCACACCGATCAAGGCGACATCTAGCGTCGCATCATCGGCCTTGGTTTTACTGCGCATCACGTACATGGACAGCCGCTTCTGAATGCTGGCCTGCAACTCCACCGGCAACTGCAGCAAGTAGTCGTCGCCTAGCTTGTAAATCAGAAAGCTGGCCAACATGCGGCCCTTGGGCGTGGAGTAGCTGGAGTACTGTGCCACGCCGGTGTCAAGCTGACGGATATCGCTGGAAAGCTGCCCTTGCAGAAACGTCGCAGTTTCTTCGCCGCGAAACCGGATCAGACCAAACTGCGTCAACGGCGAAACCACGCCATCCTGTTCCAGAGCGGCAAGCTCATCGGCAACGGGTGCAAAGTATTGAACAATGCCATCTGCGACCGTGGCATGCGGCAGGGTATCAATCCAGCTCATGTTCTTGATTCTCGTGTGTCATCCAGAAGCTGCAGATGGGGGCGCGCCGACGAAAAACAATCCGCGCACCCGCATCTTGGCTTATTGGGCCGCTGAGGCGGCCTTCTGATCGCTTTGCTGGACCTGTGCTGCCGACTCCAGCGGATCTTCACGTCCTGGACGATGGGCACCAGCGGAACTGAATACCGGTGCATCCAGGTTACCACCGACGCGGATCACACTGCTGGCCAAAATGCCGCCACTGGCCAGGCGTGAAGCTGCTTCACCCTGCAACTTACCACCCTGAAGCACGTGCAGCTGACCGGTTGCCGAGAACTTGCCGCTATCGAGTTTGACATCGGTGATATCGACTTGTGCTGGATGAACCGCAACCTTGGCAGTGAGATTGTCAAAAGCAGTGCGGCCACCGCGGGCATAGACCACCGGCGCGCTGGACTTGAGCGGCGCGACCAGATCAAAGTTATGCAGATAGCCGTCTCGCAGGTGCAAATCTGCGGTGACCTCAGGCTTGTCGAACAAATGGGTCCAGCTATCCGCCTGGTAGCCAAATGTCACGTCCCCCTCCAGTCGCCCTGCAACGTGCGTCACTGGACTGAAGACGATGGACAGGGGCTCTGCCTGCAGACTGCTGCCGTGCAGGGATCCTGCGAGCTTCCAGCCCCCCACCCAATCAATCTGGGCAGTACCGGTCACCACCCCGCTATACAGCTCCCCGCGAATCTCGCTGACCTGAATACCGGTATCGCTGATCAAGCCTTTCAATTGCAGCCCGTCAAACTGCACCGGATAGCCCATCGGCACAGTCCAGTGGCTGGCGACAAAGGTCGCAGCAAAGTCTTTCTGCCCTTGCGGCTGAATTTCCAGGGTGGCCTGCCCGCCTGCATCCGCCACGGTCAAGCCAGCCAGGTTGCCGCCGCTATCAAAACGCAGTACGCCATCCACCGGACCGAGTTCGCTGGCATCCAGCACGATGCTGGCGCGCTTGAGCTGCAGATCGTCGATGTGCATCGGCTTGTCGCCGCTACGAGGACGCAGCCGTTGCGGCAACTGGGTCGCAAACGCCGGGCTAAACTTGGCGCCCTCAACGGTTACTTCCCGCAAGGCACTTCCCCAATGCGTCAGGTTGTAAAAGGAAAGCGGAATCCGGATAAATTCGATATGCCCGACATTGGGATCGCCCTCTAGCGTGACATCCTGCAATACCAGTGCGGGCCGTGGTGAGTACTCAAATCGCAGCAATCGCAGCTGCACCGGACCATGCAGAACCTGTTGCAGCTTCAATGCGGTGTCGGAAAGAAATAGATTCAGGGGCACCAGAACAGGCAAAGCGGCGATCACCCCAATAAAAATAACCAATGAAATCAATAATATTCTTATTTTATGCATGCGTTCCTCACATTTTTATTCATATAGCTGTTGACAGCCTAAAGTCCAGATACTAATATACGCACCTCACCGATTCCTCGATAGCTCAGTTGGTAGAGCAACGGACTGTTAATCCGTGTGTCCCTGGTTCGAGCCCAGGTCGAGGAGCCAAGAATCGAACGCCATGACTTTGCAAAGAGTCATGGCGTTTTTCGTTATGGATGCAAAATCCATATCGCTACAGCCTGTTATTTCGCACATCCTTACCTTTCCTTGCTGCCGGTTCCAGTGAATGCGCGCAGCATACCTCAGCGGCCCCGCTCACGATAGATCATTACAGAGCCGGCAAGGCCAGGCGGCCCGAGCGCCCCGCCAACTGGCACCCTACCTCATCGCAAACGCAGCAAACCCAAGGGCCACCACCATTGCGGGCGCAATCACACGCAAACGACAGGCAAAAGAAAAGGCTGGCACGAATGCCAGCCTTTTTCATAGCGAAGTAACAGTATTACTCGCCAGCTTCAACCACTTCCGCATCTTCCGGACGATCCACCAGTTCAACCAGTGCCATCGGAGCGTTGTCGCCCAGACGGAAACCGCACTTCAGAATACGCAGGTAACCGCCGTTGCGGGCGGAATAGCGTGGGCCCAGCACGTCGAACAGCTTTACAACGATATCGCGGTCGCGAGTACGGTTGAAAGCCAGACGGCGATTAGCCAGGCTCGGAGCCTTACCCAAGGTAATCAGCGGCTCCGCAACACGGCGCAGCTCTTTAGCCTTAGGCAGGGTGGTCTTGATAACTTCGTGACGCAGCAGCGCATTCGCCAGGTTACGCAGAAGCGCCTGACGGTGACTGGACGTACGATTCAATTTGCGATTGGCAAGACGGTGACGCATTTGTCAATTCCTTTCCGTTGACCGCTCAGGGCTTTTCCAAGCCAACTGGCGGCCAGTTTTCGAGGCGCATGCCCAGGCTCAAGCCCTTGGACGCCAGCACTTCCTTGATTTCATTCAAGGACTTGCGACCAAGATTCGGCGCCTTCAACAATTCTGTCTCAGTGCGCTGGATCAGGTCCCCGATGTAATAAATATTCTCAGCCTTCAGGCAGTTAGCCGAACGCACGGTGAGTTCCAGATCATCCACAGGGCGCAGCAGGATCGGATCGATCTGCGGTGCCGCTGGCTTCTCTTCTTCAACCGGAGTGCCTTCCAGATCCGCAAATACGGACAACTGGTCAACCAGAATACGCGCCGCTTGGCGGACAGCATCTTCTGGCGTCAACACGCCATTGGTCTCGATATCGAGAATCAGACGATCAAGGTCGGTACGCTGCTCTACACGAGCACTCTCGACCGCGTAACTCACCCGACGAATCGGACTGAACGAGGCATCAAGCTGGATAGTGCCGATAGTACGGTTATCATCGCGACCCAGACGAGCTGGAGCCGGCTGATAGCCACGACCCTTTTCAACCTTGATTTCCATGTTCAGCTTGCCACCAGCCGAGAGATGCGCAATCACGTGACCGGGATTAACCACTTCCACGTCATGCGGCACCTGGATATCGGCAGCAGTAACCAGACCTTCGCCGTCTTTGGACAGCGTCAGCGTCACGGCCTCACGACCGTGCAGCTTCAACACCACGCCCTTCAGATTAAGAAGGATGTCGACCACGTCTTCCTGCACGCCATCGAGCGCGGAGTATTCGTGAACAACACCTTCGATCTTGACTTCGGTCGGGGCGTAACCCGGCATCGAAGACAGCAGGATGCGGCGCAGGGCGTTACCGAGCGTATGGCCATAACCGCGCTCGAACGGCTCCATGACCACGCGCGCTTGCGCGCTGGATTGGGCCTGCACGTCGATGATGCGCGGCTTGAGCAACTCATTAGCGAGGTTTTGCATATATCAGTATCCCTTAGCCTTTTCCGGTGCTGGTTATCACTTGGAGTAGAATTCCACGACCAACGATTCGTTAAGATCGCTGGACAGATCGGAACGCTCCGGTGCACTCTTGAAGACACCTTCCATCTTCTTCGAGTCAACCTGCACCCAACCCGGGAAACCGATGCCTTCGGCCAGCGACAGTGCTTCTTGCACACGCGCTTGCTTCTTGGCTTTTTCGCGAACGCTAACAGCGTCGCCGGCTTTCACCTGGTAAGACGGGATATTGACTACGCCACCGTTTACCACAATCGCCTTGTGGGAAACCAACTGACGGGCTTCTGCACGAGTCGAGGCATAACCCATGCGGTAAACCACGTTGTCCAGACGCGTTTCAAGGATCTGCAGCAGGTTTTCACCTGTCGAGCCCTTGCGACGGCTGGCTTGTTCAAAATAACGACGGAACTGACGTTCCAGAACGCCGTAGATACGACGGATCTTTTGCTTTTCACGCAGGTGAACACCGTAGTCCGACAGACGAGGTGTCTTAGCGCCGTGCTGGCCTGGGGCTTGTTCCAGCTTGCACTTGCTGTCGAGAGAGCGGCGAGCGCTCTTCAGGAAAAGATCCGTACCTTCACGGCGTGCAAGTTTGCACTTGGGTCCAATATAACGAGCCATGACTTACTCCGGGATTAGATACGACGCTTCTTGGGTGGACGGCAGCCGTTGTGCGGCACTGGAGTCACATCCGAGATGCTGGTTATCTTGAAACCGAGAGCGTTAAGCGCGCGAACAGCGGACTCACGACCCGGACCCGGACCCTTGATACGAACTTCAAGGTTCTTTACACCATATTCCTGGGCAACTTTACCAGCGTGCTCCGCAGCAACCTGTGCCGCAAAGGGTGTACTTTTCCGAGAGCCCTTGAAACCAGCACCGCCCGAGGTAGCCCAGGACAGAGCATTCCCTTGGCGATCAGTGATGGTCACGATCGTGTTATTGAAGGACGCATGTACATGCGCAATGCCTTCAGACACGCTCTTTTTGACTTTCTTCCGTACACGCACTGTGTTTGCTTTAGCCATTACAAAATCCTTTAGTTACCAAGCCTGCCTTATTTCTTACCGGCAATAGCTTTGCGCGGACCCTTGCGAGTACGAGCATTAGTACGCGTGCGTTGGCCACGAGTCGGCAGACCTTTGCGGTGACGGAAACCACGATAGCAACCAAGGTCCATAAGACGCTTGATGCTCATCGTTACTTCACGGCGCAAATCGCCTTCGACGGTGTACTTACCAACTTCGTCGCGCAGTTTATCAAGTTCAGCATCGCTGAGATCCTTGACCTTCTTCGTCGGCTCGATCGCGGCAGCCGTGCACAACAAGTATGCGCGGGTGCGGCCGATGCCGTAGATAGCTTGAAGGCCGATCACAGTATGCTGATGATTGGGTACGTTAACCCCAGCAATACGGGCCATACTTCTTACCCCAGGTTAAAAAGTTTTCGATTATAACGCGAAAAGCCGATTGCCTCAATCAGCCTTGGCGTTGCTTATGCCGCGGGTCGGTGCAAATCACGCGCACAACACGGTTGCGACGGATGATTTTGCAATTGCGGCAAATTTTCTTGACCGATGCTTGAACTCTCATGGTCTGTCCTTTTCTTCAAAATGAAATTCCGGACCTTGTTTGATCCGGAATACGATGCAGGCCTTAATCAAAGCGAACGGCATTATAGCTACCGTTCTGCCCTTTTGGTGAAAAACCGACCGTAAATACAGCCAACCGACACCAAGGACATCAATCCAACCCTGCATGTCCTTTCGAGTTTGCTTTTCAAAACCGGCAAGCGGTCGTGTCTGGCATCTCGTCCAAGGCCGGGATGATGCTATTCACACCACCCCGATCCCGGTCTTCAGTTACGCGCCGCCCTTGAAGTTAGCCTTCTTGAGCAAGCTTTCATATTGATGCGACATGACGTAGGACTGCATTTGAGCCATGAAATCCATTGTCACCACAACCAGAATCAGCAGCGAAGTACCACCAAAGTAGAACGGTACGTTCCACTTCAGAATAAGGAACTCCGGAATCAGACAGATCACGGTGATGTAAAGCGCACCAATCAACGTCAATTTCAAAATCAGTTTTTCGATGTACCGCGCAGTATGCTCGCCCGGACGGTAACCCGGAATCATAGCCCCACTCTTCTTCAGGTTATCCGCGGTTTCCTTTGGATTGAAAACCAGCGCCGTGTAGAAGTAGCAGAAGAAAATGATAGCTGCAGCATACAGAATCACATACAGCGGTTGCCCCGGATGGAGCATGTCACCAATCGATTTGAGCCACGAGAACCGGTCACTGTTACCACTCCACGACAATACAGTGGCTGGAAACAGAATGATCGACGAAGCAAAAATCGGCGGGATGACGCCAGCCATATTGATCTTGAGCGGCAAATGCGTGCTTTGCGCTTGCATGATGCGGTTGCCGACCTGGCGCTTGGCGTAGTTCACCGGCACTTTACGTTGCCCGCGCTCTACAAAAACCACTGCTGCCGTCAACAACACAACACCAACAAACAAACCGAGCACCAGAAAAATCGGCAACGAACCCTGGTTAGCCAAGGTCAGCGTCTTACCGATCGCAGCTGGCACGCCAGAAGCAATGCCCGCACAGATCAAAATCGAAATACCGTTGCCTATACCCCGTTCCGTAATCTGCTCGCCCAGCCACATGAGGAACATCGTACCGGTCACCAGCGTAATGATGGTCAACGGCACAAATTGCACATAAGGCAGAACAACCAGATTCGGTTGCTTCAACAGCAAAGAAGCAATACCGAAGCTTTGGAAGGTAGCCAGCAGAACCGTCGCATAACGCGTGTACTGCGTAATCTTGCGACGACCTGCCTCACCTTCTTTCTTCAGCTGCTTCAACTGGGGCAACACTTCCGCGGCCAACTGCAAAATGATGGACGCGGAAATGTAAGGCATGATCCCGATGGCAAACACGGTGAAGCGCGACAAAGCGCCACCCGAGAACATGTTAAACATGTTCAACAGGCCCGTTTGCGAGGACTCGAACAACCGAGCCAGCTCGACCGGATTGATCCCTGGGACGGGAATATGCGCACCGATACGGTACACAATCAACGCGCCCAACATGAACCAGATCCGTTTCTTCAGATCTGCAAACTTGTTTGCAGAACCAGCCAGAGCGGGATTCGCCACGTTTTAGCCTCTCAGCAATTACTCAGCGATGCTGCCACCAGCTGCTTCAATCGCAGCACGGGCACCCTTGGTTGCAGCGATACCTTTCAGCGTCACTGCTTTTTCGATCTTGCCCGACAGCACGACCTTGGCACCCAGGCAAAGCTGAGAAACCAGACCAGCTTGCTTGAGAACCAACAGATCGACTTCAGCAACCGGCAGCGCTTGCAGCGCGGACAGGTTTACTTCGCCAGTGCGACCGCGGGACAACGATACGAAGCCACGCTTGGGCAGGCGACGTTGCAAAGGCATTTGACCGCCTTCAAAACCCACCTTGTGGAAGCCGCCAGCTCGGGACTTTTGACCCTTGTGACCGCGACCAGCAGTTTTACCCAGACCGGAGCCAATACCGCGACCAACGCGACGCTTGGCGTGTTTCGCGCCAGCTGCGGGTTTCAGGTTATTCAGTTCCATTTAACCCTCCACTTTCAGCAGATAGCTGATCTTGTTGATCATGCCGCGATTTTCCGGCGTATCAATCACTTCGGAGCTGCTGTTGAGCTTGCGCAGACCCAGACCACGGGCGCATGCCTTGTGGCTTTCCAGGCGACCGATCAAGCTCTTGACCAGCGTTACTTTTACTTTCTTGCCGTCAGTCATTCCGCCACCCCAAGAATTTCTTCTACGGACAGGCCGCGCTTGGCAGCGATATCCGAAGCGGTGTGCAGCTTGGACAAACCGTCCAGCGTTGCGCGAACCAGGTTGTACGGATTCGTGGAACCATGACACTTGGCAGTAATGTTGTGAACGCCCATTACTTCGAACACAGCGCGCATTGGGCCACCAGCGATAATGCCGGTACCTTCACGAGCCGGTTGCATGAAGACGGTAGTTGCACCGTGCTTGCCGATAACGGCATGCGGTACGGTACCGTTCTTCAGCGGCGCCTTGAACATCTTGCGACGTGCTTCGTCCAGACCCTTTTGTACAGCGACCGGCACTTCTTTGGACTTACCCTTGCCCATGCCGACGCCACCATCGCCATCACCGACTACTGTCAGTGCTGCGAAACCCAGAATACGACCACCCTTCACGACCTTGGTTACGCGATTAACCGCAACCATCTTTTCACGAAGGCCGTCCGAGCGATCTTCTGATTCGTTTCTAGCCATTTGATAACTCCAAACTCAATTAGAAGACCAGACCGCCTTCGCGTGCCGCATCCGCCAGCGCTTTCACGCGGCCGTGGTATTTGAAACCGGAACGGTCAAATGCCACGTTAAGGATACCGACAGCCTTGGCCTTTTCTGCAATACGCTTGCCAATCGCGACGGCAGCGTCAACGCTGGCGCCGTTCTTGATTTCACCGCGCGCATCTTTTTCCAAAGAAGACGCAGAAACAAGCACTTTGCTGCCCGTTTCATCAATGATCTGGGCGTAAATGTGGCTATTGGTGCGATGCACCGACAGGCGCACGACCTTGAGCTCCGCAATCTTTGCACGGGTTTTACGTGCGCGGCGAACTCGAGTTTCTTTCTTGTCCATGATTCAGCCTCGATTACTTCTTCTTGGTTTCTTTAAGCGTTACCACTTCATCCGAGTAACGCACGCCCTTGCCCTTATAGGGTTCCGGAGCGCGGTAAGCGCGGATTTCAGCAGCAACCTGACCAAGAACTTGCTTGTCGGCGCCCTTGAGGACGATTTCGGTCTGAGTCGGGGTTTCCACCTTCACACCAGCCGGCATCTTGTGCGCGACAGGGTGAGAGAAACCCAGAGTCAGGTTCAGCAAATCGCCTTGAGCCTGAGCACGATAACCAACGCCCACCAGGTTCAGCTTGCGCTCGAAACCCTTGGAAACGCCGGTCACCATGTTGTTCACCAGTGCACGGACGGTACCGGACATTGCACGTGCATTCTTGCCATCGCCTTGCGCGGCAAACACGACTGCATTGTCTTCAATCTTTACACTGACGTCGCCAGTCAAAGCCTGAACCAGGGAACCATTCGGACCCTTGACCACGATCTCGGAGGCACTGAGTTTGACTTCAACGCCCGACGGGATAGCGACCGGATTTTTTGCTACACGAGACATTGCATCACCTCATTAAGCAACGAAGCACAGAAGCTCGCCACCAACACCGTTGGCACGCGCTTTGCGATCGGTCATCACACCCTTGGACGTGGAAACAATCGCCACGCCAAGACCATTCATTACTTGCGGAATGTTATCCGAGCCCTTGTACACACGCAGGCCTGGCTTCGAGACGCGTTCGATGCGCTCGATAACCGGACGACCGGCGTAGTACTTGAGTTCGATAGTCAGTTCACGCTTGATATCGCCAGCAACTGCGAAAGACTCGACATAGCCTTCGTCTTTCAGCACTTGAGCGATTGCAGCCTTCAACTTGGAAGACGGCATTGTTACCGAAACCTTGGCCGCACGCTGAGCGTTACGGATGCGGGTCAGCATATCGGCGATAGGATCATGCATTGCCATATTTCTTCTCCTGTCCCGATTACCAGCTTGCCTTGGTCATGCCGGGGATTTCACCCTTCATGGCCAATTCACGCAGTTTGTTACGAGCCAGACCGAACTTGCGGAAAGTACCGCGCGGACGACCGGTCAAGGAGCAACGATTGCGAACGCGAGCAGGGCTGGCGTTGCGGGGCAGTTGCTGGAACTTCAGACGCGCTGCAAAGCGGTCTTCTTCGGTCGCGTTTTGGTCGTTGATGATCGACAGCAGCTGAGCACGCTTGGCTGCGAACTTCTCGACGGTAGCGCGGCGCTTTTCCTCACGATTAATCAATGAGAGTTTTGCCATGTTGTTCGCCTCAATTCTTGAACGGGAACTTGAAGGCGGCCAGCAGCGCGCGCGCTTCATCGTCAGTCTTCGCGGTTGTCGTGATGGTAATGTTCATACCACGCAACGCGTCGATCTTGTCGTACTCGATTTCCGGGAAAATGATCTGCTCTTTAACGCCCATGTTGTAGTTACCACGGCCATCAAAGGACTTGCCATTCACGCCACGGAAGTCACGTACACGCGGAAGCGCAACCGACACCAGACGATCCAGGAATTCGTACATACGTTCGCGGCGCAGGGTTACCTTGCAGCCGACCGGATAGCCGTCACGGATCTTGAAGCCAGCGATGGATTTCTTTGCTTTGGTCACAACGGCTTTTTGGCCGGTGATCGCTTGCATGTCGCCTACGGCGTGTTCCATCACTTTCTTGTCAGCAACCGCCTCACCCACACCCATGTTCACGGTGATTTTTTCGATGCGCGGCACTTCCATGACCGACTTGTAACCGAACTGTTCTACCAGTTGCGGCACAACTGTTTCTTTATAAAACTCTTGCAGACGGACCATTGTGTCTCTCCTTAAGCGCCAACAACTTCGCCATTGGACTTGAAGAAGCGGACTTTCTTGCCGTCTTCGAGTGCCTTGAAGCCAACGCGATCAGCCTTGCCGGTCGTCGCATTGAAAATAGCGATGTTGGAAACGTGAATCGACATGGTCTTTTCGACAATCCCGCCCTGCTGACCACGCATCGGATTAGGCTTTTGGTGTTTTTTCACCACGTTCACGCCTTCAACGACAACACGATCTTCGTCCGGAATCACGCGCAGCACGGTACCGCGCTTGCCCTTGTCTTTACCTGTGATGACGATGACTTCGTCACCCTTGCGAATCTTGTTCATGCGGCTTCTCCTTACAGCACTTCGGGCGCGAGCGACACGATCTTCATGAAGCGCTCAGTACGCAATTCACGCGTAACTGGCCCGAAGATGCGGGTACCGATCGGCTCAAGCTTGCCGTTCAAAAGGACAGCAGCATTGCCATCAAACTTGATGAGGGAACCATCAGCGCGACGAACACCCTTGGCAGTACGAACTACCACGGCGTTGTACACATCACCCTTCTTGACACGACCACGCGGGGCCGCATCTTTGATGGTGACCTTGATGATATCGCCAACAGACGCGTAACGACGCTTGGAGCCGCCCAACACCTTGATGCACATAACCGAGCGCGCACCAGTGTTGTCTGCAACCTCCAGCATGGATTGCATTTGAATCATTGGAAAAAAACCTCCAACTTAACCCGCGAAACCTCGACAAGTCGAAGCACTGCGCTCGACCGAAGCCGAGCAAATCGCGGCCAGTTTTGGACCCCGTAAGGGGAAAACGATGCAACGAATCAGGTGAAACACCAAACCCATTACAACATGAGAAAACGGGCATTGTACGCGAAGTACAATGCCCGTGCAACCATCTGATGCAAATTAGAGTTCTGGCGAAGCCAGAACCCCATGCATTAGACGATACGTGCTTTTTCGAGAACCTCAGTCACCACCCAAGCCTTGGTCTTCGAGAGGGGACGGCCCTCAACGATAGTGACCAGATCGCCTTCGTGGTACTGATTGGTTTCGTCATGCGCGTGGTATTTCTTGGACCGACGCACAACCTTGCCATAGAGCGGGTGTTTCACCAGATGCTCAACCAGCACGGTCACGGTCTTGTCCATCTTGTCGCTGACTACACGGCCAGTCAGCGTACGCTTCAGTTTAGCTTCAGACATATTAAGCCGCCTTTTGCGCCAGGATGGTACGAACGCGCGCAATATCCTTGCGCACCCGGTTGATTTCGGTGTTTTTTGCCAGCTGGCCGGTGGCGTGCTGCATACGCAGACTGAACTGCGCTTTCAGCAACGCAGTCAGTTCGCTCTTCAGCTCGCCTTCGGATTTTTGACGAAGTTCAGCAGCTTTCATCATTGCCCCACTTGACGAGAGACGAAGGACACTGCGAACGGCAGCTTGGCCGAGGCCAGACGGAAGGCTTCGCGAGCGATTTCTTCTGCCACACCATCCAGTTCGTAGAGCACTTTGCCTGGTTGAATTTCAGCAACCCAGTATTCCGGGCTACCCTTACCGTTACCCATCCGCACTTCGGCAGGCTTGGTCGAGATTGGTTTGTCCGGGAATACACGGATCCACACACGACCGCCACGCTTGATGTAACGGGTAATAGCACGACGGGCAGACTCGATCTGACGCGCGGTCAGACGGCCACGACCCATTGCCTTCAGGCCGAAGGTGCCGAACGCAACGCTGTTACCGCGAGTAGCGATACCAGTGTTACGGCCCTTTTGAACCTTACGGTATTTAAGTCTAGTTGGCTGCAGCATTGCGAGGCCCCTTACGTTCACGCTTGCGTGTTTCTACCGGTTCTTGTGCAGCCTTTTCGCCTGGCTTCACTTCGCCTTTGTAGACCCAAACTTTGATACCGATGATGCCGTAAGTGGTCTGCGCTTCCGAAGTCGCGTAGTCAATGTCGGCACGCAGGGTATGCAAAGGCACGCGGCCTTCGCGATACCATTCGGTACGCGCAATTTCGATACCATTCAGACGACCGGACGACATGATCTTGATGCCTTGGGCACCCAGACGCATGGCGTTCTGCATCGCACGCTTCATGGCACGACGGAACATCACACGCTTTTCAAGTTGCGAAGCGATGCTGTCAGCGATGATTTGCGCGTCGATTTCCGGCTTGCGAACTTCTTCGATGTTCACATGGACCGGCACCTTCAGGATGCCTTGCAGCTGACCCTTCAGGACTTCGATGTCTTCGCCCTTCTTGCCGATCACAACACCCGGACGTGCAGTGTGGATAGTGATCTTGGCATTCTTGGCCGGACGCTCGATAACCACGCGGCTAACCGAAGCATTTGCCAGCTTCTTCTTCAGGAATGCGCGGACTTCAACATCTTCCGTCAGCATCTTGCTGAAGTTTTTGCTGTTTGCGTACCAGCGCGAAGCCCAGTTTTTTGTTACAGCCAGACGGAAACCCGTCGGATGAATTTTCTGACCCATAATCGCTCCTTAGTCGCCAACAGTCAGCGTGATGTGGCAGGTTTGCTTCTCAATGCGATTGCCGCGGCCTTTGGCACGAGCGGAAAAACGCTTGAGGGATGGACCCTTATCCACATAAATGGTGGCGACCTTGAGTGAATCGATATCGGCGCCTTCATTGTGCTCGGCGTTGGCGATAGCGGATTCCAGTACTTTCTTGATCAGCACTGCGCCCTTTTTAGGGCTAAAGGCCAGGATATTAAGTGCTTGCTCAACCGGCTTGCCACGAACGAGATCAGCAACAAGGCGTGCCTTTTGGGCGGAGAGACGAGCACTGCTCAGTACAGCGGATACTTGCATGTCATCACCTTAGCGCTTGGCTTTCTTGTCGGCGGCATGGCCTTTGAAAGTACGGGTGAGTGCGAACTCGCCCAACTTGTGGCCAACCATGTTTTCGTTCACATATACCGGCACGTGTTGCTTGCCGTTATGCACAGCGATCGTCAGACCGACGAAGTCTGGCAGAACGGTAGAACGACGCGACCAGGTCTTGATTGGGCGCTTGTCGTTCGAACCACGCGCAGCCTCGATCTTCTTGATCAGGTGCAGGTCAACGAACGGGCCCTTCTTGATAGAACGTGCCATGTTCAATTACCTCTTATTCGCAGGACGGCGACGAACGCGCATGCCATCGGTACGTTTGTTGTTACGGGTACGGTAGCCCTTGGTCGGCTGGCCCCATGGGCTAACCGGCACACGACCTTCACCAGTACGACCCTCACCACCACCGTGTGGGTGATCGATCGGGTTCATTGCAGTACCACGAACGGTCGGGCGAATACCCAACCAGCGTTTGGCACCAGCTTTACCGTAAGAACGCAGGCTATGCTCTTCGTTACCAACTTCACCCAGGGTGGCGCGGCAGTCGATGTGTACCTTGCGGATTTCGCCAGAGCGCAAACGCAATTGAGCGTAAGCACCTTCGCGAGCCAGCAATTGAACACTAACACCAGCCGAACGAGCCAGCTGAGCACCCTTACCAGGCTGCAGTTCAACGCAATGGATGGTGGAACCCACCGGAATATTGCGGATCGGCAGCGCGTTACCAGCCTTGATCGGAGCATCTGCACCGGAAACGACAGTCGCACCAGCTTTCACGCCCTTAGGCGCGATGATGTAGCGACGTTCGCCATCAGCGTAGCACAGCAGCGCGATATTGGCGGTACGGTTCGGATCGTATTCAAGGCGTTCAACCTTGGCGACGATACCGTCCTTGTTACGCTTGAAGTCGATGATCCGATAGTGTTGCTTGTGACCACCACCCTTATGACGGGTTGTGATAACACCACGGTTGTTACGACCGGCGGTCTTGGATTGCGGCTCGAGCAGGGGCGCGTATGGCGCACCTTTGTGCAGGTCGGGATTAACAACCTTCACTACTGCGCGGCGACCGGCAGACGTCGGTTTTACTTTTACCAATGCCATTTTTCAGTCTCCCTTATTGCGCAGCCGCAAGGTCGATTTCCTGGCCGGCAGCAAGGCTGATATAAGCCTTCTTCCAGCTGGCACGACGACCAGTGAAACGACCATGACGCTTGACCTTGCCATGCACGTTCAGAACTTGCACAGCCTCAACTTTGACCTTGAACAGCAGTTCAACTGCAGCCTTGATCTCAGCCTTGGTCGCGTCAACCGACACGCGGAACACGATCTGCTCATTCTTGTCAGCGATCATGGTCGACTTTTCAGAGACGACCGGAGCGCGCAGAACCTGCAGCAGACGGTTTTCAGTAAATTGCGTCATGCGAACATCTCCTCGAAGGCAGCCAGCGCATCGCGGGTCAGCACAACCTTCTTGAAACGCACGAGGCTGACCGGATCGGCCTGCGACGGCTCCAGCACCAGCACATTGGCCAGATTGCGGGAAGCGAGGTACAGGTTTTCGTCCAGTTCCTTCGTGATGATCAGCGCGGATTCCAGCTTCAGCGACTCCAGCTTTTGCACGAAAGACTTGGTCTTCGGTGCGTCCAGCTTGATGTCGTCAACGATAACCAGACGATCTTCACGAACCAGTTGCGACAGAATGGTCGCGATACCGGCGCGGTACATCTTGCGGTTAACTTTGTGGCTGAAATTTTCGTCCGGGCTATTCGGGAAAATACGACCACCACCACGCCACAGAGGCGAGGAAGTCATACCAGCGCGAGCACGACCGGTGCCCTTTTGCTTGAATGGCTTCTTGGTGGAGTGATTGACCTGTTCACGGTCTTTCTGTGCACGATTACCGCTGCGAGCGTTCGCGAAGTAAGCGGTCACAACCTGGTGAACCAGCGCTTCGTTGAATTCACGCGCAAACAGGGCATCAGAGCCGGCGACGGCAGCTTGCGCCTCGCCACTTGCATTAATGACTTTAAGTTCCATTACGCACCTGCCTTCACACTCGGGCGAACGACAACGTCATTACCCTTGGAGCCCGGCACTGCGCCGCGAACCAACAGCAATTGACGCTCAACGTCGATACGGACGACTTCCAGGTTTTGCACGGTACGCTTGACGTTACCAAGCTGACCAGCCATGCGCTTACCCGGGAAAACACGACCCGGATCTTGCGCCATACCAATGGAACCCGGCGTATTGTGCGAGCGCGAGTTACCGTGAGTAGCACGATTGGAACTGAAGTTGTGGCGCTTGATAACACCGGAGAAGCCCTTACCCTGGCTAGTACCGGAGACATCTACCAATTGACCAACAGTGAACAGTTCAACGGACAGCGCATCACCCGCCTTCAGATCAGACAGTTTTTCAACTGGCACACGGAACTCAACGAGATCCAGACCAGCTTCAACGCCTGCTTTGGCAAAGTGACCGGCTTCCGCCTTGTTCACACGATTGGCCTTCTTTGCACCGAAAGTAACCTGAACGGCTGCATAGCCATCAGTTTCCGGCGACTTGACTTGCGTGACGCGATTAGCAGTCATGTCCAGCACCGTTACTGGAATGGACGCGCCATCCTCAGCAAAGACACGGGTCATGCCGACTTTACGTCCGACGAGACCTAAGCTCATAGTTATTTCCTTTTCAGGGCCGATTTCGATTGACCGGCAAATAACCGTTAATTAAAAAAAACGAGCTTACCGTTAAAAAACCGGTAAGCCCGCGATATTAGCACTAAATTTCCTGTCTTTGCAAGCACTTAGCTCGCTCAAACCAAAATCCATGCTCTCATTCTATTTGGTCGTGAGACCCTGCTGCGGGCAAAGCGGTTATTCCGCCCTGCCCGCGCCGCATTATTGCAGCTTGATCTCGACGTCCACACCAGCTGGAAGATCCAGTTTCATCAGTGCGTCAACAGTCTTGTCGGTAGGATCGACAATATCCATCAGGCGCAGATGGGTACGGATTTCGAACTGGTCGCGCGAAGTCTTGTTCACGTGCGGCGAACGCAGAACGTCGAAACGTTCGATTTTCGTCGGCAACGGAACCGGACCCTTCACAACAGCACCGGTACGCTTGGCTGTATCAACGATTTCCTGCGCGGAACGGTCGATCAGGGCGTAGTCGAATGCTTTCAGGCGGATACGAATTTTTTGGTTTTGCATGTCAGTGCCTTATTCCAGAACCTTGGCAACCACACCGGCGCCAACGGTACGGCCACCTTCGCGGATCGCGAAGCGCAGGCCTTGTTCCATTGCGATCGGTGCAATCAGGGCAACAGTGATGGTCACGTTGTCACCTGGCATCACCATTTCAGTACCTTCCGGCAGGCTGATCGCGCCAGTCACGTCGGTAGTACGGAAGTAGAACTGCGGACGGTAGTTGCTGAAGAACGGGGTGTGACGACCACCTTCGTCTTTCGACAACACGTAGATTTCTGCAGTGAACTTGGTGTGCGGTGTGATCGAACCCGGCTTGGCCAGAACCTGACCACGCTGGACGTCTTCACGCTTGGTACCGCGCAGCAGCGCGCCGATGTTGTCGCCAGCCTGACCTTGATCCAGCAGCTTGCGGAACATTTCCACGCCGGTGCAGGTGGTCTTGACAGTCGGAACGATACCGACGATTTCCAGTTCTTCGCCAACCTTGATGATGCCGCGCTCAACACGACCAGTCACCACAGTACCGCGACCGGAGATCGAGAACACATCTTCCACTGGCATCAGGAACGTACCGTCAACAGCACGCTCTGGCTCAGGGATGTAGCTGTCCAGTGCATCAGCCAGACGGAAGATCGCCGGTTCGCCGATTTCAGACTGGTCGCCGTTCAGTGCCAGCATGGCGGAACCGTGGATGATCGGTGTGTCGTCGCCCGGGAAGTCATACTTCGACAGCAGGTCGCGCACTTCCATTTCAACCAGTTCCAGCAGTTCGGCATCATCAACCATGTCGCACTTGTTCAGGAACACCAGAATGTAAGGCACACCCACCTGACGGGCCAGCAGGATGTGTTCACGTGTTTGCGGCATAGGGCCGTCAGCAGCGGAACACACCAGGATCGCGCCGTCCATCTGCGCAGCACCGGTGATCATGTTCTTCACATAGTCAGCGTGGCCCGGGCAGTCAACGTGTGCGTAGTGACGCTTTTCGGTTTCGTATTCAACGTGTGCGGTGTTGATCGTGATACCGCGAGCCTTTTCTTCCGGCGCGCTGTCGATCTGGGCGTAGCCCTTGGCTTCGCCACCGAACTTGCGGGACAGGATCGTGGTGATAGCAGCTGTCAGCGTGGTCTTGCCATGGTCAACGTGACCAATCGTGCCAACGTTTACGTGCGGTTTTGTCCGCGCAAACTTTTCCTTTGCCATTTTACTAATTCCTTGATTTTCTGAATTCAGTAGTTATAGCCCGGCAATATGCGCCGGGCTACGCACAATTACTTTTTGTTAGCCATGATCGCGTCGGCAACGTGCTTCGGTGCTTGCGAGTAGTGCTTGAACTCCATGGAGTACGTAGCACGACCCTGCGACATCGAACGCAGCGTAGTCGAATAACCGAACATTTCCGACAGTGGCACTTCAACCTTGACCATCTTGCCACCGGCCGGGTTGTCATCCATACCCTGGATGATACCGCGACGGGAGGACAGATCGCCCATGATGTCGCCCATGTATTCTTCCGGTGTTTCGATTTCCACGGCCATCATCGGCTCGAGGATAACGGCACCGGCACGACGCATTGCTTCTTTGAACGCCAGCGAGCCGGCCAGTTCAAACGCGATTTGCGACGAGTCAACATCATGGTACGAACCAAAGGTCAGGCGCACGGAAACGTCGACCACCGGGAAGCCAGCCAAAACACCAGCCTTGAGCGTGTTCTGGATACCCTTGTCCACCGACGGGATGAATTCGCGAGGAATCGTACCACCCTTGATTTCGTCGAAGAACTGGTAACCCTTGCCTTCGCCCGAAGGTTCGACAGTGATCACGCAATGGCCGTACTGACCCTTACCACCGGACTGCTTGGCGTGCTTGCCTTCGATATCCTTCGCCACTTGGGTGATGGTTTCGCGGTAAGCAACTTGCGGAGCGCCAACGTTGGCTTCAACGCCGAACTCACGCTTCATGCGGTCAACCAGAATTTCCAGGTGAAGCTCACCCATACCGGAAATGATGGTTTGGCCCGATTCTTCATCAGTACGCACGCGGAACGAAGGATCTTCCTTGGCCAGGCGGTTCAGGGCAACGCCCATCTTTTCCTGGTCAGCCTTGGTCTTCGGCTCCACAGCAACGTGAATAACCGGCTCAGGGAAAATCATGCGCTCAAGAATGATCGGAGCATCGAGTGCACACAGGGTTTCACCTGTGGTCACGTCCTTCAGGCCAATCGCAGCAGCGATATCGCCAGCATGGACTTCTTCGATTTCCTTACGATCGTTAGCGTGCATCTGCACGATACGACCGATACGCTCTTTACGGTCTTTCACCGAGTTCAGAACGGAATCACCTTGCTTGACCACGCCGGAATAGACACGGAAGAAGGTCAATTGACCAACGTACGGGTCATTCATCAGCTTGAATGCCAGCGCCGAGAACGGTGCAGTATCCGAAGGCTCACGCGAAGTCGGTTGTTCACGATCATCCGTACCGGCAACGGCAGGAATATCAACCGGCGACGGCAGGAATTCGATCACGGCGTCGAGCATGCGTTGCACGCCCTTGTTCTTGAACGCGGTACCGCAAAGCATTGGCTGGATTTCGCAAGCCAGCGTACGAGCACGGATGGCCTGAACGATTTCTTCTTCGGTCAGAGTACCTTCTTCAAGGTACTTGTTCATCAGTTCTTCGTTGGCTTCAGCAGCGGACTCGACCAGCTTTTCACGCCATTCTTCAGCGAGGGACTGCAGATCGGCCGGGATGTCGCGGTATTCAAACTTCATACCTTGCGAAGCTTCATCCCAGTAAATGGCTTGCATCTTGACCAGATCAACCACGCCTTCAAACTTGTCTTCTGCACCGATAGGAATAACAACCGGTACAGGATTAGCTTTCAGACGAGTCTTCATCTGCTCAACAACGCGGAAGAAGTTGGCACCTTGACGGTCCATCTTGTTCACGAACGCCAGACGCGGAACCTTGTACTTGTTAGCTTGACGCCAAACAGTTTCAGATTGCGGCTGAACGCCACCGACCGCGCAATAAACCATACACGCGCCATCAAGAACACGCATGGAACGCTCAACTTCAATCGTGAAGTCAACGTGACCCGGGGTGTCAATGATGTTGAAGCGGTGTTCCTGGAACTGCATACCCATACCTTTCCAGAAGGTAGTGGTAGCAGCCGAGGTAATGGTAATGCCGCGCTCTTGCTCTTGCTCCATCCAGTCCATTGTGGCAGCGCCGTCGTGAACTTCACCAATTTTGTGGTTCACGCCGGTATAGAACAGAATGCGCTCAGTCGTGGTGGTCTTGCCTGCATCGATGTGAGCGGAAATACCAATGTTACGGTAACGCTCAATGGGGGTATTACGAGCCACGATGTTTTCCTTAAGCTTTTTGCGTTAGAAGCGGTAGTGAGCGAACGCCTTGTTCGCTTCTGCCATGCGGTGCACTTCGTCACGCTTCTTCATCGCGCCGCCGCGGCCTTCAGCCGCATCGAGCAGTTCACCGGCCAGACGCAGATCCATGGACTTTTCACCACGTTTGCGAGCCGCGTCACGCACCCAGCGCATCGCCAATGCCAAACGACGGCTAGGACGGACTTCGACTGGCACCTGGTAGTTGGCACCACCGACGCGACGGCTCTTAACCTCGACGATCGGTTTTGCGTTGTTGATCGCAGCCGAGAACACTTCCAGCGCAGACTTGCCGGTTTTCTTCTCGATCTGGGCCAGGGCACCGTAGATGATGCCTTCAGCAACGGCTTTCTTGCCGTCGATCATTACAACGTTCATGAATTTGGTCAGTTCCTGCGAACCGAACTTAGGATCCGGCAACACTTCGCGTTTCGGAACTTCTCTGCGTCTAGGCATGATATTACTTCCTTAATGTGACATTCAGTCGGGGAACTCAATCCCCACAGCCGCCCATGGGAGCGACCACTTACTCGACGGCTTTTATCTTGTGCGCCGCCGACCACACAAACCTTACGCCTTAGGGCGCTTGGCACCGTACTTGGAACGGGACTGCTTACGATCTTTAACACCTGCGGTATCGAGAGAACCGCGCACAGTGTGGTAACGCACACCTGGCAAATCCTTCACACGACCGCCGCGGATCAGCACAACACTGTGTTCTTGCAGGTTGTGGCCTTCACCACCGATGTACGAAATCACTTCGAAGCCGTTGGTCAGACGCACTTTGCAAACTTTACGCAGCGCGGAGTTCGGCTTCTTAGGTGTTGTGGTGTACACACGGGTGCATACGCCACGCTTTTGAGGGCAGGCTTCGAGCGCAGGAACTTTGCTCTTGACCACTTCCTTCTCGCGGCCCTTGCGGACCAGCTGATTGATAGTTGGCATTGTAAAAACTTCCTTGAGTTTACATCCCCTTGCGGGGCCTTTTTCTGGCCGCCCGACCATAAAAATCGAGCCGCCAAATGAAGCTAGCGACGCCCAGAAATACTGAGCGTCGCCAGAAAAGACCAAGATTGTAGAAAAATCAAGTCTTTGTCGTCAAGTGTTACTCTGACGATGAACGGTTACAGCGTGTCGCCAGACCCTGCAGTTGCGAAGGCTGCCTCAGCTGCAGCCAGCTCTGCTGAAGGTTCTCCGGCCACCGGGGCTGCCGCCGCACGCTTGCGCGAACGGTGATAAGCCAGACCGGTACCAGCCGGAATCAGACGACCCACAATCACGTTTTCCTTCAAACCGCGCAGATCATCGATCTTGCCCATGATCGCAGCTTCGGTCAGAACACGCGTTGTTTCCTGGAACGAAGCGGCCGAAATGAACGAGTCGGTCGACAACGATGCCTTGGTAATACCCAGCAAGATGTTGTCATACGAAGCGGGTTGCTTGCCTTCAGCGACCATGCGGTCGTTGATGGTCAGCACTTCAGCACGTTCAATCTGCTCACCCAGAATCAGGCCGGTATCACCTGCGGCGGAGACCACAACACGACGCAGCATCTGGCGAACGATCACCTCGATGTGCTTGTCGTTAATCTTCACACCTTGCAGACGGTACACTTCCTGCACTTCCTGGACGATGTAGCGAGCCAGCGCTTCGATACCTTGCAGACGCAAGATGTCATGCGGATCGATCGAGCCGTCAACGATGGTTTCACCGCGGTTCACAACCTGACCATCATGCACCATGACGTGTTTGTCTTTCGGGATCAGGTATTCGTGCGCCAGACCTTCCAGATCGGTAATGACCAGACGTTGCTTGCCCTTGGTGTCCTTACCGAACGAAACGGTACCGGTCACTTCAGCCAGCATACCGGCATCTTTCGGCGAACGTGCTTCGAACAGCTCGGCAACACGCGGCAGACCACCGGTAATATCGCGAGTCTTGGCAGTTTCTTGCGGAATACGCGCAATCACTTCACCCACACCCACAACCTGACCGTCCTTCACGGTAATGATCGAGCCGACCTGGAAGGTAATCGTCACCGGTGTTTCGGTGCCGGTCAGCTTCACATCGCGACCTTGCTCGTCCATCAGCCGCACCATTGGGCGCACGCCCTTGGTGTTGCCAGCCTTACGCTTCGGATCGATAACCACCAGAGTCGACAGGCCGGTTACATCATCAACCTGCTTGACCACGGTCGCGCCTTCTTCGACGTTGTCGAAGCGGATCTGACCTGCGTACTCGGTAATAACCGGACGGGTGTGTGGATCCCACGTACCCAGAACGCTACCCGCCTTGACCGGAGCACCGTCCTTGACCAGCAGGGTGGCACCGTACGGCACCTTGTGGCGTTCGCGTTCACGACCGGCATCATCCAGCACCAGAACTTCGGCCGAACGCGCCATGATCAGTTGCTCGCCCTTGGTGTTGGTCACGTAACGCATGTTGGCGCTGTACGCGATCTTACCGTTGGACTTGGTTTCAACCTGGCTAGCTGCTGCCGCCCGCGATGCCGCACCACCGATGTGGAACGTACGCATGGTCAGCTGGGTACCCGGCTCACCGATCGACTGAGCAGCGATAACGCCGACAGCTTCACCCGTGTTCACGCGGTAACCACGACCCAGATCGCGACCGTAGCAAGATGCGCACAGACCGTAACGGGTTTCGCAAGTCAGCGGAGTGCGTACACGCACTTCGTCAACGCCCATGGCATCGATCTGGTCAACTTCGTCTTCACCCAGGATGGTACCGGCTTCAATTGCCGTTTCCTGGCTGGACGGGTCAACCACGTCAACCGCGGCTACGCGACCCAGAATACGGTCACGCAGTGCCTCAATCACGTCACCGCCCTGCACCACCGCCTTCATGGTCACGCCGTTCTTGGTACCGCAATCTTCTTCGGTCACAACCAAGTCTTGCGTCACATCAACCAGACGACGTGTCAGGTAACCCGAGTTCGCAGTTTTCAATGCGGTATCGGCCAAACCTTTACGAGCACCGTGCGTCGAGTTGAAGTACTGCAGAACGGTCAAGCCTTCGCGGAAGTTGGTGGTAATCGGTGTCTCGATAATCGAGCCATCCGGCTTGGCCATCAAACCCCGCATCCCTGCCAACTGACGAATCTGCGCTGCGGAACCCCGGGCGCCGGAGTCAGCCATCATGTACAGCGAGTTGAAGGACTCTTGATCGACTTCCTTGCCTTCGCCGTTAATGACTTTCTCTTTACCCAACTGCTCCATCATCGCCTTGGCGATCTGGTCACCGGCACGACCCCAGATATCAACAACCTTGTTGTAACGCTCGCCCTGGGTAACCAGACCGGAGCTGTACTGTTGTTCGATTTCCTTCACTTCGGAGTGTGCTGCAGCCAGCAGTTCAATTTTCTTGGCCGGGATCAGCATGTCATCGACGCAAATCGACACACCACCACGCGTGGAGTACGCGAAACCGGTGTACATCAATTGGTCAGCAAACACGACAGTGTCTTTCAGACCGCAACGACGGAACGATGCATTGATCAAACGACCAATTTCTTTCTTTTTCAGCGACTTGTTGATGTAGCTGAAGTCCAGGCCCTTAGGCAAGATTTCCGACAGGATGGCACGGCCGACGGTGGTCTCGCGACGCACCATCTTGCTCTGCCACTCACCGCCCTCGTCCTTGAACCATTCTTTCAGGCGCACGGAAACGCGCGACTGCAGGGTTACAACCTTGTTCTCGTAAGCGCGCTGGGCTTCTTTCACGTCGATAAACGACATGCCTTCACCTGCAGCATTCACCGCTTCGCGAGTCATGTAGTACAGACCCAGCACGATATCCTGCGACGGCACAATGATCGGCTCGCCGTTGGCTGGCGACAGCACGTTGTTGGAGGCCAGCATCAGCGTGCGGGCTTCCATTTGCGCTTCCAGCGACAACGGAACGTGGACAGCCATCTGGTCACCGTCAAAGTCGGCGTTGAAGGCCGCGCAGACGAGTGGGTGCAGTTGGATAGCCTTGCCTTCGATCAGAACCGGCTCGAACGCCTGAATGCCCAAACGGTGCAGCGTAGGCGCACGGTTCAGCAGAATCGGATGTTCGCGAATCACTTCTTCCAGAATGTCCCACACCACCGCTTCTTGCGATTCGACCATTTTCTTGGCCGCTTTGATGGTGGTAGCCAGACCCATGACTTCCAGACGATGGAAGATGAACGGCTTGAACAGTTCCAGTGCCATCAGTTTCGGCAGGCCGCACTGATGCAGACGCAGGTATGGACCAACGGTAATAACCGAACGACCCGAGTAGTCAACGCGCTTACCCAGCAAGTTCTGACGGAAACGACCGCCCTTACCCTTGATCATGTCAGCCAGCGACTTCAGCGGACGCTTGTTGGCGCCAGTCATAGCCTTACCGCGACGACCGTTATCCAGCAGCGAATCAACGGACTCTTGCAACATGCGCTTTTCGTTGCGCACGATAATATCCGGCGCGCGCAATTCCAGCAGACGCTTCAGACGGTTGTTCCGGTTGATCACGCGACGATACAGATCATTCAGATCAGAGGTCGCGAAACGGCCACCATCCAGCGGCACCAGCGGACGCAGTTCTGGCGGCAGCACTGGCAGTACTTCCAGCACCATCCAGTCCGGCTTGATGCCCGACTTGTGGAATGCCTCGAGCACTTTCAGACGCTTGGCGATCTTCTTGATCTTGGTTTCGGACGAGGTCGATTCGAGTTCGGCACGCAGGGTGGCGATTTCGTTGTCGGCATCCAGATTGCGCAGCAGTTCACGGATACCTTCCGCTCCCATCAACGCCACGAATTCGTCGCCGTACTCTTCAACCTTGTCGAAGTAGTCTTCTTCGGTCAGCAGTTGACCGCGCTGCAGCGGGGTCATACCCGGCTCAGTCACGATGAATGCTTCGAAATACAGAACACGTTCGATATCGCGCAGGGCGATATCCAGCACCATACCCAGACGCGACGGCAGGCTCTTCAGGAACCAGATGTGCGCGACTGGGCTAGCCAGTTCAATGTGGCCCATGCGTTCACGGCGAACTTTGGACAGCGTGACTTCAACGCCGCACTTTTCGCAGATCACACCACGGTGCTTCAGACGCTTGTACTTACCGCACAAGCATTCGTAATCTTTGATTGGCCCGAAAATACGAGCGCAAAACAGACCATCGCGTTCAGGCTTGAACGTACGATAGTTGATGGTTTCCGGCTTCTTCACTTCACCATAGGACCACGAACGGATTTTCTCCGGCGACGCCAGACCAATCTTGATCGCGTCAAATTCTTCGTCCTGAGTGACTTGCTTGAAGAGTTCGAGTAAGCCTTTCATCTCTATCTTTCTCCTGTGAGGGTGAGGAAGTCAGGTGTGAGGTACCTGCTCGCAATCCGCGGCGGGCACCCCTCACACCTCACATGGTTCAGTTCGTTTCCAGATCGATATCAATACCAAGCGAGCGGATTTCCTTCACCAACACATTGAAGGATTCCGGCATGCCGGCGTCGATACGGTGGTCGCCCTTGACGATGTTCTCGTAGACCTTGGTCCGGCCGTTCACATCATCAGACTTCACAGTCAGCATTTCCTGCAGGGTGTACGCCGCGCCGTATGCTTCCAGTGCCCAAACTTCCATTTCCCCGAAGCGCTGACCACCGAACTGGGCTTTACCACCCAGCGGCTGTTGCGTTACCAGCGAGTACGGACCAGTGGAACGGGCATGCATCTTGTCATCAACCAGGTGATGCAGTTTCAGATAGTGCATGACACCGACGGATACCTTACGTTCAAACGGCTCACCTGTGCGGCCATCAAACAGCTGCATCTGGGTCTTGCTCGAATTGAAGTCCAGCAGTTGCGTGCGTGGGTCTTCATCCGGGTAAGCCAGTTCCAGCATAGTGTGGATTTCGCTTTCCTTCGCGCCATCAAACACCGGGCTGGCAAACGCCATCCCCTTACGCAGACCACCGGCCAGACGCAGGACTTCGTTATCAGCCAGACCAGCAATGTCTTCTTGCTTGCCGGTCGAGTTGTAGATCTTGTCCAGGTATTCGCGCACTTCGGCCACAGCGCGTTGTTCACGCAGCATGTTGTCGATACGTTGACCGATACCCTTGGCCGCCCAACCGAGGTGGACTTCCAGAATCTGGCCAATGTTCATCCGCGACGGCACGCCCAGCGGGTTCAGCACGATGTCCACTGTTGTACCATCAGCCATGTACGGCAGATCTTCAACCGGCAGAATCTTCGAAACCACACCCTTGTTACCGTGACGACCGGCCATCTTGTCGCCCGGTTGCAGGCGACGCTTCACAGCCACGTACACCTTGACCATCTTGATCACGCCTGGCGGCAGTTCATCGCCCTGGGTGAGCTTGCGCTTCTTGTCTTCAAAGCGCAGATCAAAGTCGGCCTTCATTTGCGCAACCAGATCTTTCATCGATTCCAGTTGGCGGGCAGCATCTTCATCAGCCAGACGAATATCGAACCAGTCTTGACGCGGGGTCAGATCGGCCAGGTATTCCTTGGTGATTTCAGCACCCTTGGCAAGACGCTTCGGACCACCGTTCACAACCTTACCAACGATCATGCGCTCAATACGCTCGAACAAGTCGTTTTCAACGATACGCAGTTGATCGTTCAAGTCAGTGCGATAGCGACGCAGTTGCTCATCGATAATGGCCTGGGCACGCTTGTCGCGCTCCACGCCTTCACGAGTAAACACCTGCACGTCGATCACGGTACCGGTCATGCCTGAAGGCACGCGCAGCGAAGTGTCTTTAACGTCAGACGCTTTTTCACCGAAGATGGCGCGCAGCAGCTTTTCTTCTGGTGTCAGCTGGGTTTCACCCTTAGGTGTTACCTTGCCGACCAGCACGTCGCCGGCTTCAACTTCAGCCCCGATGTAAACCACACCGGACTCATCCAGACGGCCCAGCATGCGCTCGGACAGATTGGAGATATCACGGGTAATTTCTTCAGGCCCGAGCTTGGTATCACGCGCCATCACCGAAAGTTCTTCGATGTGGATCGAGGTGTAGCGATCTTCTGCAACCACCTTCTCGGAGATCAAGATCGAATCTTCGAAGTTGTAACCATTCCACGGCATGAACGCGATGGTCATGTTCTGACCCAGCGCCATTTCACCCAGATCGGTCGAAGCGCCGTCGGCAATCACATCGCCCTTGGCAATGCGGTCGCCACGCTCAACAACTGGACGCTGGTTGATGTTGGTGTTCTGGTTGGAACGGGTGAATTTGGTCAGATTGTAGATATCTACACCGGTTTCACCTGCTGGCGTTTCATCATCGTTCACACGAATAACGATACGCGTTGCATCGACAAAGTCGACCACGCCGCCGCGCAGTGCCGCTACAGCCGTACCCGAGTCAACCGCACAAGTGCGTTCGATACCGGTACCAACCATTGGCTTTTCAGCGCGCAGGCAAGGTACAGCCTGACGTTGCATGTTCGAACCCATCAACGCACGGTTCGCATCATCGTGTTCCAGGAACGGAATCAGCGAAGCAGCAACCGACACGATCTGGCTTGGTGCCACGTCCATGTACTGCACGCGATCCGGCGTGGCGATAATGGTTTCGCCATGTTCACGGCAAGTGACCATGTCATCAATCAAAGTACCGGCAGCGTCCAGCTCGGCGTTAGCCTGAGCAATGACATACTTGCCTTCTTCAATCGCGGACAGGTATTCGATCTGGTCGGTAACCTTGCTGTCGATCACTTTGCGATACGGAGTCTCAAGGAAACCGTATTCGTTGGTGCGAGCGTAGCAAGACAACGAGTTAATCAGACCAATGTTCGGGCCTTCCGGTGTTTCAATCGGGCAAACACGACCGTAGTGAGTCGGATGCACGTCACGCACTTCAAAGCCAGCACGTTCACGAGTCAAACCACCTGGGCCCAGAGCAGAAACACGACGCTTGTGCGTGATTTCCGAGAGCGGGTTGGTCTGATCCATAAACTGCGACAGTTGCGACGAACCGAAGAACTCTTTGATTGCGGCCGAAACCGGCTTGGCATTGATCAGGTCATGCGGCATCAGGTTGTCGGATTCGGCTTGCGACAGACGTTCTTTGACCGCGCGCTCAACCCGCACCAGACCGGCACGGAACTGGTTCTCGGCCAATTCGCCAACTGAACGCACACGACGGTTACCCAAGTGATCGATGTCGTCCACTTCGCCACGGCCGTTACGCAGTTCGATCAGGATGCCGATCACAGCGATGATGTCGTCAACCGACAGAATGCCGTGGCCTTCCAGACCTTGCGGACCAACGCGTTCGTAGAACTTGCGTTGCCAGCCCGGTGCTTTTTCTTCCAGACGATCCGGATAAGCGCGACGGTTGAACTTCATGCGGCCCACAGCCGACAGATCGTAGCGATCTTCAGTGAAGAACAAACCGCGGAACAGTGCTTCCACTGCATCTTCGGTCGGCGGCTCACCAGGACGCATCATGCGATAGATGGCAACCTTGGCAGCGTACTGGTCAGCGACGTCGTCATTGCGCAAGCTGGCAGCAATGTACGCGCCTTGATCCAGGTCGTTGATGTACAGCACGCGCACTTCTGGCACGCCTGCTTGATCAAACTTGATGACGGTTTCTTCAGTGATCTCGTCATTACCACGCAGGATGATTTCACCGGTTTCCGGGTGAACCACGTTGTGCGCAGCAACGCGACCGATCAGGAAGTCTACCGGCACGGCCAGTTGCTTCAGACCAGCAGTCTGGATATCGCGAATACTCTTGGCGGTAATGCGCTTGTCTTTCTGGACCAGCACCTTGCCGTCTTCAGCAACGATATCAAACTTTGCAACGTCGCCCTTCAGGCGTTCCGGCACCAGCTCCATGAACAGGCCGTCTTTGCCCATACGGAAGGTGTCGGTGTCATAGAACTCTTCCAGCATGCGTTCTGGCGTGTAACCCAGCGCCTTGAGCAGGATGGAAACCGGCATCTTGCGACGACGGTCGATCCGGAAGAACAGCAAGTCCTTCGGGTCGAACTCGAAGTCCAGCCACGAGCCGCGGTACGGAATAATCCGTGCCGAGAACAGTAGCTTGCCCGAGCTGTGAGTCTTGCCCTTGTCGTGCTCAAAGAACACGCCCGGCGAGCGGTGCAGCTGCGACACAATGACACGCTCGGTGCCGTTGATCACAAACGAACCGTTACGTGTCATCAGCGGGATTTCGCCGAAGTACACGTCTTGTTCTTTAACTTCCTTGACGGTCGGCTTGGCTGCTTCGCGATCCATGATCACAAGGCGAACACGCGCACGCAAAGGCGCAGCAAACGTGATACCACGCTGCTGACATTCGATCACGTCAAACGGTGGCTCGCCCAATACATAATGGACGAACTCAAGACGCGCATTCTCGTTGTGCGACACAATCGGAAAAATGGATGTGAACGCAGCCTGAAGGCCGACAACGGTACGGTCGGCAATCGCAGTGCCCAACTGAATGAACTCGTTATACGAGTCAATCTGGGTAGCCAGCAAGAACGGAACGTCGAGAACGTTCGCGCGCTTTGCAAAGCTCTTACGAATGCGTTTCTTCTCAGTGAACGAGTAATTCATACTCACAAGCTCTCCATGGAGTAAGGCGCAGAAGACAAACCGCAAATCGCAGCCCGCCACTAGCCGGGTAAAACGGTTTCCGGTTTATCAACTGCGTTGCACCGCCCGGAATGGGCAGTTATCAACAGCCAAAAACTCGATTTCAACAAACGCAAAAGGGCAGGCGGATTACTCCGCCTGCCTTTACAAACGTCCAGAGGACGATTACTTCACCTCGGCAGTAGCGCCAGCCTCAACCAGTTTCTTCTGGATGGCTTCAGCGTCAGCCTTGGCAACGCCTTCCTTAACTGGCTTCGGTGCGCCGTCAACCAGGTCTTTAGCTTCTTTCAGGCCCAGACCAGTTACTTCACGCACAACCTTAATAACAGCAACCTTCTGAGCACCAGCGCCAGTCAGGATAACGTCAAATTCGGTCTTTTCTTCAACGGCAGCAGCAGCGCCGGCGCCAGCAGGACCAGCAACTGCAACAGCAGCAGCGGAAACGCCAAACTTTTCTTCGAACGCCTTAACCAGGTCGTTCAGTTCCATAACGGTCAAGCCAGCAACGGCTTCGAGGATATCTTCTTTGGACAATGCCATTTGGTAATACTCCTGAAATTCTTGAATTGAATCGAAATCGGGTTAAACAGCTTCTGCTTCGGCCGGAGCTTCTGCAGCAGGCGCGGAACCGCCTTGCTTTTCTGCCAGAGCAGCCAGGGCGCGGGCGAAGCCAGCAACCGGTGCTTTCATGACATACAGCAGCTTCGACAGGAGTTCTTCGCGGCTCGGGATCGATGCGAGGGCGGCAACGCCAGCAGCATCCAGTACCTGACCGTCATAAGAACCCGCCTTGACAACGATCTTGTCATCTTTCTTGGCGAAGTCGTTCAACACCTTGGCTGCAGCAACCGGGTCTTCGGAAATACCGTAAACCAGCGGGCCGACCATATGGTCAGCCAGACCGGCAAACGGTGTACCTTCAACCGCGCGGCGTGCCAGTGTGTTCTTCAGAACACGCAGATACACGCCAGACTCACGAGCCTGCTTGCGCAGGCGAGTCATGCTGGCAACCTCGATCCCGCGATACTCGGCAACGATGAGCGTTTGAGCTTTGGCAACTTCTGCCGAAATCTCAGCTACAACGGCCTTCTTGTCTTCGAGATTGAGACTCAAGGTCTACCTCCATTTGCTATGTACAGGCACGGAAAACCCCGCACCTCCAATCAAACGGCGACCAGTCCATCAGGAGCCCATCCGCGAACGGATGGAAAAACCATGATTTATTGGGACCACCGTCTGCGCAGGATAAAGACCTGTTACAGCCAGCCTTTCATTAAGCAACTTGCGTCGCACCTGCGGTCTTTGACATTCCCGACCGGACAAGCCGGTCAGGCCCAAAGTTCTTTAAGCGACGAGCGAAGCGGTATCGACGCGAACGCCAACACCCATCGTGCTCGATACAGCGATCTTCTTCAGGTAAACACCCTTGGATGCAGCAGGCTTGGCCTTTTGCAGAGCGTCAACCAGTGCAGCCAGATTCGCACGCAGATCAGCAGCTTCAAACGAAGCGCGACCGATAGTAGCGTGAACGATACCAGCCTTGTCAGTACGATATTGAACCTGACCAGCCTTGGCGTTCTTCACAGCCTCAGCAACGTTAGGTGTCACAGTGCCCACTTTCGGGTTAGGCATCAGGCCACGCGGACCGAGGATCTGACCCAGTTGACCAACGATACGCATTGCATCCGGGGAAGCAATAACGACGTCGAAGTCCATGTTGCCGGCCTTGATCGATTCAGCCAGATCTTCGAAACCAACGATCTCTGCACCAGCTGCCTTGGCGGCTTCAGCGTTTGCACCTTGCGTAAACACAGCAACGCGCACCGACTTGCCGGTGCCCTTAGGCAGAACAACCGAACCACGAACAACCTGGTCCGACTTACGTGCATCGATGCCCAGATTTACGGACACGTCGATGGATTCGTTGAACTTGGCAGTTGCAGCGCCCTTCACGAGACCGATAGCCTCATCAATTGCGTACAGCTTGTTACGATCAACACTGGCCTTCAGAGCCGCCAGACGCTTGGAAATCTTAGCCATTTACACGCCCTCCACTTCAAGACCCATGGAGCGAGCGGAACCGGCGAGAATACGCACGGCTGCATCCAGGCTACCAGCTGTCAAATCAGCTTGTTTGGTCTTGACGATTTCTTCAAGTTGAGCGCGAGTCACTTTACCAACCTTGTCGGTATGTGGCTTCGGCGAACCCTTGGTGATGCCAGCAGCTTTCTTCAGCAGAATAGTTGCGGGCGGGCTCTTCATCACGAAGGTGAAGGACTTGTCTGCAAAAGCAGTAATTACAACTGGAATCGGCAGGCCAGGCTCAATACCTTGAGTCTGTGCGTTGAACGCCTTGCAGAATTCCATAATGTTCAGACCACGCTGACCAAGAGCCGGGCCAATAGGAGGCGACGGATTGGCTTTACCAGCGGGCACTTGCAGCTTGATGTAGCCGACAATTTTCTTTGCCATGATACTTCTCCAAAATGGGTATAACGCGAATTGCTTCGCTCCCCGAAGGCGCCCTTGCGGGCACCACTACTGCAAACCGAAACGGCGATTAAACCTTTTCGACCTGCCCAAAATCCACATCAACCGGTGTAGCGCGACCAAAGATCAACACCGACACTTTCAGACGACTCTTGTCGTAATCGATGTCTTCAACGGTTGCATTGAAATCTGCAAACGGGCCATCCGTAACGCGAAGGATTTCACCCACCTCAAACAGAACCTTGGGTTTGGGCTTTTCTACACCTTCCTGCATCTGATGCAGGATGGCATCCACTTCACGCTGCGTGATCGGCGCCGGACGATTGCCGGAACCACCCACAAAACCGGTTACCTTGGGAGTAGATTTCACCAAGTGCCAAGTTTCATCGGTCATATCCATTTCCACCAGCACGTAGCCAGGGAAGAATTTACGCTCGGTGAGCGCCTTGCGCCCATCCTTGATTTCCATCACCTCTTCGACCGGAACCAGAATCTGGCCGAACATATGCTGGACACCAGCGCGCTCAATGCGCTCTTTCAGCGCTTTTTGAACACTTTTTTCAAAGCCGGAATAGGCGTGTACCACATACCAACGCATAGCCATTCAAACACCTCGCCAGCGGTTACTTACGCCCAAGAATCACGTCGTAGAACATCCACGCGAGACCTGAATCCACAGCCCACATAAACAATGCGAGCACGCCCACGAACAAAAAGACAATCCCGGTCACTTGCCAGGTTTCTTTTCGCGTGGGCCAAACCACTTTTTGCGCTTCCTTGACCGAGTCGCGGGCATAGTCCACGAAATCCCGACCAGGCTGCGAAAACCAGACAGTGGCAGCAGCAAGCAAGAGCCCCGCAATTACGGCCAAAACACGTAATGCGCCCTGATTGGCAGGCACGAGGTAAAACCCGGCCACACCGATAGCCACCAACACTACAGCAGCCGTCACTTTTATTTTATCGACGCTTTCCATGAGCCTGCTTATCTGGACTACAAAATAAAATAGAGCCGTTCCCCACTGGAAACGGCCCCAAAACTAAACCGTGGCAGGCGAGGAGGGTTTCGAACCCCCAACCCCCGGTTTTGGAGACCGGTGCTCTACCAATTGAGCTACTCGCCTACGGGGAAAGGGCGGAATTATAAACCACTCCACCCTTAATTGTGAAGCCTCTTACTCAAGAACCTTGGCAACCACACCGGCGCCAACGGTACGGCCACCTTCGCGGATCGCGAAGCGCAGGCCTTGTTCCATTGCGATCGGTGCAATCAGGGCAACAGTGATGGTCACGTTGTCACCTGGCATCACCATTTCAGTACCTTCCGGCAGGCTGATCGCGCCAGTCACGTCGGTAGTACGGAAGTAGAACTGCGGACGGTAGTTGCTGAAGAACGGGGTGTGACGACCACCTTCGTCTTTCGACAACACGTAGATTTCTGCAGTGAACTTGGTGTGCGGTGTGATCGAACCCGGCTTGGCCAGAACCTGACCACGCTGGACGTCTTCACGCTTGGTACCGCGCAGCAGCGCGCCGATGTTGTCGCCAGCCTGACCTTGATCCAGCAGCTTGCGGAACATTTCCACGCCGGTGCAGGTGGTCTTGACAGTCGGAACGATACCGACGATTTCCAGTTCTTCGCCAACCTTGATGATGCCGCGCTCAACACGACCAGTCACCACAGTACCGCGACCGGAGATCGAGAACACATCTTCCACCGGCATCAGGAACGTACCGTCAACAGCACGCTCTGGCTCAGGGATGTAGCTGTCCAGTGCATCAGCCAGACGGAAGATCGCCGGTTCGCCGATTTCAGACTGGTCGCCGTTCAGTGCCAGCATGGCGGAACCGTGGATGATCGGTGTGTCGTCGCCCGGGAAGTCATACTTCGACAGCAGGTCGCGCACTTCCATTTCAACCAGTTCCAGCAGTTCGGCATCATCAACCATGTCGCACTTGTTCAGGAACACCAGAATGTAAGGCACACCCACCTGACGGGCCAGCAGGATGTGTTCACGTGTTTGCGGCATAGGGCCGTCAGCAGCGGAACACACCAGGATCGCGCCGTCCATCTGCGCAGCACCGGTGATCATGTTCTTCACATAGTCAGCGTGGCCCGGGCAGTCAACGTGTGCGTAGTGACGCTTTTCGGTTTCGTATTCAACGTGTGCGGTGTTGATCGTGATACCGCGAGCCTTTTCTTCCGGCGCGCTGTCGATCTGGGCGTAGCCCTTGGCTTCGCCACCGAACTTGCGGGACAGGATCGTGGTGATAGCAGCCGTCAGCGTGGTCTTGCCATGGTCAACGTGACCAATCGTGCCAACGTTTACGTGCGGTTTTGTCCGCGCAAACTTTTCTTTAGCCATGATATTTCCTTCTCGAGAACCTGAAATATACCAGCGAATAAAATATGGAGCTGATGGTGAGAATTGAACTCACGACCTCTCCCTTACCAAGGGAGTGCTCTACCCCTGAGCTACATCAGCGCATCCTGGAGCGGGTGAAGGGAATCGAACCCTCGTCGTAAGCTTGGAAGGCTTCTGCTCTACCATTGAGCTACACCCGCGCTTTAACCGAATTTAAAACCAAGTAAATACGTATATATTTAAATAGTCCCAACATTCGGGAGAGCGGGTAAACACTTCACGCCGCGTAATTTGGTGGAGGGGGAAGGATTCGAACCTTCGAAGGCAGAGCCGTCAGATTTACAGTCTGATCCCTTTGACCGCTCGGGAACCCCTCCTGAATGAGGAGCGCATTATGGCTAACGCACCGAACCATGTCAAACACTTTCCCCCCAACAAATCCAACAAAGACGACACCCCATTGAAAAACATGAGATTTTTTCATTACCAACACATCGCCGAACGGCAGCCCCTCACTGCGTTCGGCGGCAGCATCGCCGAACTGTCGAGCAAAACAGCCCGGCTTCGCGCGCGTTATTCATACCAAAACTAAAATAAAAACCAGACCAAAACAGCCCGATTAATTTTTTTAGCAAAAGTGTTGACACCTAAAACCGGGTAGTGTTTAATTCGGTCCTCTCGAAGGCCAGTTAGCTCAGTTGGTAGAGCAGCGGATTGAAAATCCGCGTGTCCGTGGTTCGATTCCGCGACTGGCCACCAGATTTAAAAAGCCGATGCTTATGCGTCGGCTTTTTTCATTTTCGCCATTCAATCACGTCCAATCCCCCCATCTCACCCGGCCCTCAGATACCTACACTTTTCCGTTACGTTTTTCCACTCGAGATTCAGGCCCGCCGCCCCTCCGCGATAAGCGGATGCGTATTCATACAATGCGTATACCAGAAGCTACAACTCTCTATTTCAAATTGCCAATTTACTATCATTAAAGTCTAATTCCCTTACTCGATTCGCCAGTAATTTGCATTACGCATTTTTTGGTACTTACCAGCCAGCCAAGGCCGCTCGAGAATAACCAAGGGGATTTAAAGTGAGTAAATTACGTAACGTGCTGGCCAAGCCGGCACTGATGATGATCGGGATACCGCTACTTGCGGCAGTCCTGGCTTTGAGCGGTTGTAATGGTGCGGCGGATGGCACCAGTCTGAATGACGTTGTTGGTACCGTGACGCCAACACCCACTCCCACTCCCACTCCAGTTGCCAGCGCAACCGCTAGTAGCCTCGTTATTTCGTCGGACAAGACGACCCTGAAGAGCGGCTCTACAGATCAAGCCACTCTGACACTGACCGCGCTTGATGCCAACAATGGAGCGATGGCAGGGATTCCAATCAGCGTGAGTACAAAATCCGGCGTGTTGAGTTCCAGTACGGTAACCACTGGCTCCAACGGCACGGCCACTATCAGTTTCTCGCCTGGGCAGGACCGCACAAATCGCACCCAGGTTATCTCTTTCACTTCGGGTACAGTCAGTTCGTCCTCTGCAGTCCAGGTTGTTGGCACCAAACTTACTGCCACCACGTCCAACACCTCGATTTCCGCCACTCCACAAGAAGTTGATGTCTTGGTTACCGACGGAACAGGGGCTGTAGTACCCAATACCGTGGTCACGTTTTCATCATCCGGCTCCGGCTCTCTGGCCTTCTCTGCCCCCAGCGCAACCACAAACACAAACGGTATTGCATCCGTGAATGTTTCTTCGAAATCTGCTGGTGGTGTGACCTTTAATGCAGTCGCACTAGGCAGCACAGCCTCGCTAACATTGAATTCAGGTTCCGGCTTTCAATTTACCAGCCCCTCGACCAACCCCAGTGCGACTCAGACCAATGCCTCTGTGACGCTGACCGTGAGCGCACCGTCAGCGTCACAGGTCCAATTTGTATCGTCCAACGGCACATTGGGATCCAGCGGTCAGAACCACCTCCTTGTCGCGGTCAGCGGAGGGGTAGCAACAACTACATTCCAATCTAGCACCGCAGGCATCGCCAGCATTTCAGCCTACGACACTGCCAATCCGACAACTAGCAGCAACATCACCATTGCCGTTAGTTCTGCTGCAAACTCAGCCACCGCGATTTCCATACAAGCGCTGCCGGCTGTACTTGCTCCATCCACTGTTGGCGGTACTGTTAATACTTCGACTTTGACAGTAAAAGTAACTGACAGCGGTGGTAATGGCGTTGCAGGCGTCCCGGTTTCATTCTCCATGACCGGCATGCCCGGCGGCGGTGAAGCCGTGTCGCCGCAAGTTGTTGTGACTGGCTCCTCCCCAATGGGTGTCGCAACTGCTACGTTCACCTCTGGTACATTACCAACAACCCAAGGTTCGCCAATTCACGTCACGGCAACGGCACTCCTGCCAAATGGGTCCACCATTGCTTCTATTACGCCAGCGAATATTGTAATCGGGGGGACCTCGGCATCTGTAGCAATTGGTCAGTCGAGTGTTATCGCATCAACAACTGACAACACTGCGTATCAACTGCCGATGTCGGTCATTGTTGCCGATTCGAACGGCAATCCGATGGCGAATACTGTAGTTTCGTTGTCTGTCTGGCCAGTCGCATATTCGATTGGTGAGCCTTGCACGCTTGAGGCCACATTCGCAAACGAAGATGCCAACGAAAATCTCGTAGCCGACGCAGGTGAAATCGGCAATCTGCTTCGCCTGAATGATACAACCTTTTCGCAAGAAGGCTTGCTGACCAAGTTTGCCAGTGGCTCGACGCCGACCAGCGTGACTTCGACGGTGTTTACACCTGCACGCTCAACATTAATTCCACCAAACTCGGCAGCAGGCACCATCCCGGCAACTGTAACCACCGACGCGAATGGTCGTGCATCCTTCACGTACACATACCTGAAGTCCAATGCAATTTGGATTGTTTCACGGCTGCGCGCCAGCACCACAGTACAAGGCTCGCAAACCACGGCTCAGTCCACGTTCCGCCTGCCGGTACTGAATACAGATGTCACGACTTGCGTGCTGCCGGCATCCCCGTACAACTCTTATATTACTTTTCAGTAAAAGCATAATTAGTGAATAAAAAATGCCGCAGAAATGCGGCATTTTTTATTCCCGGCCAGCCCACCATCCAAATTTTCGCAAATCCACCCTTCCTGGTAGATTGAAAACCACCCCCTCTTCCTCCAGCAGCACTCGCTGCAGGTCATCATGCCCGTCCAGCCCGCGGGAGCTGATTTCGCCTTTGTGGTTTAACACACGATGCCACGGCACTTCCAGAATGGTCTGCGAAAGCGCGCGACCGACCATGCGGGAATGACGCGGATAGCCAGCAAGTTTCGCAATCTGCCCGTACGTGGCGACTCGTCCATATGGAATCTGGGCAACAACTGCCAGTACGGCCTGCATAATTGAGTCGGGCGCAGCTGAAACTGGCTTTTTGGGACCACGTTTGGTTGGCGCACTCAATTCAATAAGCCCCATCAAAGACTAAGTTAAGGCAAAAGAAAACGGGATGGTTGCCCGATCCCGTCTTCTATTTCAGGCTGAACCCTGCCTTCAGGTCCTAATCCGCTTACTTGCGTTCAACCTGCGATACATCGCGCACCGCGCCGGTATCGGCACTGGTGGTCATCGCCGCATAGGCTCGCAGTGCCGCGCTGACAAAACGTTCTCGTCCGACTGGCTTCCACGCATCCTTGCCCTTCGCTTCCATTTTGGCGCGGCGATGGGCCAGTTCTTCGTCGCTGACACGCAGCTGGATGGTACGGTTGGGGATATCGATGTCGATGGTATCGCCTTCCAGTACCAGACCAATCGCGCCGCCTTCTGCCGCTTCTGGTGAGCAGTGACCGATTGACAGGCCCGAGGTACCGCCAGAGAAGCGGCCGTCAGTCAGCAAGGCGCAGGCTTTGCCCAGACCCTTGGATTTGAGATACGAGGTTGGGTAGAGCATTTCCTGCATGCCCGGGCCGCCCTTGGGGCCTTCGTAGGTGATGACAACCACGTCGCCCGCCACAACCTGATCTGCGAGGATGGCTTCAACCGCTTCGTCCTGGCTCAGGAACACGCGCGCACGCCCTGAGAACTTGAGGATGGAGTCATCCACACCCGCGGTTTTAACGATGCAACCACGCTCGGCGATATTGCCGTACAACACAGCAAGGCCGCCATCCTGGCTGTAGGCGTTTTCTTTGCTGCGGATACAGCCACCGGCGCGGTCATCATCCAGGCTTGGGTAGCGCATGGATTGCGAGAACGCGATGGTCGTCGGGATGCCACCCGGTGCCGCACGGTAGAAATGATGTGCCACGCTATCCGCAGCAGCACCGACGATGTCCCACTTGGCCATGGCTTCGGCCATCGTAGCCGAGTGCACGGTCGGGATGTCGCGGTTGATCAGGCCCGCGCGATCAAGCTCGGCCAGAATGGCCATCACGCCGCCAGCACGATGCACGTCTTCCATGTGGTACTTCTGCGAGGCCGGAGCCACCTTGGCCAGGCACGGTACACGGCGGCTGATCTGGTCGATTTGTGCCATTTTGAAATCAATGCCGGCTTCGTTGGCCGCAGCCAGCAAATGCAGCACGGTATTGGTGGAGCCGCCCATGGCGACATCCAGGCTCATGGCATTTTCAAAGGCAGCCACGGTGGCGATATTGCGCGGCAGCACAGACTCATCATCTTGCTCGTAGTAGCGACGAGCCAGTTCAACCACGGTACGGCCAGCCTGCAAGAACAGTTGCTTACGGTCCGCGTGGGTAGCCAGCAGCGAGCCATTGCCCGGCAGCGACAAACCCAGCGCTTCAGTCAGGCAGTTCATGGAGTTGGCGGTGAACATGCCGGAGCAAGAGCCACAGGTTGGGCAGGCAGAGCGCTCCATTGCGGCAACTTCTGCATCCGTCACATTCGGGTTGGCAGCTTCGATCATGGCGTCGATCAAATCCACATGGCGCTCTTCACCGCGCCAATCTACCTTGCCGGCTTCCATCGGGCCGCCGGAGATGAAGACCACCGGAATATTGAGCCGCAATGCGGCCATCAACATACCCGGGGTGATTTTGTCGCAGTTGGAGATGCACACCAGCGCGTCGGCGCAGTGGGCGTTCACCATATATTCCACCGAGTCGGCGATCAGATCGCGGCTGGGCAGGCTGTACAGCATGCCGCCGTGGCCCATGGCGATACCGTCATCCACGGCGATGGTGTTGAATTCTTTGGCAATCCCACCGGCTTTTTCAATCTCGCGGGCAACCAGTTGGCCGAGGTTATGCAAATGCACGTGGCCTGGAACAAACTGGGTGAACGAGTTGGCGATGGCGATGATCGGCTTGCCGAAATCGTCGTCCTTCATACCGGTGGCGCGCCACAGCGCGCGGGCTCCGGCCATGTTGCGACCGTGGGTGGAAGTGCGGGAACGATAGGCTGGCATAAGACGGGTCCTTGAAACCGGATTGGCATCGACTGCATCAAATATGCAGCTGAAGCCGTAGTTTAAACGAGTGATCGATCAATGCGACGAGCAACAACGGGACCCCGGTCAGGTAGCTGCAGCTCGATAAATTAAACATGCTCAAACAGGCTCGTGGCGCATTTGGGCAAAAAGGCGTTGCTGTATAATGCCCGATTTTATCCAAAAGCCTGCCCCACATGCTAATTCACCCGCATTTCAACCCGATCGCCCTGCAAGCAGGACCGATTGCGATCCACTGGTACGGGTTGATGTACCTGCTCGGCTTCTTGCTGTTTTTGTTGCTCGGGCGCCGCCGTATCAAGCTGGGACGCCCCGCCGGCTGGCAATTGAGCGAACTGGACGACCTGCTGTTCTATGGCGTACTCGGGGTGATTCTGGGCGGGCGTCTCGGGTACGTATTGTTCTACAAGCCGGATTTTTATTTCAGCCATCCGTTCGATATCGTCAAAGTCTGGGAAGGCGGCATGTCCTTTCATGGCGGCTTTATCGGTGTTCTGGTGGCAGTCTGGTTCTTTGCGCACAAAACCGGACGACGTTTCTTTGCCGTGACCGACTTTATTGCGCCGCTGGTCCCGCTCGGTTTGTTCTTCGGCCGGATGGGTAACTTTATCAATGGCGAGCTGTGGGGCCGCGTTACCGCACCAACGCTGCCTTGGGCGATGGGTTTTCCCAGTGCCGCCAGCGCCGATAACGCCGCTGCGTTGCGCGATCCCCAGCTGCAGCAATGGCTGGTCCAATACGGTATGTTGCCGCGTCATCCGTCCCAACTGTATGAAATGCTGACCGAAGGTCTGCTGCTGTTTGTGGTGCTGTATGGCTACTCGTCAAAACCACGCAAGGTAGGACAGATTTCCGGGCTGTTCATGTTTGGTTATGGTCTGTGCCGCTTCTGTGTCGAATATACGCGCGAGCCAGATGACTTCCTCGGCTTGCTGGCCATGCACTTGTCGATGGGCCAGTGGTTGTCTATTCCGATGATCTTGCTTGGCCTGCATCTGTTCTGGTGGTCCTCCCGCGGGCAAAGCAAGCAGCACTAAGTTTTGGCAAACATCGCTAACAGAAAAAAAACGGCACTGACTCCATTCAGTGCCGTTTTTTTATTACCCCTAACACTTCGCATTTTCGGGTGCTGTGCTAACGTCAGTGCTAACCGATTGATCCACAGGCGAGACCAACAATGACCGAAACAATGATCGCAGACGGCAATATCTGGTGGTGGTTGCTCGCCTTTGGTTTGATGATTACCGGCCTGATTGGCACGGTGTTCCCGCTCTTGCCGGGCACACCGTTCCTGTTTTTCGGCATGCTGATTGCCGCATGGATCACCGCATTTACTCGCGTCGGCTATATCACGCTGGGAATACTGTTTGCGCTGGTATTGCTTTCGGCGGCGCTGGACTGGATGGCCGGGGCTTTGGGAGCGAAAAAAGCCGGAGCAAGCAAACTGGCGGTATCGGGCGCCATATTGGGCTCGCTGGCGGGGATGTTCGCCGGCATTCCGGGATTGATTCTTGGCCCGTTTATTGGTGCGGCGTTAGGTGAACTCTATGCGCGGCGTGATCTGGTACAGGCGGGCAAAGCCGGTGTTGCTACCTGGCTGGGATTATTGCTGGGAGCAATTGCCAAGGTGGGCATTGCGCTGATGATGATCGGCATCTTCGCTTCGGTCTGGTTGTTTAACCGCTAACCCGGCGCGCAGCTGGCGCCGGGCCGAGCCCGCAATACCGGTTAGAACCAGCGCCGATATTTAAAGAATCCAGTCAGCGCCAGCGCAATGGCGAGCATCACGCCAATCAGCACAAAGTAGCCATTGTGCGTATGCAGTTCCGGCATATTCTCGAAATTCATGCCGTAGATCCCGGCCAGCAAAGACAACGGCATGAAGATGGTGGTGATCACCGTCAGCACCCGCATTTGCAGATTCATGCGATGCGACTGCAAAGACAGATAGGTATCTTGCAAGCTGCCGACCAGATCGCGCAGCGCTTCAACGCTTTCGATCAATTGCACGGTGTGGTCGTACACATCACGCAGATAGAGCTGGGTTTCATTGCGGAAAAAATCCGGCTCGTCGCGCTGCAGCGTGTTGATCATCTCCCGCAATGGCCACAGTCCACGTTTTACCGCCAGCAAAGACCGCCGCAGGCTCTGGATTTCCCCAAGATGATCTGGTCCGGGACCATCTTCAAAACTGTCTTCAACAGCTTCGATGCGCTCACCCACTGCTTCGAGCACGGTGAAATACCGGTCAACCAGTTTGTCCAGCAACGAGTACACCAGATAATCTGCGCCCAACCGTCGCAGTTGCGATTGCTCGTTCTGCAGTGCTTCCCGTATGCCTTTGAACGAGCCGGTTGGCCTCTCCTGGAAAGTCAGCACGTAATGCGGGCCCAAGACGATCGAGATTTGCTCGCTCTCGATATTGGCCGTTTCATCGGCATGCACCAGCCGAGCAGTGATGAACAAATAACCCTGGTAAACCTCGACCTTGGCACGCTGCTCGGTGTTCAGGATGTCTTCCTGCACCAGCGGGTGCAAGCCGAAATGGCGACCAATTGTTTTGACGAACTCAGTATTGGCCAGACCATGCACGTTGATCCAGATGGTGTGGCCTTCACGCGGCGCGGGCAGATGGCATTGCACGTCAACAAGCGCGGATTCGTGCAGATCGTCCGGCTCCGGGCCGAACTCGGTCAGCGTCGCCAGCGTCGGCTGAGTCAGTTCCTTGCCCACGTACAGCAGCGTACCTGGCTGCAAACCAGCTTTATCGGCGCGGGGATGTTGTCTTATACGTTGTGTTCGACGATTGCCAGCTCGTGCCCTACGGTTTGCCATGCGTGTGTTTCCTCGATCAATGCGTGCCGGGTGAGCGGCCGTGCGGCCAGCCAGCCCGACTCAAAACTCAGGGTATAGCGCTTGCCATTGGTGCTTAAGCGGCAATCCGGGCCCACATCATCGTTGCGGGCGCGGTGCACGATACACGCCAGCCGCAGCGCCAGCACGGCTTGCCAGAGCGCTTCGCCCGATGGCTTGCCGGCTTTTTCCAGTTTGCCGCGCTGGGCCAGCGCCAGCGACGCCAGTTGCGCTTGTTCACGCCGCGAGAATCCTGGCATATCGGAATGCTGCAGGATGTAGGCGGAATGCTTGTGATAACTGGTATGCGAAATCGCCCGGCCCACTTCGTGCAACATGGCTGCGTAATATACATCCAGTGCCAGCGCTTCGTTCACCTGCGGCAAATCTGCGGCCAGACTTTGCGCCAATGCGGCCACTCGCTGCGCCTGCGCTGCATCGGTGTGATAACGTCGTAAAAATCCGGTCACTGTTTGCGAACGCACGTCATGCTGGCCGTGGCGACCCAGCAGGTCATACAGCACGCCATCGCGCAGCGCGCCTTGGGTAATCTGCATGCGCTCAATGGCCAGCAAATCGAATACCGCAGCCATGATGGCAAAACCGCCTGCCAGCACCGGACGGCGATCATCGCGCAAGCCATTCAGTTTGACCTTATCTACGTGCCCGGCCTCAAGCAGAATGTGGCGAATTTTGCTCAGCCCGCCACGGGTAATGCCACCGCTGGCGATATCGTTCAGTTCCATCACGTCGGCCAGCGAACGCGCAGTGCCAGAGGTACCGATCGCCATATCCCAGTGGCGCGAGTGGAACTCTTGCTCCAGTGGCTGGATGACCTCACCCGCCGCAATCTCGGCGGCAGCAAGGCGGTCTGGCGTGATGACGCCATCCGGAAAAAACCGCAAGCTCCAGGACACACAGCCCATCAGCGTACTTTCGGTAATCAGCGGCGCATGCTGGCGGCCAACGATGAACTCGGTGGAGCCACCGCCGATATCCACCACCAGGCGTTTTTCTCGCGAGGACGGCAGGCTGTGTGATGCACCCAGATAAATCAACCGTGCTTCTTCGCGGCCCCCGATGATTTCGATGGGAAAACCCAGCGCTGCTTCGGCCAGCGGCAAAAACTCCTGGCCGTTCTTGGCAACCCGGAAAGTATTGGTCGCCACCGCCCGCACTTGTTCCGGGCGCATGCCACGCAGACGCTCACCAAACCGCGCCAACGCCGCCAGCGCTTGTTGCTGGGCTTGGGGCGTCAGGTAATTGCGCGCATCCAGCCCGGCGCCAAGGCGCACGGTTTCCTTGAAGGTATCCAGCGGCACTACCGTGTTTTCCAGCGAGCGCGCCACCTGCAAGCGAAAACTGTTGGAGCCCAGATCAACTGCGGCGATCAGATCATCGTCAAACATGTGTTTTCCAACTCCGGAAAGGCTGCGTACTCAGAATAGTGGGGTATCGGCCAGATGCGTAAGCAACATAGCGAACCCGCCGGGCGCTGGCAATCGCCGAAATGCACAATGGATAGTCAGGGATATCTGGCAGGCAAGAAAAAAGCGGCCCGAAAGCCGCTTTTTCTGTCTCACCAACCCGAAGGGCCGGCCAGAGATTATTCGCCGTCGCGAGGTGCCAATACCAGACGCTCGACTTCTTCTTGCGATTTGTGGCGGATATCCTGGCCTTTGACCAGGAACACCACTTGCTCGGCCACGTTCACCGCCAGATCGCCAATGCGCTCAATCGCCTTGGCAATCCACAGGATATCCAGGGTCAGCGAAATGGTGCGCGGGTCTTCCATCATCAGCGTAATCAGCTGACGTTGCAGGCCGCGGTATTCTTCATCCAGGCGGTTGTCATCGCGAATGACCTGCGTGGCTTGGATGGCGTCCAGGCGAGCGAAGGCATCCAGCGCCTTGGACAACATATCCAGCGCGTCTTCAGCAATGTGGTTCAGTTCGTTGAAACGTGGTACTTGCAGACGACCACTGTCGTAGATGTTTTTGGCGCGCTGGCAAATGCGTGAGGCTTTGTCGCCAATGCGCTCCAGATCTTCTACCGACTTGATCACGGTCATGACCATGCGCAGGTCACCGGCAGCCGGTTGGCGACGGGCGATCATGTGGATACACATGTCGTCCAGTTGCACGTGCATGGCGTTAACGCGCTCTTCTTGCTCGAGCACCTTGTTTACGATGACCAGATCACCCGTGGCCAGTGCTTCCATTGCAAGACGAACCTGCTCTTCCACCAGGCCAGCCATGCCCAGTACGTTGGAGCGGATTGCTTCCAGTTCAGTATCGAATTGCTTTGAAATGTGTTCGGCCATTTAGCCCATCTCCGACAGCGTGCGGTTTATTAAGCCCGGTAACATAACACGCCTTTGTTACCAATATGTTGCAAGTCACCCGCACAAGAAACAATGGCGGTTGCGAGTGCCAGTAAGCGCCGCAGGCCGCCATCGCTCGCACGGTTATTTATAGGTCTGCACACCCGTAGCCGTGCCCAGCAACAGTACATCGGCACGACGTACTGCAAACAGGCCGTTGGTGACCACGCCGACGATCTGGTTCAGCTGGGTTTCCAGTTTGGTTGGCTCGCCAATCTGCCAGCCATGTACATCCAGAATGATGTTGCCATTGTCGGTGACCACGCCTTCGCGATAAGACGGATGCCCGCCCAGCTTGACGATCTCTCGTGCCACGTAAGAACGCGCCATCGGGATCACCTCCACCGGCAGCGGGAACTTGCCCAAAACGGTGACATATTTGCTTTCGTCGGCGATACAGATGAATTTCTCCGCCACCGCCGAAACAATCTTCTCGCGGGTTAGCGCTGCACCACCGCCTTTGATCATCTGCAGTTGATGGTTGATCTCGTCTGCGCCATCTACATACACCGGCAGTTTGTCGATGCTGTTCAGATCAAACACTTCAATGCCCAAGCCCTTGAGCCGTTGCACGCTGGCTTCGGACGAAGACACCGCGCCCTTGATACGGCCCTTGATGCTGCCCAGTGCGTCAATAAAGTAATTGGCTGTCGAGCCGGTACCCACACCCACAATGCAATCGTCCGGAATGTATTGCAGCGCGGCGCGCCCTACGGCTTCTTTCAGTTCGTTTTGCGTCATGGTGTGTTCCTCTGTGTATCAAAATCGAATATCTGGAATATGAGATCAGAAACAGGATGCGGGCGCGGTGAGCACGCCCAAGCCGTAATTGTAGCAGGCCGCCCGCATGCGACGCCGGGTCAGTGCAGGGTGGATAACCAGGTGCGAATGCCGGCCAGCAGCATTTCGACCGCAATGGCGGTGAGGATCAGCCCCATCAACCGTTCAAACGCCTGCGTCAGGCGCTCGCCCAGCCAGTAGCTGATGCGCTCGGAAAACAACAAGGTCAGCCCGCACACCAGCATGGTCAGCGCCAGCGCGCCTGCCCATTCCCAGATACGGTCCGGGTCGTGTGAAACCAGCAGCAGCACGGTGGCCAAGGCCGATGGGCCAGCCAGCAACGGCACCGCCAGCGGCACGATAAAGGGCTCGCCGTTCAGATCGTTATCGCCGAAAACCCCTTCCGGCTTGGGGAAAACCATGCGCAGCGCGATCAGAAACAGAATGATGCCTCCGGCAATACCCAGCGAGGTTTCGGACAAATGCATGACCCGCAAAAACGCCTGCCCGAACACCATGAATGCCAGCAGGATCAGGAACGCGATCAGCGTCTCCCGCACGATCACTTTGACGCGACGCTCACGCGGCACGGTCTTGAGCAGCGAGACGAATAGCGGCAAACCACCCAGTGGATCGGTTACCAGCAACAACAGCACAAGGGCCGAAAGAAATGTATGTGTCATAACCACGATTCTCGCACAGGGGCAGGCGTTCTCGTTTGACATAACTCGCCCCAACACTTGTGCTTGCCCTGCACGTTACAATCCAGAATAATAATGAGAATAGATCGCATTAATATCAAATATGCAAAGACCATGCCCGCTGAAACGGGCGTGACAAAGGAAAATAATGGCCAATATTCTGTTTGTCGTCTGGCGTGAAAGTGTCGAGGCCTTGCTGGTCATCGGCATTCTTTATGCCTGGTTGCGCACCTCCGGCCTGCATGAGGGCATGAAGTATCTGTGGGGCGGCGTGGCGGCGGGTCTGGCATTGGCCGCAGCCCTGGCTGGCGCCATGATGGCACTGGAAAGCGTGTTGCCGGAGGGCTCGATTGAGTACTTCCAGTTGGCCATGGTGTTGATCGCCAGCGGGCTGATCGTACAGATGGTGTTCTGGATGCGCATGCATGGCCGCACGCTCAAAAAAGAGCTGGAAGGCGAGATGTCTGAAGCGGCGGAAAAAGCCAACTGGTGGGGCTTGTTGGTGGTGGTCATGCTGGCCGTCGCCCGTGAAGGCTCAGAAGCCGTGGTGTTCTTGTACGGTCTGGGTCTGGGCACGGGCAACGCGGGTCAGACCGCACTGGCTGCAGGACTGGGGCTGGCGCTGGCTTTCCTCACCTTCTGGTTGTTGCAGCAAGGCGGCAAGATTTTCTCGTGGAAGCTGTTCTTTCGGGTTACCGAAATCATGCTGTTGCTGCTGGCCGCGTCCATGCTGATTAACGGCGTGGAACGCATGATCGGGCTGGACTGGATTCCAGGCCTGGTTGATCCGCTCTGGAACACTTCCGCACTACTGGATGACAGCACCCGCTTTGGTGGCGTGGTTGGGGCACTGACGGGCTATCGCGCCCAACCGGCACTGACCATGGTCCTGGTTTACGTAGCATTCTGGGTGGCGGTTATTTACGCACTCAAACGGGTCAAACCCAAGCTGGCTCCGGCCAAACCCGCTGCCGCCGTAACCGATGCGGTAGCCCAGTCGGGCCGTTAAGTCTTAACCTCCGGCTCGCGACCAAGAGTCCGGATTCATGCCCAGCAGGAACATGAATCCGGACCAACAAAAATCCCACCGCTTGTATGCCCGCGCGCCAACGCAGCCGTTAGACTCTTTCAACCCTCTTGAAAGTGCGCGCCGTGGCTGATCAATCTGCCCCTATTCTGCCTGCCGTTGTTTCCCCGCCGATCACTCCCTGGTCGCTATTTCTCACCTTCGCTGCAATGGGCCTGCAAGGCTTCGGCGGCGTAATGCCGTGGGCGCGGCGGATACTGGTGGAACAACGCGGCTGGGTGGATAACCGCGAATTCACCGAACTGTTCAGCCTGTCGCAAATTCTGCCTGGCCCCAACATCTGCAATCTGGCCAGCATTCTGGGTTATCGCTGGTGTGGTTTACGTGGCGCGGCGGCGGCGTTGCTTGGCCTGTTGGGGCCATCAGCGCTGGTGGTATTGGCGATTGGTGTGTTCTATGAACATGTGCAAGCGCATCCGGCAGTTGCGGGAGCCGTGCGGGGCATGAGTTCGGTTGCGGTCGGGCTGGTGATCGCCACAGGGATCAAAATGGCACAAACGCAGCCACGCACGTGGCGAGTGGCTGCGCTGGGCTTAGCTTCGCTGGTTGCCGTGGGCCTGCTGCACTGGCCGTTGCTGTGGGTGCTGAGTGTGTTGATTCCGCTGGCCTTGGCGCTGGAATGGCTGGCATCGCGCAAGGTGACTGGCTAATGGGCGTGCTGATTCAACTCTCGCTGCAGTTCCTGCTGATCTCTTTCCTGGCTTTTGGTGGTGCCAGCGCCACCTTGCCCGAGATGCATCGTTTTCTGGTCGTACAACACCACTGGATCGACGATCAAACGTTCTCCTCGCTCTACGCCATCTCGCAAGCCGCCCCCGGCCCCAATGTCTTGTTTGTGGCGCTGTTTGGCTGGCAAGTTGCCGGGTTGCCCGGAGCGATCTGCACGCTGTTTGCCATGTGCATACCGGCGGCGATTCTGGCCTTGCTGTTCGAACACTACGCTTCGCGCTACCCGGAACATCGCTGGCACTATATGTTCCGCCGTGCGCTGGCGCCCATTACGGTCGGACTGGTCATGGCCACCGCGTTAATCGTGATGCAGGGTGTCGGCTTCTCAGCTGGCCCCGTGCTGCTCGCGGTAGTGGCAGTCTGGGTGACGTTGCGCACCAAATACAATCCGCTGTGGCTGATTGGGCTTGGGGCATTGCTGGGCGCGCTCGGCTGGATTTAACCCGGACTTTCTTGCGCCGGAACCTTGAAAGATTGCCCATCGCCAACCATCCTGAAAGCCCCCGGACTGATCGTCTGTTTCTGCCCAAGGATGTCTGCAATGTCTCAAGCACCTTTGTTGTCCCACGCTTCGGTTGGCACCAACCAGTTTGATAAAGTGGCGGTTTTCTACGACGCGGTTATGGCCACGTTAGGCTGCAAACGCATCCTCGATTACCCGGGTGCCATTGGCTACGGCGCCGAATATCCGGAGTTCTGGGTCCAGCATCCGCATGATGGCAAACCGGCCTCAGTGGGCAATGGCACTCATGTCGGCTTTACCGCAATCAGCAAGGCGCAGGTTGACGCTTTCCATGCCGCCGCGCTGGCTCATGGCGGCAAAGACGACGGCGCGCCCGGCCCGCGTGAGGATTACGGCGCGCAATATTACGGCGCGTTTGTGCGCGATCTGGATGGCAACAAGATTGAAGCGATGTTTTGGGATGAATCCAAGGCGTAGGCTGTTTCGGTACTCAAATAAAAAACGGGACTCAATGTCCCGTTTTTTAGTTTGCAAACAATCCGCACTTACCAAACGCCAACGTATTCCAGAATCCCTTCTGCAGCCTGGCGACCTTCATAAACCGCACGCACCACCAGATCCGCACCGCGCACTTGATCGCCACCGGCGAAGATTTTCGGGTTGGAAGTTTGATGCTTGAAGGTTTGTTTAAACGGCGCCACAGTGCGGCCCCATTCATCACTATTGATGCCTTGCGCATCAAACCAGCTGGCCGCTTCCACCTGGAAGCCGAACGCGATAATCACGTGATCGCATTCAATGATTTCTTCCGAGCCCGGCACGTTTTCAGCGCGGCGACGGCCTTTTTCATCGGGTTCGCCCAAGCGAGTAGTCACCAGCGTCAGTGCCAGGCTGCCATCGGCGTTCTGTTTAATGTTGATGGGCTGACGGTTCCACCAGAACTGCACGCCTTCTTCTTTGGCATTGGCCACTTCGCGTTTGGAGCCAGGCATATTGGCTTCATCGCGACGATAGGCGCAGATGACGCTCTTGGCGCCCTGGCGAATTGAGGTGCGGTTGCAGTCCATGGCCGTGTCACCACCGCCCAGCACCACCACGCGCTTGCCTTGCATCGATTGCGGCGCTTCGCCAGCGGGCAAGGTCTGCATTTTCTGGCGCACGTTGTTGATCAGGAATGGCAACGCTTCCATCACACCGGGCAAATCCTCGCCCTCAAAGCCGCCCTTCATGTACTTGTACGCGCCCATGCCCATAAACACCGCGTCGTAGTCGCTCAACAACTGATCAATGGTGATATCGGTACCGATCTCGGTATTCAGACGAAACTCAACGCCCATGCCTTCCATGATTTCGCGGCGGCGGGCGACGATTTCTTTTTCCAGCTTGAATTCGGGGATACCGAAGGTCAGCAGACCACCAATTTCTTCATAGCGATCAAACACCACCGGTTTGATGCCGTTGCGCACCAGCACATCCGCGCAGCCCAAGCCAGCCGGGCCCGCGCCGATGATGGCGACTTTTTTGTCTGTCCACACCACCTTGGACATATCCGGCCGCCAGCCTTGCTCGTAGGCAGTATCGGTAATGTATTTCTCTACCGAGCCAATCGACACCGCGCCAAAGCCGCCTTGATTGAGCGTACAGGCGCCTTCGCACAGACGGTCTTGCGGGCATACCCGGCCACAAATTTCCGGCAGGCTGTTGGTCTTGTGGCTCAGTTCAGCGGCCTCGAACAACTTGCCTTGCTGCACCAGTTCCAGCCAGTTGGGAATGTAGTTGTGAACGGGGCATTCCCATTCGCAATACGGATTGCCGCAAGATAGACACCGACCAGCTTGCTCGGCCGCTTCGCCCGCGACCAGCGGCTGATAAATTTCCTTGAACAGATAGATACGCTCGTTCGCCGGGACTTTCTCGCCCGGGTTACGCGCTACGTTCATGAACTGAAATACATCCATTGGCTGCTCCGGTGAGGAGTCAGGGGTGTCCCGATAACGCGGGATAAAAGGCTTGAGGGATAAAACCCGCTGACCCACCCCAATCAAATTTGTAATCCGCAATGGTGCGCATAAATGCGCACCCTACGGGTTGAGGGGCTGTAGGGTGCGCATTCATGCGCACCGTTCCAACCGTCGATCAATCCTTCAACAGATCATCCAGCTTGGCGGCCTTGGGTTTGACCAGCCAGAAGTAATCCACGGCTTCGTCAAAGTCGTGCAGCAACTCTTGGGCGCGCACCGAACCGGTCTGCTTCAGGTAGTCCTTGAGCTTTTCCTTGAGGAAGGCCCGAACTGCACCGTAGGACTCACCATTGATCAGGTTGATATCCACGAGTTCGTTGTTGTAGCGATAGGCGAAGCGTTGCTGAGTGTCATACACCAGCGCAAAACCGCCGGTCATACCCGCGCCGAAGTTGTAGCCGGTTTCGCCCAGCACAATCACCGTGCCGCCAGTCATGTATTCACAACCGTGATCGCCCACGCCTTCCACAATGGCCAGCGCGCCGGAGTTACGCACTGCGAAGCGTTCGCCCGCGCGGCCAGCGGCATACAGCTCGCCGCCAGTTGCACCATACAGGCAGGTGTTACCAACAATCACCGCATCGTCCGCGCGGAATTCGCTGACCTTGGGCGGATAAATCACCACTCGGCCACCAGACATGCCCTTGCCCACGTAATCGTTGGCATCGCCTTCCAGCTCCAGCGTTAGCCCCTTGGCGTTCCACACGCCAAACGATTGCCCGGCCGAGCCGTTGAGCTTGATATGCAAACAATCTGCCGGCAGGCCGTCGGCACCGTGGGCCATGGCGATTTCGCCGGACAAACGCGCACCAATCGACCGATTCACGTTGCGCACTTTGTATTCAAAGCGCTGCGGCGTTTTGGCCTTGATGCCGGCCAACGCGTCAGCCACCATTTGCTCGGCCAGTTCACCCTTGTCGAAAGACGGGTTGCGATCTGCCACGCAGAAACGCGGTTCGCTATCCGGAATCGTGCCTTGGCTAAGCAACACATCCAGCCGCAAGCGTTTTTGCCGTTCGGTCGCGCCTTCAATCAAGCCCAGCAGTTCGGAACGGCCGATCAGTTCTTCCATCGAGCGCACACCCAGCTTGGCCATCCATTCACGGGTTTCGCGGGCGATAAAGGTAAAGTAATTGACCACCATGTCCGGCAAGCCGGTGAAGTACTTGCTGCGCAGTTTGATTTCTTGCGTCGCCACACCGGTGGCGCAGTTATTCAGATGGCAAATGCGCAGATATTTGCAGCCCAGCGCCACCATCGGGCCAGTGCCGAAACCGAAGCTTTCCGCGCCCATGATCGCGGCCTTGACCACATCCAGCCCGGTCTTCAGACCACCGTCGGTTTGCACCCGCACGCGGCCACGCAGGCCGTTGGCGCGCAATACTTGTTGTGCTTCGGTCAGGCCCAGTTCAAACGGCGTACCGGCGTATTTCACGCTGGTGAGCGGCGAGGCACCGGTGCCACCGTCGTAGCCGGATATCGTAATCAGATCGGCATAAGCCTTGGCCACACCCGCAGCAATGGTGCCCACGCCAGGTTCAGCCACCAGCTTCACCGACACCAGCGCCCTCGGGTTCACTTGTTTCAAGTCGAAAATCAGCTGGGCCAAATCTTCAATCGAGTAGATATCGTGATGCGGCGGCGGACTGATCAGGCTGATGCCAGGCTTGGAGCAACGCAACCGCGCAATCAACGGGCTGACTTTGTCACCCGGCAACTGGCCACCTTCACCGGGTTTGGCACCCTGCGCCACCTTGATCTGCAGCACCTCGGCGTTGACTAGATAATGCGGCGTCACACCAAAGCGGCCCGAGGCGACTTGCTTGATCTTGGACATCTTCATGGTGCCGTAGCGCGCTGGGTCTTCACCGCCTTCGCCGGAATTGGAACGACCACCCAAGCGGTTCATGCCTTCGGCCAGCGCTTCATGCGCTTCCGGGCTGAGCGCGCCCAGCGACATCCCGGCGGAATCAAACCGCGCCAGAATCGCTTCGACCGATTCCACTTCTTCCAGCGGGATGGCTTTGGCCGGATCAATTTGCAGCGCCATCAAGTCACGCAGCATGGCTACCGGGCGTTGATTTACCAGATCAGCGTATTTGAGGTAATCCTTGTACTCGCCGCCCTGCACCGCCTTTTGCAGTTGCATGACCACGTCCGGGTTGTAGGCGTGGTATTCCTCGCCAAACACGTACTTGAGCAAGCCACCCTGGGCAATCGGCCGCATGCTGTTGAACGCCAGACGGTTCAGCTTGAGCGTGTCGGCTTCAAAGTCGGCAAAGTTGGCGCCGCCAATGCGCGACACCGTGCCTTCCATGCACAGTTTGATGACTTCTTCGCCAATACCCACGCCTTCAAACAGCTGTGAGCCGCGATAAGACGCCACGGTGGAGATGCCCATTTTGGACATGATCTTCAGCAAGCCTTTGTTGATGGCCTTGCGGAAGTTGTTGGTGGCGGCCAACAGCGGCAAGCTGATCTGCCCGCTACCAACCAGTTCCAGAATCGTCTGGTAGGCCAGATACGGGAACACGGCGGTGGCGCCGAAGGCAATCAGACAAGCAAAGTGGTGCGGATCGCGTGCGGTGGCCGTCTCGACCACCAGGTTGATCTTGCAGCGCAAACCGGCATCGACCAGCGCGTGGTGCACGGCACCCGTGGCAAACAACATGTGGATCGGCAAACGGCCCTGGGCGATCTGTTTGTCGCTCAGTACCACCACTACCGTGTGTTCATTGCGCACGCTGGCCAGCACCTGCGCTTGCAGTTGCTCGATCGCCTCTTTGAGCGAGACTTTGGCCGGATCGTAAGTGGCATCAAAAAACGCCGGCTTGTAATCGTCACCCGGCAAGGATGTGAGCGCATCGAACTTGTCGCTGGACAACACCGGCGAGCGCACTTCCAGCCGCTTGGCGTTGTCTTCGGTCACTGAGAACACATTACGTTCCGGGCCGAAACAGGTATTCAACGACATCACGATAGCTTCGCGAATCGGGTCGATCGGCGGGTTGGTGACCTGGGCAAACTGCTGGCGCAGATAATCAAACGGCGAGCGCACTTTTTCCGACAACACCGCCATCGGCGTGTCGTCACCCATTGAGCCTACGGCTTCCTGGCCGTCTGCCGCCAGCACGCGCAGGATCTGGTCGCGCTCTTCATAGGTCAGCGCAAATTGCTTCTGGAAGATCAACAACTCGGGGCGGGACATCTCCGGCAGCGGGCTGTTGTCTTCACTCAACTCCAGCTGAATGGCGTTGTTCTTGATCCACTTGCGATACGGATGTGTCGCTTTCAGCCGGTTATCGATGGTTTCGGTATCGAGAAAATCACCGGTTTCCAGATCGACAGCCACGATCTGCCCTGGCTTGACGCGGCCTTTTTTCACCACGTCTTCTGGCTTGTAGTTCCACACGCCGATTTCCGAGGCGATGGTCAGATGGCGGTCTTTGGTAATCACATAACGCGCCGGACGCAGGCCGTTGCGGTCCAGCATGCAACCGGCGTAGCGACCGGTGGTCCAGACGATGCCAGCCGGGCCGTCCCACGCTTCCATATGCATGGAGTTGTATTCATAGAAAGCGCGCAGATCGCGATCGTTACTATCCACGTTCTGCCAAGCCGGTGGCACCAGCATGCGAAACGCCCGGAACACATCCATGCCGCCCATCATCAGGCCTTCGAGCATGTTGTCCAGGCTCATCGAATCCGACCCGTCGGTTTGCACGATCGGGCGCACGGTGTTCATGTCCAGCAGCGGCGAATCCATGATCGCTTCACGCGCCTTGGCCCACAGCCGGTTGCCTGACAGCGTGTTGATCTCACCGTTATGCGCCAGGAAGCGAAACGGCTGCGCCAGTTTCCACTGCGGCCAGGTATTGGTGGAGAAGCGCTGGTGATACACGGCCAGCGACGAGGCAAAGCGCTCGTCGTTCAGGTCCAGATAAAACACCGGCAGGTTTTCCGGCGTGACCAGACCTTTGTAGGACAGCGTTTGCGAATTCAGTGTCGGGATATAAAACCCGGGGTCGCTGGCTTTGTTGGATTTTTCCGCCACGCGGCGCGCTTGATACAGGCGACGTTCAAACTCCGCTTGTTCCATACCCGCCGGGGCATTCACAAAAGCCTGGCCGATGGCGGGCAATGTGCGCATGGCGTACTCGCCACAAGCTTCGGTATTGATCGGCACGGCGCGCACACCGGCCAGCGTCAACCCTTGCGCTTCAATGGCGTTTTGCAGATTGGTCAGCGAGGTTGCACCCTGGGTCGCGTCCGTCGAGCGGAATACCAGACCGGCGGCGTACAAGTCAGTGAGTGTAAAACCGGCTTCGGCGGCCACGGCACGCAAGAAGGCATCGGGTTTACGGAACAGCAAACCACAGCCGTCGCCCGATTTGCCATCGGCGGCCACCGCGCCACGGTGGGTCAAAGCGGCCAGCGACGAAATGGCGGTCTTCACCAGCCAGTGGCTGGGTTGGTCGTCCATTTGCGCGATCAAGCCAAAACCGCAACTGTCCTGTTCGAACTCAGGCCGGTAAAGGGTGTTCTGCAACCCGCTTTGTCTGTCCATGGCACTACCCTTGAAGAAGCAGCATATTGCAAGCGAAAAGGCGTTAATTTTACCAACGTATCAGGGTTTTCCACAATGCGGATGCCCTGAGGTGTCGGGAATGCGCCCTGCCCTGACCAGTCAAATCGGCATGCGCGCGCCTGACTCGATTTGCTGCCTGACCTATTAGAGATAGCAAAGCTGAAAAGCCATTGCTGCATGTGCGTAATTCGCGCCGCTAAAAATCGCCAAAAGCCTCGCCCAGACGGCTAGAATTGCGGCTTTTGGGGAGCCGCCATGTCACAACCACAAGCATCCCACCCAATCGGCGTATTCGATTCCGGTGTGGGCGGGTTAACCGTAGTCCGTGCGTTGATGGATCGGCTGCCGTTTGAAAACATTGTGTACTTTGGCGACACCGCCCGTGTGCCTTACGGCGTGAAGTCCGTTTCGACCATCGAACACTTCACCATGCAGATCGTCGACTTCCTGCAAAAACAGCAAGTCAAAATGCTGATCATTGCCTGTAATACCATGGCCGCCGTCGCCGCCGAAAAAGTGCGGGAGATTTCACCGCTGCCCGTGCTGGATGTAATTGCCGCTGGCGCACGCTGCGCTGTGGAAACCACGCAAAGTGGCGGCATTGGGGTGATCGGCACGCCGACCACCATCAACTCCAACGCCTATGCCCGCGCGATTCATCAGTTGGACCCCAACTACCGCGTTTACTCCCAGGCGTGCCCGCTGTTTGTGCCGCTGGTTGAAGAAGGCTGGCTGGAGCATCCGGTCACGCGCATGACCGCGCAGGAATATCTCAAGCCGGTGTTTGTGGAGCAGATCGACACACTGGTGCTTGGTTGCACCCATTACCCGCTGCTCAAGCCATTGTTGTCTGAAGTGGCCGGCAGCCGCCTCAAGTTGGTCGATTCAGCCATTGCCATTGCTGATGAAACCGCCGCATTGCTGCAAGAACAGGGTCTGGCCAATCCGCAACGCGGCATGCCGGACTATCGTTATTTCGTCACCGACGTGCCGTTGAAGTTCCGCAGCGTGGGTGAACGCTTCCTCGGGCGCAATCTGGGCGCGATTGAACAAGTCAATATCGACCGGTTGTGATGGCCCGATGAACAAAGAAACCCGCTACGAATTCTACAAACGCCTGGCCGAACTGGACCCGGCGCCCACTACCGAGCTGGAATACACCACGCCATTTGAGTTGCTGGCAGCGGTGTTGTTGTCTGCACAAGCTACCGATGTCGGCGTAAACAAAGCCACGCGACGGATGTTTCCGGTCGCCAACACGCCCGCGGCCATCCTCGCGCTGGGGCAAGAAGGGCTGGAAGGCTATATCGCGACCATTGGCTTGTATCGCAGCAAGGCCAAACACTTGCTGGAAACCTGTCGCATCTTGCTGGAAAAGCACGGTGGTGAAGTCCCACAAGATCGTGAGGCACTGGAAGCGCTGCCGGGTGTGGGCCGCAAGACCGCCAACGTGGTGATGAATACCGCATTCGGCCATCCGACCATCGCCGTGGATACGCATATCTTTCGGGTCTCCAACCGCACCGGGCTCGCCAAAGGTAAAGATGTACGCGCGGTGGAAGACAAGTTGATGAAGGTGACGCCGGCTGAGTTTCAGCTCAACGCCCATCACTGGCTGATTTTGCATGGGCGTTATGTGTGCAAGGCACGCAGGCCGGAGTGCTGGCGGTGTGTGGTGAATGATTTGTGTGATTTCAAACCGAAGGAATTGGTGCCGCCGAAGGGGCGCTAATAACCGGGTTGTTAGTGCCTTTGGCACGAGCGTGAAAAACGTTAGATACCCGGTGGTGACCGGGAGCACGTTTCTTTTCTTTGGGTCGCCAAAGAAAAGAAACCAAAAGAAAGGCGACCCCGCTACCGCAAGGGGGCCCGAAGTCAAAAGCCGAAGCAAACCATCTGTTTGCCAAGATTGCTTGCACGCATCCTGCGTTCCCTCGGTCGGTCGGCGTGATTGGCGATCATTGTTTGCCAGTATCTAAAATCAAACCAAAAGCAAACGATGCTGCAGGATGATTTGGGTCAGTCGTTAATGGCAATCCGGGTTAGTACCTCACAAGAAAAAGGGCCGCATTCGCGGCCCTTTTGTTTCACCAATCAATCAAAAACTTCCATCATTAAGCGCCTGCGCGCCGCTTGAGCAAGTCGTCGCTTCGCGATTAGCACTGCTGGTGGATTGATTGCTCTCCCACGTCGCGGTGGTGCCGTCCCATTTCACATATTTGTACTGGATGGCGGTACTCGCCGGGAGCGAAATGGTGCCAGACCACGTAGCGTTTGCGCCGTTGCCGACGATGGTCAGAGCAAACCCGCTGGCCGGAGTCCAGTTACCAAGGACGGTCTGGTTGCCGACCACGTACAGATTCTGCCCAAAGCTGGTGTTGGCATTGGCGATGGTAAATGTCACCGGGCAAGTAGTGGCGCCACCCGAGCCTGATCCACCCAGCTTCTGCCCGGTGTAGATCGCCACCGCTGGCACCGTACTTCCGCCATTGGCAGGCAGGGTAATGGTGGCATTACCGCTGGCATCCACCGTAACACTATCGCTGGCGCAACTCGTGCCGCTAACCAAGCCATGTACCACGTTGCAATAGGTGCCCGCAGGCAAGCCAGTCTGGAAGGTTTTGCTCCAGGCGCTAGTGTCGTTATTGATGGCCACAAAGCCCACAGCGCCACGGCTAAAGGCAATCTGGTTGCCCGTACCGGTGGTCCAGTTGCTCACGCCCTGGCCGTTGGTGGCGGTACGGAACGCCACCATGTTGGAGATGTCCGACCAGCGATGGATGAAGTCCCAGTTCACATTGATCTGGGCGTTGCCGCTGGCGTCGTACGGGCTGGCGGTGGGCGCATCCTGATCCACGTTGCTGAAACGGAACCCGGACTGCACCTGGGCCTCGCCATACGGCCAGGCCAGCATGAAGATATTGGCCAGATCGTAGCGCTTGGTGCCTTGGGAATCGTTGGTTGCACCGGCGTAGTTGCTGGCATTGAGCGAATCCGTCCCACTGCGTTCGGTGTCCCAGTTATTCACAAACACGGTGGCATATTGCGGCTGTACAAAGCCCCAACTGCCGCCCCAGTTACCCGGCGTGCCCATCATGGTCGGCAGGCTGGCCAGATTGTTGCCGTTGTTGTTGCGGAAGGCATCGCGAATGGCATAGGTGAACTGGAACTCGTTGATGGTGCCGTTCTGGAAGTAATCCGAACGCACCACGTTGCCGTCGGGGATCACCTCTTGCGTCACCCAGATGTTCTCGCCCGCCAGCGTGGTCGGATAGGTGGCTTTCACCGTGTTGAGGATGCTGTTCAATGCCGTCGGTTGCTGGTGTTTGGCTGCATCCAGCCGGAAACCATCCACCCCAAGCGAGAGCAGCTTCTTCAGGTAAGAGGAGATCACGCCCTGCACATAACTGCTTTCGGTCGCCAGATCCGGCATGCCGTCCAGGCGACACAACATCACGTTGCTGCGATTGCCGGGGGAGCCGTAATCGCTGGATTGAATGGTGCAATTGGAGTGGAAATCATTACTGGAAAACTGCGGATACGTCAGCGTGCTGGCGTTCCAGGTTGAGCCATCGGTGGCGCTGTAGCTGCTGCTGGAGTCTGCAGCCATCTGGTTCACCACGACGTCGGCGTACACCCGCACATGCGCGGCATGGCATGTGTTGATCATGTTTTGCAGATCAGATTCGTTACCCATGCGGCTGGTGAGGCTGCCGAAATTCACCGGCTGGTACATATCCCACCAGTTGCCGGTCACCTTGGACGCTTGCGGCGGCGATATCTGCACTGCGCCGTAACCTTGCGGGCCGAGAAAATCCGTACATTCCTTGGCGACATCGCTCCACTTCCAGTGGAACAACTGCACCGATGTATAAGAAGGGTTGTAACTGGCCGAGACTACGCCACTGGCCTTGGTCGAGGTGGAATTGCTACTGCCATCTGCTGCGGAGGCGCCGCCGCCACCGCCGCAGGCAATCAATACTGAACACAATGCAGCCGTCGTTACTGTGAGTGTAAATCTCATTTTTCGGTCCTTTTTTGATCTTCTTACCGCTCTTTCCAGGCAAAGACTCCTCAATTTGCCGCCTGAACTCATACCTCCAGTCAAACCGGTTTGAATTCAGAGGGAAGCCTAAGCCACAGGGTTTTTCGTATTCAACTACGCATTTCAATTGAAACTCACTACACAACCACCTGGTTGCACTGCAGGTCACAGCATTTACGCCATCTGCATAGCCAAAAGCTGGGTTTGCAACATCGCGCACATAAAAAACACGCCCGCTTTTCTCCGACAAGCGGCAGCCAATTTGACCGGTTTTGCATCGATTTTATGAATTAAAACCGGTGTGAAGCAGTTAAAAACTGATATTTTCCTTGGCAACCCAGCGCATCGTCATGATTTTGACTACACGTAATTTTGCGTAGTGACTACAACTAAAGCAGAACATTGCTGCGTTGCGACCCTGTCGCGCTCGGGCAGTCTCTTGTCATATCGGCGAGATGAATACATCCGCCAATCCGATGCTGGTGCTCGCACCCATCGAAAAAACCATAAAAACAACCGCACGCAATACCGGGTTATGCGCCGCAGTCACCGGTGCCAATCCGGGAAGGAGACTTTCATGGCAGGCTTGCTACTAAAGGTCGCCCTGGTATTACTGATTGGTGCCGCCATTTTGCGGGTGCATTTACGCGGCCGCGTGCGTCATTCATGGCGCCATCAAGTCTTTGATCATTCATCCGTAGCCGCGCCGGTCAATGTCCTGATGTATGCCTGCTCATCCGTGCCGGATACGCCGTTTGTTTGCGTCAGCGCTTTTCCTGATCTGAAAATCCTGCAATCTCACTGGCTGGAAATCCGCGAGGAAGGCCAGCGCTTGCTCGACGCCCAGCATATCCGCGCGGCACAACACAATGACGACGCCGGTTTCAATTCGTTTTTCAAATATGGCTGGAAGCGGTTTTATCTGAAGTGGTACGGCGAAGCGCACCCCTCTGCCGAGGTCCTGTGCCCCCGCACCACGGCGTTGCTGCGTACGTTGCCCAGCGTCAAAGCGGCGATGTTTGCCTGGTTGCCCGATGGCGGCAAACTGAATCCGCATCGAGACCCGTACGCCGGTTCACTGCGTTATCACCTGGGCTTGATCACGCCCAATGACGACCGTTGCTATATCGAAGTGGATGGCCAGCGCTATAGCTGGCGCGATGGCGAAGGCGTGGTGTTTGACGAGACGTTTATCCACCGCGCCGAGAACCACAGTGGTCAGGGTCGGTTAATCCTGTTTTGCGATATCGAACGACCGATGCGCTACTCGTGGGCAAGCACTTTGAATAATTGGGTGGGCCAAAATATTGTCGCCGCCGCCAGTTCACCCAATCGCGATGGTGATCATTGCGGGGCACTCAGTCGCCTGTTTCGTTACGCCGGTTGGGTCGGGGAACACCGCAAGCGCTTCAAACGCTGGAATCCGCGCGTTTACCGTCTTACTCGCGTCGGGCTGATTGGCTCGGTCATTGCCTTGTTTTTGCTTATCTGACTTCGGCTGCGACAGTGCCATTTGTGAGCTAAAGCACGCGGCAGCCACTATTCGCCGCAGAACGGCATGGACAGGCAGCCCCACACTTTGTACGCTCTGCCTCCGTTCCATCGCCCTCTTCCATAACAACAATGAAAAGTCTTTTGTTCGCGGCAATCCTGCTCGCTGCGGCGCCGCTGGCACTGGCCAGCGCCAGCAACTGCCCTGCCCAGTTTTTCTCCGGTCGCGCGCCGGATGTACACAACCCCAAGCTGGCACGCGATACCAAACCATTGTGTTTTGATGCCTTTGCCGTGTTGTATTCCGGCGTATCACTCACCCCTTTGTGGTCGGCCGAGCACATCACCCGCCAGCGCGTGCAACAAGCGCGCGAAATGGTGCGTACCGACACCTTTCACGAAGAACCGCAGCTACAGAACATGCCGCACCCGGAACTGGCCGATTACGCCCGCAGCGGCTTTGATCGTGGCCACATGAGCCCGAATGGCGATATGCCAGATAAAGATGCCCAGTTTCAGAGCTTCAGTCTGGCCAACATGATCCCCCAGTCACCGGAAAACAATCGCGGCCTGTGGGCGGGGCTTGAGGCGTCCGTGCGAGACATGGCTGTGCGCGATGGCGAGGTATACGTGGTCACCGGCCCGCTGTTTGAAGGCAGCGCCATCAAGCGCCTCAACAACCGGGTGTTGGTGCCGACGTATCTATACAAAGCGGTCTATAACCCGAGCAAGCAACAAGCGGCGGCGTACGTCACACCCAACGCGCCGGGCGACGATTACCAGGTGGTGTCGATTGCCGAGCTGGAAAAAAGAATCGGCATCAACCCCTTTCCGACCTTGCCCGAAGCCGCCAGACAGCAAGCCATGCGCCTGCCACCGCCCAAACCGGCCAGCAGTGGGCCTCGCGCCACACATAGCCGCGCCACCCGTGAATCAAGCAGTGACAACGCCATCTGGCGCTGGCTGGAACACGAGTTCTATCGCATGCTCAAACAACTGGTTCGGTCACTCTAAGGAACACCGCATGGATCATTTCAGCCCTTATGCCAACGAAGCAGACACCTTGCAAATTGGCGAATTGACACTGGAAAACCGGCTGGATCGCATTGCCGTATTTGGCTCGCTGGATATCACCAAAGATCAAGCTGGGCTGGCGGCGGCGCTGGCATTGCAAGCGGCGCTCAATGCGGTTGTACACACCTTGCAAACTGATGCCTTGCCCGAACACATCAGCGTCGCGCCTATCAGCGAAGGCGCCAATCCTTTTTAGCCATTCGCTGACAGCGCCATCCCACATTGGCAGCTAGCATGAAATCTTCCCTTGTTTGAGTCTGGAGTTCCATGAAGCTGCCATCGCCGGATGAACGCCGCCCGCTATTGCTGGCGCGGCGCAACGAAAAAATGGCACGCTCGCCTCACGCTTATGTGCGGGGCAATACCGTCCAGTTTTATGAATGGCTGCACAGCCAGCATGGTCACGCCTTACCGCATGGCCCGGCAGTATGGATTTGCGGCGATTGCCATATCGGCAACCTCGGCCCGCTGGGTTATGTCGACGGTGATATCGACGTGCAGATCCGCGATCTGGACCAGACCGTCATCGGCAACCCAGCGCATGATCTGGTGCGCCTGGCTTTGTCGCTCGCGACTGCAGCCCGCGGCAGCCGCTTGCCCGGCGTGGTCACCGCCCGCATGCTGGAGCACATGATGCTGGGCTACGAACAATCATTCTCCGGCAAACCGCGCCCACCCAAAAACCGGCCAGATGCAGTGCAACTGGTGGTGCGCGAGGCGGTGACGCGCTCCTGGAAAGAACTCGCACGGGAGCGGATTGACGACCCCAAGCCGACCATTCCGCGTGGCAAGCATTTCTGGCCGCTCTCCAGGGACGAAAAATCCGCGCTTAAAGACTTGTTCCGCCAGCCCGACCTGCAGCATCTGGCCACCCGTTTGAAGTCCCGCGCTGATGATTCGCCAGTCGAACTGCTGGATGCGGCCTATTGGGTCAAAGGCTGTAGCTCACTGGGTTTACTGCGTTATGCATTGTTGCTGGGAATAGGTGAAGGTGAGGACCGCGATTATTGTTTGATGGATGTGAAAGAGGCGATCCGCGCGGCAGCTCCGCGCCATGCGCATGCTCACATGCCTCGCGATAACGGTCAGCGCGTTCGGGAAGGCGCAAAGCATCTGTCTCCCGCGCTGGGCGAACGTCTGGTCGCCACCCGCTTTATGGATCACGCCGTATTCGTGCGTGAGTTATTGCCACAAGATTTGAAGCTGGAAATCGAAACCCTCGATACCGACGAGGCCATGCATGTGGCGTACTACCTGGCTCAGGTTGTGGGTGTTGCCCATGCCCGGCAAATGGACGCCGATACCCGCCGCAGCTGGAAGGCCGAATTGCGGCGCAATCGCAGCAAAACGCTGGATGCGCCCTCCTGGTTATGGAATAGCGTAGTGCAATTGGTGGGGAGTCATGAGCAAGGATATCTGGAACATTGCCGCAAATATGCACTGCAAATGAGCAGTTAATAGTGTTGGCCTGCCCAATGCCACTTCCATGAATGAGCAACAATAAAGGCCCCGGAATGGCGGCCTTTATTGCTGGTACGCGAGATAAACGATTTGGCGGGCAATCAGGAAGCTGGAGTCAATTCAAAACCTGCATTGTTTGGATCATTGGTTTTTACCACCAGCACTTTGATCTGATCCGGGGTGACAGCGGCAACGCCTTGTTGTGGCACCACGGTAATCAGCCAATCGGCGTTGTTATCCAGCGAGGTCTGCGTCGACGTGAAAATTGGCGTTTTGGAGCCGGCGTCAGTCACCACCACCGTCACCTGACCGCCGTCCAGATCAATTGAATCTGCACCAGAAGCCGGGTAAGCAGTCTTGAAGCCAATCGCACTAGCCATCGGCGTGGCGCCAGCCAGGGTATCGGTCGATTTAAGCACGTAGATATCCACGTTCCCGGTATTGAACGCCGCATTCAGCGTGCGTACGCGCGCCTTGTCTGACAGCAAACCCTTTTCATACGGATCATCAATCAGCACCGCGTCGTTGGTGGCGCTGGTGCCAGCGACGAAGGCATAGGTGTATTTATGCCCGGTTGCCGCCTTGAAAGAAGCAGTGGAAACCTGGGTAGATGTCCCGGCCAGATTGGCGCTGACGGTCGTCTGGGTGTCATCGATATCAAAATACGCTTTGGTTGCCAGATAGCTCAGGCCGCTAGCGGAGACGTTGCCATTGGTCAGCGCATCAATTTGCGGGCCGTTAGGGAAAGCATGAATCACCCGCAATGCCGGCTTGCTAAGGCCCAGTCGATCATCCGGGCCATCATCGCCGCCGCAAGCACTGAGCAGCAATACCGAGCCTAATCCGGCAATCAAGGCAATGGCTTTGGCCCAGCGAATAAAGGTGTGTTTGTTATCCTGATTTGCGCGCTTCATTGTTAAATCTCCTTCGTTTATTGGCGAGGTAATTTGCATTGCAGATGCCAAACCTGAAACGAAAGATAGGCCGTATTTTTTGGAGAAAATACCGGACGAGCGCGTAGTATTTGCCAGGAATAGACCTACAACCACTGACAGACTAAATCTGGATTACACATAAGACGGATTCAATCTCAGGACAGAAAAAGCGCGACTGTGATTGATCAGCGCAGATTAACCGCACAGCAAAACCGTAGCGCGCAATTGCCGGGTTTTGGCTTATAGGGCGACCTCTTGTGCACTATCACCGGACCATCGGCAGGGCTGATCAGCACATCAGCATATATAATCTTGCCCCTTCATCACGGGTCAGACGCGATCCGGCTACAAGCCCCGCCAATGCTTCATAATGCGATTTTGTGATATTCATATCACCACAAAGATTTTGCAGTTATAAAGCAACTCATTAACATGGCGCCTTGGGTCATCTCACCCGATAATTTCCATAATTTTGCGTAACCCACAAGGTTGCTTCGTGATTGAATTTATTGATGTCCACAAGTCTTTCAATGTGGACGGCCGGGCCATACCGGCGCTCAACGGCATCGATCTGAAAATTGAGGCTGGCGAGATTTTCGGCATTATTGGTCACTCCGGCGCGGGTAAATCCACGCTGGTGCGCTTGATCAACCTGCTGGAAAAACCCACTTCCGGGCGCGTACTGATTGATGGCGTGGAAATCACCGCCTCCGATTCAGCGCAGTTGCGCGAGCAGCGCCGCGGCATTGGCATGATCTTTCAGCATTTCAATCTGTTATCCAGCAAGACCGTGGCCGACAACGTGGCTTTTCCGCTCAAGCTGGCAGGCACGTATTCATCGGTACAGATCAAGGATCGCGTCGCGCAGTTGCTGGCCCGCGTGGGTCTGGCCGACCACGCCAACAAATATCCGGCGCAGTTGTCCGGCGGCCAGAAACAACGCGTCGGCATCGCCCGCGCTTTGGCGACCAACCCCAAAGTGCTGCTGTGTGATGAAGCCACCAGCGCGCTGGACCCGCAGACCACGCAATCGGTGCTGCAATTGCTGGCCGAGATCAACCGCGAATTCAATCTGACCATCGTGGTCATCACGCATGAAATGGATGTGATCCGCCGCATTGGTGACCGCGTGGCCGTGCTGGACGCCGGGCGCGTGGTGGAAGTGGGTAACGTGGCCGACGTGTTTTTGCATCCGCAACACGTCACCACCCAGCGTTTTGTACAAGAAGCGGAAAACGTCGACGAAGCCGAAGAAACCGATGCCTACGCTCACGTGCCGGGCCGCATTGTGCGGCTGACTTTTCGCGGCGAGCAGACTTATGAACCGGTGCTGGGCCAGGTGGCGCGCGAGACTGGCGTGGACTTCAGTATTTTGTCTGGCCGGATCGACCGTATCAAAGACACGCCTTATGGCCAGCTGATTCTGTCGATTACCGGTGGCCAACCAGAAATTGCCCTGCAGCGCTTTAGCGACGCTGGCCTGACCGTGGAGATTTTGCGCGGATGAACGATCTTTTTGCGAACGTGGACTGGTCCGATATCTGGCAAGCCACGCAAGATACTTTGTTGATGCTGGCGGGTTCGTCGCTGTTCACGCTGGTGCTGGGCCTGCCCTTGGGCGTGCTGCTGTTTCTGACCGGCCGCAAGCAATTACTGGAACAACCTGCGGTGTATGGCGTGTTGTCATTCGTGGTGAACGTGCTGCGCTCGGTGCCATTTGTGATTCTGCTGATCGTGATGATCCCGTTCACGGTATTGCTCACCGGCACGTCGCTGGGTGTGGCCGGGGCGATTCCGCCGCTGGTCGTCGGCGCTACACCGTTCTTTGCCCGACTGGTGGAAACCGCGTTGCGCGAAGTGGATCGCGGCATTATCGAAGCCACTCAGGCCATGGGCGCCACCACTCGCCAGATCATTACCGGCGCACTGTTGCCGGAAGCTCGCCCCGGCATTCTGGCGGGAGCTACCGTCACCGCCATTACTCTGGTGTCTTACACCGCCATGGCTGGCGTCATTGGCGGCGGCGGCTTGGGCGATCTAGCCATTCGTTACGGCTACCAGCGCTTTCAGACTGACGTGATGGTCGTCACCGTGCTGATCCTGATCGTGCTGGTGCAAATTCTGCAAATGATCGGCGACAAACTGGTGGTGCATTTTTCGCGCAAGTAAACCCGTGGGCTTTACGCTTTCCCCGCAGTTTTTCATTGACCGCAACCCAGGGGAAAGCACCATGAACAAAGCCGAAGTCATTCTCGCCGTCAGCGCCAGATCGGGCATTAACGCCGCCGATTGCGAAAAGGTGCTGGAAGCATTTGAAAAAATACTGGACGACGAGTTATCTGCGTCGCCCACCATCGGCAAGGTCACCGACCGGCTGTTTGGCCTGTTTGGCTACACCAGGACGCCTTGAGCACGCATGACTACCTGTTGAGTCAGACCTGACTGTTTCACTTACTGATGCGCCGCGGCGATCGTCGCGGGGCATCGAATCACTGTTTCTAACAAGGAAACCGCAACAATGAAAAAACTGCTGACTCTGCTGGCTGCCGCGCTGGCCTTCAATGCCCACGCCGCCGAAAAGATTTCGGTTGCCGCCACTGCCGTGCCACACGCTGAAATCCTCGAGTTCGTGAAGCCGATCCTGGCCAAAGAAGGCGTGGATCTGGATATCAAAGTATTCAGCGACTACGTGCAACCCAACGTGCAAGTGGCCGAAAAACGCCTGGATGCCAACTTCTTCCAGCACAAGCCGTATCTGGCCGAGTTCAACAAAGGCAAAGGCACCAACCTGGTCCCCGTGGTCGGCGTACACGTTGAGCCGTTTGGTGCGTATTCCAGCAAAATCAAGAAACTGGCTGATCTGAAAGACGGTGCCACCATCGCGATTCCGAACGACGCCACCAACGGCGGTCGCGCCTTGTTGCTGCTGGATAAAGAAGGCGTGATCAAGCTGAAAGATGCCAACAACATTCTGGCCACCCCGAAAGACATCGCACAGAATCCGAAGCACCTGAAGTTCAAGGAACTGGAAGCTGCTACGCTGCCACGCGTGCTGAACCAGGTTGATCTGGCCCTGATCAACACCAACTACGCGCTGCAAGCCAAGCTGAACCCGACCAAAGATGCACTGGCCATCGAAGGCGCGCAATCGCCATACGTGAACGTACTGGTTGCTCGCCCCGACAACAAAGACAGCGACGCCATGAAAAAACTGGCCGCCGCTCTGACCAGCCCGGAAACGAAGAAATTCATCCAGGACAAGTATCAAGGCGCGGTTGTTCCGGCGTTCTGATTTGCCTGTTTGAAAGTACCTGATGAAAAAACCCGGCCAGAATGGTCGGGTTTTTTGTTGGCAGCGCGGTCCGCTCACTATTACGCGGGAATCTCACCAAAGCGGTAGATATCCATCCCCAATACACCTTCAGTCACCGCCGTGTATTCACGCACCGCAGTTTCGCCATCAGCCGCGCCCATCGCCACGTACAACGGCAAGATGTGATCTTGCGACGGATGTGCGCGCACGCCACCCGGAGATTGCTGGCGATAGTCGAGCAGTGCCGTGACATCTTTGGCGACGATATGTTGATGCATCCAGTCCATAAATGCGGGCACATAAGCCGGAATCTGCGGGCCTTCGCTCACGCCGGGAATGATGTCGCGCAGATTATGGGTGATGCTGCCGGAGCCAATAATCAGAATGCCCTCGTCACGCAGCTTGTTCAACGCGCGGCCCACGGCGTAATGCCAGTCGGTGTCGCGGCGTAAATCCAGCGCCATCTGCACCACCGGAATATCGCCTTGCGGGTACATCGATTTCAGCGGCACCCACGCGCCATGATCCAGCCCGCGTTGCGGGTCCAGCATAACCTGCAGACCCAGCGCGCCAAATTCATCGGCAATTTCTTTGGCCAGTTCAGGTACGCCAGGCACCGGATATTGCTGGTCATACAGCGGCGCCGGAAAACCGTAAAAGTCATGGATGGTATCCAGTTCTGCGGCAGTGGTAACGCCGCTGTTTTCGTGATGCCAATGGGCTGAAACCATCAAAATGGCACGAGGCCGCGGCAGGCTGGCCGCCACTCGTGCCCAGGCCTCACCCGTTTTTCCGGCATCCAGCGCCAGCATGGGCGAGCCGTGCGAGACAAACAGAGTTGGCAAACGGGTCATGGTGTACTCCTGAATAGGTATGGGTAATCACTGACCGTCAGTTTGCAACTTGAGCCCGCCGACATAAAGATCGCCAGCAAGGATGATTTATTGCTGCAGTAGGGACAATCTCGCCACACCCGATGCCACCGGGCCGGAAACAAATGGCCGTGAGGTGCGCGCTGTTCTTATAATGCAGATCGACTCATTACGACATTTACTCCCATACCATGCAGGATGCACCTCACGCCGAAGATGATTATTTCCAGGAACATTTTCCGGGAAACACCATCCAGGACTCGCGTAAAGACACACGTTATCTGGTGAACTGGCGGGTGGCCATTGTGTATCCGGATAGTGAAGAGCGGCTGTCATTTCGCGGACGCGCTTTTGATATTTCGTCCAACGGCCTGAGCCTGCATTCAGATTTCAGCCTGCCGACGTCGGATCGCGTCACGGTATTGATCAGCATTCCCGCCACCAACGCAGGCCAACGCCCCAAAATCGTCGAAGTCAAAAGCCGCGTGGTGTACACCGTGCTTTCCGGTGAATTCAACGTGTTTCGCACCGGCGTGCAATTTGTTGAATTCAAGCGCGACGGCAAAGCCCTTCTGAGGCAAACCCTGGCGGCACGTGTGCCCGCGCCCTTTGCGGTGCGCCCCGACTGAGCTGTTGTTAAGCGGTAGCCATTTGACCCGCAAACGCCGTACCGCACGCTTGCCAGTCCGGGCGGCGGCCCGTTCAACTCACATCTATGCGACAATCGCCGGGATATTTTCTGGCGATTCCCACCATGCATAACCAGCTGGCAACCCGAGGTCGTTTCATCACCGTAGAAGGCGTGGATGGCGCGGGAAAAAGCACTCAACTGAACTGGATCGACCGCTGGCTCACCAGCGAGCGCATCGCCCACGTGGTGACCCGTGAACCTGGCGGCACGCCGCTGGGTGAAAAATTGCGGGCGTTGTTGCTAAACGAACCCATGCACCTGGAAACCGAGGCGCTGCTGATGTTTGCCTCTCGCCGCGAACATATCGCCGGGGTTATTGAACCGGCACTGGCGCGAGGCGAATGGGTGTTGTGTGACCGTTTCAGCGATGCCACTTACGCTTATCAAGGTGGCGGTCGCGGCCTGGCACGGGACAAATTCGAAGCGCTGGAACAGTGGGTGCAAGGTGGCCCGGCACAGATGTTGCAGCCAGATCTGACCCTGCTGTTTGATGTTCCGCCCGAAGTCAGCCAGGCGCGTATCGCCCAAAGCCGTGAACTCGATCGCTTTGAGCGCGAGGCAGCCCAGTTTCATGAGCGTGTCCGCGCGGCCTATCTGGAACGCGCCAAGGCGGCACCGCAACGCTTCAAGGTGATTAACGCTGCCCGCCCGATCGAAACCATTCAGGCCGATTTGCAGAAGTTTCTGAGCGGCTGGTCGCACGAGCACCTGGCATGACGCAATACGAGCTTTACCCTTGGCAGACGGCCCAATGGCAGCAGTTCATGCATGATCCGGCACGACTGCCGCATGCATTGTTGTTGACTGGCGAACCAGGTATCGGCAAACGCCGCTTTGCCGAACGCCTTGCCGCCTGGTATCTGTGCGAGAACAAAGATCGTGCGCTGGCGCCTTGTGGTGTGTGCGAGGGTTGTCGCTGGCAAGCCGCGGGCAATCACCCGGACTTTCGCATTCTGGCTCCGGCTGATCCGGTGGATGAAGAACTGGAAGACACCAAAGCCAAGCGCAAGCAGCCGATTATTGGCGTGGATGAAATCCGCGAGCTGGCCGACTTCGTCAATCTCTCGGCCCACCGCAATGGCGCGCGGGTTACGCTGGTTTATCCGGCAGAAGCCATGAATACCGCCGCGGCCAACGCCTTTCTAAAAACGCTGGAAGAGCCTCCCGCAGGCGCCCAGTTCATTCTGGTGGCACATCAGGCCCGGCGCTTGTTGCCCACCATCCGCAGTCGTTGTCGTGTGTTGCCGCTCACCACGCCGGATCGCGCCTCAGCAACAGTCTGGCTGAATGAACAAGGCGTGGCCGATGCCGAGTTGCATCTGGCCCACACTGGCGGTTCACCGCTGGCCGCGCTGGAAGAAGCTGACGCCGAATGGCAGCCTTTGTGCACCAGCGTGCTTAACCAGATCAGCGCGCCGGGGTCGCTTAATGTGCTGGGGCTGGCCGCCGAGATCGAAAAAGCCAAGGTTGAGCCGGCGAAAGTGATCGAATGGCTGCAGAAATGGACCCACGATCTGATTGCTTTAGGCATGTCCGGGCGGATTCGCTATTATCCAGATCGAGAGCCTGCGCTTACAAAGTTAGCACCGCGCGCGCCGCGTATGCTCAAATACGTGGACCGGTTGCAGCAGGCTCAACGGCTGGCGCATCACCCACTGAACGCCCGATTGGTATTTGAATCGCTGTTGTTCGATTATCTGGCTGCATTACGCGGCAAGCTGACAGGATAAACCGACATGAATGAACCCGTCCGCACCGGGACAACCCGCCCTGGTGTGCTCTCGCTGAACATCAAGGAAAAAGCGGCACTGTATGCGTCGTATATGCCTTTTGTGAAAGGTGGCGGCATTTTCATTCCCACCAACAAGCCTTACCGGCTGGGTGACGAAGTGTTTATGTTGTTGTCGTTGCTGGACGATCCGGCCAAGATTGCCGTGTCTGGCCACGTAATCTGGCTGACCCCGACCGGCGCGCACAACAATCACCAGCAAGGCATAGGCGTGCGTTTTTCCGGTAACGAAGCCGGCACGCAAGCACGTAACAAGATCGAGGCGTTGCTGGGCGGCTATCTGCAATCGGCCCGCACCACGCACACGATGTAAGCACCTCAGCGGCACACCGTGCCCCTGACAGCAAGCTGTTGATTTACAATGAACAGGCCGCCACTACGCGGCCTGTTTGTTTTCCCGATTTCTGCTTTCCGGATTAGCCCTGTATGTTTGTCGACTCGCATTGCCATCTCAATTTCCCCGACCTGGTCAGCAACCTGGATCAGCATCTGGCCACCATGGCGGACAACAAAGTCACGCACGCACTGGTCGTGGCCGTGAACTTGCCCGATCTGCCCAGCGTGCTGAGTCTGGCGCAGTCGCAACCCAACCTGTTTGCTTCGGTAGGCGTGCATCCGGATTACGAAGACACCATTGAGCCGACAGTTGAACAACTGGTGGAACTGGCACGGCAGCCCAAAGTGGTCGCTATCGGAGAAACCGGGCTGGATTACTTTCGGCTGGAAGGTGATCTGGAATGGCAACGCGAGCGCTTTCGCACCCACATCCGCGCATCACGGGCAACGGGTTTGCCGCTGATCATCCATACCCGCTCGGCGGCAGAAGACACCATTCGCATCATGAAAGAAGAGGGCGCCGATGAGTTCGGCGGCGTGATGCATTGCTTTACCGAATCCTGGGATGTGGCCAAAGCGGCGATTGACCTCAATTTTTATATCTCGTTCTCCGGCATCGTCACCTTCAAAAAGGCCGAGGAACTGAAAGAAGTGGCCAAGCTGGTGCCGCTGGATCGCATGCTGATCGAGACCGACTCGCCCTATCTGGCGCCAGTACCGTTTCGCGGCAAGATGAATCAGCCGGGCTGGGTGCGTCACGTGGCGGAACATATCGCCGAATTGCGTGGCGAAACGCTGGCCACCATCGCCAACGCCACCACCGCCAACTTCTTCAAACTGTTTGCCCAGGCGAGGGCAGTGCAATGAGCGCGGTGGTTGAAGCGACCTTGCTGGGCGTTGGCTCCAGTGGCGGCTCACCGGCGCTCGGCTGCCAATGCGCCACCTGCACTTCAACCGACCCCAAAAATCGCCGCACCCGCGCCAGCGCCATAATCAAGGCCGGTGGCCTGACGTTTTTGATTGATACCGGTCCGGATTTACGCCAGCAAGTCCTGCGCGAAGGCCTGCTGCATATCGACGCCGTGCTCTATACGCACCCGCATGCCGACCACCTGCATGGCATTGATGACTTGCGTGCCTTTTGCTGGCTCAATCGTGCGGCAATTCCGGTCTATGGCAATACCTTGATGGCCGAGCACATCAAAAGCCGCTTCAGCTATACGTTGCTGGCACCGGGCGAGTACTGGGACAAACCGGTACTGACGCTGACCGAAATTGACGACCAGCCGTTCAAGATCAAGGACGTCACCATTACGCCGATCCCGCTAATGCATGGCAAGTGGCCGATTCTGGGCTATCGCATCGGCAACGTGGCGTATCTGACCGATGTATCGCTTATTCCCGAAGAGAGTTACGAGCGACTGGCAAATCTGGACGTGCTGTTCCTGGATTGTCTGCGCCCTATTCCACATCCGACTCATTTCGGTGTAGATCAGGCACTGGAAGCGGCGCAACGCATCAAAGCGCGCCGCACGGTACTGATCCACATGACCCACGAACTGGAATTTCATGCATTGTCCGCTCGCCTGCCTGACGGCATTGAAGTGGGTTACGATGGATTGCACGTGATTGCGGAGCGCTGACATGACACAAGACCTGAACGTCCTTGGTTTACCGCTGGTGGCTTGCAGCCTTGATCCGCTCACCGGCTTCACCCGCAATGGGTGTTGTGGCGAGCATGAAGACGACGCCGGCAAGCACACGGTCTGCGTGCAAATGACGGCCGAGTTTCTGGCGTTTTCCAAAGCACAGGGTAACGACCTTTCCACGCCACGGCCGGAATGGGGTTTTGATGGCCTCAAACCCGGCGACCGCTGGTGCCTGTGCGAGGCCCGCTGGACAGAGGCACTCACCGCAGGCAAGGCACCCAAGGTCATCATGGCCGCCACGCATGAATCTATCCTCGAACATGTTTCGCTGGAAACATTGGTCAATTTCTCGCTGGATTACTCGCGCCACTGAATCTGGTTGGCACGCCCTGGCAAACAATAATTGCCGATATCAAGCAAACCTGGCCAATTCAGGCCTTACCACGCGAGGCGTTGCACTCGCATAATGAATGCCCAGACAAATTGAGACGGACTCAGGGGCATTCATGGTATCGGGCAACATTCTGACTTTAGCTGGCTGGCGCCGCGGCACCGTTCATAGCGCGGCAGGCCGCGTCAGCGCCATTGACGCCATCTCGGCTGATCCGGCCAACAACACCGACGGTTACGTCCTGCCCGGCTTTATCGACTTGCATGTACATGGTGCCAATGGCGCCAACATCATGGATGGCGCCGAAGCCGCTGCCGTTATTTCGCGCATGCACGCCAGCCACGGCACCACCGCCCTGCTGGCCACGACGGTAAATGCACCGCACGAGCGTTTGTTTGCGCTGCTGCAAGCGCTGGCAGACCCCATCGCCCATCGTCCTGCTGGCGGCGCGCGGTTTCTGGGCGTACATCTGGAAGGCCCGTACGTGAATCCTGGCCGCCTGGGTGGGCTGCCTGACCACGCCCGCACCGCCGTCATGGCCGAGCTGGAACAATATCTGGCCACGGTGCCGGTCAAGATCATTACCCTCTCGCCGGAGATTGCCGGGCACGGCGAGATCATCCAGATTCTGGCGGCGCGTGGCGTGCGCGTGCAGATCGGCCACTCGCTAGGCACGTACGAAGAAGGCGTGGCCGCGCTGGAACATGGTGCCAGTGGCTTTACCCATCTTTACAACGCCATGTCGCCGCTCGGCCACCGCGCACCCGGCATGGTCGGCGCAGCGCTGGCACATGCCGAATATAGCGAACTGATTCCGGATCTGATCCACGTGCATCCGGGTGCCATGAATGTCGCCCTGCGCGCCATTCCCAAGCTCTATTGCGTGACGGATGCGTCGGTCGCCACCGGCTTGCCCGACGGCGAATACACCAAGGACGAAGGCCGCACCATCACCAAGTGCATGGGCGGTGTGCGTCTGCCCGATGGCACGCTGGCTGGCAGTGTGCTGACCATGGATCAAGCCTTGCGCAACCTGGTCTCTCTTGGCCTGACGCTGGAAGACGCATCCAGCCGCCTCTCGCGCAATCCGGCGGATTATCTGGGGCTGGCAGATCGCGGTCGCATTGGCGTGGGCGCATGGGCCGACTGGGTAGTACTGGATCGGGACTTGAATGTCACTGCGGTTTATGTCGAAGGCGAACAGGTACACGCGGTTGGTTGAGGCCATCAGCATCTCGCTGACACAAAAAAAGCCCACGTCAGCGTGGGCTTTTTTGCGGTGACAGCAACACTGCCGGTCATTCGAAATGATACGCGTAGCGCATCAGCAAAAAGTCGATACCCGGATTGGGCCTGTCCAGACCACCGTTGGAGAAGTGATGGAAGTTAATCCCCACTTCCTGGCGACCGGCATCGAAACCGCAACCAGCGCCAATACGATCACTGAATTGGGCATGCGAAGTCAGGTCATGGTCATCCGTTACTTTGTGCTCGCTCAGGTACGCAACACCGACGCCGAGCTCAACAAACGGTTTGCACCAGTTGGCGCCCACGTTGAACTGGTAGCGAAACATCGGCACCACATCGACATCGAATGCGGTGGTGTCTTGCGGCTTGAATGCGCCCATGGCGAACTCCCAGTACCCGGTAAGGTAACCGGTGGACGTTTCAAACCAGCGGGTGTCCCAGTCTTTGGTCACGGATAAACGCAAGACGTCGGGCGTGTTTTCTCCGTGGGGGCGAGTGGATTCTCCGAGCGCAGCCGAGAATGAATCAATCGGTGCCGCCTGGGCACCACATACGGCCGAAGCCAGTGCAAGGGTGAGTAGTATCTTTTTCATGGCGCGGTAATGTTACTCTCGTTGTAATTGTGGCTACTTGAAAAACAGCTTCCAGCACTCCAGACAATCTGCGCCGCATACATTATCACCGCGCTATGCCGCCCGCCTGTAGGTGATCTACTGATCCCGTTCGCGATATGGTTTTATATTGATGCGAAGGTATAACGCGCCTGGACCAGAAAAGTTGTACCTGGAAGAGAGCAATATCTGGCGGCGTTTGCCTTACAATCAAGCATCCCGGCCCGCGCCGTTTTTTGCCCCCTGCCGCTTCACAAGAGCGGCAAATATGGAGCCCGTATGCAGTCCAGTGATTTCGTGCAATGGTTTCGCCAAGCCGCCCCTTATATTCACGCCTTTCGTGGTCGCACTTTTGTGATCGCTTTGGGTGGCGAAGTGGTGCGCGATGGCCGCTTTTTTACGCTGACCCACGATATCAACCTACTGACGAGTCTGGGGGTGCGACTGGTGGTGGTGCATGGTGCCCGCCCACAAATTGAAACCCGGCTGACCGAACGCGGGCTGAGCGTGCATTACCACAAGGGTGTGCGCGTAACCGACGCCGAAACGCTCGAATGCGTGATTCAGGCAGTCGGTCAGGTGCGGGTGGAAATCGAATCGCTGCTGTCGATGGGTCTGGCCAATTCGCCCATGGCCAACGCACATATCCGCGTTTCCGCAGGTAATTTCGTTACCGCGCAACCGATGGGCGTGCGCGACGGGCTGGATCTGATGTACACCGGCGAAGTGCGCAAAGTGGATACCACCGCCGTGAATTACCGGCTGGATGACGGCGAAATGGTGCTGTTGTCCACCTTGGGCTATTCGCCGACCGGCGAGATTTTCAACCTGACACTGGAAGACGTCGCCACCAGCGCCGCGATTGCCCTGCGCGCTCACAAACTGCTGTTCCTGTTTGGTCAGGAAGGCGTGGTCGATGCCAGCGGTGAACTGCAAACCGAAATGACTGCACTGGAAGCCGAGCAGTTTCTGGCGGCCAACCCCAACGTCAACGAAGACGTACGGCTGTATCTGCCCTGCGCGATCAAAGCGGTGCGCCGTGGCGTGGCGCGGGCGCATCTGGTTAGCCACAACGTCGACGGCGCCATGCTGATGGAGTTGTTCAGCCACGAAGGCGTCGGCACCATGGTCTCACGCGAAACGCTGGAGACCATGCGCCACGCAGTCATTGATGATGTTGGCGGTATGTTGCAGCTGATTGAACCACTGGAAGATCAAGGCGTGCTGGTTAAACGCGGCCGCGAATTGCTGGAGCGCGAAATCAACCGGTATTCGGTGCTGGAACACGATGGCAAGATCATCGGCTGCGTGGCAGTGCACCCGTTTGCTGATAGCCAGATGGCCGAAATGGCCTGCCTGGTTGTTCACCCCGATTACCGTGATGAAGACCGTGGCGCCGTGTTGTTGCGTCATGTGGAACAGCAAGCGCGCAGCCAGGGCATGACCGCACTGTTTGCGCTGACCACGCGGACTTCACATTGGTTTGTCGAGCGCGGCTTCGCCCAAGCCACTGTCGACGAATTGCCGATGGAGAAAAAGAGCCTGTACAACTATCAGCGCCGCTCCAAAGTGTTTATCAAACAGCTGCGTTAAGGTCCCGAAGTTCATCGACCACCCCGCGCAATCACTGTATCGGCCAGGTTGCGCCGGTGTTGTACCTCCTGCAAAGCCTATGCAAGCGGTATATTGAACGGCCGCTTTGTTGTAAAGCTTTGGGCAGTAAAGGATTCATCATGCGCTTTGATCTCTGGCTGGCATTTATCGCCACCACCCTGCTTATTTCCGCCACGCCTGGCCCGAACATGTTGCTAATGCTGTCTCACGGCACGCGTTACGGCTGGAAGGCCACCACCTCTACGATGGCAGGCGCCTTTACCGGGCTTGGCATTCTGTTCACTGCATCGGCGTTTGGACTGGCGGCGATTCTGGCGGCATCGGCCACTTTGTTTTTCGTCCTGAAACTGGTCGGCGCGGCGTATCTGGTTTATCTGGGTTGGCAAAGCTGGAAGGCCGGTTCGGAACTGGCCTTGCCCAAAGCCAATAGCGATACGGCGAGCTCACGTTACCGGCTGGGGCTGACTGTTGCGTTATCCAACCCCAAGGCCATCCTGTTTGCCGGTGCCTTCTTGCCGCAGTTTGTAGACCCGCATCTTCCGCAACAGCAGCAATGGATTGTCCTGCTGGCCACTTTCTTTGTGATCGAATCCAGCTGGCAAGTGGCCTACGCCGCTGGCGGCGCCAAACTGGCGGCATGGTTGGCCAGCCCTTCGCGAGTGAAGATGTTCAATCGCGGCTGCGGCGGGGCATTCTTTGCGGTCGGTGGTTTGCTGGCGTTTGCCCGGCGTTAAGCGTCTTGCACGCAAAAAAAGGAGCCAGTTGGCTCCTTTTTTTGTTCCAGGGTCGTAGCCCACGCCTCACAAATCGATTTCCATATTGTCGATCAGACGCGTTTTGCCGATGCGTGCGGCGATCAGCAGCACGATATGGTGGTCGGTATGCGTGGCCGGTTTGAGGGTCAGCGCATTGCGCGCCTCAACATAATCAATCTGCCCCCAACCGCGCGCCGTGAGGTCGGCGATGGTTTCGTTGGCCAGTTTTTCGTAATCACGTTCACCCGCCTCAATGGCGGTTTTCATGCGTGACAGGTGATGAAAAATACGCGGTGCTTCGGCCAGTTCTTCCGGCGTGAGATAACCATTGCGCGATGACAGCGCCAGACCATTGGCTGCGCGGCCAGTATCGACCGGGATAATCTGCACCGGCTGGTTCAACTCCTCAACCATGCTCTGGATGATGAACAGTTGCTGGTAGTCTTTCTTGCCAAAGCACGCCACCGTGGGCTGCACGATATTGAACAACTTGGTCACCACCGTGGCCACGCCGCCAAAATGTCCGGGGCGGAACGCGCCACAGAGTTCATCCTGGATCGCCGGGGGATCGACTTTGTAATGCTGCACCACGTGCGGATAAAGTTCTTTTTCATCCGGCGCGAACACCACAGCATTGCTGGCCACCGCGCCGATCAAATCAGCATCGGCCTGCAGGGTGCGTGGGTAACGGTCGAAATCTTCGCCCTGACCAAATTGCAGCCGGTTCACAAAAATGCTTACCACCACATGATCGGCGTGTTTTTGTGCTTCGCGAATCAGTGCCATGTGCCCCTGATGCAGGTTGCCCATGGTGGGGACAAAAGCCACCTTGCCAGCGTTGGCGCGCCATGCGCGCAGTTCAGCGATGCTATGGATGATTTTCATATCGGACCTGAATGTCTGATTATTTGATAGTTTGATGTGAATTGCGCAGAGTCGTTCTGGTAATGCTTGCTACCAATAAATCTTTACTGCGCCGCGCCCAGATCGCCGCGAGTCACGGCCTCATGCAACTGCTGTTCGATCTGCACCCAGATCGACGGGAACACGCCAGATACCTTGGGTCGATTCATGCCCACGACCTGATCAATGCGGATGCCGTTTTCGCGCCAGCTCTGGCCGCCACTATTCAGGTTTTGCAGCATGGGCATCATGCGATCAATCGCGCGGGCATAACGCGCTTCGGGCGAATCACCGGTGGTGAATTCGCGCCACAGGCTAAACAGCCATTCGCCAGTTTCAGCAGGCAACAAGCCAAAAATGCGTTCGGCCCCGGCCATTTCTTTGGCTTCGGCTGCAGCCCGACCGGCTGCGTCATACACGTTTACGTCGCCAGCATCGATCTCGGGAATATCGTGTACCAGCAACAACTGGGTAACGCGGGAGATATCGACAGCCTCGGCGGCAAACGGCACCACCGACATGGCCAGCAGGCAAATCTGCCAGCTGTGTTCAGCGGTGTTTTCGTAACGAGTCTGCCCGAGTGGACGATTCTTGCGCAGCACGCCTTTGAGCTTTTCCAGCTCCAGCATGAATGAGGTAACTGCAGCGAAATCGGTACTGAGCGGCGCGGTCATCAGAACGAATGCTCGTCTGCCGGGAAGGTCGAACCCTTCACCGCTTTCACATAGTTCTCGACCGCGCCCTGAATGCTGCTAGCACCGGTCATGAAGTTCTTCACGAAGCGCGCTTTCTTGCCCGGATACACACCGAGCATGTCATGCAATACCAGCACCTGGCCATCGCAATCCACGCCCGCACCAATGCCGATATTGGGAATGCTGAGCGACTCGGTCACGGCTTTGGCCACGGCGGCGGGTACCATTTCCATCAGGATCAAACTGGCACCCGCGGCTTGCAGCGCCAAGGCGTCGCGCTTGAGCGTTTCGGCTTCAAACTCGGTTTTGCCCTGCACCTTGTAACCGCCGTACAGATTGACGGACTGTGGCTGCAGGCCAATGTGCATACAGACCGGGATACCACGATTCACCAGGAAATCTACGGTTTCGGTCATCACCATGCCGCCTTCGAGCTTGACCATTTCGGCACCGGCCTGCATCAACCGCACTGCGCTATCAAACGCTTGCTGCGGGCTGCCCTGGTAGCTGCCAAACGGCAGGTCGGCCAGCACCAGTGCATCTTTGGTGCCTTTGGCAACGCAGGCGGTGTGATAGATCATGTGATCCAGCGTCACCGGCAAGGTTGAAGTCTGCCCTTGCACCACATTGCCCAGCGAATCACCAATCAACAGGATATCCACGCCGGATTCATCCAGCAGCGTGGCAAAACTGGCGTCGTAACAGGTCAGCATGGCGATCTTCTGGCCATCCTGCTTCATTTTGTTCAGCGTGTTGATGGTGACTTTCATGGTGGTAAATCCTGTCAGTACGGTCTGTTGCGAATTACAGAAGGTAGGCGCTGCGCCAGATCATGGTGCAGCGCGCAATGCCAGTTTAGCCCAAGGGATGCAATTGCTGGCTGGCGACTTTCCCCAGGAAGGCTGTTGCAGGGCCAAGTCCGGGAATGATGACGTCTGGTGCGATCTCGGTCAGAGGCACCAGCACAAACGCGCGCTCATGCATGCGCGGGTGCGGAATGGTCAGGTGTTCTTGCTGCAGGCTGAGGTCGTCATACAACAGGACGTCCAGATCAAGCGTGCGCGGGGCATTGCGAAAAGTGCGCTCGCGGCCTTGCGCGGCTTCGATATCCAGCAGCGCCTGCAGCAAGGCGGCAGGCGCTAGCTCTGTCTGCAACTCGGCCACGGCGTTTATAAAATCCGGCTGGTCGGCATAACCCACCGGAGCCGACGCGTAAAAGCGCGAGCATGTCACGAGCCGGGTTCCGGCTAGCTCGTCCAGCTGTTTGACGGCAGCCTGCAACTGGGCTGCCGGATCATCCATATTGGCGCCCAAAGCGACAAAGGCGCGGTGCATCACGCTCATGCCGCGTTACCGCTATCGCCACCGGATTTGGAGCCTTCCGGCTTGGCACCGCCTTTACCGGTCGGTTTGCGCCGACGTCGTTTGCGATCCGGGCCTTTTTGCGGGCCAGTCACGCGCGCGATCATGGCGGAACGGGTTTCTTCATCGCAGTACTGGAACTGGGTCCACCACTCGACCAGTTCTTTGTCGATCAGGCCACACTCGCCGCGCAACGCCAGGAAGTCATACGCGGCACGAAAACGCTGTTGCTCCAGCAAGCGGAACGGACGGCTACCGACGCGTTGTTCAAAGCGCGGTTGCAGCAACCAGATTTCTTTCATGGCTGCGCCGTAACGGTTCGGAATCGCCAGCCGTTTTTCGACAGTGGCTTCCACTTCGTTCATGGCCGCCACCAGCGCCGGCACCGGGTATTCACCGGCGGCCTGGCGCTTTTGCCAGTTGGCTTCGACTTCATGCCACAGCAACGCGGCAAACAGGAAACCAGCCGAAACGGGCTTGTCTTCGGCCAGGCGTTGATCGGTGTTGGCCAAAGCCTTTTGCAAGAACTGCAGGGTTTCCGGCTTTTGCAGCAGCTGATCCAGCACCGGGAACAGATAGCGGTGCAGGCCGTCGGCCTTGAGCGCCATCAGGCAATCCCAAGCGCGGCCTGACAACAGCAGCTTCATCATTTCATCGAACAAACGGGCCGACGGAATGTTCTGCAGCAAGCCGGCACATTCGGCAATCGGCTTCCTGGTCGGTGGTGCAATTTCCAGCCCCAGCTTGGCCGACAGGCGGATCGCCCGCAGCATACGCACCGGGTCTTCGCGGTAACGAATGCCAGGGTCGCCAATCATCACCAGACGTTTGGCTTCGAGGTCATCCACGCCGTGATGGAAATCGAGGATTTCTTCGCGATTCGGGTCGTAATACAGCGCATTAACGGTGAAGTCGCGGCGCAGTGCATCGTCTTCCAGTGAGCCGTAAACGTTGTCGCGCAGGATGCGGCCCGCTTCGTCAGTCGGTGCTTCGCCCGCGCCGCGAAAGGTGGTGACTTCGATAATTTCTTCGCCGCCGCGTTCATAAAACGGCACATGCACGATGCGAAAACGCCGCCCGATAATGCGGGAGCGATTGAACACGTGGCGAACTTGCTCCGGCGTGGCACTGGTAGCCACGTCAAAGTCTTTGGGCGATTTGCCCAGCATCAGGTCGCGTACCGCGCCGCCGACCACATAGGCTTCATAGCCAGCGTCTTGCAGGCGATCACAGACCTTGAGTGCGCCGGAGTGAATATCCTCGCGGCGAACTCCATAATGTTTGGCGTGCAAAACACGTTTGCCCGGGCGCCGTAGCACCTTGCCGATCAGTTTGCGAATCATCATTTGACCAAAAGAAGCTGGCATATGCAGGTTAGCCTTAAAGCCACCATTTTTCATTCCAGCGAGCGGCCCGTTGCAGGCCATAAAAGCCGCTAACCAAACCATTCCGGCGCAGAGAAACGCGTTGTTCGCTCCAGCCAAAGCAGTTTTGTTAGCGGCCCTAAAAACAAAGGCGCTTATTATACAGTCAGCAAAGCCCTACTGCGGCAAGAGTCGCGAACAAATCGGGCACTTTTGCGCAGTGCAACAGCCGAGCGCTCTGGCAATTGAACTGTGATCCCGCGCTGCCAGACAGACTGTTGCTAGCCTGGCGCACGGTTTTTGCGGCATGCTGGTTTTCAAATTCGCAAAAATCGCGCTACGTGGAGACTCTGTAATGGCTGGATATACCTACCGCATCGTTAACGTTTTCGCCGAAACTGCCTGGTCAGGCAACCCGCTGGCCGTGTTTGAAGATGCACGCGGGCTGGAAGACGCTGATATGCAATTGCTGGCGCAACAGCTCAATCTCTCCGAAACCACCTTTGTATTCCCGTCAGACCAAGCCGATGCCCGTGTGCGTATCTTCACGCCCGGATATGAGTTGCCGTTTGCTGGTCACCCGACACTGGGTACCGGCTGGGTATTGGCACAGACGACCGGCAAGACCGAGGTAACGCTGGCGACGAACGCGGGGATTATCCCGGTGAGCGCCGATGGCCCGCGCATGCGGCTTAACGCCAACGCGCCTACCTATCGCGACGCTGTACCGGCGCCCTTGCTCGCCGCCGCACTCGGACTGGAAACCGCCGCCATCGCCGGCACTGCACGCTTCGTGGATACCGGCGCGGAGCAATTGGTTATTCCCCTCAAGGATGCCGCCAGCGTTCATGGCTGCAATCCGCCCCTGGATTTGTTCAAGCAAGTTGCCACCAATGCGTTGGGACGCACCTCCGCGCTAGTCTGGGCGCACGATGGTGAAGCAATCGTCGCGCGCTTTTTCTGGATTCAAGGCGGCAGCATCGGCGAAGATTTTGGCACCGGCTCGGCTTGCGCCAATCTGGGCGGCTGGTTTCTGGCAGAAAACGTGGCCTTGCCCTTTGAAACCACCATGATCCAGGGTCACGGCATCAACCGGTTGGCTCATCTGACGCTGCAGATCGACGAAGACAAGCAAATTCAGGTGGGTGGCCGCGTGGCCGAAGTGGGTCGCGGCGAGTTTTCGTGGCCTGAGCGCAGCGCCAGCGCACTGGCTTGAGAGCGATGCGGGCTGGCGTAGTTGGCGTTTACGCTGGCCCCGTACCTTCTCTGCGCGCCGATCACCTTCTTTTTGTCGGCAAGGTGAACCGCAAAGCCCCCAAGCGGTCGAAACGCGGACATAATACCGAGCCAGCGCCGTAACCCCGGTGTTACCCTTCGCCACCCGTAGTTTTCAGCTATCGAAATGCCCGCCATGATCTCCTCTCGCTTTACCCGTACCCTGATTGCCTGCTCTGTTCTGTTTGCCGCCACGGCTCAGGCATTTACCCCGCCGGTTCCGGAAATTGCTGCCAAAGCTTATTACCTGACCGATTTCCAGAGTGGCACCCAACTGGCCGCGCGTGATCCGGACATGCGGGTTGAACCTGCATCGTTGACCAAGCTGATGACCGCCTACGTGGTGTTCAAAGCAGTCAAGGAAGGCAAGATCAAACTGGACCAGCAACTGACAGTTTCCCAGCGCGGCTGGAAAACCGAAGGCTCGCGGATGTTTCTGGACCCGAAACAGCCGGCCACGGTTGACCAGTTGATCAAGGGCATGATCGTGCAGTCGGGTAACGACGCATGCGTGACCCTGGCTGAAGCCATTGCCGGTAGCGAAGATGTGTTCGCCCAGTTGATGAACCATGAGGCGCAGCGTCTGGGCATGACTGGCACGCACTTCATGAATTCGACCGGCCTGCCTGACCCGAATCACTACATGACCGTGGGCGATCTGGCCAAGATTGCTGCCGCGATCATCCGCGATTACCCCGAGTTCTATCCGATCTATTCGATGAAAGAATTCACGTACAACAAGATTCGCCAGCCGAACCGCAATCTGTTGTTGTATCGCGACCCGAACGTGGACGGCATGAAAACCGGCCATACCAACTCGGCCGGTTTCAATCTGGTAGCCAGCACACATCGTGACGGCCGCCGCCTGATCTCGGTCGTGGTCGGTACAACCGGCGACGAAGTGCGCGCCAATGAATCGGCCAAGCTGTTGAATTGGGGCGTGCAGTTCTTTGATACACCTAAAGTGTTCACCGCCCGCCAGACTGTGACCAGTTCGCAGGTTTACAAAGGCGCGACCGACAAAATCAATGTCGGCTTCCTGGCCGACCAGTTTGTGTCTGTCCCCAAGGGTGAAGGCAGCAAACTGACCACCCAGGTAAACCTGCAATCCCCACTGATCGCCCCGATCAAGCAAGGACAGCAACTGGGTACGGTGAAAGTGCTGAGCCAGGGCAAGCCAGTTGCCGAATACCCGCTGGTGGCGCTGGAAAATGTTGAAGAAGGCGGTTTCTTTACTCGCCTGATCGACACGATCAAGCTGTGGTTCAAGCGCTAAGCTAGAACTGACATCCAGCAAAAAAGCCACCTTCGGGTGGCTTTTTTGTTGGTCAAACTCACGGCCTGGGGCGAATTGATGCATTGCCACGCCGGATTCCCGCGGAGTTTATGCCGAGAATCGGCCTTCATCCGGGCTACGAAACGACGTATGGGGAAGGTTCAGGTCAGCAAATGGGGATTATGCAGGCAGCACAATGCGGACCTCTCAACTCCCCCAGTTCAATCCACGGTCCGCACTGTTTTGATCTGCCAGACCATCACCAGCATCAGCACGCTCATGGTCAGGCCAAACACCGGCATGATCCAGCCCACGCCAATCTGCAAAGACAGCAAGCCAGTCACCATCGCATAAGACAGCGGCGACAGTCCCATCGACGCCATGGTGTTCAGGCTCATCACCCGGCCGATCTTGCTGCGATCAGCATATTGCTGGATCAACGACATCATCGGCACATTGTTGCTGACCACGCCCATACCGGTGCAGAACTGGATGCAGAGCGCCAGCGGCAACCAGGAGACATGCGGCAGCGAGCCGATCAACACGCCCTCGACCGCGATCACCAAGGCAATCATCAGCAGCCGTTTTTTACGGGGAGGGAAGATCGTCAGCAGGAAGCCACCAGTGACCATGCCGGCAGCAAATGCACTTTGCAGGAACGACAGCACCGCCGCATTGCCATGCAGGATATCGGTCACCACAATCGGCACGCCCAGCCCCAACGGTCCCATAAACAGCAAGTTGGCAATGGCGTAGATGATCATCAACGAACGCAGTACCGGCGATGACAGCGAATACTGGATGCCTTCTTTTAGCTCATGCAATACATGCCTGCGCTCGGTGTGCCGCACCAGCGGCGGTTCTTTGATCTGGGCGATACAGGCAGTCCCGGCCGCCAGCATGATCGCCGTGAATGTGAATACCCATTCGTAGTTCAGCAGCGCCAGCAAGGCACCGCCCAGCACCGGGCCGAACACCAGGCCGATCTGGTTGGTGGTCAGCATGATCGAGTTGGCACGTGGCAAGTCGGCGTCGGGCACGATGCTGGGCAACAGCGCGTCACGGGCGGGCCAGAAGAAGGCGTCCAGCGCGCCATACAAAAACGCGAAGCCGGTCATGGTCCAGATATTGAGGCCATTCATAAACAGCAGCCCCACCAGAGCCAGCATCAGCAGCACGCGGGTGGAGAGCGATATCTGGATGATGCGGCTGCGCTTCATGCGATCGGCCAGCACCCCGCCAAAGGCCATCAGCACAATGCGAGGCACAGAACCGGCGATCATCACCAGCCCCAGTTGTTCCTTGGCGCCGAGGGTTTTCACTACGAACCAGGTTTCGGACAGAGTGGCGACGGCCAGCGCCAGGTTGCCCAGAATGCTCGAGCACCAGACCAGTAAAAAATTACGATTACGAAATAGCGACGCAGCTTGGGTCATTAGGGGGAAATGGTGATGTGTTAAACTGTTTGCTTACGCGAAAGGACGAAAACACCCGTTCAATAAAGCAGAATTAAAAAAACACAGAATTGCCTGCCCGTGTGCCAACGTTAAGGCAGCAAACCGGAAACAAACAACCTGCGCATTCTGCGAAAACCTGATTCTACCCGGCCCGAACACCAACACCGCGTGCCTCGGCAAGCCGGGCAAAGCCAGGTTTTCAATGCCCATCTGACCTACCAACTGCAACCTTCGAGGAATCGCATCATGGCGTATCGCAAAATGACCGAGCTGGACCTGTCCGGCAAGAAAGTGCTGATTCGTGCCGACCTGAATGTCCCGGTCAAAGACGGCGTAATCGGTGATGACACCCGTATCCGTGCATCTCTGCCCACCATTGAAGCCGCCCTGAAGGCTGGCGCTGGCGTGATTGTGATGAGCCACCTGGGCCGCCCGACCGAAGGCGAGTTCAAACCTGAAGACAGCCTGGCCGGGGTAGCTGCACGCATGGGCGAGTTGCTGGGCCGTGAAGTGAAAGTGCTGGATCAGTGGGAAGGCTATCAAGTCAAAGCGGGCGAACTGGTGCTGTTGCAGAACGTGCGCTGCAACGTCGGCGAAAAGAAAAACAGCGACGACCTGGGCAAGAAATACGCCGCGCTGTGTGATGTATTCGTGAACGATGCATTCGGTACTGCGCACCGCGCCGAAGCTTCCACCCACGCCGTGGCCAAGTTCGCTCCTGCTGCTTGCGCCGGTATTCTGATGGCAGGTGAACTGGATGCCCTGGGCAAAGCGCTGGCCCACCCGGCCCGCCCACTGGTGGCCATCGTGGCAGGTTCCAAGGTTTCCACCAAGCTGACCATTCTGGAATCGCTGGCGGACAAGGTTGACCAACTGGTTGTCGGCGGCGGCATCGCCAACACCTTCTTGCTGGCTGAAGGCAAACAGATTGGTAAATCGCTGGCGGAGGCTGATCTGGTTAGCAACGCCACCACTGTGATCAACAAACTGCGCGCGCGCGGTGGCGAAGTGCCGCTGCCGACCGATGTGGTCATCGGCAAGAAGTTTGATGCCAATGAACCAGCGATCACGCGTCAACTGGCCGACGTGCAAGCCGACGACATGATTTTTGATATCGGCCCGGATTCCGCAGCACAACTGGCCGCCATCCTCAAAAACGCGGGCACCATCGTCTGGAACGGTCCGGTCGGCGTGTTTGAGTTCGACCAGTTTGGCAAAGGCACCGAAACCATCGCCCGTGCGATTGCTGACTCGTCCGCGTTCTCCATCGCCGGTGGCGGTGATACCCTGGCCGCTGTAGCGAAATACGGCATCACCGACAAGGTGAGCTACATTTCCACCGGCGGCGGCGCATTCCTGGAGTTCCTGGAAGGCAAAGTCCTGCCAGCCGTCGAGATTCTGGAAACACGTTACAACGGTTAATTGCGCCGATCCTTGCCAGATCTGCCAATCAATTGCAAAAAAGCCGGGTTAGCCCGGCTTTTTTACGTGCGCATGTCTCTGATCTGGCGAGAAGCAGCTAAACTCTTGTCATAGATGCCCAATCAGGGCGCCTGCTGGCGCTATGCCAGAACCAACCGTTCATATTTGACCAGATCGATCTACAGGGAGTTTTTTATGCAGCTTGTCCGCCTTCTTGCTTGTGCCACGGTGTGCGTTAGCGTGATGTCCGCCTGGGCCGAGGACGCCGCCAAGCCGCTCAATCTGACCTTGCCCCAATCCGTGATCGGTTCAGCGCCTGCCGCCCACGATGCCAGCGCCACTGCCGCGCTCAAACAGAAGTGCATGGCTTTGGGCAACGAGCGCAATCAGTTGCAAAAGAATCCGATTGATCCGGCCACCGGCACCATCAGTTCTGGCCGCAAGAGCCGCCTGCAAGCAATCAGTAACGAGATGCAGAAAGCCGGTTGCTGGAACATCCCCAAAGCGCAATAAACCTAACGCATTGCCGCCTGACTTGCGTCAATCGACCTGAGTCAGGCGCGGCCATTGCTGCAGCCAGTTTTTCTTGCTAACTCGCCGCTGATACGCCAGGGCATCAGCAAATGCCGGGTTACGCCGCACTCGCAACGCAAATAAATCTTCCAGCCCCAGCGGCGCAATAATCTGCAACTGACCCGCCGCATCCAGCCAGACCCCAACTGCGGTCGCTGTTTCCGGCCAGCTAGCCAGTGCCGCACTCAGCGACGCACACGCAGGCAAACCATTCCAGCGATGCGCGTGCGCCTGATTCACCACCTCCCAGTTCACGCCCGGCATGCGTCCGCCTAACGACTGTCGTATCTGCTGTTCCAGTTGCTCTGCTGCGTCCGGCTCAAAAAAGCACACATCGACATCCGCCTGCGACGGCTGGATGGTCTGGCCGTGCAAGGTGTTCCAGACGCGGCTACGGATTGCGCCCGCAGCGATGCACCACGACGCCAGCCCGCACTCCCGCACACTTTGCAACATTTTCATCAGCTCAGCATCGGCCTGCATGATAGCGCGCAATTGGCGATACTGGCTTTCAAAATTTTGATTCTGGCTGACCATTGGTTTCAGGGCTTTCCCGAATGCCGAATATCCCGATTGGGCTTTATCGCTGCGACAGACTAGATTGTGATGCAACGCAACAATCTGCTGGAGAGTCGTCATGCCGCTCGTATCGCTTCGCAAAGTGCTGGATCACGCTGCAGAACACAATTATGGCGTGCCCGCTTTCAACGTAAACAACCTGGAGCAGATTCACGCCATTTTGCAGGCAGCCAACGCCACGCAAAGCCCGGTGATTCTGCAAGCCAGTTCCGGCGCTCGCAAGTATGCCGGTGAGCTATTCATCAAGCATCTGATCGAAGCTGCCGTGGGCACATATCCAGCATTGCCGGTGGTGATGCACCAGGACCACGGCACCAGCCTGGCGGTGTGCATGAGCGCGGTAAAGCTGGGGTTCTCCAGCGTGATGATGGATGGATCGTTGCTGGATGACGGCAAAACGCCATCCGACTACCACTACAACACGACGGTGACGCGCGAAGTGGTGCATCTGGCGCATCAGAAAGGCGTATCGGTAGAGGGTGAACTGGGTTGTCTTGGCAGCCTGGAAACCGGCATGGGCGAGGAAGAAGATGGCGTCGGTGCCAATCGCCAACTCTCGCATGACGAAATGCTGACCGACCCGGCTCAAGCCAAAGCGTTTGTTGAGGCCACTGGTGTTGACGCGCTGGCCATCGCCATCGGCACCAGCCATGGTGCCTACAAATTCACCCGCCCGCCCACTGGTGATGTGCTGGCCATTGATCGCATCAAGGCAATCCACGCCGCCATTCCGCACACTCACCTGGTCATGCATGGCTCGTCCAGCGTGCCGCAGGAATTGCTGGCTGAACTGCGCGAATTTGGCGGTACGCTCAAACCGACCTGGGGCGTGCCGGTGGCAGAAATCCAGCGCGCCATCAAATTCGGTGTGCGCAAGATCAATATCGACACCGATCTTCGTCTGGCGATGACCGGGGCGATTCGTAAACACTTTGCCACCAACCCTGCGGATTTTGACCCACGGGCTTATCTCAAGCCCGCCATCGCGGCAATGCGGGCGGTATGCGAAGCACGTTACCAGGAGTTTGGCGCCGCAGGCATGGCGCCTGGTATTCGTTAAGCCCCCGCTCCGGCAGGCTGTGTTGTTAAATGCGGTCCGCCAGATAGCCAGATCAAAAGACCCGCAATTGCGGGTCTTTTTTATCCGATACCAAACCCTCTGCCGCCCCACCCAGGCGCGCGGGGTAATTAATTCACAGGCCAGCTGATTCTGCGACTTCTCTGACTGAGGCATTCCACTTTTTGCGGCATGATGCGCGGCTCGCAGAATGGCTTGTGCCCTTCTTCTTCGCCTCACTCCCGCTATCGATCCACTCACATCGGTAGTGCATGCCTTGTGGTCTTTAGTCATGGAACAACTCAACAACGCTCTGTTTTTGCTGATCAATGCGCCAGCCAACCCCAGCCACGGCATGTTGTTGCTGGGTATCTTTTGCGCGGAATATCTGGTCTTGCTGGTACCACTGGGATTAGCTGCTGGCTGGCTACGCGGCGACAACGCCACCCGCGAAATACTGTTGCAGGCCGTCGCGGCGATGCTTATTGGCCTGCTGATCAACTGGCTGATTGCGCTGGGCTGGCAGCATCCACGGCCATTTGCCATTGGCCTGGGCCACAACCTGGTCGCGCATTCCAGCAGTTCTTCGTTTCCCAGCAACCACATGACCGCGTGGTGGGCCGCAGCTTTCACACTGTATTGGCATAAGCCTTGGCACCGCACCGGCATTGCTTTATCACTGACCGGATTGCTGATTGCCTGGGCACGAGTCTATGTCGGGGTGCATTACCCCTTCGACATGATCGGCGCGGCGGTGGTCGCCCTGTTCAGTGCGTGGCTGAGCACGCGTTATGGCGGCTGGGTGGTACAACCCGTGTTGCATTGGCTAACGCGGTTGTACCGAACGCTGTTTGCACCGCTGATCCGCCGCGGCTGGGTGCGCGCCTGAGCTAGATCCGGCTATCGCAACGCCATCAGATATTTTGCAGCAGCAGATACTGACTGCGATTGGTGGCCAGTATCTGTGCCACTCCCGCAGGCAGCACGGCTTGTTGTCCGGCACACAATAAATGACCACCGTACATAAGCTCGCCGCTGAGCACATGAATTTCTGCCGCGCCCATCGCAGGTACCTGGGCGTCGGCGTCGGGCAAAGTGATTACACTGCCGGTTTCCATAAACACATCCAGCATCTGCGGACCGTCTGGTGCGCCCAGGCTGCGCAAACGCCAACCCGGGCCGATATTCACCGGAATCTCACACTTGCATTGGTGTGTCCGGCGCGCTACCGCCCGATGGGTAAAGTGCAAGAACCCGTGCTGTTTAAGCTCACCACCCGCCGCCAAGTTGAGCACTGTGCCCGGAACGACCGGTAGGCACAGCCATTCGCCGGGCAGCAAATGTTCGGTACCTGCAGGCAAGCCACTGATAGCCAGGCAAGCGGAAGAGTTCTCGAACATATAGACCAGCGCCGTTTGCGCATCGGTTGGTACAAGCACCGTCGCCGGTGCCCGCTCGCTAAAATGCAGCATGGCAGGTGTGGCTTGCGTGGAACAACCGGATGGCGCTTTCATGGCCAGGCCTCTTTAAAATGAAAAACGCCCAGCCAGCAGGCCGGGCGTTTGAACCTCAGTGTGCCGCAAATCAGGCGGTAAGTGCCGCGATTTCGGCTTCTGCGCCAGCCACTGCTTCGGCTTTCTTCGCATCGCCCATCGAAGTACCTTCAGCACGCACAAAACGCACATCGGTAATACCGAGGAAACCAAACACGGTGGTCAGGTAGCTTTCTTGATGGTCCAGAGCGCGCATGGCTTCGGAGGTCGAATACACACCACCGCGAGTGGAAACCACCACCACAGTCTTGCCGCCAGCCAGGCCAACCGGGCCGTTTTCGCCGTACTTGAAGGTGCGGCCCGCTACAGCGATGCGGTCGATCCAGGCCTTCAGCTGGCTAGGAATCGAGAAGTTGTACATCGGTGCGCCAACCACGATCACATCTGCACCCAGGAACTGTTGCAGCAGATCTTCAGTGTAGGCGGTTTCGCGTTTTTGTAGTTCTGTATGCGATTCAGCAGGCACAAAACGGGCGCCCAGTGCTTCGCCGGACAAGTGAGCCGGCTCTGCAGTTGCCAGATCCAGATATTGCACTTGAGTGCCAGGACGGGCAGCTTGCCATTCCTTGGCAATGCGTGCGGTCAGTTTGCGGGATACCGAGTTGTCGGCCAGAACGCTCGAATCAATATGCAGCAGCTTCATGTGTTTCTCCTTGGTCTTTGAAGTAACCGGGTAAGGCCGGTTGGTCTTTCAACATGACCGCTACTCTACCGGCGGACTTAGTGAGTGATAAGTCGGCAAAAATGCGATAGATTGTCCTATTTGCAGGACAATTGAACCGGACAAACGCCATGCAAGATCTGAACGACATGCTGTTCTTTGCCGAAGTCGTTGAAGCAGGCGGGTTCTCCAGCGCCAGCCGCGCTTTGGGCATCCCGAAATCACGCCTGTCGCGGCGGGTAGCAGAACTGGAAGCACATCTAGGCGTGCGTCTGTTACAGCGCACCACGCGCAAGCTCGCGGTGACGGAAATCGGCGAATTGTACTTTCGCCACTGCGTGGCCATTCGGGACGAAGCTCGCGCGGCGACAGAAGTGGTCGAACATGTTCAATCCGCGCCGCGTGGCACTATCAAAGTGGCCTGCCCGGTGACGCTGGCCCAAACCGTGGTGGGCGAGATCATCCCGCAATTCATGATGCGTTACCCGCAGGTCAAACTGAACATGATCGTAACCAACCGGGTGATCGATTTGCTGGAAGAAGGCATTGATGTGGCCCTGCGCGTGCGTCCTACTCTGCAAGACTCCGCTTCATTGGTGATCAAGCAATTTGGCACCACCAACGCAGTGCTGCTCGCGAGCCCGGCGCAGTTGGCACGGCAAGGACAACCTTCTCATCCGGATGAACTGGGTTGGCTGGACACGCTAGCCATGTCCGCCACCGATGGCCGGGCGACGTGGTCACTGGTGGGCCCAGGCGGCGTAAAGCAGCAGGTAACGCACTATCCGCGTTATGTGGCCGATGACATGGTGACGCTGAAATACGCAGCCGTCGGTGGCGTCGGCGCGGTCATCCTGCCGGAGTATTTGTGCCGACCAGAGCTGACTGCGGGCACGCTGGTGCCAGTGCTGCCAGACTGGACCTCTGCCACCGGGTACGCGCACGCGGTATTCCCTTCACGCCGCGGGCTGGTACCTGCGGTGCGCCATTTTCTGGACTTTCTGGGGGAGGAGTTGCTGGCCGAACGGTGTACCGAAGTCATGAACGGCACGTTGTAATCAACGCCCCGTTCAGACCCAAGCTAACTGGCTGGCCAATTACTTGTCGAAAGTGCTCTGCAGCTTTTCCAGCCAGTGCAATGCCAACTGGCGTTGGTCACCATCACCGGCGTAGAGCATTTTTTCCAATGCGCGAGTGGCCTCGGACTGCTGCCCCTGTTGCAGCATGGCAGCAATTTGCTGCATAGCCGGGTCTTCCGAGCGGAAATCTGCGGCGGCTATCGCTGCCGGAGCGGGGGCCGCGGGGCTGCTAGCGGTTTTGCTTTCCAGCGGTGGCAAGGCATCCAGATCAAACTCCAGATCGTTGGCAAACACTGGAGTGTTTTTGATTTCCTCGACCTCGACCGAACGAGGATCAAATGGCGTATGGCCCGCCAGCGGGTTACCGGGCAAAGCTTCGTTATGCTCGGCCAAAGACCACTCATCACTACCCAGCCCGGCTTGCTCACGCATGGCTGATGCAAACAACATGTCTGGATCAGCCTTGGCCTCTGGCTCGTGGTCAGGTAAATCGCCACCGACCGTTTGCTTGAGTGCGGACTCTTTGCGGTAATCCGGCGTGCGCCCTGCCTGCTCTGCGCTGGCCTGATACAAGGGGTTTTCCGGATCGATGTCGCATCCCATCACCTGCACTTGGCGCCACAGCGCTTCGTCCTGGATGCTGTGCTTGAATTCGAGCGCACGATCCTTGAACTCAGACTTCATGTGGTGCTGGCTATAGATGGAGAAAAGCTTCATCCACAAAGCCGGAATGCCAGGGTGCTGTTCAATTTCCTGGGTCAGCAGGTTGATTGCCTGCTGCAGTAAACCGTGGTCGAGCAACAGTTGGGCTTCTTCCGAAACATTGCCCGGCTGCACCACGTCCATGGTGGAGTTCTGCCAATCGTTGGCGATCTGCGCAATGTTGTGCGCGAGGTCTTTGGGCGCATCCACCGGGCCTCTGGCCGGTGCCGGCGACGCAGCACGCAATGGCGTGGTTACCGAGTGCTCGGTCGGCCTTTCCAGGGTAGCGAACTGGAAGGGAAACTGATCTTCAGCCGCCTGCGCCTCAGCTTGGCGCTTTTTCCAGCGCCGCCACGTGTAAACACCCGGAATAAGCACGAGCAACAGGACCAGCGGGAACAGCAACCAGCCCCAACCTGTGCCACCGGTTTGCGCTGCCGGAGCAACCGTGACCTGCGGTGTTAATGGCGCCGGAGCAGTTCGCACCCGCGCTTTGGCTTGCGCCAGCGCCTGGTTTTGTGCTTGTTGACGCACATCGGCCAACTCTTGCTGCAACTGGGCAATCTGGATCTTCAACTGTGCCAGTTGCTGATCTTCAGCAGCGACTTGTGAGGCCACCTGCGCGACACCTGGCGATGGGGCGGATGAGGGCTGCGCCATATCTGGCGGTGAATCATCCAGTCGCAACACCGCACGATCACTGGCGTTGTTCAGTTTGGCGGTTTTAGCAGGCTTGGCCTCTGCCGACGACGCCGCCACATGTGCAGCGCGAGGTTTGGGTAAAGCAACCTGCGTATTTTCTGCCAGCGGCACCCGATAACCTAATGGCAAATCCGGGTTCAGCGCATACATCTGGTCGATGAATTGACGGCGACCCGCGCCATCTTTGGGGTAGTAACTGCTGGCAATCGATTCAACGGTGTCACCGGAACGCACGGTCCACTCCGATCCCGCCTGCGGTGTTTTACGGCGCGTGGTCCCCGGCAAGGCCATAGATGCTTTGGGTACGCTGGTCGTGTCAGCAGCGGTCTGCACCGGGCTTTTGTATTCACGCGGGTCCAGCAGCAGGGTGTATTCGCGCTGAAAATCTCGGGCATCATCGGCCGGGCATTTGACCTGCACCGGCAACTTGATGACGGGTTCCATGACGGTATCAGCCGTCTGGATGCGCAAGCGCCCCACGCCGTCACTCACGGCCTCAAAGGTCAACCGCGCACCGCGCACCACTGTGTTGCCATCTTCACTTTGCGCCGAGCCAAGCCGAAAACAACTGCTGCTCAACTCTTCACCGGGCGCGGTCACCACCTGAATGACCGCGTCCAGTTTTTCTCCCAGCGCCGATCTGACCTGGATCGCCCCCAGCGCAGCGGAATATGCGGGCGCCGCGCCCAGGGCCATCCCCGCAGCGATCAGCGAAGTAAGGTGCAAAGTGTGAGCTGGGCGTTTCTTCATCCGGGGATCAGTGGTCGCTTTCGGTAAACAAGTGGCATATTTTATACGATATCCAGATGGTCGATTCCGGAAAGCACATCTTTATGTTTGGCTTCTGCACCTTGCAACTTGATGCTAAGTCGCAAATCGTTGACCGAATCGGCATTACGTAATGCATCTTCGTAGGTAATCAGGCCCGCTTCATAAAGATCAAACAAAGACTGGTCAAAGGTCTGCATCCCCAATTCGCGCGACTTCTTCATGATTTCCTTGATCTCGTGCACTTCGCCCTTGAAGATCAGTTCAGAAATCAGCGGTGAATTAAGCATAACCTCAACTGCAGCTACGCGTCCCTGGCCGGAGCGGTGCGGAACAAGACGTTGCGATACAAATGCCTTCAGATTTAACGACAAATCCATCAGCAATTGCGAACGGCGTTCTTCCGGGAAGAAGTTGATAATCCGGTCCAATGCCTGATTGGAGGAGTTGGCATGCAAAGTAGCCATACACAAGTGACCGGTTTCGGCAAAAGCAATGGCGTAATCCATGGTTTCACGATCACGGATTTCCCCGATCAGAATCACGTCAGGCGCCTGACGCAAAGTATTCTTCAGCGCCGAGCCCCAAGAGTCTGTATCAACCCCTACTTCGCGTTGCGTGACGATACAATTTTTATGCTCGTGCACGTATTCAATCGGGTCTTCGATGGTAATGATGTGATCGTAGGCTTTCTCGTTACGCTCACCAATCATCGCGGCCAGCGAGGTCGATTTACCTGAACCGGTACCGCCAACAAAGATCACCAGACCGCGCTTGGCCATGGCGATATCGTGCAAGACCATGGGCAGGCCGAGTTCATCCAGCTTGGGGATATGCGAATTGATGGTCCGCAAGACCATGCCCACGCGACCTTGCTGCATGAACGCATTAACCCGATAACGCCCGAGCGTGCCCGGGCTGATCGCAAAATTACATTCATGCGTGGCTTCGAATTCTTCTGCCTGCCGGTCATTCATGATCGCGCGCGCCAGTTCTTTGGTGTGCTGCGAAGAAAGAACCTGATTGGAAACCGGCGTAACCCGGCCATCCACCTTCATTGCCGGTGGAAAATCAACCGTAATAAACAAGTCCGATGCACCCTTGGCCCGCATATGGCGCAAGAGATCCTGCATGAACTTGGCTGCTTGTTCTTTTTCCATGGGTATCTGATCTTCTGTGCGGCTGATGCTGGTTTGCCTGACGCCCGATAAGTCGCCAGGCTCCTGATATCCGCCTGAGTGTATCTATAGCTTGATTAATAGCTGCCGGATATTCGATTTAGCTACGACTATTTCGCTGGCAGGCCGCTTTGGTTGTGAAAAACAGACAAACGCGACGACCTGCCACCTAATCGGACGCCAATCTTCCGATCAACCCTTGAAGTTATCCGGAATAGCCGCCTTGGTGCGCGCCTCTGCCACCGAACAGATATTGCGCTGAACCAGGTTCTGCAGCGATTGATCCAGCGTTTGCATACCAAATTGCTGACCGGTCTGAATCGACGAATACATCTGCGCAATCTTGTTTTCACGGATCAAGTTACGAATCGCCGGAATACCGATCATGATTTCGTGCGCAGCCACCCGGGACTGGCCGTCTTTGGTTTTCAGCAGTGTTTGCGAGATCACCGCGCGCAGCGATTCAGACAACATCGCCCGCACCATTTCTTTTTCTGCTGCCGGGAAAACATCGACCACCCGGTCAATCGTTTTGGCTGCAGAACTGGTGTGCAATGTGCCAAACACCAGGTGACCGGTTTCCGCCGCGGTCAGCGCCAGGCGGATGGTTTCCAGGTCACGCATTTCGCCCACCAGCACCACGTCCGGATCTTCCCGCAGCGCTGAACGCAGCGCGTTGGAGAAGCTCAGCGTATGCGGGCCGACTTCACGCTGGTTGATCAGGCATTTCTTGGACTGGTGCACAAATTCAATCGGATCTTCAATGGTCAGGATGTGACCATATTCGTTCTCGTTGATGTAGTTCACCATCGCCGCCAGCGTGGTGGACTTACCCGAGCCGGTTGGGCCGGTTACCAACACCAGGCCACGCGGGTTTTCGGAAATATCGCGGAAAATCTTGGGGGTGTTCAGTTCTTCCAGCGTCAGCACTTTGGACGGAATGGTCCGGAACACCGCACCCGCACCGCGGTTTTGCACAAAAGCATTGACCCGGAAACGCGCCAGATTGGGAATCTCGAACGAGAAGTCACATTCCAGTGTGTCTTCGTAAATCTTGCGCTGCCCGTCGTTCATGATGTCGTACACCATGTCATGCACGTCTTTGTGTTCCAGCGGCGGCAAGTTGATGCGGCGCACGTCACCGTGGACGCGGATCATGGGAGGCAAGCCACTGGAGAGGTGCAAGTCCGACGCTTTGTTTTTAACGGCGAACGCGAGCAGTTCTGATATTTCCATGAGGGCGCGGGGCTCCGGTAATTTCCCGGCGCTGTGGCGCACCGGCTTTGTTTCATGACAAGTGCAAATGAGCGCAGTATGCGTTGCAACTATTGCATATCGTCAGGGATTCTAACTGCGGTCAAATACCACGTAACCAGCGCGTGTGCGTTACGTGTCCAAAAGACAACTATCTACTTGCACTTGATGACAGTTCAAAGTGTTGTCCGACAGGGCGCAAACGTGCGCTTACGGACGGAGCCCTCGTTTGCCTCATTGCGGGCTACAAGGCAATTAACCGGACAAAGTGCCACCACCAGGCACGCGCCTTTAGTCAGCCAGAATCGCAGATTGATTGCGGGATGGCCGTCGTGAACTAGAGTGCTTACTTATGGATAACTTCATCGCCGGATTGCTGGACTTCATCGTCGCGATCCTCGGCTTTCTTGGTATTACGGCCATTCAACAAGGCTGGATCATTGCTGCGCTACTCACCGGCGCGCTGTTTGTGTCCGCCGTGGTGTTTGCCGTGATCCGCGCCGACCGCACTGACTCCACGCCAGAGCCAGACGCATCCGTCCGTCCCCGCTAAAGCGCACGCCGCTGCAAACTCACGCCAGTAAATAAACTTATAATGCCGTGTTACGGTCAAGACGTGTTCGTCTTTGCCGCCGCAGTCGCGCCGTGCGCGCTGCCCTTGCGTTTGCATTTTTATCTGGCTGGCTCATGACCGATCACTTCACCCTCACTCTGGCTCACATCCGGGCGCGCATCGATGCCGCCGCGCAATTTGCCAGCCGCGATCCGGCGACTGTGGGCTTGCTTGCTGTGAGCAAAACCTTTCCAACCGAAGATATCCGCAGTTTTTATGCGGCGGGTCAGCGCGCGTTTGGCGAAAATTATGTTCAGGAATTCACCGACAAAGTCGCGGCGCTGGCTGACTTGGCTGATCTGGAATGGCATTTCATCGGCCCATTACAGCGCAACAAAACCCGCAGCGTTGCGGCCAGTGCGCACTGGGTGCACGCCATCGACCGGCTGATTATTGCCGAACGGCTATCACAACAGCGGCCGAACCAACTGCCGCGACTGAATGTCTGTATCCAGGTCAATGTCTCGGGAGAGGCGAGCAAATCGGGCGTGGCCCCCGAAGAAACGCTGGAACTGGCCCGGCACGTGGCGGCGCTACCCAATTTGAACTTGCGTGGTTTGATGTGCATCCCCGAGCCAACCCGCGATGAGGCAGCGCTGGCGGCCCAGTTCGAGCAGCTACACCAGTTGCAGGCTCAACTTAATGAACAAGGCTATGCGCTGGATACCTTGTCCATGGGCATGTCATCCGACCTGGAAGTCGCAGTGGCGCACGGGGCAACGCTGGTACGAATCGGCACCGCATTATTTGGCGCCCGCCCGAACAAAATGACGGCATAATCGCAGGCGACTGGACCACCATGGCGCCCGACGCCGGTGACCACACCAACAATTCAAAGCTCAGTCAACGGGATACCAAGACACATGAAGATTACCTTTATCGGTGGCGGCAACATGGCTGGAGCCATGATCGGCGGCCTGGTCAGGCAGGGCTTCCCGGCAGATCAGTTGCACGTGGTTGATCCGGAACTGATCAAGCGCGAACAACTGGTCACCCAATACAAGGTGACTGCCTCCGCCCCGGAAGAGGATCTCCCCGTCAGCGATGTGGTGATCTTCGCAGTCAAACCACAGCAATTGCGCCAGGTTGCTCAGGCTGCGTTACCGCGGCTCGGGAACGCACTGGTCGTTTCCATTGCCGCTGGCGTGCGTGCCGAAACCATTTCACGCTGGCTAGGCGGTTACAGCCGCATTGTTCGCGTCATGCCCAATACTCCGGCGCTGGTGCAGGCGGGCATCTCTGGCGTCTACGCCACCGCAGGCGTCTCAAGTGAAGATCGCGCGGCCACCGAAACCATCCTGACTTCGATAGGTAAAGTGGTGTGGCTGAAAGAAGAAAGTGAAATGGATGGCATTACCGCCATTTCCGGCAGTGGTCCGGCTTATGTGTTTTATTTTATCGAGTCGCTGCAGGCAGCCGCCCGTGCACAAGGGTTCGCCCCTGAAGTAGCACGCGAGCTGGCTTATGAGACAGTCGCCGGAGCCATGAAGCTGGCAGCGCAAAGCGAAGATGACGTCGCCACCTTGCGCGTCAAAGTCACCTCCAAGGGTGGCACGACCGAACGAGCCATCAATGCGATGGAAAACAGCCAGGTGCGCGCGACGATTATCGCCGCCACCCAAGCGGCAGCCGCGCGTTCGCGTGAGCTGGGTGATGAACTCGGTCGGGATTCCGAACTCTGAACGGAGGCGTTGCCATGCTATCGAGCACGCTCGAGTTTCTGGTCCGCAATATTGCGGAGTTTTTCATACTGTTGTTGTTGACCCGGTTTTATCTACAAGCGGGGCGAGTCTCGTTCAAGCACCCGATCGGGCAGTTTGTGCTGGCTACGACCAACTGGATCGTGCTGCCAGTGCGACGGGTAATCCCATCCTGGCGCAATCTGGACATGGCCAGCGTGCTGCTGGCGTGGATTTGCGCGTTCCTGATGCACCTGCTGCTACTGGCGATCACGCCGTGGCCATTCATCTTTGGCTCGCCGCTGTCCATCGTCGCCCTGCTGCTGGCAGCCGTGCTGGAATTGGTGAAGATGTCGCTGTATCTGTTGTTCGCCGCAACCATCGGGCAAGCGCTGATGTCGTGGATTTCGCCCTATAACCCGCTGATGCCGATTCTGGAAGGCATTACCGGGCCGTTCCTGCGACCTTTGCGGCGCATGATTCCCACCATTGGCGGGATCGACATCACCCCGCTGATCCTCATTTTGATCATTCAATTGCTGCTGAATGTGGTGGTCGCCGGGCTGGAACCGATCATCTTGCAGAATGTGCGTATCGCAGCGTGAGCTGGTTTGAAATGCAAGAAATCCGGCTGGTGCTGCATCTGCATATCCAGCCGGGCGCAAAACAGACGGAAATTGCCGGATTGTATGGCGAAGCGCTGAAAATCCGCCTGGCCGCCCCACCGGTGGACGGCAAGGCCAACGCGGCCTTGCTGGCGTTTATTGCGCAAACCTTTGCTGTGCCGCTACGCCAGGTCAGCCTGAAAGCGGGGGCGGCCAGCCGGCGCAAGACGGTGATCGTTGAAAACAGTCCAATCGACCCCGCGTCTTTGCTAACACCTGGCTAAAGCTGGTGCGGCGATTAACGATCAATCTGCCGGTTTGGGTCCGAACGTGGCTCAATGCGGCGAAAATCCCCTTCAATGATGCCTTCGTCCTGCGGCGCACCAGCCGTAGGTGTTTTTCCGCCCCATGGCAACAGCAGTACCAACGCCACAACGTCACCAATCAACCCCGGTAGCAGCAGCAAGATCGCGGAAATATAATAACGCGCCACCCAGAACAACGACCCGGTGGTAATTCGTCCCTGACGCATGTCGGAGAACAACGACATCGCAACAGCGAGTTTGTGATGGCGTAACATCAGCCCGCCGACAATGGCGGCAATCACCAGCCATGCAATCAGCAAGCCAACGCCAAAGGCTTTGGCGGCCATGATCATGACGACGATTTCGAGCACTGGCCAGGCCAGTAGCGCGAGTAGAAAATAAGGCATGTAGCGATCCGGATGGAAAACAATCGATGAATAAAGCGGTAGTGGTGCTTTGTAATTGCCCCGATCAGCGCGTTGCAGAAATGCTGGCCGACGGGATTATTACTGCGCGCCTGGCAGCTTGTGTGAACCTGCTGCCGCAAATCCAGTCAGTCTACCGCTGGGAAGAAAGAATCGAAACAACCGCAGAAGTTCCTTTATTGATAAAAACCACCAGCGACCGCTATCCCGCGCTGCAATCGTGGCTGGCGGAGCACCACCCTTATGACGTGCCGGAAATCATTGCCTTGCCGGCCCAAGCCGTCCACCCGCTGTATATGGCGTGGCTGGTCACCGAAACACTGGAGAAGTAACGTGCGGCGTTCGCTGTTTGCCCGATTTGTCTCAACCGTCATGCTGGCGGCGCTCGGCCTGATTGCCTTGGCCAGCCCCGCACATGCGGTAGACGAAAAAGATTTGCTGCCCCCCACCCAGGCTTTTCGCGCTTCGGTCGAAAGCGTGGATGCTAATACCCTGAATGTCCACTTTGCCGTGGCAGAGGGTTACTACCTGTACCGTGACCGCATCAAAATCACCAGCCAGCCAGACCAGGCGTTCACGACCGCTTTCCCGCAAGGCAAACAAAAGAACGACCCCAATTTCGGCAAGGTGGAGATTTATCCGCACAATCTGGACGTGCGACTGGTTAGCGACAAACCCTGGCCCGCCAGTCCGCAACTGACGGTGCGCATGCAAGGCTGCGCCGAAGTAGGCGTGTGTTACCCGCCGCAAACCGTCAAGCTGACTACGGCCGCGGACAATGCCTCGCACATGGACAAACCCGGCCAGCCAAATCAGTTAAACCAATTGTTTGGCGCGGCCACTGGCAGCACTGCCCTTGCAGCCAATTCGGGAGCAGCGGATGACGGAGGACCTGGCGGTTTTTTTCGCGCTAGCCTGGCCGCCACGGTCGGGCTGTTCTTCCTGGCCGGAATCGGGTTATCGCTGACCGCCTGTATGTATCCGCTGCTGCCGATTGTCTCTGGCATTGTGATCGGCCAGTCGCAAGGGCGCTGGAAAGCATTCGGGCTGACCTTTGTTTACGTGCAAGGTCTGGCGCTGACCTATACGGTGGTTGGTATCGCTGCGGCGAGCACGGGCACGCTGCTTACCGTGCAATTGCAGTCATCCGTCACTGTGATCGTCCTGACACTGTTTTTTGTGGTGATGGCGCTGTCGATGTTCGGCTTGTTTAACCTGCAAATGCCCGGCGGCTTTCAGAGCAAAGTGAACAACTTTGCCAACCGCATGCCCGGCGGCAAGCTCGGTCCTGTGTTTGTGATGGGTATTTTGTCCGCACTACTGGTCGGCGCCTGCATGGCCCCGCCGCTGTTTGGCGCGTTGGCGTATATGGCCAAAACGGGCGATATCGGTCTGGGTGGCGGTGCGCTGTATGCGTTGGGACTGGGCACTGGCGTGCCATTGCTGCTCATCGGCGCATTTGGTGCCACCGTTTTGCCGCGGCTGTCGGGTAACGCGATGCGCAACGTGAAGCGCGTCTTTGGCGTCATTCTGTTGGCCACTGCAGTCTGGATCAGCCATCCGCTTTGGCTCAAATCCGCCAATGGCGACTTCCAGAATGTGAGTTCGATAGCCGAACTGGATGCTGCGGTTGCCGCAGCGCATGGCAAGCCGGTCATGCTCGATTTCTACGCCGACTGGTGCGTCTCATGTATCGAGTTTGAACGTAACGTGTTGCCAGACCCGGCAGTCAAAGCCGAGTTGGGCAAGTTTGTGCTGCTACGTGCTGATGTCACCAAAAACACCGCCGATGATGCCGCGTTGCTGAAACAATTCGGCCTGTACGGACCGCCGGCCATGCTGTTCTATAACCAGCAAGGCCAGTTGCAACGGCATCGTGAAGTGGGCGAACCCAAAGCGACCGATTTTGCTGCCCTGTTGCGAGAACTCGCTCAAGGAAACAATCCACAATGACAATCCTGAGAACCGGGCGCGTACTCGGCGCCGTTGCATTGTCCCTGTCGCTGCTGGCCAGCGCAGCCTGGGCCGACTCACCGCTGGATACCTCGCTGAAAGACCTGCAGGGCAAGCCGCAAAAGCTCTCGCAGTGGAGTGGCAAACCGATGGTGATCAACTTCTGGGCGCCATGGTGCGGGCCTTGCCGGGAAGAAACGCCAGATCTGGTGAAGCTGCACAAAGCCTATGGCAACAAGGTGCAGTTTGTTGGCGTGGCAATTGACGAGATCGCCCCGGTGACGCAATTCACCAAGCAGTATCAGGTCACTTATCCGACTTTGCTGGGTGACGGTGACGCGCTGGAGTTAATGTCAAAACTAGGCAATGTACAGGGTGCGCTGCCGTTCACCGTCGTGATTGATCCGCAAGGTAAAATCACAGTCAAAGACTTGGGACGGGTAAAGCCGGACGCGATGAAAAAGACCCTGGATGGTCTGCTGGGCAGCAAAAAGAATTAACAGATGAAATAGTATCAAGCCCCAATATGAAGCCGCCTTGCATTGCAAGCGCGGCTTCATTTGCTTCATTCAGTCACTGGTGTGCATTTGGCATATCTCAGCCAGAAAATCCGCAAAACACGTCCCGCAGCATGGCAATCACTTCCAGCGTCCGGATATCACCAACGCGATAGAACACGCGATTGGCGTCTTTACGCGTGCGCAAAACGCCTTTTTCACGCATCAGCGCCAGATGCTGGGAAATATTCGATTGCGTGGTGCCAACCTGATCGACAATTTCCTGCACGCTGACTTCGCCTTCGCCCAGCACACAGAGAATTTTCAACCGCAACGGATGTGACATCGCCTTCATGGCGCGGGAAGCCTGATCGATATGCTCGTCGGTCATCAAGGTGTTAGGGTTATCCATTGTCCTCGGTTCTTTGGCAGCACAGCCGCCAGTATGAAATTGCGGGTTGATACGATTACGCAGTGCCGGAATACTTACGCAGCAAAGTAATTCCAATAGGATAGAATATCTAACCACCTTTGGAACCCTACCGCAACGCCCGACTACGAGGCATTTGCAATTTACGATAAGGCTTTTGCTGCAGAATGAACGCCGCCACACCCAGTAAGGTAAAACCGGTTCTTCTTCTTATTCTTGACGGCTTTGGCTATCGCGAAGAAACACAAGACAACGCGATTGCTGCCGCAAAGAAACCCAATATTGACCGTCTGCTGGCCCAATACCCCTGGACCACCATCAATGCATCCGAGCAATTTGTCGGTTTGCCAGCAGGCCAATTCGGCAACTCCGAAGTCGGTCACTTGAATATCGGTGCTGGTCGCGTACTGCAGCAAGATATCAGTCGTATCGACTGCGATGTCGCCAACGGCAAACTGGGCCTGAACCCAGTATTCGCGCAAGCGATCGAAATCGCCAGGCATGAACACAAAACACTACACATTCTGGGCCTGGTCTCTGATGGCGGCGTGCATAGCCACGAGTCGCACATCCACGCTCTGATCACCGATGCCGCAGCAGCTGGCGTCAAACAGATTCACGTTCACGCGTTCCTGGATGGCCGTGATACGCCACCACGCAGCGGCGTAGCTTACCTGGAAAAACTGCAACAAGTCTGTGATGCAGCTGGTAGCGCGCGCATCGTCTCGATCACTGGCCGCTACTGGGCAATGGATCGCGACAAGCGTTGGGAACGTGTGGTTGAAGCCTGGAACGTAATCGTTGAGGGCAAGGGCTTGTACCACGCAGCAACGGCACTCGATGGCCTGCAAGCCGCTTACGACCGTGACGAGAACGATGAGTTCGTCAAAGCCACCAGCATTGGCGCGCCAACCCGCGCGGAAGATGGCGATGTGGTGGTGTTCATGAATTTCCGCGCTGACCGTGCGCGTGAAATCGCCGTGGCGCTGACTGATCCAGCCTTTGACGGCTTCGCCCGCGCGCGCCAGATCAACTGGGGATACTTCTGCACCGCCACGATGTATGCCGAGGCGTATTCCTTCCCGGTGGCCTATGAAAAGCCCAAGGTTTCCAACAGCTTTGGCGAATACGTCGGCCAGTTGGGTCTGAAACAACTGCGCATTGCCGAGACTGAAAAATACCCGCACGTGACGTATTTCTTCTCAGGTGGCGAAGAAAAAGAATTCCCGGGCGAAGACCGCATCCTGGTGCCGTCGCCCAAAGTCGCCACTTATGATCTGCAACCGGAAATGTCCGCACCTCAAGTGACTGACAAGATTGTCGAGGCCATCGAATCCGGCCAGTACGCAGCGATTATCTGCAATCTGGCCAACGGCGATATGGTCGGTCACACCGGTGTGTTTGATGCGGCAGTGAAGGCGGTAGAAACGCTGGATGCCTGTGTCGGCCAGTGTGTTGAGGCCATGCTCAAAGCGGGTGGCGAAGTAGTCATTACTGCCGACCACGGCAACTGCGAAGTGATGTACGACCACCGTGTGCACCAGCCACATACCCAGCACACCACCGACGTGGTACCTTTCATCTACGTTGGTCGTCCGGCAACCATGGCGCCACGTGGTGAATACGCACTGAAAGACATCGCGCCGACTTTGCTGGCTATCATGGGCCTGCCGCAACCGGTAGACATGACCGGCAAATCGCTGGTGACTTTCGCCTGACCCACTGCAACTGACTCTATAGCCTGACTAAATCCGACTCGTGCCGAGCCGCAGCTTGATACTCGCAGGTTTCTTTTTTGCCGCCGCAGCCACTCTGGCTTCGGCGGCGCCTGCCGTATCTACTGTCAGCCCTGCCCCGAAACAGGACAAGCAGGAAAAACAGAGTGAGTTGCAGGATTTGCGTGGCCAGATCGATCAGCTCAAGCACGATCTGGCTAACAACGAATCCCACCGCAAAGATGCAGCAGATGCTTTGCAGCAGTCGGAAAAAGCCATTTCCGACGCCAATCGGGTCCTGAATGATCTTTCCAGCCAGCGCCAGCTCACCAGCGCGCAATTGGCGCAAATGGAAATCGACATTGGCAACACCCGCAACAGCATTCGCGATAGCCAGAAGCGTCTGGCTGGCCTGCTCAACAGCCGCTATCGCACCCGCGAACTGGAAGCCTGGCGGCTGGTGCTCAATCAGCAAGATCCCAATCAAACCAGTCGCGAGTTGACCTACTACCGCTATCTGACTGCCGCGCAACAACAACTGGCGCAGCAGTTACAGCAGCAACTCGATCAGCTCAACGAAGTTTCTGACCGGATTCGCGAGAAAAACGACGAACTGCAGGAACTTGCCCGGCAAAAAGCCGCCCAAAAGGCCGAGTTACTCAACGATCAGCAAGAAAAGCAGCAGGTGTTGAGCAGCCTTTCCCAGCAGATCAATAGCCAGCGTAACCAGATCGGCAAATTGCAGGCCGATGAAAAGCGCATGACTACGCTGATTGCCCGGCTGGATGCCATCATCAAGCAACAAGAATTAAAGCGGGCGCAACAGGAAGCAGCTCGCAAAAAGGCCGAAGCCCAGCGTCTGGCGCGTGAAGAAGCAGCGCGCCGTAAACAGGCTGCCAATGCGGCGAAAAACAAGAATCAGGCTCAACCAGCCAATAACGTCAACAGTGATACAACCGCACAAGTCAACCCAACGCCAGCCCCGGATACCGCGCCAGCGCAGGACAAGGTCACCCGCCAGAACACAGTAGAGCCGGATGCCAGCCTGTCTGGTCAGCAGTTCGCTGCGCTCAAGGGGCGTTTACGGCTGCCACTCAAGGGCGACGTAATCGGCCGGTTTGGCACACAACGCGCAGAAGGCGCGACCTGGAAAGGCGTGTTTATCCGGGCAGCCAGTGGCCTGCCGGTTAAGGCGGTCGCTACCGGTCGGGTGGTTTTTGCCGACTGGCTGCGTGGCTTTGGCAACATGATGATTATTGATCACGGTGGCGGCTATATGAGCATCTATGCAGCCAACGAAAGTCTGCTGAAACGGGTTGGTGATACCGTCAACGCAGGCGACACCATTGCTACAAGTGGCAACAGCGGTGGCATGGGGGATTCGGGCGTATACTTTGAAATCCGCCAGCACGGAAAACCGCTGGATCCGCTCTCCTGGGCCGGATAGCCGTTAACATGACACAAACACCCGTTATTTGGAGCTATTGAATGCCCAGCCTGAAGAAACCGGCCCACAAGCCGGCCAGCAAAATGCAGAAAATTGCACTCGTACTTGCCGGCATTGGCCTTGGGGTCGCGCTGAGCTTGTCGTTCACTGCGGTGGCAGACAAAGATGCCAGCGCCAATCCACTGCCAGTGGATGAACTGCGCGCGTTTTCCACGGTGTTTGGCCTGATCAAACAAAGTTACGTCGAACCGGTCAGTGACAAAAAACTGATCGACAACGCCATCAAGGGCATGGTTTCGGGTCTTGATCCGCATTCGGACTACCTGGATGCAGACGCCTTCAAAGATTTGCAAGTCAGCACGCAAGGCGAGTTTGGCGGTCTGGGTCTTGAAGTGAATATGGAAGACGGCCTGGTCCGCGTGGTTTCGCCGATCGAAGACACTCCAGCCTTCAAGGCGGGTGTGAAGCCAGGCGACTACATCGTCAAGATCGATGACACCCAGGTTCAGGGCATGTCGCTCAATGACGCCGTCAGCAAAATGCGTGGCAAGGCGGGCTCCACCGTCACGCTGACGCTGTTGCGCAAAGGCGAAACCAAGCCTCTGATCCTGCCGCTCAAGCGCGCCATCGTCAAAGTGCAAAGCGTGAAGTCGGTACTGACTGAACCAGGCTACGGCTATATCCGCATTACCCAGTTCCAGGAACGCACAACCGAGAACCTGGCCACTGCGCTGGGCGATCTGTACAAGCAAAACAAGGGTCCGCTCAAGGGTCTGGTGCTGGATCTGCGTAACAACCCCGGCGGCTTGCTGAATTCCGCCGTGGGTGTGTCTGCCGCGTTCTTGCCGCAAGGGGATCTGGTGGTTTACACCGAAGGCCGTACACCGGACTCCAAAGTGCGCCTGACTGCTGATCGCTCCAACTATCAGCGCGATGATGCCAAGAGCGATTACTTCAAAGATCTGCCCAAGGACGTGAAAACAGTGCCGATCGTGGTACTGGTGAACGGCGGTACGGCATCGGCTTCGGAAATCGTCTCCGGCGCGTTGCAAGACCACAAACGGGCGTTGGTCCTGGGTACGCAATCGTTCGGTAAGGGTTCGGTGCAAACCGTGCTGCCGATTGACGCTACCTCGGCACTGAAGATCACAACCGCACGTTACTTCACGCCAAATGGCCGCTCCATCCAGGCCAAGGGCATTACGCCGGATATCGAAGTGGCAGAAGCCACAGTGGCCGGTCGTGGCGACTTCAGCGGTCTGGAAGTGCACGAATCCGATCTTGAGCACCATCTGGACAATCCGACAGATAAAGATGCCGGCAAACCCAAGCCCAAAGACAAGGACACCACGCCAGCGATCAAGCTGAACGCAGCACCTGTAATCAAACCACAGGCACTGACCGCCAGCGAAGCCGATAGCGAAGGCCCACGCCAACTAGTTTCGAAGAACGACTACCAGGTGCAACAGGCTCTGAACGTGTTGAAGGTGCAGCAACTGTTGCAAAACAAGGGCGCGCCAGTCGCACCGGCTGCTTCGGCACCGGTTGCAGCAAAGTAAACGGTTCGCGTCCTGCCCCAAAAACCCCGCCATGTGCGGGGTTTTTCTTTGGCGGTGTTGTATTGGCCTATGCCGTTTGCAAGTTCAGCGATGCAAAATTGCGCCAAAGCGCCTAAGCTAAAGCCATCGACGCCAGTAACGGGAAGTTTTGCCATGACGTCCGTCCACACGCCACCCGAACGCCAGAAAACACATGACATCGTGTTTCACGTCCTGCCCACAGATCAGGCAGTGCAGGCGGCTCGCCTGCTTGGCCGCATCCCCGGCGTAGTGGTGCAGCCGCACGAAAGCGAACGTCGCGTTACCGTTCACTACGATGTGCTGGAACATACGCTACTGGAGCTGGAAACCTGGTTGCAAAGCGGCGGATTTCATCTGGACGGCAGTATTCTGCAAAAGATCAAGCGGGCTTTGATCCATTACACGGAAGACGTTCAGCGCGATAATACGCAAATCCCCGAGCATCCCACCAAGAGCCGTGAAGTATTCGTCAAGGCGTGGGAACACCACTTGCATGGCGACCATGACGATACGCCTGAAGAACTGCGGCGCTATCTGTAACCGGCAATTGCATTGGGGATCACACTGATCCCGACCGCACATCGAACGGGGCTTTGGCCCCGTTTTCATTGATCCATACCCTATGACCCAGTCCATAAACATCGCAGCAGTGCCTGACCTGAACGACAACCAGTTGCTGCGCTACAGCCGCCATATTTTGCTGGATGAGATTGGCGTGGAAGGCCAGGCAAAGATCAGTGCCGCCAAGGTACTTGTTGTGGGCGCCGGTGGTCTGGGTGCGCCCGCAGCCCTTTATCTGGCCGCCGCTGGCGTGGGCTCGCTCACCATTGCCGATGCTGATGAGGTTGACCTGACCAACCTGCAGCGGCAGATCATCCACAGCCAGGATCGCATTGGCTGGAACAAGGCCCAATCTGCCGCGCAAACGCTGGCTGCCATCAACTCCGAAATTCACATCACGCCACTTGGTGAGCGGCTGGCCGGCGAGCGACTGCTAGAACTCGTACGGGGGGCGGACCTGGTGCTCGATTGCTGCGACAATTTTGCCACCCGCCATGCAGTGAACCGCGCTTGCGTCGCTGCGCGGGTGCCACTGGTCTCAGGGGCCGCCGTGAGCTTTGATGGTCAGCTCACCACCTTTGATGCACGCGACGCCACCAACCCGTGTTATCACTGCCTGTTTGGCGAAGAAGGCGACGCCAGCGACAGCCCGTGCGCCACATTTGGCGTGTTCTCACCGCTGACCGGCATGATCGGCACGGCGCAGGCGGCAGAAGCACTCAAACTCATTACCGGCGTCGGCAAACCGCTAATTGGGCGCTTGCTGCTGCTGGATGTGCGCAATATGGCATGGCGCGAGATGCGCTACAAAAAGGACCCGGCCTGCCCGGTGTGCGGTATTTCTCACACCGCAGCCTGAAAAATATTTCTTTACAAGCATTTTTGATCCAGGGCATAGTAAAAAGCATGAATACGCAAATCCAGCACCCTTCTGTTGCTAGCTTTTATTGGTGGTATCGCTTCTAACTGGCGGCCACGCGTATCATTTTGACTATACGAAGCCGCCGATTCAGGCGGCTTTGGTGTTTCTGGAACTCCCCCTCCCCCTGAATCGGCGCTTCACCCAAAGCGGAACACAATCCGCAGGAGCACTCGATCATGACCGTAATCCCACCGAACCAGATTCTGTTGACTGGCGATAAAGCCACCGGCCCGCTTGGTCTCGGTCATTACGTGCGCACCTTGCGGCATCGCCTCAATTACCAGGACAAGCATCGCCAGTTTTTGATGCTGGCTGATACCGACGCCAATGCAAGCAACGTGATCGACGTGGCGATGGATTACCTGGCTATCGGGATTGATCCGGCCCGCAGCACGCTGTTTGTGCAATCCCAGGTGCCAGAACTGCATGAGCTGACTGCGTGCTACGCCCGCTTTGGCGCGGACATTCTGGGTAGCCAGAGCACCGTGATCGCCAACCACGGCATTGCCGATATCACCGCCTTGAAAGCCCGGCTGGTTCCGACCACCGACCCGCAACAAGCGATCATGGTCGAACGCGGAAATCAGCTGGTACGTGCAGTGAACGAACGCGCCGGTACACAAATTCTGGTTGAAGCCGCACCCGTCATGGCCGCCACCGCCCGTAATCGTGTAGCGGTCAACTCGGCAGCCCACGCCATGCCACTGGCCGCCAACCCGGACGCCATCAGCGCGGCGATCCACGCACTAGCGACAGACCCAAACCGGCCCGGCAGCAAAGCGCCAGGCGATGTCGATCACAACGAAGTGTTCTTCTTCCTGGACGCTTTCGAAACCGACATCCATTTTCTGGATGACCTGAAATCCAAATACCGTCGTGGCGGCTTGAGCGACGCGGTGATCCGCCATCATCTGGAGGAATGTGTGCAGCAATTCCTGGAGCCAATTCGCGAGCGCCGCAATGCGCTTGCCCGCGATCCAGAGCAAGTGCTGGGCATTTTGCGCGATGGCACTGAACGCGCTCGCAATATCGTTGCGGCGACACTGGATGAAGTCCGGCTTGGTTTGGGCGTATAAGCTGACGCGGTAGTTGCCAAGGGCCATAAACAAAGAGCCATCCGGTCTGGATGGCTCTTTTCGTATGCACCGAGCCAGGAATCAGGCCGATTCAGGCAAGCGCAGGCCGAGGATGATCAGGTCCCGCTCAACCTCATCCAGCACGGCGATGCGTGGCAGATTGGCCCATTCGGTAAAGCCAAACTTGCGGAACAAACCGAGGCTGGGCTGGTTGTGACCAAAGATGAAACCAAGGATGGTTTTGACGCCGAGCGAAGGTGAGATCACCATGGCTTGTTGCAATAGCCAGCTCCCCAATCCCTTGCCGCGCGCCGCTTCGGCCAGATAGATACTCACCTCAATCGTGCCGTCATAGGCCGGGCGGCCGTAAAAGGATGAAAAGCTCATCCAGCCCGCAACCGCGCCTTGTTCATCCTGCACTACCCACAATGGCCGCGTGGCTTTCTGGTGTGCGGCAAACCAGTCTTCGCGACTGGCCACACTGACGGGTTCAGTATCAGCGGTGACTTCGCGCGAGGCGACGGTGCTGTTGTAGATATCGACGATCACCGGCAAATCGGCATGATGCGCCAGGCGTAAAGACCAAGACATAGCAAATCCCGTTACAGGCGGGTGCAGCGCAGTGCACGCAACGCCTTATTCAAAAATCCATAAAAACCAGGCTGAAGCTCATAACCGGATACGGAGAACTGCTCAACCAGCAAGGCGCGGCAAGACGGCCAGGGTATTGGCCACGGTTACCGAGGCTATATTTTCCACGGTATCGCCGCGCAGGTCAGCCAGAACTTGCGCGCAGGCCAACATATGTAAAGGTTCGTTGCGTCCCCGATCCAGCCAGGAAGGCGGGATATCAGGCGAGTCCGTCTCCAGCACGATGGCCTCAAGCGGTAATTCGGCAGCGAGTTTACGGATACGCTGCGAGCCTGAATACGTCATCGCTCCACCAAAACCAAGCTTGAAACCCAGCTTGATAAACTCATCGGCCTGTTGGCTACTGCCATTGAAAGCATGTGCAATGCCGCCGCGCACTTTCCATTTGCGCAGATACTTAAGGGCCTGATCTTGCGAGCGGCGGATATGCACAATCACTGGCAAGTCGAAATCCCGCGCCAGTTTGAGCTGTGCCTCAAACATTTGCACCTGGCGCACTGCATCCAGACCTTCTACAAAGAAGTCCAGACCGATCTCACCCACGGCAACAGGTTGTTCGGCTTGCAACCATTGCGCGAGTTGTACCAGATGTTCATCCCGGTGTTCTGCCACATATATCGGGTGCAAACCATAGGCAGGCGCGACCCCGGCATAACGCAGCATGGCTTTGGTGGTGGCGAACGTATCCGCTGTTACAGCTGGAACAACCCAGCGCTTTACACCGGCCAGGCGTGAGCGCTCGACCACAGCGTCGCGATCTGCGTCGAACTCGGGGGCATCAAGGTGGCAATGACTATCAATCAGCATGGAACTATTGTGTCTGGCAAGTATCTGTTGTTAGCTGCTTCAGTCAAACTGGCAGCAGTTATGAAATGATCATTAAAACAATACAGCAAGCCAACCGTACCCGGAGCCTTTTACGTGTCTGATCTATTTAGCTGGGGTGTTTTTGCCGTCGTAGTCATCGCCTTGTTGGTGTTTGATCTGGGCGTGCTGCACAAAAAAGACAAGGAAATCTCGATTGCCGAGAGCCTGAAGCTGTCCGCATTCTACATTTGCGCTGGCTTGGCATTTGGCGGCTGGGTCTGGTATTCGCGCGGGGCCCGCGACGGCATGGATTTCTACACCGGGTTTCTGGTGGAGAAATCATTATCGATGGACAACGTGTTCATCATTTCCATGATCTTTACCAGCCTGGCGATTCCGCGCGTTTATCAGCATCGCGTGCTGTTCTGGGGGATTCTGGGCGCGCTGGTCATGCGCGCAATCATGATTGGTCTGGGCGCGGCGCTGGTGCATGAATTTGCATGGCTGTTGCTGTTCTTTGGCCTGTTTCTGGTGTTCACCGGCTTCAAAATGCTGTTTGCCAAAGAAAAAGAACACACGCTGCAAGACAGCAAGTTGTTTCGGTATCTCAAAACCCATTTGCGCCTGACGCCCACACTGCAAGGCAATCATTTTGTGATCCGCGGCGAGAAGCATGGCATGGCGGCTGGCCGCTGGGGCACGCCGTTGCTGCTGGCTTTACTGATGGTCGAAGGCGCGGATCTGATTTTCGCGGTGGATAGCATTCCGGCGATCTTTGCCATTACCCAAGATCCGTTTGTGGTTTACACCTCGAACATTTTCGCCATTCTTGGCTTGCGCGCCTTGTACTTTGCGCTCGCCAGCATGGTGCATCGATTCGAATACCTGAAGTACGCGCTGGCGCTGGTCTTGATCTTCATTGGCGTGAAAATCGGGCTGGTTTATGCCGGCATCAAAGTGCCGTCGGTGCTGTCTTTGACCGTGACGTTTGGTCTGTTGCTGGCTGGCGTGTTGTTCTCGATGTACAAGACCCGGCAGCAGGTGCAATGAGATCTGAAGGCTCATTTGGTCAATCCTTGCTACCCGGAATTCTCGCCAGGAGTTATCGGGAGAACTGCAGAGGTAAAAACAAAAAGAGCAGTCCATTGTGGCTGCTCTTTTTGTTCTGGATGAATCCGCTCCGTTTCAGTGACGCAGAATCATGCAGGTCGCCGTGGCATGTGCCAGCAGCGTTCCTTCCGCATTGCGGATACTGCCCTCAGCCACGCCCAAGGTGCGGGAGATATGCAGCACCTTGCCTTCGGCCACCAATGGCACGTCCCGCGGGATTGGCTTGAGCATTTTCACATTCAGATCAACCGTGCCGTAGCCAACGCCAGCCTCCAGCATGGTATGCACCGCGCAACCGGTGACAGAATCGAGCACCGTTGCGGCAAAGCCACCATGGACCCCGCCCAGTGGATTCAGATGGCGCTCATCCGCTTTGGCCGCAAAACGCACAACACCAGCGTCCGCTTCCAGCAACGACATCGGCATGGTTACGGTAATGGAAGGCGCAGGCAATTCGCCCCGGGCCATGGCTTGCAACAATTCAAGCCCCGAATATTCGGCAATGGATTTAGTCATTGGCTAGCCGCATCCTTATCGAGTGGGTTCCGCTGTGCTCACGGTTGAGCAGACGGAAACAATCAGAACGGGAAATCAAACCCAACAAAAAGGCCGGTAACTGACCGGCCTTTTCTCCAACTGCTTTTTGCTTAGCTGTCGTTCTTTTTGAGTTCTTCCACCAACGCCACGTACTGCGTCATGGCCTCATCGTTCGACAAGCCTTGCAGTTTGGCCCAGGCGTCGTATTTGGCCTGCGCTACAAAGTTAATGGCTGAAGGTCGATCGCCGTTGACATTGCCATCGGTCGCTTGCTTGTACAGCGCGTACAGCTTGAGCTTGGTTTGTACATCCGGCGCGTCGTTCAGTTGGACAACTTCTTCTTGCGCGGTTTTGAATTGCTCGGCCAAAGTGGTCATGGTGACTCCCCACGGAATATTAAAACGTTCGTTTGAATTGCTGTTGGCGAGTATAGCTTGCTGCAGCCAGACCGGGCTATCTGCCAAACGCCGGGGCGCGGGAAAGTCCCTACGCCTCAAGCCTCAATACGCGCCGTGCCCGCCAGTCACACTGCGTATGGTTTTGCAGATGATGGCGATGTCGTACCAGAGATTCCAGTTTTTAACATACCAGGCGTCCAGCGCCACGCGTTCATCATAGGTGGTGTCGTTGCGACCCGACACCTGCCACAGACCAGTCAAGCCAGGGCGCGCTTCCAGATAGAAGTCCACTTTGTCGCCATAGCGGGCCAGTTCTTCGTCGATGATCGGGCGTGGTCCAACCAGACTCATCTGGCCTTTGATTACATTCCACAATTGCGGAATTTCGTCCAGGCTGGTGCGACGCAGAAAGTGCCCAATGCGGGTAATACGCGGATCGTTCTTGAGCTTGAAGTCTTTGTCCCATTCGGCCCGCGCTTGCGGGTCGGTCGCCAGCAAATGCTCCAGCACTTCCTGACTGTTATGCACCATGGTGCGAAATTTCCAGCATTTGAACGGTTTGCCGTTCATGCCTATGCGCACATGACCAAAGAACACGCTGCCCGGCCCGCCCTGACGTTTCACCTGCAGCATCATGTAAAGCAGGATCGGCGAGAGCACGATGAGTCCGAAAATTGCCCCGGTCAGGTCAAAAATCCGCTTCATCCACATCAGCGTGCGCACGGTCAGGTTATTACGCACCCGCAGCAACAATACTTCATGGCTGAAAAAGTGATACGGCACCACACCAAACAATGGCAGACCGGCGATCGGCGGAATGATGTGGATGTCTTTGTAGCGCAGCGTCAGCTGTTCAATCTGGTTGGCCAAGGCTTTGAGTTCTTCTTCATCCACCGCTACCACCACGTGCGGGCGGGCGTTGGCATCCAGCCATGCGGTCAAGCCATCACACGGAATGGAGATCACTGGCAGAAGCGCGCCATTGACCTCAACGCTATCTGGCGCGTCTTTGCCTACGGCCAGAAACGCTTCAATCCGGAACCCCAACTGACGTTCGCTTTTCATGGCCCGATACGCCGCCAGCGCATTCTCGCCGGTACCGACGATCACCGTTGGCATTTGCCAGATATTGAGCTTGAGCAGCCAGCCTTTGGCCGCGCTGCGCAGCCACGGCAGCAACACCAGCGCCACGCCCCACGACACCGGCCACAAGAACCGCGACACGGTGAACTTGCCCAGCAACACCAGCATGCCATTGAGCAAACCGGCCAGCAGCAAGGCGCGCAGGATATCCAGCAGTTGATCCCAGAACGGCAGGCGCAAGCTGTAATGACCACGCCACCAGAAGTTGGCCACCGTTAACAGCGCCAGCAGCAAAAACGCCATGCCTTGTTGGCGCCCTTCCCACATCCACCACAAATCAAAACTGGCGCTGATACGTTGATAGCGGAACAGCCACAGCAGCAACATGGCTACGGCAAAAGCAATCGCCAGCGCGGCAAAGTCGGCCAGCGCCAGCCAGATTTTGGCGCGCTCAGGGCCTTCGTGTTTAAGCGACATAAGGTTTCGGCGTCTCCGGTTCTGCTGTCGGGTGAATGCCATACGCGGCGTACAGCGCCGCCATCATGACATCCAGCGAGTAATAGTCCTGTACGAAGTGACGGGCTCGTTGACCCAGTTCAACGCGAGCGTGGCGGTCTTGCGCGAGCAACGCCAAGCGGGCGGTGAAATCGGCGGCAGTATGCCCCAGGTAGCCATTGATGCCGTCTCGCACCAGATCGCGGTTACCGATCACGTCGGTTGCCACCACCGGCAAGCCTGCGGCCATGGCTTCGAGTACCGCCACCGGCATGCCTTCCCAGCGCGAGGTCTGAATGTAGATATCCAGCCCGGCCATATGTTGCAACGCAGCTTTGCGATCAACCCAGCCAGTGAGTTTGACACCCGCTTGCTTGAGGGCGGTTTCACCGGATTCATCCCCACCGCCAATCCATACAAATTCGATCTCGCCGGGTTGACTCAGCGCGGCGGCGATTTCAGCAAACAGTTCCGGATTGCGTGCCAGCGTAACGCGGCCAACCGTGCCTATGCGCACCACGCCTTCGTTGCCCAATGCCAGCGGCACGGCATCGATATCGACGGCGTTGTGCACTTCGACCACGTTTTTGGATAGATGCGTACGGATTTCACCGGCCTCGCCAGGCGAGCACGCAACAAACGTCACCGGCGCACCCGCCAGCAGTTTTTCAATCAACAAGAAAATCGAATTCTTCAAGCGCCCTTCGGCCCGCTGCAAAAACGACAAGCCATGGGGCGAGAAGAACCACTTGGGGCCGCGATAAATCATGCTCAGAATCCGCCCCAGCGCGCCGGCTTTGCTGGAATGCAGATGCACCACATCCGGCGCCAGTGTTTTGAGCGTGCCATGCAACAGACGCCCTGCGCGAAAATCGGCAACAGGGGAAATCGAACGCGTCATGGGCAGCTGGATCAGCGCAATGCCTTCGGCAAACAGCTCGCGCCAGTTATCCGGCGTTTCCTCACGAACGCTGTGGATGATGGTGACCCGCAAGCCATCCGCACGCTGGCGGTTGGCAATGGCGGTCACCATCGAAAGTGTACCGGCCCCGAACGACTCGACCACATGGACGATATGGCTCATGCAGCCTTCCCTTGCCGCAAGCGTGCCTTGATTTTGAAAACCAGGCCGTATGGCAGTAACAAGAGCAGCACGCTGCGCACCAGCCCCTTCCATGCGGCCAGGCTGCCGTCTTTGTAACGCCATTGCAGCGCCAGCCGTGACTTCAACTGCCGATTGCGTTTCGAAAGCGAAATACCGCCCGGATCAAGTTCATAGCGGATCAGTACATCGGCCAGATTGGCAACCGGAAACTGCCGGGTGAACGTCCAGAACAAGGCGTAATCTTCAGCCGCTGGCGCATCAAGCGGATAGTGACCGGTGCTGGCCAGCGCAGCGGTACGAAACATCACTGCCGGATGGATGAAGGCCGAGTTCAGATGCATGGCTTTCTGGATATCCGCATAAGCAGTTGGATGGCGCAGCACAAATTGCTCAACGCCCTGCGGATCAACCATGCTGGCGGCGCCGCCCAGCAGCATCACATCGGGATGCGCATCCAGAAACGCGACCTGCCGAGCAAAGCGGTCGGCGACATTGGTATCACCGCAATCAAGCCGGGCGATCAGTTCATAACCGCGTGATTCGATCCAGCCCAAGCCGCTATTGAGCGCATACTCAATGCCGCGGTTTTTCGGCAGAAACAAAAAGCGCAGCACGCCCTGGGCGGAAAAAGCATCCCGAGCGGCCCGCTCGTCTATCGGTGCACGCGCGCTGCCATCATCAACGACCAGCACATCAACTTGTTCGGTAGCACCAAATGAAGCGAGCGAACTCACCAGCCCGGTCGGGTTGTTGTAATGCGGAATCAGGCAAATGAGTCGGTTTTGGGTTTCGGCCATGTTCTGATAAATCTGTTCGGTCTTTTAACCTGGGTTCTTTACGAGTGCTGTGGGCACAATTTGTTCAGTCGGCATACGGCGAATGCCAATCAATCCAGTCCGCCTATGACCAGCTACGCACGCCCAGCCATTGTTTGACCTTGCGCGCCACACCAAACGGCACCACCAGCCACACCAGCGGCTTGAGCAACATTAACCAGGAGCGGGGCGCGCAATCCACATGGCGCAGCAATACTTTAAAACGCGACCACTGCTGCCGGCGGCGGCGCGATAACGAAATCCCCGCCGTGGTGTATTCAGTCCGGACCAATATTTCGGGCAGATTTGCAGTGCGATAACGCGCTACAAATTTCCAGAAATAAGCGAAATCTTCGGCGGCCTTGCAGGCCACTGGGTATGCGCCCAACTCGCGCACTCCGGCTACGCGGAACATAACCGCAGGGTGCGTAAACGCATTATCGACATGCATTTGCCGCACGATCTGTTCGTGCGTTTGTGGCTGGTTGAGCGTGAAGCGATCGCCGGTTTCATCAAAAAACACTACCGCGCTGCCCAGCAGATAAACATCTGGGTGGGCATCCATATAGGCCGCTTGCCGCGAGCAGCGATCAGGCATATTCAGATCGCCACAATCCAGCCGGGCGATGTACTCATAACCACCGGCATTCATCAACGCGGCCAGGCCCGCATTCAGTGCAAACTCGATCCCCTGATTCTGCGGCAGATACACAAAATTCAAGCTGCCTTGCGCTTGCCATGCAGCACGGCAGGCGGCTTCATCCAGTTGTTGCCGCACACTGCCGTCATCGACTACCCAGGCGTCAACCTGTTCGTCAGCGCCGACCGATGCCAGCGATTCCACCATACCTTGTGGATTATTGAAATGCGGAATCAGCAGCGCGACCCGGTTGTGTGAAATCGTCACCGGTGTTGCTCCAGTTCAGTTTTTATCAACTGCGATTTACTTGGCGTGCCGTTAAACAGCGCGGACCAGCGTTCCAGCAGCAGTTGCTTGTCGTAGTCATGCGAGCGCAAGCGCAGTTGCGCCGCCAGCGCCGGGTGCTTGGGAACTTGCGCCAGAATCAGTTCGGCCAGCGCCACGCCGGTGGCCGCTTCGGTCACATATTCGTGCGCCTGCTCACCAAACAGTTCGACCACGCCACCGGCATTGGTTGTGACCACCGGCAGGCCAGCTTTCATGGCTTCCAGCACCACCAGCGGGCAGCCTTCAAACCAGGATGTCAGCAGCAAAAAATCTGCGCGACGCATGAAGTCGGCGACGTCATGGCGCGTGCCCATAAATTCGATCAAACCCGCCAGACCGCGCTTTTCCGCCTGCGCCTGCAATGCCCCACGCAACGGGCCGTCACCCAGCACCGTCAGCCGGGCCAGCTGATTGCGTTCGACCAAAGCCGCCAGCGTATCCAGCCACAAGTCAGGCTGCTTTTCGACATCAATACGGCCCACAAACAGCAAGCGCAGCGGGTTGCCGGGATAGCGCGGTGGCCGCGGCTCGACGTCTTCGACAAAATTGGGAATAACTTGCCAGCCTGGTTTGACCGGTTCATCAAGCCATTTACCCAGTGATTGCCGAGCGTGGCCGGAGACAAAAACAATGTTCTCAATGCGCCGATAAATATTCTGGCAAGCAAAGCGATGGACCGGGTTCATATGCGCGGCGGCATCCACGTTTGCCAGCGGGCCATGCACCCAAGCCACCAGCCGTTTGCCCAGCCCGCGCGTGGCCAGCCAGGCCATGTATAGCGGCATCAGGAAGGTGGCGGCAACCACCACATCGGCCTCAGTTGCCAGCTTGCGCGCAGCGCGCCAACCCGCCAGCCAGGTCCACGGTTTTTTGGGATGCCAGGCTTGGGACAAATCCACCACCCGCACCGTGCGCGTACGCTCTTGCCACAGATTGGTGGCGTCGCCCAGCGTGACCAGAGTGACCTGAAAACCGCGTGCCGCCAGCCCTTCGCCTACCAGCGCGGCACAACGTTCCACTCCGCCCAGACCCAAGCCGCGCAAGAAGAATGTGATTTTCATCGGCTTCCTTTACCGGTGAGTCGCTGCAACGCCTGCAACACTCCCTGTCCCAGCCGGTGTTTGATCCATTGTTTCCGATAAAACCCGCTGCGCTCCAGCGCGAACGGTAAAGCCGCCCGCAAGCGCCCGACCACCGGCAAGGTTTGGGCCGCAGGCTGCGTGCGCTGCCATGCTTCGATCCATGCCTCGGCCAGCACTGCAGCGCCCACCGGATGCGCTTGATGGATCGCCAAGAGCATATCGGCGTAAGCCGCAAAGTCGTCCGGCAACAAGGTACGGCCCGGCTCGGCGTATTCGGCAAACTGGACCGCACGCGCTTGCAACGCGGCAGGCAGCAAAACAAGAGCATAAGCGGCGCGGATGCGTTGGGCCGTTTGGCGCAAGGCATCCCGTTTGGTCTGGGTGATCTGCCCGGCGTGGCAGCGATAGCGTAACAGCGGCTGCGCGACGTTCACAAAATGTGCACCACGCGTCGCCAGTGCGCACCACAAGGCGTAGTCCTCCGCGTGAACTGCGCCAGCGTCATAGGGGACCTCCCGCAGCAAGCTGGTGCGGGCCACTACGCTGGGGTGGGCAAAAGCGACGTTGAACAGCAACTGCAATTTGATCGAGGCATCGTCCAGCGGGGTCTGCCAGATGCCGGAACGCTCGCCAAAGAACTGCACCCAGGTGCCGCACACGTCAGCACCCGTTTGTTCCAGGGTGGCGAGCTGGATTTGCAGACGTTCGGGCTCAGCCAGGTCATCGGCATCCATGCGCGCCATCCATGCTCCGCGCGCAGCGGCGATGCCTTCATTGAGCGTGGCGATCAAACCGCGATTTTCGCGGGTGATGATCTGGAAACGCGGATCGCGAAACGCATGCGCTTGCAGGATCGCCAGCGTTTGGTCGGTGGAACCATCATCAATCGCCAGACATTCAAAATCGGTAAAGGTCTGCGCGGATAAGGAATCCAGCGTTTCCTGTAAATACGGCGCGCTGTTGTAGCACGGCAAAACAATGCTGACGGCAGGCGTGATCATACGGCAGCAGCCTCCTTCAGAACCTTGCGGGCACGCCACCAGAAAGCGACGACGATATATGTTTCAACAGCCAGCACCACTTGTGCAGCACGCACCGCCCCGTGGCCCGGCAGCAGGATCAACAATCCCAGCACGTTAATGACGCCAGCCACAATCAATACGCGGCTGAAATAACGTTCTTCACCAAACGGTAGTAACGACTGCATGCCGAATACGTAGCTAAAGGCGCTGAGCAGCACAATTGGCGCCAGCCACATCATGACCGGCGCGGCAGCGGCCAGGTCTTTGCCCGCCAGAAACGGCATCAGCCACGGTGCGCCGATCAGCAGGATCAAGGTCAGTACCAGCCCGGCCGAGCCTTGTAACAAAGTGGCTTTGCGGATCATCGATACCGCCGCTGGTTTGTTGTGATGGGCGAGTTGGGCAATGCGCGGATAAGTTGCCTGCACCAGCAAGGCGATCAGACCTTGTACATTAACCAGCAGTTTGTTGGCGGCAGAGAAGTAGCCCACCTGCAGTACACCACTGTACAGACCGACCAGTGTGGTGGTGGCAGTGGTGTACAGGCTGGTCGATAACGCAGAAAGAAAAAATGGCCAGCTAGCCCGCAGCGAGACTTTGACATCCGCCTGGCTGGGTCGCACCCAGGCCGGGCGCTGTAGTCCCCACTGGGTGATCCACCAGAATGCGCCTGCCAGGATCATCGGCGCGGCTTGTAATACCACCGCCAGGCCAACGTCGTCGGGACTACGCACCAGCAGCAGCAAGAAACCCAGCAACAAGGCACGGGCAATCACGCTGATGACTGAAGCGGCCCGCAATTCTTCCATGCCCTGGAAATACCAGGTCGGGAAACACACCGACGCCACGATATTGGCCAGCGAAAACAAAAACACCGGCGCCAACATGCGCCAGTCCGGCACCAGCATGATCGCCGCCGTGAGCAACACCAGCGACACCAGCATGAGGCACGATTTGGCGACCATGGTCCGCCAGAAAATAGCGGCAATCCGTGCCGGATCCTCGCGCGCCACGGCGATTTCGCGGGTGGCGGACAGATCAAAACCAAAATCGGTAAACAAGATGCCGTACTGGATCACCGATGCAGCGTAGTTCATCGCACCGAACGACTGCGCCTGCAGCACGTGGGTCAGAAACGGAAAGGTGACGAAGGAGATCAGGTACTGCAATCCCTTCACCACGTAAAGCGCGACAATATTTCCCGCGAGCTTGCGATCCATCAGGGCGCGGCTCCGGCGTGGCCGATCTTGCGCGTGGGATGGTCGATCGTATCGTCGCCATAAGTGCGCAAGACTTCGGCGATCACCACGTGATAGCCCTTGTACCAGGTCTGGTAGTTTTGCTTGGCGGTAATATGGTCCGGGTGCTGCATCAGCGCTTGCAAACCTGCCAGCGAATGCCAGTAATACACCACGCAGGTGAGCTCCTGGGCGGCGTTTTCCCAAGTGTCTTGTCCGGCAAATTCAGGGATGGACTGTGCGGCGGCCATGATCGACGCATCAAGGCGCTCGAACTCGGCGTCGTACTGTTTTTTCCTGAAAATGAAAGTCGCTGAATACATGGTTTTTCTGGGTGCCGTTGATCTGCAAGGCTAATAAGCAACAACCCGCGCTAGCTAACGCGGGTTGTCTGTAAACACACACAATTGTATTTGATCAACGCAAGTATGGCTGTAACCGTTTTACGTCTTTCAAGCGAAGCCGTTGGGATTGCCGCTTTGCCAGCGCCACGAATCGCGGCACATGTCTTCCAGCGTTTTCTCGGCCTGCCAGCCCAACTCGCTGCGCGCCAGCGCCGGGTCTGCGTAGCAAGCCGCGATATCGCCGGGGCGACGATCAACCAGTTGGTATGGCACGGATTTACCGCTGGCCACTTCAAACGCCTTGATCATGTCCAGCACCGAATACCCCAGGCCAGTACCCAGATTCACCGTTACCGTACCAGAGCCTTGCGCCAGTTTTTGCAGCGCTTTGACGTGACCCTTGGCCAGATCAACCACGTGTATGTAATCACGTACGCCGGTGCCATCTGGCGTCGGATAGTCATGTCCATACACCGACAGTTTGTCGCGCTTACCCACTGCCACCTGCGCCACAAATGGCATCAGGTTGTTCGGAATGCCTTGCGGGTCTTCGCCGATCAAGCCGGATTCATGCGCGCCGACAGGGTTGAAATAACGCAGCAAGGCCAGATGCCAGGAGGAATCCGAGCGGAACAGATCGCGCAGCATGTCTTCGATCATCAGCTTGGAGCGACCGTATGGATTGGTCGCGGATAGCGGAAAATCTTCATTGATAGGCACCGCATGCGGGTCACCATAAACGGTGGCCGACGAGGAGAACACCAGCTGTTTGACATTGGCGGCGCTCATGGCTTCCAGCAAACGTACCGTTCCGACCACGTTATTATCGTAGTAGGCCAGCGGCTTCTGGACTGATTCGCCCACGGCTTTCAGACCAGCAAAATGGATAACTGCACCAATCGGCCAGCGATTGAAGGCCTCATCCAGCGCTTTGCGATCGCGGATATCGGCGTTGACCCATTCCACCGGCTTGCCGGTGATGGTCTCCAGCCGGTTGAGTACTTCAGGCTTGGCGTTGCAGAAATTATCGAAAATGACTGGGGTAAAACCGGCAGCGAGCAATTCGATATAGGTGTGCGAGCCGATGTAGCCCGCCCCGCCTGTCAGCAATACATGCATAGCGATTCCAGTAATAAACAGTGATCGAAAGTGGCAGCGATGCTAGCAAATCCGACGGCAAATACCATCGGATAACTCTGAACGACCGGCGCTTAACGCCGCTCTTGTCGCCACAACATCACAATGGCGATAAACAGGAAGAACAAAGTCGGAATCGACACCACCAGCGGTGGTGGCCAGCTGCGCAATTCACCCAGATAAACCACAACCTGGTTCAGAAAGTGGAACGACATCCCGACGATGATCCCGGCGAACAAGCGCACGCCCACATTGCCACTGCGCCGCTGCGTCTGCGCAAACGGCAAGGCAATCACGATCATCGACAAACAGGCCAGCGGGTAAAAGAGCTTGCCCCACAAGGCGAGCTCATAGCGTGAAGTTTTCTGGTTGTTGCGGCGCAAGTGATCGATATAACTATACAAGGCGCGACCCGACATCTGCGATGGCTCGACCAGCAACACCGCCAGCATTTCCGGCGTGATCGACGTGGCCCAGTTGCCCGCCGCCGCCTTGGTCATGCTCACCCCGCCTTCATTCGGCGCAAAGCGGGTTTCGGCGGAATCCTGCAGTTGCCATTCACCGTTGCCTTTGTACTTGCCGGTGGTGCCTTCAAGAATGCGGTTCAGCACCATCTTGTCGCCGAATTCGTAAATGCGGATGCCCAGAATGGTGAGATCGGGCAGCATTTCGGCGATGTTCACAATCTGGTGACCATCCTTCACCCAGACGCCAGAGCGGAATTCACCCACCAGCATGGCCTTGGTCGCAGCCAATCGGTGTTGGTTAGCCGCTTGCTTGGCTACCGGCGCAACATATTCGCCCAGCAGCAACGTCACCGCGCCATACAACACGCCAATGGTCAGCAGCCAGCTCAATAAACGTTTGACCGACACCCCGGCCGCACGCATCACGGTCAGCTCAGCATTCCCGGCGAGCGTCGACAAGGCGAAAATCCCGCCAATCAGCACGGCAATCGGCAACAGGTTGTAGGCATTGGAAGGCGTTTGCAAAAGCACATACAGCAACGCGTCGGAGAGCTGATAACCGCCCTTGCCCAGATCGCCCAGTTCGCCAATCAAATCGAAAAAATTGTACAGCGCCAGCAAGCCTGCCAGGGTGAACAGAATGAATACCGTCAATTGACGGAACAGATAACGTGCCAGAATTTTCATGACACGCTCCGGCTTTTGCTGCGCCAGAAATACAGGCCAACCACCAGCCCCGCAGCGAGAATATGTAGCGGCCACATGTTGAGCCAGAGCGGCACTTTGCCGCCAGCAATCCAGGCCTGCATGATATTGACCATGCTGTAGTAAACGAAGTACACGAACACCGCCACCACCAGGTTGAGTGCCCGGCCGCCGCGTGGATTAAAGAACGCCAGAGGAATAGCCCCCAACGTCAGAATCAAGGCCGATAACGGCAAAGCGATACGCCAGGCCATTTCTGCGCGTTTCTCGGGGTTATCGCTGCCCAGCAATTGCATGGTTGCAGTAGCCTGAGTGGTCGGGCTGGAAACAGGTCGATCTGTGGTTTCAATACGCAATTGGGCGTGATCGAACGTCACTGTGTCATAGGCAATCTTGCCGGGCTCACCTTGATAGGAGCGGCCTTTGCCTAGCCACAGCCAGCGTTCATCGTGCTTATCCAGAAACATGCCGCCACGCTCAGACATGATGATGGAGATGCGGCCATCTTTCTTCATCTGCACAAAGACGTTGTTGCCAGCGTTGGTCTGATTGGTAAAGTTCTCGACGAAATAGACGCGATCGGCCGAAGGGGATTCGCGGAAAACGCCGGGCGCGACCTGTGTCACTTCCTGGCGCGACATGGATTTCTCGCGGAACTCATTGCCTTTTTTCAGCGCCCATGGCGACACCACGGTCGACAGCACGGCAATCAGCACCACCACCGGTAGCGCAAACTCCAGCACCGGCGCAATGAAATTGCGAATGGAGCGGCCGCTGGCGAACCAGATCACCATCTCGTTGTCACGCCACAGGCGCGTCATGGTCGCCAGCACGGAAACGAACAACATGAGCGACATGAGAATAGGCAGGTAGCGCACTGCGGCGAAGCCCATCATGGCCCAGACCGCAGACGAGGCCAGCGCGCCAATGGCGGCCTGGCCCAGCAAGCGCACGACCTGTGTGGTCATGACAAGCAGCAGCAACACGGCGAACACCGCCATGGCTACCCACGTCATTTCCTGAATCAGGGTCTTGCGAAAAAGCATGCGTTTTTGACTTATAAGGGGGGACAGGAAATAATCACGCGAGCCTGGAACCGGACCATCCGCGTTTTTCATGCATTTTGCATGCAAATGCGGCGGTCCACCACAAACTCAAGCCCCAAAAGGGCTCACACCAACAATAGATAAGTTGCACATATCAGCGCAACGGAGGTCCACACCATGGAATATATCATTAATCTCACCCCCCCCGAAAAAGACACCGCTGAGACACTGGTGCTGCCCGTCGCTGGCAAAAAGCTGGCACAAGGCCTGTCAAAGCTCGATTCGGCCACCTCGGGCGTGTTGTCCGCGCTGGTTGCCAACGGTGAACCGGGCGAGAAAGCGGGCTCCATTTTGAGCACGCACGTGACGCTGGACGGCAAATTGCGCCGCGTGGTTTTGGTGCAGACCGGCGAAACCGCTGATGTAGCTTCCTTGCGCCTTGCAGCCAGCGCCGCTGCCAAAGCAGTGATCGCGGGCAAGGCGACCAGCACCGGTGTTCACCTGTTGCTGGTTGCAGGCAAAACCCTGGGTATCGAAACCGCTGCCGCCATCGTCGCGCAAGCGTTTGTTTTCGAAGGCTACCGGTTTGATCAGTTCAAATCCAAAAAAGAACCTGTGGCGACGCTCACCAATGTAAACATTACCGTGAGCAAAAAAGCCGACCAGGATGCGGCCCAAGCTGGCCTGCAACAAGGTCTGGCCATTGGTCATGGCGTGAACTTCACCCGTGATCTGGGCAATGCCCCGGGCAACGTTTGCACTCCGACCTATCTGGCAACCCAGGCGCAAGCGCTGGGCAAAGCAGCCAAAATCAAAGTGGACGTGCTCGAAGCTGCCGACATGGAAAAGCTCGGCATGGGTTCATTCCTGGCCGTGGCCAAGGGTTCAATCGAACCGCCCAAGCTGATTACCCTGGAATACAAAGGCGGCAAGGGCAAGCCAGTGGTGCTGGTTGGTAAAGGCATTACGTTTGACTCGGGCGGTATCTCGCTCAAGCCGGGCGACAGCATGGACGAAATGAAATACGACATGTGCGGTGCTGCCACCGTGCTGGGCGTATTCAAGGCCGTGACTGAACTGAAGCTGCCTATCAACCTGGTGGGTGTGATCGCTACTTGCGAAAACATGCCAGCTGGCAATGCGTACAAGCCAGGTGACATTCTCACCAGCATGTCCGGCCAGACCATTGAAGTGCTGAACACCGATGCTGAAGGCCGTCTGGTACTGTGCGACGCGCTGACATACGCCGCGAAGTACGAACCGGAAACCATCATCGATATCGCCACGCTGACTGGTGCTTGCGTGATCGCCCTGGGCCATATCGCGACAGGCTTGTACGCCAATGACGAAAAACTGGCAGAGCAACTGTTGGCAGCAGCTGGCACTTCCGGCGACAAAGCATGGCGTATGCCGTTGTGGGACGACTATCAAGAACAACTGAAGTCCAACTTTGCGGATATGGCCAATATCGGCGGCCGTCCGGGTGGCTCGATTACCGCAGCGGTGTTCTTGTCACGTTTCGTCAAAGACGTGAACTGGGCTCACCTCGATATCGCCGGTACTGCATGGAAGTCTGGTGCGGCCAAGGGTGCCACGGGTCGTCCGGTGCCAATGCTGGTGGAATTCCTCAACCAGCGCGCCGCTAAAACCGCGAAAAAGAAATAAGGCCCGATGCGGTAAGATAGCCCGCTTGTTACCCAGCCCAAAGTAGCCATGGCCCAGATCACTTTTTATTTCAACGTGAAAAACCGCGAGCAGGCGCTAGCCCAGCTCGTGGGCAAGGCCGTGGCGCAAAACCTCAGCATCTCGGTACTCGCCGCCAGCGAGGCCGAGGCTCTGCGGCTGGACCGGGTATTGTGGGATACACCGCATACCAGCTTTGTGCCGCATTGCCGGGCGAACGAAGACATCGCAGCGCAAACGCCTGTCGTCGTTGATTTTCGCCCGGCATTGCTGCCCTCGCGCAACGTGTTGTTCAACTGGACCGGCCAAGTGCCAGACGGTTTCGCCGAACACGAACGTATTATTGAAATAGTCTCGCAAGATGAAAACGAGCGCCTTGCCGCTCGGGAGCGCTGGCGTACCTGGCAAGGATTGGGCATGACCCCCGTTGCCGTAGACATGCTGGAACTGGCGCGCAAGCGTGCAGGCGGAGCGCAAGCGTGACGATAGATCAAGAAAATGAAGAAAGCGTAAACCCGCTGTTTAACAAGATGGATGCGTTGCTGGCGCGCCACCGCGGCAATATCCGCGGTAAAGAAGAAGACATCCTGCCGGTGCTGACCGACGTCGCCGAAGATCAGGGCCCGATCCCGGTGCTGACTGAAGTCGCCATGACCCCGGCTAGCAGCCTGATGTTCGACCCGACTGATTTCCTGTCGCCACAGCCAGTTGAAATAGAACCGGTGCCAGTCGTTCACGTCGAAATCCAGACACCAAAGAAAGACCCCGAATTTCTCGACTTGCCCCTGCTGGACCTGGAATCACTGTTACGCGAGCGGGCACCTTTCGGGCCGGGCAGCACGCCGCAGATCGAGCCGCTGACAGAAGAGCCTGAAGCGGAACTGAACGCGGCACCGGTCGATGCCGATGCCGATGTGACCAATGACGAGTCGAACCCCGCTGCGGCAACGAGCCAGACCCAACCTGACTGGGCAACCGAAGCCTCGTCGGTTGATACCTTTGTCGATGAGTTCCATCAAGATCAAGCGCCGCTCGATTCACCGCAAGGCAGCACCTTGCATTGGGAAGAGGCCGATGAAGTTAACGAGTTCGCCCATCCGTTTGCAGCCGTGGCAGAGGCGTTGCCAGCAGCAGAACTGCCAGTCGCTGCCTCAGCCAACAACGATGCGCCAGACTGGTCGCCGGTAGCGCCGTGGTGGACCGACGAAACGCCTGTAGACGACGCCGAAACACTGGCAGCGTCGGTCAGCGTTGGCTATGTAATGGACGAGCCACCAGTAGTCGACAACTCAGCCGTTTCGGTCGATTGGCAAGCCGATACCGAAACGCCGCTGGAACTTGATCTGGACGCTTTCCGCGAAGAGGACTCTGCAGAGCCTGAACTATTGAATGAGCTGGCTGAGGCTCAACAGGAAGAAGCCACACCAGCCATAGTGGCCGAACCCCCGCCGGTGGCAGCGCTTTCATGGATGAACGAAGCAGCCATCAGCGAAATGACGGCCAGTGTGGCGGCGCATCTGGCGGTGGATATCTCGACAGAGGTCGAGCAACTCACCCGCCGTCACTTCGCGCAAATGATGCAGACCCTGTACGGCGAAGCACTCACGCGCATGATTGATCAAGTCGGCATGGAACTGGAAGCACGGCTAGCGCCACGGATTGATGCGTTGGTACGCGAAGAACTGCAGACGCGCGGGCTAACCAATGGCAATGCTAATCCAGCCACGGATCAAAGCTGATTTTGCTAACGACATAGCAATTGTCGGCGGTGAGCTCAACCTCACCGCCGCAATTCATTCAGGGCATGTGATTCAGGCTTTGTGCAGCCATTTACGTATCGCGCGTGCTATGCGCCAGCCAGTCAGAGCCAGCGGCAAGCCTTTGGCGATCCACGACAAACGGCCACGGGCCAGCAGCACCGTGGCTACATCAACGAAGCCAGCCGGGCCAGTAAAAGCACTCAGTATCCCGCGTGCGGCTTTGCCTTTTTTGAAGGGCGACCTCAGGGTTTCCCAATCCTGGGCCAGTTGCATGCGGTGAGCATCCGCCTGCAGTTGCAAAGTCGTCTTGCGTAGCTCCCGCAATTCGCGCCGTGTCAGTGTACTCATGGCAAAAATTGCTCCCGGTCTTTACGCAATTGCTCCAGCGTAGCGGCAAAAGGCTTGGGCGCACTGGTTACGGTTTGCCAGGCATAACGCAGACAAACCAGCCCACCCAACAGATAAACTGCGGCCACGATCAGCAAGGCCAGCCAGCGCCATTGCTCGCTGACCCACCACACCACAGCAACCGACAGTACCCCGAGTCCCAGCCAGACCACGCCAGCGCCAACCAGAACCAGAGCGGCAACCAGAACAAGACGCTCGCGCTCTTCTTCCAGTTCCAGCCCCAGCAGGGAAAGGTGGTTATGCGCCAGGCCCACCAGACTGGAGGCCAGGCGCTGCGCCAACCCACGATGATGTGCATCGTGGGCGTCACGTTCTTCACTCATGCGGCTCCCGCCCGGTTAACGACGGCAAACCAGCATGCCGAGCAAAAAGCCCACGCCTGCCGCGATACCAATCGATTGCCACGGATGATCGTGAACATATTCATCGGTCACCTTGGCGGCTTCTTTGGCTTTTTCGGAGACCAGTCGCTCGGTCTCTCCCAGTTTGGCCTTGGCGGTTTGCAAGTTGGCCGCGATCTTGCTGCGCAACAGACGCGCCTTTTCACCGGTCTCGCCTACCGCATCGCGCAGCAGCTCTTCGGTATCGGTCAACACGGTTTGCAGATCATCAATCAATTGTTCTTCGTTTGAATTCACAGACATGGTGGTTTCTCCAAAGTGCGTTGCAACAAGACTTCATTGTGGGACATTTCCTGCTTTATCCAAGCTCGATATGGCCTAAAACTGCGTCAGACATCACCGCACTGCCGCAAGTTTGCTGCTTGCCCCGGGCAAATTGCTTGCAGTTTCAGCCGGATAGCTGCCAAAACAGTATAATTCCCGGTTTTGCATCGCAACCCGGTCCCATACATGAGCACAGCACTCGAACAACTCGCCAAGAGCTTTGAACCGGCAGCCATTGAAGCCAGTTGGTACCCGCGCTGGGAATCAGCCAACTATTTCAGCCCGAGCATGGATCTGAACGCGCCTTCGTTCTGCATCCAGTTGCCGCCGCCCAATGTGACCGGCACTTTGCATATGGGTCACGCCTTCAATCAAACCATTATGGACGGTTTGACACGCTATCACCGCATGAAAGGCGATAACACCCTGTGGCTGCCTGGCACCGACCACGCCGGCATCGCTACCCAGATCGTGGTAGAGCGCCAACTGGATGCTCAAGGTATCTCGCGCCATGACCTTGGCCGCCCTGCGTTTATTGAGAAAGTGTGGGAATGGAAGCAGCAATCGGGCGACACCATCACGGGCCAGATGCGCCGCATGGGCGCGTCCGTAGACTGGGGCCGTGAATATTTCACAATGGACGACAAAATGTCCGGCACGGTGACCGAAGTCTTCGTGCGGCTGTACGAACAAGGCCTCATTTATCGGGGCAAACGTCTGGTGAACTGGGACCCGGTCCTGGGCACGGCGGTGTCGAACCTGGAAGTCGTGAGCGAAGAAGAAGACGGCCATCTGTGGCACATCCGCTATCCGCTGGTCGAAGCCGATAGCAAAACCGGCCTGACCCACCTGACCGTCGCCACCACCCGCCCGGAAACCATGCTGGGCGACGTGGCGGTGATGGTGCACCCGGAAGACGAGCGCTACGTGCATCTGATCGGCAAGACGGTGAAGCTGCCGCTGTGTGATCGCGAACTGCCGATCATTGCTGATGATTACGTCGATAAAGAGTTCGGCACTGGCGTGGTCAAAGTGACCCCGGCGCACGACTTCAACGATTACGCCGTGGGTCAACGCCACAATCTGCCGCAGATTTCCATCCTGACGCTGGATGCCAAAATCAACGAAGAAGCGCCAGCCGTTTACCAGGGCATGGATCGCTTTGCCGCACGCAAGCAAATCGTTGCCGATCTGGAAGCCCAAGGCTTCCTGGTTGAAGTGAAGAAACACAAATTGATGGTGCCGCGCGGTGATCGTACCGGCACGATCATTGAGCCGATGCTGACGGACCAATGGTTTGTCGCCATGACCAAGCCGGACGCCACAGGCAAAAGCATCACGCAAAAAGCGCTGGATGTGGTCGACGATGGCCAGGTGCAGTTTGTACCGGGCGATTGGGTCAACACTTACCAGGCGTGGCTGAAGAACATTGAAGACTGGTGTATCAGCCGCCAGCTGTGGTGGGGGCATCAGATCCCCGCCTGGTACGATGCCGATGGCAAGGTCTATGTGGCCCGTACCGAAGCCGAAGCACTGGCGCAATCGGGTGGCAAGCCGTTAACCCGCGATAACGATGTGCTGGATACCTGGTTCAGTTCGGCCCAGGTGCCGTTTTCGTCGCTGGGCTGGCCCAACAACACGGATGAACTGAAGGCGTTCCTGCCCTCCTCCGTGCTGGTTACCGGCTACGACATTATTTTCTTCTGGGTTGCCCGGATGATCATGATGACCACGCATTTCACCGGCAAGGTGCCGTTCACGCATGTGTATGTGCACGGACTGGTGCGCGATGGTGAAGGCAAGAAGATGTCCAAGTCCGAGGGCAACGTGCTGGACCCGGTGGATTTGATCGACGGCATCGCGCTGGAACCGTTGCTGGAAAAACGTACCACCGGTTTGCGTCGGCCAGAAAAAGCCCCGCAAGTGGCGGCCAAAACCCAGAAAGAATTCCCGGATGGCATTCCGGCGTATGGCGTTGATGCGCTGCGCTTCACCTTTGCCAGTCTGGCCAGCCTGGGTCGCTCCATCAACTTTGACCAGAAGCGCTGCGAAGGTTATCGCAACTTCTGCAACAAGTTGTGGAATGCCACCCGCTTCGTGCTTATGAATGTTGAAGGCAAGGATTGCGGCTTTGACCTGGTCGATGGCAAAGAGCCAGAACTGGATTACGGTTTTGCCGATCGCTGGATTATCGGCAAGCTGCAAGAGGCCGAGAAAAACGTCACCCTGGCGCTGGATACCTTCCGTTTCGATCTGGCCGCACAAGCCATTTACGAGTTCGTCTGGAACGAATACTGCGACTGGTATATCGAGTTGGCCAAGGTTTCGGCCCAACACGGTACCGAAGCCCAGCAACGCGCTACCCGCCGCACCTTGATTCGCGTGCTGGAAGTGATCTTGCGTCTGGTCCACCCGATCATGCCGTTCATTACCGAAGAGTTGTGGCAAACCGTTGCGCCGCTGGCCGGTCGCAAAACCACTGAGTCAATCATGGTGGCCGCATGGCCGATTGCCGATGAAAGCAAGATTGACGCTGCCGCCAACGCCGATGTTGAGGAACTCAAGGCGCTCGCCTTTGCTGCCCGCAACCTGCGTGGCGAAATGGGTCTGTCACCGGCACAGAAAGCGCCGTTGTTCCTCGAAGGTGGCGCTGCGTTGCAGAAGTTCGCGCCGTATCTGGTGCCGCTATGCAAGTTGTCCGAAGTGCATATCGTTGCCACTTTGCCGGTCGATGACGCTCCGATTGCCGTGGCAGGTACAACCCGTCTGATGCTGAAGGTAGAAGTGGACAAGGCCGCAGAAACCGCGCGCCTGACCAAGGAAATCACCAAGACGGAAGACGGTTTGGGCAAGTTGAAAGCCAAGCTGGAAAAGCCCGGCTACGTCGACAAAGCGCCAGCGCATCTCGTAGAAAAAGACCGCGCGCAGGTCGCTGAACTGGAAGGCAAGCTGGTGCAACTGGCGGCACAACTGGCCAAGTTAGGCGCGTAAGTGTGGTGTACTAATGCAGAGGAGCTGGTCTTGAACCAGTAACTCCGTGTTTCACCCGCAAGCAAAAGGCCCGTCTGAGTGATCAGGCGGGCCTTTTGTATTTCATTTGCGTACCGGGCGGAGTACGGGGACGCATGCTCAACAGCAGAAGCTGGCGCTCCGTACATTCACGCTCATTGAGCGAATGTTTTGTCGGGCGACATCTAATCCATCCTGCGTACTTATCTCCGACACATCACACTCAATTCAGTGGGATGGACGCCGAAATATCCAGCCAGGCATTCGGCGAACGGATCGGCACCACATTCACAGTTGCAGTGACCGGAACCCGGGCTTCATAGGCGTGGCCCTGATACCAGACCCATTGACCCGGCTGATAGACGTAGCCTGGGCGCCAGTCGCTGAAATGATGGTAATGCGCTTGCTGCCAGCCATCCCAACGCCACCGCTCATGCCAGCGGCTGTCATCGTGATCCCAGTGCCCGTGGCCATAACCATGGCCGTGCCCGTTGTCATGATGCCAGTCGCGATCGTCGTGCCGTTGGTCATGATGGTCATCGTGCCAGTGATCATCACCGTGGTCGTGGTCAGCAAAAGCGGCAGTCATACTGCCGGTCATAACCAGTGCGACCAGCAGGGTTGCCCAATGTTGCTTGCGTGCTGTCTTCATGATGTTCTCCTTGTTCTGTGTTGCCATGGGAATCATCGTGCCCGGGTTCGGACAGACTCACTGTTAGGCAGTTAACAATTCGTACTCATTGTTACGAGATCCGAAAGCCGCACCGCAGGTTATCGTTCGCCATTTCGAGACTAAAAATCAATAAAACATCGTGGAAACCCGCGCCAGCAATAGAAAACGGCAGCCCGGACTGGCGCTGCCATTTTTCATGAATGCCAACTGCTGCTGAACTGTTTTAGTTCAGCGGGATACTCGCCGTTACATCCAGCCAGATTCCGGAGCCCAGATTTGGCGTCATGCGCACTTCGGCTTCGCTCAGCGGACGCGCTGGCTCATAGGCGCGACCGTTGTACCAGACATACTGGCCAGGCTGATAGCGATAACCCGTGCGCCAGTCATCGAAGTACTTGCCCTTCAGGTGCTTGGCATGGGCGCGGCGCCAATCGTCGCGGGAAGCCCAGTGGCGGTCTTGCTGGGGCGGCGGTGCGTGATGCGCGTGGCCTTGATCGTGATGACCTTGATCGTGGTGATCGTCATCGTGGCCATGATGTTGGTCTTGCTCATGCGACTGATGATGATCATTGTGGTCATCGTCGGCGTAACTAGCGGCAGAACCCAGCGTGAGCGCCGCAGCAGCCATAGCTGCAATCAGGAAGTGTTTGGTCATGGCGATTTCCTTTTGTAGATGTTGTTAGTGCTCGTTACCCGCTCTGGCACAACCGCAATTTACCCCGGCCCTGTGCGGCTACGCTATGAAGTAGCGAATAGACAGCATGCTACGGCGCCAAGGATGCGGCCATCAGCGAGGCACTGAATCCGCCGTCAGAATTGGAGTATGCAGCAGGGAGCAATCACCGGAAAAGCATCTGAATCTTGCAGCTTTCAATAAACCATACACGGGACGGCATGCGCAGGTGCCGATGCTACCAAGTAGCGAGGGGTACTCATAAACCCGAGCCACAAACATAAGTGTGGGGAACTGCGCCTGCAGTCCCCCACCCTCATCAACCGTTCCGCTTCTGCCCCTGAGCGACATCTATCTAGCAAGCGCAAACCACTTCAGCGACGGGCTGTGTTGGTGCCAGCAATCCTTCAGTGGCATAGCCGTCGCGTTTAAACCAGTCCAGACCACCAATCAACTCCCGCACCTCAAAGCCCAGCCGTGCCAGTTGTAGTGCGCCCTTAGTCGATGCGTTGCAGCCGATTCCGTCGCAATACGTCACATACAAGACATCCCGCGCCAGCACGTCGGTGGTGTGCTCGTACATTTGCCGATGAGGAAAACTGATTGCGCCGGGGATGTGCTCATTCAAAAAGGCCTCTGGAGAGCGAGCATCGACAATCACGACTTTTTTACTGGTCTTAAGAATATGCATCAGGTCAGCGGCATCGATCTCGTATTGCAGCTTGCGCGAGTAATACTGAAACTGGTCGTCCATCGGTCACACTCCATGAAAAAATTTTCTTAACGTCGTGGCACTGGTTCGCACCGGTCCGAATTCAATACGGGCGTCATCCAGCGCTTCGATCACTGTCAGCCCACAACCTTGATAATGAGTGCCCTGCGCCAGCAGCACGTCCTGACCAGAAGCATCGGTCAACCACGCGTTTCCGCTAATGATCCGCACGCTGCGATCACTGGTTGCGATCACTTCTGCGTTGTGCAAATCCAGCAAAATACTGATAGATTGATTCACCATCACAATCCTCCTGACTCAGGGCAGAGCAGCCTTTAGTTGCTGCTATGTAAGGATTTTTATGCTTGCAGTGGTATATGACAATCGATTGTTTTTGCACGGATAGATGAAATGGATTCACCATTAAAATCACCCGGCCGCTTGCCCTCGTTGTCGGCGTTACGGGCCTTTGAGGCTGCCGCCAGGCTGGGCAATCTGGCACGCGCAGCCGACGAATTGTTTGTGACTCACGGGGCGATCAGTCATCAGATCAAGGCACTTGAATCGCAACTGGGGTTCAAGCTCTTTGCCCGCCACGGACGTGGCGTGGTGCTGACACCACAAGGGCAACGCTTGGCGAGCACGTTGAATGGCGCGTTTGGCGCTATTGCCAGTGAGATTTCTGCGATTGCGCAAGAGCAGCAGCGTCCGCGCCTGGTCATTACCTGCTTGCCTTCGTTTGCGGCCAAGTGGCTCACGCCGCGGCTGGGTGAATTTATTGGCCAGCATCCGCATATCGAGTTGTGGATACGTTCAACCAAAACCCGGGAAAACCTGGCGGCAGAAGATATCGATCTGGGAATTCGGGTCGGTGAAGGCAAATGGCCAGGCTTGTACCTGGAGCATTTGATGGATGACGAGTTTGTGGTGGTTGCCAGCCCGCATCTGGCGGGAGGTTTACCCGCCCGTCCGGCGGACCTCTCCCGTTATTTGCTGCTGCGTTCGGACACCGAGCCGTGGGCGCGCTGGTTTGAGGCCGCCGGCATTGCGGGTTCTGAGCCCCAAGGCAGCATGGTGTTCAACGATTCGGCCCTGCTGGTGCAAGCTGCAGCTGAAGGTCAGGGCATTGGTCTGGCTCGGGCATCATTGATTCAACCAGAACTGGCATCGGGCAAACTGGTAAAGCTGTTTGATTTGACCGTACCCATGCCGGGTGCCTACTGGATTGTGGCGCCAGAGGCCCCGCCATGGCGGCCAGCCGTCGCTACTTTTGTGGCATGGCTGAAACAGAAAGCCAGCGCCGGTTGATGGAGGCCTGCAACTAGCGGGCAGTGGTTGCGTCCTGGTCTGGCGTAACCAGCGGTACTTGAGCGGGTACTGACTCAATTGCGGCATCGGCGGCAGCCTCTTGCGCGACCACCACCGGGGTGCTGACTTCCTTCGGCGAAAGCACGGTATCGGCCACATCGAAGCGCGCCCAGTTGTGCAGCAAAGTGTAGCTGACCGCCAATAAAGTCGGCCCCAGAAACACCCCCATCACGCCCCAAGCCATCGCGCCACCGATCACGCCGATCAAGATCAGCACAAATGGCAGGTTGCTTTCTTTACCGATCAGCAAGGGCTTGACCACGTTATCCGCCATGCCGACGACGCCAACCATCCAGACCGCCAGGAAGATCGCCCAGGTAGTACTGCCCTCGTGATACAGCCACAGTGCCACTGGCAGACCCAACAAGCTGGGGCCGCCCGGCATAAGCGACAAAAAGCATGACACCAAGCCAAACGCCGCGGCGTTGGGAACACCGCTAATCCAGTAACCAAACCAGGCCAGCGCACCTTGTACCAGGGCGGTACCGATAAAACCGTACACCACGCCGCGTACCGTGCCACCGGCAATCAGCATCAATTCCTGGCCACGCTGACCGCCAATCCGGCGCAGGATGATCATCAGCCAGTGAATCAACTCATGGCCGCTGATATAAAAGAAAAACGAAAACGCCAGACTCAAAAACAGCACCAGCACACCACTGCCCACCGCCGCGCCCATCTTGAGCAGAAATCCCCCAAGCGGCTTGCTCCATTCTTTGATGCGGTTGATGACTTCTGGATCACCGCTGGCAATGCCCTGCCAGAATGTATCAATGTGCGAACCAGCCCACGGCACGCGGACCACCCAGTCCGGCAGCGTGGGCAAACCGGCCTGAATATGCCCTTCCAACCAACCGGATATCTGGTCGACATTGGCCGAGAGTTCCAGCCCGGCCATCAACATCGGGGCGACGATCACAAAAGTGAACACCAGCAGCATCACCACCGCTGGCAACAGGCGGTTACCGCGACACAGTCGCACCAGCAGCATGTAGGGCTGCCATGTGGCATAGACTAAAATGCCCGCCCAGATCAGCGCGGCCACAAAGGGCGCCAATATCTGATAGGACATCAACATGAGCCCAACCACTGCGCAAGTCGCGACCGCGGGTTCGATCCAGGTATGTTTAGACTCTTTTTTGTCGGCGGTGTCGGTCATATTCCAGGCAGTAGTGAGATCAACGGTGTCATTGTAGGAACTCTGGCGATAGATGCCGCCAGAACCTGCTGCAAGCGAATGTAAGTATGGACTGAAATTACGCATTCGGGCCGACAAAGCAGATTACATGGACTATAGCGATACAGCCGGAGAAACTTCGTAACGCCCACAACAGGCACTTTGCCGGAGCAATCCTGTCATATTGCAATGACAAGCTTGCTGCGGCTGCAATCGAGTGGCAACCAGAACAGGTCTGGTGTGGACGCGCTCACTGTGCGTCCCGCAACTCAAAGCTAGAATCCGCCCACATTAAAACAAAGACATCGCGTCTGCAGGGACGTTTCAAGGAGCAACCTCATGTCTGAACAACAGAAACTTCACCCATTGATTCTGACCGCTGCCGGCGCAGTGGTTATTGCATGCGGCGTTGCCGTTGCCCATATGGCTGGCTGGATTGGCGCACCCAAAACCGATGCCGAACAACTCGCGGCAAGCGTGCCAGCGGTGGTTGCTGTCGCATCCGCACCTGAGGCCTCGATCCCGGCCCAACTGGTTGCAACACAAGTGCCAGCGGTCGCCCCGGTTGCTGAAGCGACCCCACACCCCAAACCCAAGCACAGCACCAATCAACGCGCCACCTCCAATAACCAGGGCCAGGAATACGCATCCAACCAGGCCCAGCCAGCCAAGCAGGTTTGTGCCGTATGCGGTCGCGTAGCCAGCGTGCAAACGGTGACGCAGGAAGGGAAGTCTTCGGGTGGTGGTGCAGTCGCGGGTGGTGTGGTAGGTGGTTTGCTAGGTAACCAGGTAGGTAATGGTCGTGGCCGTACCGTGGCAACTGTAGTGGGTGCCGTGGGTGGCGCGTTGGCGGGCAATACCGTTGAAAAGCATGTCCGCACCGAGACCGATTACCAAGTTCATGTGCAGTTTGATGACGGCAACTCGCGTACCTACACCTACAAAGAGAAACCAGCATTTGTTGCCGGCGACCGCGTGCGGGCTTCAGGCGAAACGCTGGTACTGGATCAGTAATCCAGGCAGCAAGTTCCGCAAGGATGAAAAACGGCGCCGATTTGGCGCCGTTTTTTATGCCTTCTCTAGCACCAACCCAAAAGCCAAAATGCCTGATCCGGCCCGATTTGGCACCAGATGTCGCGGCTAACACGCACTCCACCTGAGATACATTCAATCCTGGCCCCGCTTGCGGTAATCTCCTGCTGCGCAATTTCTATAGAGGAGAGGCCAGAGTCATGGTCAGACGTTTAAAAGCAGCCGGAATTCATTTGCTCATCAGCGTGGTTGTATTCACGGTCATCATTAGTGCCTTGGTCTACTTTTGCTACCCGTGGCCGTATTACAAGATCAATGGCCTATGGCAAGGCCTGCGGATTACCGCTTCGGTAGATCTGATACTGGGGCCTTTACTGACGCTGGTTGTTTTCTCCAAAACCAAAAGCATGCGTGAACTGCGTATGGACGTTGGCGTCATTGCCGCGGTACAGATTGGTGCCTTGATTTACGGGGTAATCACGCTTTATACCCAACGCCCTTATGCCACCATCTTTGTTGATCGAGGTTTTGAGACAGTGCGGGTCGCGGACCTCCCGAAAGATCGTAAAACCTGGGGTGCGCTGGAAAAGCAGCGTGATGCTGCCACACAACGCCCGGCATTGATGGCAGTGCGGCCTGCCCAAAACACCCAGGAAAGTGTAGCAATGTTTGTCGCCGAAATGACCAATCAGGCCTTTCCGGCGGAACTCATGACCCGGCTGGAACCGGTCAACCAGCATTGGCCACAGATCGTGCAAGCGGCCCTCGCCCTGCCCGCCAAGCTTCCAGAAGGACAACAGAAAAAGCTTGATGACTTTCTGCAGGCCCACCAGACCACACAGCAAAAGCTGGCTTTTTTCCCTCTACATGGCTCATTTGACGCGTGCATGATCGCGCTGCAGCGGGATAACGGCGACTTTGTCGGGTATCTGGACATTACGCCGACCACTTACAGCCCGGCCGTCTCCAAGAAACATGGCTGATGCGCCCGAGAGATTAAGCGCCCAGGCCATCGTTGATCGCGATGGCTTGGTCTGGCTGCCGTATGACCTGCCCTATCTATCCTCCCCGCGCAGCGCATTCACGCCGCTCGCTGACTTGCTGCAAGTACACAATGCCAACATTGCACCGGTTCATATCAACTATGCCAACACCCAGTCCTTGCACATTCTCAATGGCATGGGTGTTGCCTTGGGGGACTCGGTCATCGGACTGGCCGTATTGCACGGCCTCAAGCAAAGCTATCCACATTTGCAAATCACCTTGCATCGCAGCCCGAATGCGCCCCGATACGTGGACGAGATTTACACATTAGCCAGCGCCTTTGTGAACGCACAAACGCTGCCGCTACCGCTATCAGCGCTAAACGACCGGGCGGCGACATGGGTTGATCTGGCAGATTTCATGTATCGACCGGCCTTTAATGCACAGCCAATGCATGCCTTCTTTGCAATGAGCCTCGGCCTTGACCCAGCAACGCTCTCCGCCCAAACGCGGTGCAACAATTGGCTGCAAGATATTGACCGCCCCGCTCTGCCGGCATGGCTTCCGCTTGGCTATACACTACTTTGCCACCGCGCCAGCTCCGCTTTGCGCACCATGCCCGCGGATGTCCTGCGCCGATATGCGCAAGAACTGATCGAGCGCGGATATGCTCCGCTGGCTGGCTTTGCGGCACTGGATTTACCCGGGTGGCACGACCTGAGCGACTGGTCTGACTCGCTCCCGCGACTGCTGGCGGTCATTGCAGGAGCCAGGCAGATGATTAGCGTCGACAGCGCGGCCATCCATCTCGCCGCCGGGCTGGGAACACCGTGCCACGCTTTATTTATGGGGATTGATCCAGCTTTGCGCGTTGTCGATTATCCACTCTGCACCGCTGAACAGTTGGATATGTCGGGCAAGTTGCGGGGGCTGCATCATGCCCTTACTGCAGTTGATGAAATTGAGGCCGGGAACTGCTGGGCGCATTGGCCAGGTCACTTCCCCTCCCGGCTTGGGACTGACTAATGATGTCGTGCCAGTTCCCTGGCTCGCTGAATCAGCACATCCATCAATAACGAAATACTTTGCCGTGTCTCCAGATCATCGACCCGCGCATAGATGTCATCTAGCGACTCATGGACCTCGCACGCAAGGTGGAACAGCAGCACCTTTTCCTGCTCGTTAGCCCGCAGCAAATACATGTTGATTTCGTCAACGATATGGTCGGCCAGTTCGCCGGGATAAATAGCCGATGAAGTAAGAATCCTGTCGTACAAACGTACGCCGATCAGCCCCAACGACAGCAATTGGGTTGCCATGCGTGTCTCCGAATTTTGTCGTTCTCTTACTTTAGACCCTGGCCGACGCCCTATTGCACCGCCCGTCTGAAGGGCATGTGGAATAATTACGTCAGGATTGTGAATAGCAAGTGACAGCCCCGTGTTCGGAAAATCAAACCGAGATGAACACAAAACAAAACGGGCGCCATTCAGGCGCCCGTAGGTATATCCCCAGCAAAGTCACGCTGGATAAACAGACTCAGCGTGCAGCGGTAGAGACCACATATTGAACACGCTCAAAGTCGACGCCACGCTCCACCACCGTTTCCAGGCGAATTTTGCGCGTGGTTTGGCCATCCCACCATTCCACCAGACGCCCTGGGCGGAACCAGCCCACTGGCAGCAACAATGCTGGATGCGCTTTCAAGCTCGGAGCCGCTGGCAACCACAGACATTCTGTCCAGCTACGCCGACCGGCATTGACCATATCGACCGGTCGCACTGCCGCTGCTTGCGGCGCCCCTGGCATCAAGCGAATCCCGGCGACGACCTGGGTTTCTTCCTGCTGCAACCAGCGAATTACCCCGACAAAGTAGCGACCACCCAGATTGACCGCCAGCAATTGCTGCAGCGAAATCCGTGCGCCTTCATGTAACGGCCGGGCCAATTGCATACCGTTGGCCGACTCGTTGCGTACTTGCCAACGTTCGGCATAACTAGCCGGATCAACTGGCGCGACCGCGTTAGCGGCGGCGGCAGACTGGCCGAACAACTGCAAGCGCACCAGATCTTGCTGGTCCAGCGCTTGCTGTTCTTCCATTAGATGGAACGTGCCACCCGCTGCGGCGTGATGTTGCCGCTGCAAGCCAAACACAACTTCAATCTGCCGCGAGGAAATATGCCGCGGCAATGAACGATCAGACAGTTGCTCGCACCAGGTGCGATAGAGCTCGACCAGCAAGGTTTCCACCACGCTACCCGCGAATTGCTCCCCCAGACCTAACTTGTCCGGGCTTTCCCCGTTGCGCAGCAGCTTGATACGCCGCGACAACGCCTGTGCCAGCTGATAGGTATCAATCTCTAGCACATTGGGGCCATCCATCCGGGGCTCAGTGCGCCGCGGTGGACCGGGATCATCAAAATCAATCTGCAAACTGCCACGACCAGGCAAGGCGCGGGCTTCGCGCTCCAGCGGGGCGCGCGGCGCCAATGCAGGTAGACGCTCATCCAGCCATTGAATCTGGCGAGCAGTAAAGTGATACGGACTGGCACCAGCCAGCAACAACGCATGAATGAAGACGCTCTGCGGTGTCGCCACGCCAGCGGCCTTGAGCAAGCTGTCTTTGGCTGGTTTCTCGGCAATGCCGCGTGCTTCGGCAATGCGGTAATAAGCAAAAATGGTTTTCCATAACTCGCTGGAAACCACTTGGTAGGCCATCAAATGCTCGCGCACCATCAAGCACTGGTAGCGCAGGCTGCGTTCAGCCAGCAAGGCCAGATGTTCCAGTACGTCGGATTGCCCTTCCAGCGCTGCGCGCCAGCAACGGCCATAAGCCAGGGCCATATGCGACCACAGCGACAATGCTGCTTCCCATGCCGCCAGTTCATCTTTGCCAAATGGCACAGCCCGACCCAGATACCGATCCGCCAGCGTGTGGTGCACCAGATGCACAGCTTCGCGGAACAACTCCAGAATTTTGAGCGATTCGTAAGGTGGAATATTACTGGCGTTGAGCGCAGCAATTGCCTCGACCAGTTCGGCCTGCGCCACTGGGGCGTTAATCAACGGCAACAATTGCAGCCACGCCTTGGCCGATCGGGCATCGGTAAAGGGCGGTGTAGCCGTTCCGTGATAGGCGGGAAGCAAATCAGTCTGGGTCATGGCGTGAGCTGGCTAATACGTTGTTTCAGGCTTTCGATCATGGCTGCACTGATAGGCAATTGGGGATGCTCATTTTGCGGCGCGGCCCAGACAGCGGCAGGAAAATGCCGGTCGGTTTTCCAGCGCGGGATAACGTGCCAATGCACGTGCGGCACCATATTGCCAAGACTGGCAAGATTGATTTTGTCGGGATGAAGCGTATCGCGTACAGCGTGTTCCACGGCAAAAACCACCTCCATGAGCCAATCCCTTTCCTGTGCCGGCAAATCGGTCATTTCGGCAACATGACGATTAAGGATGACGCGGCAGAAACCCGGGTAGTCCGGGTCATCGACCCAAATCACCCGACATATCTCATCCTGCCACAGCACGACTTGATCATGATCATTGCACAGAACACACCCGCCTTCCATCACGATTTCCTTATGTTTGCGCCGGATTATAAACAACCATTCAGCATAAACAATCGGGGCATGAATGCTGTCACACCCCGAAAGCCATTGTAGCTGACCGATGGTCGAAAAGGTGGCAGGAACGGTACGCGCCTGCCCCGTCTCTCGGGCGCAACGCTATAAGGTGCTGCGAACCACGCCGGCTTTACAGCAAAACGCGTTCAATCCCGCCAGTACGGGCCTTTTCAACATACTCGGGCAACCAGTTCTCACCCAGCACGTATTTCGCCATTTCCACCACAATATAATCAGCATCGGTATTGGCATCGTCATCATAACGATGCAAACCTTGCAGACACGATGGGCAAGAAGTGAGGATTTTCACCTTGGCGTCGGCGCCCGATTCAGCGCGCAGCTTGCCCGCGCCTTTTTCCATTTCTTCTTGCTTGCGGAACCGTACTTGAGTCGCGATGTGAGGCTGCGAGGTGCCGAAGGTTCCCGACTCGCCGCAACACCGGTCATTCAGATCAACTTTACTGCCCATGAGTTCGTTGGCTACGTCGATCCCCTTGTACACCTTCATTGGGGTGTGGCATGGCTCGTGGTACATGTAACGCGTTCCGCTCACGCCCTCCAGCTTGACGCCTTTTTCCAACAGATATTCGTGGATATCCAGCAAGCGGCAACCCGGGAAGATTTGCTCAAACTGATACTTCATCAGTTGATCCATGCACGTGCCGCAAGAGACGATTACCGTCTTGATATCCAGATAGTTCAGCGTGTTGGCCACGCGATGGAACAACACCCGGTTCTCGGTGGTGATCTTGTTCCCCTTGTCCTCAAACCCGGCTGAAGTCTGCGGATAACCGCAACACAGATAGCCCGGCGGCAGCACGGTGGTGGTGCCGACGTGCCACAGCATGGCCTGCGTTGCCAGGCCAACCTGGCTGAACAAACGCTCGGAGCCGCAACCCGGGAAGTAGAACACCGCTTCGCGATCTTGCTCGGCAACCTGCAATTGCGGATCACGAATCACCGGCACTACGCTGGCGTCTTCCACATCCAGCAACGCCCGTGCGGTTTTCTTGGGCAGATTGCCCGGCATCGGCTTGTTGATGAAGTGGATCACCTGCGTCTTGAGCGCTGGCTTGCCGCCTTCAGTTGATGGCGGTTGCTTGAGCACGCCCTGAATCAGCCCCAGCGATTTACCGATGCGATAACCCAGTCGCTGCGCTTTGCCGCCCCACTCGATCGTCACCTTGCGGATCAGCTTGATGGTGGCCGGGTCTTTGATGGTCAAAAAGCCCATCGCCAGTGCGGTCATCGGGTTGAATTTCTTCTGGCCTTCATCGCGCAAGAAGTTGCGCATGGCAATCGACACATCGCCAAAGTCGATCTTCACCGGGCACGGATTCACGCAGCGGTGACATACCGTGCAATGGTCCGCGACGTCGCCCAGTTCTTCAAAGTGCTTAAGCGACACGCCACGGCGGGTTTGTTCTTCATACAGGAATGCTTCGGTCAGCAAACCGGTGGCCAGAATCTTGTTGCGCGGGCTGTACAAAAGGTTGGCGCGTGGCACATGCGTCGAACACACCGGCTTGCACTTACCGCAGCGCAGGCAGTCTTTGACCATATTGGAGATATTGCCGATGCCCGATTGTTCCAGGATCAGCGACTCTGCACCCAGCAAACTGAACGAGGGCGTATAGGCATTGGTCAGATCGGCTCCGGGCAACAGCTTGCCCTTGTTGAAGCGGCCATTCGGATCAACCTGTTGCTTGTAGGCCTCGAACGGGGCCAGTTCTTCGTGGGTCAGGAACTCGTATTTGGTAATGCCGATACCATGTTCGCCCGAGATCACGCCGTTCAGATCACGCGCCACTTGCATGATGCGCGCGACGGCATGGTGCGCCCGCTGCAACATCTCGTAATTGTCGGAGTTCACCGGCAGATTGGTGTGCACGTTTCCATCACCAGCGTGCATGTGCAGCGCTACCCAGGTCCGGCCCTTGAGCACTTGCTCGTGCAGCTTTTGCACGGCATCCATGATGGGTTTGTCGGTACGGCCCACAAACAACGCTTCCAGCGAAGCCAGCAGCTCACGCTTGTACGACACGCGCAGTACGTAATCACGCATGCCGTGATAAACGCTTTGTGGCGCGTCAGAGGCGGTCACAACCCGTTCCAGCGGCGCTTCTGGCCATGCATCGGTATACGACTCAAACGCGCTGTCCAGATTGTCCCCCAGCCACTGCCAGCGGGTGCGCACAGCGGCGATCAGGCTGATGGCCGATTCCCGACGGTCTGCGATCAGCTCATCGTGGCTGACAGCGGCATCGCTCATGTCCATCGGCAAGCGGCCACGGGTGAAGAAACCGGTCAGCGCATCCAGCAATTCCAGCTTGTTGTGGATCGACAACTCGATGTTGATGCGTTCGATGGCGTCGGAATACTCACCCAGGCGCGGCAGTGGAATCACCACGTCTTCGTTGATCTTGAACGCGTTGGTGTGTTTGGCGATGGCGGCGGTACGCGCGCGATCCAGCCAGAATTTTTTGCGTTGTTCGCTGGTGACGGCAATAAAGCCTTCGGCGCTGCGGCGGTTGGCGATCATCACCACTTGCGATGCGGCTTCGCCCAGCTTGTTTTCATCGTCCGACACAATGTCAGCGATCAACACCATTTTCGGGCGACCACGGCTCTTGGCCTTGGTGGTGTAACCCACGGCACGCACGTAGCGCCAGTCCAGATGCTCCAGACCCGCCAGTTGCACGCCAGTCAGGCCATCAATGTAGTCTTTGATTTCCACAATGGCGGGCACGGCGCGGCTGACTTCGCCAAAGAATTCCAGGCATACGGTGCGGGTATGCGCGGGCAAGCGATGCAGTACAAAGCGTGCGGAGGTGATGATGCCGTCCGTGCCTTCTTTCTGAATGCCCGGCAAACCGGCCAGGAATTTGTCGGTCACATCCTTGCCCAAGCCCACTTTGCGGAACTTGTTACCTGGAATGACCAGCGTTTCTTCGTTGATCAGCGTTTTGCCGTCGGGCTTGTAGCGCGCCACTTTGAAGCTGGCCGATTCAGCGTCATGGATCTTGCCCAGATTGTGGTCCAGCCGCTCGATGAACATCCAGTTGCCATCTGGATCAACCATCTTCCAGCTCACCAGATTGTCCAGCGCGGTGCCCCACAACACGGCTTTCTTGCCACCGGCGTTCATGGCCACGTTGCCGCCAATACAGGAGGCATCGGCCGAGGTCGGATCAACCGCAAACACCAGGCCTTTTTCTTCAGCGGCTTCCATTACGCGGCGGGTAACGACACCGGCCCCGCACTGGATGGTGGCGATTTCGTGATCCACGCCCGGAATCCGGCGCATTTCCACGCCGTTGTGCAGATCGAGTTTTTCGGTGTTGATGACGGCCGACATGGGCGTCAGCGGCACAGCGCCGCCGGTATAACCGGTACCGCCGCCACGCGGGATGATGGTCAGGCCTAGCTCGATACAGGCCGCCACCATGGGCGCCATTTCGTCTTCGGTATCGGGGTTGAGCACCACAAACGGGTATTCAACGCGCCAGTCAGTCGCATCGGTCACGTGCGAAACGCGGGCCAGACCATCAAAATTGATATTGTCGCGGCGAGTTACGCCAGCCAGCAGGCGCAGTACTTTTTTGCGCAGCGCGGCGGTGTCACGGAAACCATTAGAGAACGCATCCACAGCCTGACGTGCACGGGCCACCAGAATGCCGACCTTGTCGTTGCCATCGCGGCGCTTTTCGATTTCAGACAAACGATGCTTCATGGCGTCGACCAGCATGGCCAGCCGCTTGGGGTTGTCCAGCAGGTCGTCTTCCAGGTACGGATTGCGTTTTACCGCCCAGATATCGCCCAGCACTTCGAACAACATGCGGGCAGAACGGCCGGTTACGCGCTCACGGCGCAACTCTTGCAAAGTCTGCCAGCCATCGTCACCCAACAAGCGAATGACAACTTCCCGATCAGAAAAAGAAGTGTAGTTATAAGGAATTTCACGCAGGCGATCTTGCTGGTCAGCAGGGATTGCGGCGGTCGTATCGGCCATGGCGGGGGCGCTCGCGGTTTTTTTAATCAACGTTTAAAGGTCGATTTTATCGAAAAAACGCGGAGCTAAAGTCCCATTTTTACTGGGGTTTTTCCAAATGGCATCAAATAAGGGCTGGCGAGTGTGCAGTTGCAACAATTCTGGTGCATGCCAAGGGTGTTTTCAGGTCACCGGCGAGAGGCGTAATTCCATGGTGGCCAGACGCGGCGAGCGGGCATGTTCCAGTAATTGACGCCGTAATTCGCGGTAGCTCAATTCATGCTTGTCGGCGATTTCGGTCTGTCCGTTGGAGCGGCACAGCGTGGCCAGCGCATGGTGTGCATTGGCCAGCAAATGCTGCGAGCCCATGGATTGCGCCAGCGCCAGCGCGCTACGCAATTCGTCGTCCGCCGTTTCCAGCAAACCCTCGGCCAGGCTGCATTGCCCCAGCCACAGCAAATTGCTGGCTTCGCCCCAGGAATTGACGTGCAGGCGATTGATCTTGAGGGCCACCATCAGGCTCATGCGGGCGCGCTCGATATCGCCACGCGCCATGTCAATCTGGCCCAGTACGCTGTAAATTTCTGCTTCGTACTCGTAGTTTTTGTCGGCTCGCACCAGCGGTAGCGCCTGCTTGAGCGAAGCAATGGCGTCACTGAGCAGCCCCAATCGCATCAAATCAACAGCGATATTGATGAGGCAACTGCTAGTCAGTTGCGGATCGTCGCTTTCTTCGGCCAGCACCAGCGCCCGCCGGTGGTGCGCCAGCGCGCTGTCGTATTGCTCATGGGCATACAGCAACTGGCCAAGGCCGACGTGGGCACGAATGCGCACGGTTGGCGCAATATCTGCGTCTTCCAGTTCGACGCAGGCGCACCAGCAGTCGCTGGCGCGTTCATACTCGCCGCGGGTGTAATAGACCCTGGCCAGCATCTGCAACGCATCACCACGGGCCAGCCCCATGCCATGGTGATCGCCCAGATCAAGCGCCACCAGCAAAGCGTCCAGTGCCTCTGCCTGCTGGCCGAACATGGTCATGGCGTGGGCTTCCACCACCAGCGCCGCGGCCTGCAAACCTTGCAGGCCTTCGGCCACGGCCAGCTCACGTGCTTGTCCGGCCAGTGCCAGTGCCTCGCCACTGTGCGACGAAACCAGCCGCCGTGCGCGATCAAGCAAGGCATCGATGTCTTGTGTCGCCATAATCAACATCCTCCGGAATGGGCGCTTCTACAGGCACACCCTCGCACTGTCATGTTGCAGCAGTCTTGCATGCCAACCGCGCCAGACTGGACTACTGTTTGTAGATGTTCATCATAGATGACACCCTGGCAGCCAAGGCGTTCAAACCACCTGCCAGAAGCTGCAGACGTCCCCGTATATCTGTTGTCATATTGGCCGCCGCGCTTTTTGCCGCGTTGGCGTCTCACGTGACGACTACCTCCGGAACAGGAACCAGGCGATGGAACAAGCACTGATCGATGCGGGTTACCGGCTTTATCATGGAAACGATGTGGACATCTATTTCAACCAGAAGATCTGTCAACATGCCGGAAAATGCGTTCGCGGCGACAGCCGGATATTCAAGCTCGAGCGCAAGCCCTGGATCGTGCCAGATAACGCTGATGTTGCCACCGTCATGCAGGTAATCGATCAATGCCCCAGCGGCGCACTGGTATATCGCACCAAGTAATTGCGGGCCAAATAGCACGCAACTCCACACACGGGAAGCATGGCATGAACATTCTGGAAGGCGAAAACCGGTTCTATCTGAACGATGCGGAGGACAATCTGGTGGCCGAAATCGTGTTTGTACCCACCGGCGACAAGCTGAGCATCATCGACCACACCTGGGTGGACGAGAGCTTGAAGGGTCAAGGCGTGGGCAAGCAACTGGTCGCCCGGGTGGTGGAAAAGATGCGCAAAGAGGGCCGCAAGATTATCCCGCTATGCCCCTTTGCCAAGCATGAATTCGACACCACCCCCGCTTATCAGGATATCCGCGCCTGACGCCAACCAGGAGCTGCAACAGCTAACCTGCCGCCCGCACAATGGCCGCACAATCGGCCGGAGAGAGTCGTCCGTGTTCGCCCAGATCTGCGCGACCGTGGCGGATGAGTTGCTCTTGCACGCGGGTTGCGGCTTGGTCCGGGTCTATCCCATAAGCACCCAGATGCACTGGCACACCCATGCGCTCAAAGAAATCGGCCGTGGCTTCAATCGCTGCGGCGGCAACGCCCGGGCCGCTGCCGGGAATACCCCATACCCGGTTGGCATATTGCACCAGCTTGGCTTCTTTCTCGGCAATGCAATAACGCAGTAGTGAAGGCAAGGTCACCGCCAGCGTTTGCGCATGATCCAGCCCGTATAGCGCGGTCAGTTCGTGGCCGATGGCGTGCGTAGCCCAATCCTGCGGCTGCCCGACCCCCACCAGACCAAACAAGGCTTGATTGGCCGCCCACATGACGTTGGCACGCGCTTCGTCGTCTTGCGCGGTCAGCAGATTGGGGCCGACTTCTGCCAACGTGGCCAGAATGCCTTCTGCCAATCGATCCTGAATGTGTGCCTGCGCGGGGAATGTCAGATATTGCTCGGTGGTGTGCACAAAGGCATCGACCACGCCGTTACCCAACTGCCGTGGCGGCAAGGTGGCCATGACCGCTGGGTCAAGCACTGCAAAGCGCGGGAACACCAGCGGATTCTTGAAAGAGATTTTGTCATGCGTACTGGAACGGGTGATGACCGAAGCAAGGTTGCTTTCGGAGCCGGTCGCAGGCAGCGTCAGCACCACACCCAGCGGCACTGCGGATTCCAGCTTGATGCGATTACCCACGATCAACCATGGATCCAGTGCCGGGTCCAGATCAATCGCAGCGGCAATGAACTTGGCACCATCTGATACCGAGCCGCCACCCGCAGCAATAATCCAGTCTGGCCGTTGCTCGCGCCCCAAAGCCACCGCTTTCATCAGCGTATCGAACTCTGGATTAGGCTCAATGCCGCCAAATTCCGTGACTTCAGACCCGGCCAGCGCCGCCATGATCTGTGCGTACACATCATTTTTTTTGACGCTGCCGCCACCATAAACCAGCAACACACGGCTGCCGGGGGCGATTTCGTCGGCCAGTCGGGCGATCTGGCCATTACCAAAATGCAGGCGGGTGGGATTGTAAAAAGTGAAGGACTTCATCGTGCGTTACTCCCCAGGAACTGAGCCCCGCCATTGTGGACGAAAAACGTGACCAATCGAAGTTACATTGGCACAAAGGCAAGTGCAGCCAGGGTGAGCAGACCGGATCAGTCGGTCAGCAGGTTCTGGAAACGGGTTTCCAGTTGTTGCAGGCGGCTATAGGTGCCAGGCCGGACGATCCGGGTAAATACTTCCAGATAGCGGCGATGATGCTGCTCGGCGTCCACCGGACGCCCCATATGCGTGTAGGTCTGCGCCAGCAAGTGATGCGCCTGAAAAGCTTTGTGCGAGATGCCCATTTCAGCGGACAGTTCCAGCGCGTGGTGCAGGATATTGAGCGCAGCGTCGTACTCGCTGTTCATGATGTGCAAGCGCCCGCGCGCCAGCAAGCGCAGATTCTGCCCCCACAGACAGACATGTTCTATTTTCTCGGCGCGGTCCAGCCAATTGGCCGCCGTAGCCAGGTCACCCCGATCCATCGCCACGGTGGACTGATACACCGAGATTTCTTCCTGATATTCGTTCTGGCCGGTTTGCTCAGCCAGCACCAGCCCTTCAATCAGCGCCTTTTCTGCCTCATCCAGCAAAGACAAACGCAGGCAATCGGTGGCGACGTTGATCAGCACCCGGCAACGCAAAGTGGCGGCCAGCGCAGTCCCGGCCATGCGCTGGGCACGGCGGTGATGCGACAGCGCCATCTCGTAGTTTTCGTGAGCAAAGTAGATCTGGCCCAGACCGATATGCGAATGCACGCGGGTTTCGACGGTGAACAGCGCATTGGCTGGATCAAGGCAATCCGCCCAGTAGTCAATGGCGTCGTCGTACTCACCGATGGTGTAATACACGGCGGCCATGTCCTGCATGATTTCGCCGCGCACGGCCTCGAAGTCTTCTTTCTCGGCTATGGTCAGGGCTTTGAGCAAGGAGCGCTGACCCTCATGCATCTGGCCAAAAATCAGCTGCATGGTGGCGCAACGCTGCAACGCGCGCACGGCCAGCATCAAGTCGGTACTACCGGGCACTTGCCTGGCGGCTTCTTCGGCAAGGCGCAATGCTTCGTCGGCATCAGAGTAAGTCAGGCGCTCACTTTGTGCGATCAATGCCGCGATTTCAGCAGACTTGCTTGATTGCATGAAAAAGACCAGTCAGGGGAAAAAAGCAAAACGAGAGACTATCTCTAATGTCACACTCATTCAAGCCGAGCATGACTAGAAACTGACACTCGCATTCTGTGCCCGCCAAGCATGATGCCCGTGGAAAAGATGATGCTCACCCCGTCGCTGGACACCTGCCTGCGCCCTGCTTCAGGAGCCCATCAATTCATAAGGGCCGCCACGCGTGAGCGCGCGCTGATACGCCGGGCGGGCGTGAATGTTTTTCAAAAAAGCTGCCAGATGCGGTCGATCTTCAGTCACACCACGCGCTGCCGCAGCCTCCACCACAAAACTCATCTGGATATCGGCAGCGGTAAATTCGTCGCCCGCAAACCAGCCAGAACGGGCCAGTTCCCCTTCCATGAAATCGGCGTGGTTTTTCAGTTGGGGACGCAGAAACACCTTGCGTACTTTATCGGCAATGCCGCGCACGATCGGCCGGATAAAAAACGGCATGGGCTGTTGCGGTAGCTTGCCAAATATCAGGCTCATCACCAGCAACGGCATAGCCGAACCTTCGGCGTAATGCAGCCAGTACGTGAACTGGCGGCGCGGTGCGGTGCCTGCAGCCGGGCGCAGATATCCTTCGCCATACTGATCCAGCAGATATTCGACAATGGCACCGGACTCGGCCACCGTGATATCGCCATCGGTAATCACTGGCGCCTTGCCCAACGGATGAATCGCCCGCAACTGAGGCGGGGCCAGCATGGTGGCTTTGTCACGCTGGTAATACTTGATTTCATACTCCACGCCCAGTTCTTCCAGCAGCCACAACACACGTTGGGAGCGGGAGTTATTCAGGTGATGAACGGTAATCATGTGGCGGTCCAGGGTTTTTATATGCCATAAGAATGTAGCTGAAACCCGGAAAGGCAGCGCGGCAGATTTGTGCAAACCGGTCGAGGATCAAGCTTGAGCTGGCGACACTGGCGCGATTGCGCCGCCATTACGCAGAGCAAGCGCCCCTTTAAGGTTCACGCCTTACTGGATATCAAACCGGTTTGAAAATATGCTTGCAGGCATTGCCGCTGCGCCTCCAGACGAGAAACCATCACCATGAATTTGCCCCGTTCGCTTTTTAGCCTGGCCAGTCTCACCGCCCTGCTACTGGGCCAGCCTTTGCAGGCAGCAGAGCTGACCGCCCCGGCCGATATCAGCCCGGTCGCGCCCCAAGCGCACGACAGTGGCTTGCCGCAAGACTGGCAGCAGCGCGGCGTATTCATGGAAATTCTGGTGCGCTCGTACCAGGACAGCAACGGTGACGGTATTGGCGATCTGAATGGCGTGACTCGCCGGCTGGATTATCTGAAAGCACTGGGCATCACCGGCATCTGGCTGCTGCCGGTGTATCGCAGCGCCGATCACGATCACGGCTATGCCATTACCGACTACCGGAATATCGAGCCGGACTACGGCACACTTGCTGATTTTGACCGGCTGGTGGCCGAAGCGCACAAACGCGGCATCGGCGTGATTCTGGATTACGTCATGAACCACAGCGCCGATACTCACCCGCTGTTCGCCGCCGCCAACAGCGCGCGCAATTCGCCGTGGCGTAACTGGTATGTCTGGCATAACGACAAACCCAAAGGCTGGCAAACCTACGGCGGCGACCCTTGGTATGCGGGCAAAGCGGGCGGTTATTACTACGGCGCGTTTGCCAGCACCATGCCCGATTTCAATTTCCGCAACCCCCAGGTGCTGGAGTTCCATCTCGATAACCTGCGCTTCTGGCTTAATCGCGGCGTCGATGGTTTCCGCTTTGATGCGGTAGGCGCGCTGGTGGAAAACGGCCCCAATCTGTGGGAAAACCAACCGGAAAACCACCAGATCATGCGGCGTGTTCATGACTTGCTGAACGAATACGGCAAGCGCTACATGGTCGCAGAAGTACCCAGTGCGCCTACCGAGTTTTCCGCCAGCGATTCCGCCGGCAGCGCCTTCGCTTTCGGTCTGCAAACGGCCATTCTCAAAAGCGTGCAGATGGGCCGCACCATGGACACGCTCACCGGCTATCTCAAGCAAAAGCCCGTTGCGCGCATGGGCACGTTTTTATCCAACCATGACACCTTTGCCGGAGCACGCATCGCGCAACAATTGGGTGGCGATATCGCCAGCAACAAGATTGCCGCAGCCACTTTGCTGACGCTGCCGGGCATTCCGTTTTTGTATTACGGCGAAGAGATCGGCCAGACTTTCAGCGAACCCGTGCAATGGGATGATCAGCGTTTGCGTGGGCCAATGAGTTGGGATGACTCGGCCAACGCCGGTTTCTCCACCGCCAAACCGTTCCGCGCGCTGGCCGCCAACCATGCCACAGCCAACGTCGCCGCCGAACAAGGCCAACCCGGTTCATTGCTGGAAACCTATCGCGCCCTGATTGCGTTGCGCAAAGCCCATCCTGCGCTGCAAACCGGCAACCTCAAATTGCTGTCGGATGACGATGATCCGGTACTGGTATTCACCCGTGAAGCGGCGGGCGAACAAATACTGGTGGCGCTGAATTACAGCCGTCGCCCGGCCAGCTTCAAGCTGCCGCCGGCACTTGCAAACCAGCATTGGCAGTTTCTTTACACTACAACAGACAAAGCTGATATTCAGCTTCAAACTGACGAATTGAGCCTGACCGCCCAGCAGGTCACCATCTTCAAACGCGCGCTGCCCTGATTCGGGCTGGCAGCTCTCGTTTTATCCGCTATTTTAAAAGCTGGCCTGGCCCCATGGGGCTTGGCCGGTGCCTCTGGCAAATCATTCCGGTTTGTCATCGCGCTGCAATCTTCAGCTCTTCCTGCCTGACCTTCTCCAGAAAGTGTTGCCGCAAGTCCCGAAATACTGGCAACTTTCGTAAGAATAAATCAATACTGTGCTACGGATATATGCTCAAAGAGGAGCGCGATGATCCGTCTCATTATTCTCTTGATTGGTGCCGAGCCGTTTCGCCGGGAATGGCATAAGCTGCCGATGATGGGGATCATCCTGATCATGGTGGGCATCGCCAGCGTGCTGAATATGGCGAGCTGGCTGCTGATGTTTGTCAGCGATGTATTCGGCATCATTTGCATTATTGAAGGGGTGGTCGGGCTCAGCGATCTGAGCCTGGCGCGCCGCAGGCACCAATGGGTTTTACTGCTGCGTGAATGCGGCTTGATCCTGTTGGGCTGCCTGTTGATTCGGGCGCCGTTTGATGACAGCCTGGGCAGCACGCTGGTTTTTGGTATCGGCTTTTTGATCGATGGCACCCTGCGTATGGCGTCGGCGCATGTCATCCGCTTTCGTTACTGGCGTCGCAGTTTGCTAACCGGATTGCTTGAAGTCATCATTGCCGCCCAGGTCATGACGCATTGGCCCATCAGCCATTTGCATACCTTTTCGGTATGTTTTGGCATTGTCATGATTTCCTCCGGCTACATGCTGTGCCATTTGGGGTTTCAGTTTCGCCGCTTGCCGCCCAATGTCTCAGTGTTGTCGATGCCTTATTTTCGCAAGCGCAACTGGTACTGGTACGAAAAGCTCCCCATTTTTGCGACCCGGGCCGAACGGCCTTTTTTTCCCCTGATGGTGCATATCTGGACGCCGGTGGGGTCGATTCCCAATCCGCAGCGGCGGGCGATTGTGGATCGTTACATCGCCGCTGTGGATACCAGCGGCAAAGTATCCACCGGCCACTCTTCGCTGGAATTGCCGCCCGATCTGTATATCAGCCTGTATCCGGCGGATGAACTGGATGCCTCTTCCCAGCAGTTTCGCGACATGCTGAACTCTCGGGTCGAAAACGACACGCGCGGGCGTTTTCTGGAATCGTACGAGACGGAAGTTGCCGCCTGGTGCGAGCCCAACCGGCAAATCTGGTTTCGCAATTACAACGAACCGGCATTACGGGCGTTTTGGGAAATCTATCGCAAAGACACCAAATACAATCTCACCAGCCGTAATTGCTCCACCACCGTTGCGCTGGCCCTGGACGTGGCACTGGAAGGCGTGGTCGGCCACACACGGCCCTGGTACCGTTTTTTCATCCTGTTTACTGATCCCAATATCTGGTTGCTGTCGTTGTTGCGCACTCGCGCCAACACCATGACCTGGACCCCTGGCTTGATGCTGGACTACGCCCGGCTGTTGCGCCGGGTGAGCGAGTTCCAGCGCGAGCGCTGGCTGGTGCGTACGCTGCATCGGCTGTTTGATTAGCCGTTCGTTAGCTGTTTGCATGCCGGGGCAGAACCCGCATTCCCGCCCGGCCAGCGGCGTAGTAGGCTAGCCGCACTCTTCAAGTGCTTGAGCCACTGCCATGAACCCAGCCGCCCCTGCCAGTCTGAGTCCACCCGATCTACCCCTGAATGTGCTGTTGACCGATTATGACTCGGTGCGCCAGTGGGCAATCCAGAGCATGTTCGACACCATGGAAGACTTTTGCGAAGGCACGGTGATTGTCGATCACGATGCGCGCATTGTCTGGATCAACGCGCGCTATGCCGCCCGCTTTGGCTTTGATGATCCGGCCGGGGCCATTGGCAAGCCGGTAGAAGAAGTCATTGCGCACAGCCAGATGCGGGAGGTGGTGCGCAACGGCAAGCCGCAACTGCTGGATATCATGCCCGCAGCGGGCAATGAATCGCTGGTCGTCACGCGCTTGCCGCTCAAGGACAAAACCGGCCAGGTCGTGGGCGCCATTGGTTTTGCCTTGTTCGACCAGTTGCAGTCGCTCTCGCCCATCGTTGCCAAATTCACCCGGCTGCAAGAAGAACTGGCCAACGCCCGCGAATCTTTGGCGCAAGCGCGCAAGGCCAAATATTCCTTCGACAACTTTATTGGCGATGGCGAAGCCGCCACCGAAGTCAAACGGCGCGCCCAGCGTGCGGCGCAAATGGATTCACCCGTGCTGCTGCTGGGTGAAACCGGCACCGGTAAAGAAGTCCTGGCGCACGCCATTCACGCCGCCTCGCCGCGTGCACATAAACCGCTGGTCAGCATCAATATGGCCGCCATCCCGGAAACATTGCTGGAAGCCGAACTGTTTGGTGCGGCGCCGGGCGCCTATACCGGGCTGGATCGCAAAGGGCGCATCGGCAAATTCCAGCTGGCCGATGGCGGCACGTTGTTTATGGATGAGATGGGTGACTTGCCACTGAGCCTGCAAAGCAAGTTGTTGCGCGTGCTGCAGGACAAAGAGTTTGAGCCGCTAGGCGCCAACAAGGTAATCCGCGCCGATGTGCGCATTATCGCTGCTACGTCGGCCCGGCTGGCGCAGCGAGTGGAAACCGGTGAGTTCCGCGCGGATCTGTTTTACCGGCTCAACGTACTGGCCATTGAGGTGCCGCCGTTGCGCTCACGCCAGGAAGACCTGCCGGCTCTGTGCCATGCCTTGCTGAATGATCTGGCCATGACTTGCGGCGTGCGGCATATCGCCCCGGCAGCCATTGAATTTTTGCGCCACTACCACTGGCCCGGCAATGTGCGTGAACTGCGCAATGTGCTGGAACGCGCCATCATGCTGTCCGACCGCGCCGAATTGCGGGTGGATGATCTGGCGGCCTTGGTCGATGCGGGCGCATTACGTGGCCATGTCGACAACGCACCCAGCCATCAACAAGCGATGGCCACCTTTGAAAAACGGCTGATTGAAGAAGCGCTGCAAGCCTGCGGCGGGCGGGCAGTGCTGGCAGCGCGGCGCCTCGGGCTGGGCCGCGCTACCCTCTACAAGAAAATGGCTGCACTCGGCATCGAGCGTTAAACCACGGAGCTGGCGTCGGCCACCGTCTCAAAAAAGAACAGCTGTGCCAGTCGGCCATCTTGCAAAGTGCTGCCAAACACGTTGCTGATGGAGTGATAGTAATTGCCGCGATAAATCACCAGCCGGTTACTGCGCATGGGGATTTCGGCTTGCGCCAGCCAGGTTTCGCGTTCGGCTTGCAGCTCGTCAAACGCGCGCACCGTTTCACCAGTACTCCAGCTATCCTGGAAAGCGGCAAAGCTCGCATAACCGGCGGCTTTGACCTCGGCCTCTGGCGGGCGCCGATCCCAACCGGTGGCGCGATGCTGCCAGAACGTAGTGCCGCCCTGACATTGCTCCGGCGGGTTCAGATACAGCACAGCGGCATAAGTGTGCGTCTGCCCCTGCGATTCGTTGTCGATATGGATGTCCGTGCGAGCTTGCGCACTGGCCACGCTCACCCGGAAGGCGCCGTTATCAGGCGAGGACCACTTCACCGGACGCTGCAGCACGGTGGCGATACGCTCCATGACTTCCTGACAAGGCTGGCCATCCGTTTGCACGCCCGGAAAATTCTGACCTTCATACAGATTGGCCTGAAACGCCTGCTTGAGCGCGTGCTCACGCCAGGCCGCTGCATCGGTCAGAAAATCATCAATCACGTGCAAATCGCGCTCGGCAATAAAATCAGCCAGCGCCGCGCCTTGCAGGGTGACGTTCTGCCACTGCGAATCCGTCATGATGGTTTCGTGTTCTGGCTGATCTTTGCGCGGCAAGGCGAAACCGACGCGAAAGCGCGCTTCAAACTGAGGATGTTGGGCAGCAATTTCCTGCGCGGTACTGCGGGCCAGTTCGAGACTGTCTTGCGCATAAGCCAGTTGTACCAGGCGTTCCGCCAATGCTCCGCTTTCCGGATGATGGGGTTTGCCGGCAGCCAGTACATCCAGCGCGGTGCGATCATCGCCCTGATGCGACAACAAGCGAGCATATTCAAGCGTGTATTCCAGATCGTCCGGCACCAGCGCGTTGGCGCGAGCCATATGCTTGAGCGCAGCAGCAGGATCAACCCGACGCAGATGCAGTCCCAGGTTGTAATGAAAGCCTGGATTATCGGGTGCCATGGCAAGCGAGCGTTGCATCAGGTTCACGCCAATCTGCGGCTGGCCAATGGCAACCAGCGCCAAACCCTGGTAATGCATGGCATCGGCCTGTTGCGGATTGCGCTCCAGTGCGCGCTGATACGTCGCCAGCGCCTCCGGCAAACGGCCTTCGCGATGCAGACGCATACCGGTTTCAACCAGTTGATCTACGGCTTGAGTGGGTGATGTTGCTTCCGCCACTCCAGTGCCACCAGCGGCCAGACGCCGTTTTTTCTCTCCCATACCCTTTCCTTTCCCGATCAAAATCTACTGATTGAAACCGCCATAAGCAGTCGCACATCATAGTCTGCTTCATCAACGGGCTTACTCAGGTGTTCGCCCGATGGTGGCAAAACTGTGCACACGCTGAAAAACAAAAAGCACCCCACAGGATGCTTTCTGATGCGATCACGAGCGGCTGAGCCGCCGCCATCAAGCCTTGGCCAGTTCAGCCTCCACTGCGGCGACCAGGCGCGCGTCTTCTGCGGTGACATCCGGCGAGAAACGCCCGACTACTTCACCTTTACGGTTCACCAGGAATTTCTCGAAATTCCACAACACTTGCGGTTGCGGCGCGATATCAATGCCCTTGCCCGACAAACGCTCACGGAACGGGCCTTCCCCCAGCGCGTCCGGCTGGGCCGCAATCAATGCCTGGTACAGCGGATGCTGGTCTTCGCCCACTACCGAAATCTTGGCAAACAGCGGAAAGGTCACGTCATAGGTGGTGGAACAAAAGCTGGCGATTTCTTCATTGGTGCCAGGCTCCTGACCTTTGAAGTTGTTGGCCGGAAATCCCAGCACTTCCAGACCCTTGGCCTGATGGCTGCGATAGAACTGTTCCAGACCTTGATATTGCGCGGTCAAACCGCACTTGGAGGCCACATTCACCACCAGCAATACCTTGCCTGCGTAGTCATTCAGGGTGGCAGCGGAACCGTCGATTTTTTGCAGAGGAATGTTTTGCACAGCTTGCGTCATGGTGAATCCCAAGTAGTCAGTGAGATGGTTGGAACGTGATGAAACCGGAATGTCGATAACCGTGAGCGGTCTATTGTCGTGACCCGTCCTGGCGTTATTTGAACCCATTTGTCATGGCAGTGCCAGTGCGATCCGCTGTTTGATCTTCCGCTGCCGTATGCAATGCCGAGGCAAAAACAGTCCGCACACCACTGCGTGATCCTCGCCCGGCTCATTTTCAACACACCAATTGCAACATTGTTGCATTTCGGCTTATTCTACGTTTTTCGACGAAATGCAATATTGTTGCATTTATCGAAATGTCCCCAAAAAAACGCAGCACAAGACTGCGCGTCCGCACCTCACCGTTTCCCGGCACGACGCCCGGCGCGTGCCTCCCATTGGCAGGAAGGAGTTTTGCAATGAACAAGCAAGTCTGGCTAGCCGGTCTGGCGCTAGCCACCGTGGCCCAAGTCGCTGCAGCCAAAGAACTGAATGTGGTGGCCAGCTTTACCGTACTGGCAGATATCGTGCAGAACGTCGGCGGCGATCATGTGCATGTCACCAGTCTGGTCGGCCCGAATGGTGACCCGCATGTGTATGAGCCCACGCCGCAAGATGCTACCGCGCTGAAAAATGCCGATGCCGTATTTGTGAGCGGCTTGGGTCTGGAAGGCTGGATGACCCGGCTCATCAAGGTGTCTGGTTACAAAGGCAGTATTACCGTGGCGAGCACGGGTATTCATACGCGCAAGATGGAAGACGATGGCAAAGTGATCACTGACCCGCACGCCTGGAACGACATCAGCAATGGCGTGATCTACACCCGCAATGTGATTAAAACGCTGTCCGCCACCGACCCGCAAGACGCCGCCGAATTTGCCAGAAATGGCGCGGCCTACATCAGCAAACTGCAAGCGCTGGATCAATACGCCAAGGCAAAATTTGCCAGCATTCCCAAAGCCCGGCGCAAAGTGCTGACCAGCCATGATGCCTTTGGTTATTTTGGTGCGGCGTACGGCGTTACGTTTTTGTCGCCTGTGGGGATATCAACCGAGGCCGAGCCCGCCGCAGCCGATGTCGCCCGGCTGATTACCCAGATCAAACGCGAGAACGTGGCGGCGTATTTCTTTGAGAACTCCAATGATCCGCGGCTGGTGCGGCAGATTGCGTCATCCACAGGTGCGCAACCTGGTGGCGAGTTGTATGTAGAGGCGTTGTCGCCCAAAACCGGCCCCGCAGCAACGTATGAGGCCATGTTCCGCTACAACGTGGATACGCTGTATGCAGGCATGACCAAGAAGCCGAAGTAACCCTTTATGCAGGATCGACCGGTCTGGCAGCGTTGTCCGCACGCTGACCTGACCGGCGAAAACATGATTGCGCCCTCACCACTGACCAAGCTGTGTAAAAGGCACAGCAAACACTGACATTTCAGTTGTTTTTTGCTGACTGCAAACGAAGCCACCTATCGCCCACTCGGTACGCCAACGGTATTACGCAAGTGCATGAAGCCTATGCTAGGCAGACATCCATCCGGTGCGTATCCGTATCTGTAATCAGGCCTGAGACCTCCTCCAACACGATCACCGTTGCGTTTCATGAGCGAACAGGCAACCACTTGCCACAGATTGCGGGTCAGGACTCACCACCCGGCCCACGCCTCGCAAGGAAGCCAGAGCATGACTACCCATGTCTTTGATGGTGTTCGCGATTTCGTCCCGCTGCTGCATCAGTTCAGCATCTGTAGCGTGGCCGCAGGTTTGTATCCTGGCGCAAACCAGCAAGCCACCAGCAGCAGCCCGCAGAATCAACGCAGTGAATCGTGCATTGCCATCAATCCGAAAAACCCGGCCAATCTGGTCGGCGCCTCGAAAAAATTTATCGACCCCGCCACTTACCGCTTTCGTCTCGGCGTCATTTACAGCTTTGATAGCGGTGAGACCTGGGCCGAATCCCAACTTCCGCTTAAACCCGGCTGGGATGTAATGACCGACCCTACCGTCACGTTTGACGGTTCCGGCAATGCGTTCCTGGTGGGAGAACCCGATCACTTCAATACCGGAACGGCCGGAGCAGGCGACCTGACCGGTCTGGGCATGGTGGTTTACCGCTCGCAGGATGGCGGAGTCACCTGGCAAGAACCCATACAGCTAACCAGCGACACTTCGGATGACAAGCAATGGGTGGTTTGCGACAACCAGCCAGGCAGCCCTCACCGCGGGAACGTTTACGTCGCCTGGGGCGCTTCATCACCGCTACGCTTTGCCCGCTCAACGGATGGCGGGCAAAGCTGGAAAGGCAGAGGCTCTGACGCACCGGGCAGTGCCCTGGTTTCGTTCTCCTTTTCGCCCGAATTAACCGTTGCGCCCGACGGCACGCTGCATATTCTTTGGCATAACGATGGTTCGGGGGAAATCCAGCATATCCGCTCCCTTGATGGCGGAGAAACCTTCGAAGCGGCGACTACCGTTGTTTCCGGGATCAAAAGCCTGCGCGGCAATTTGCCAATTACTGATGACTGGCCCCACTTCGAATTCGGCAAATTCCGCGTCATTACCCTGATAACCGACTGCGTGACCACGCAAGGCGTGCTGGTGGTGGCTTGGGCTGACATGCGCGAGGGCTACAGCCGCATCTATTACCGGCGCTCGCTCAACAACGGAGTGACCTGGGAGGGAGACGCTTCCGGCCAGCCCTTACTGCCTAACGTCAGTTATGGAAGCAGCCACTGTTTTCACCCCCAAATTGCCTGCACGCGAACGGGCGTGGTGGGCTGCGCATTCTATGTATTTGGCGAGGAGTTCGGAAAGCACCTGATCAAAGTGCAGTTGGCCGGATCATGGAACAACGCCAGCGATTTTTCCTGGTTTGTCGACGTAACCGACCGCTCATGGGACCCAGCCGTTGATGCGCCCGCAGTGCATGGCGACCCCAATGTCACCTTCATTGGTGAGTACTTCGGTCTGGCGGCGGGCGTCGAAGATTTTGCCGTGCTCTGGACCGACACGCGTACCGGCGTGCAGGAGCTGTTTTTCAATCTGGTTCAAACCAAAGAAATTGTGTGTCCGCGCTTGCCGGATCTGGTCGCGCAAATTCTGGCGGGTGTGGTTGAAGACGGCGGTGGGCTCATCATCGTGGGAGGCAAGATCATCCGTATCCCGCCCCGTTCCCCGGTGATCCAGGTGCTGGAGGCACTGGCTACCCTGGATACCGTGGCTGGCGTCAACGCCGAACAAGCGCGGCAGTGGACCCAAATCGCGTTGCAGACCAGTGCAGAAGTGCTGGCCAGAAAAATCAGCCAAAGCCATTCGGGTCTCGCCGGTGCGACGGGCCAGTCCAATGAGCTCGAATAACATGGGTGCCAACCTGTTTCGCGGCAAAGCCGGGTGGGCCGCTACGGCTGCCTCGGGCGATGAGGAGCAACAATGGACTTTATCGAAAAAATATTCGGCTTCTCTCCCGACGGCGGTGACGGGTCATTCGAGTTTTTGCTGTTCCTGATCCCGATCGCCGGTGTGGTGGTCATCTGGCAATGGCGGCGCTACCGGAACAGCAAGAAACGCATTGATCGCGAGTAGCTGGCCACCATTTTGAGCGTGTCGTATCTAATTCAGACCACCGGCGCCGGTTCCGGCACGATCTCGTGTTGTGGCGGCGGATCAGTTTGCACGCGCACCACCTGCCCTTGTTCGTCATGCCACACCACCAGCCGTCGACTCGCGTGCCAGCGGGCAACATCGCTTTCGGGCACATGGTAAGCGTCGGCCAGATCGTGGTCGGTTACCGTTGGGCGTGGACGGCGGCGGTCGTAGCCGCGAAAGCGCAGATAGTTATACGAGGCCCAGCCGACGAAGATCCCGCCCAGCACTACCAGCGCGCCGCTATAAGACGCGGCCAGATGGCGAAAAGCCGAGAATCCGTCCAGTTGCACCATGTGATGCCAGGCAAAGAAGGCTTCGCCCAGCCAGCCGACTGCGGTCAGCAGCGGCAGCCACAAAAATCCCCACAGCGCCCAGCCCATAGCCGTTAGCGAGCCATAAACCACGCGCTGACGGCGGGTTTGCCAATCGGGTCGTTCAATAATCAGATGCGTCGATGGCCGCGGCGGTTGCGTCATCATGATTTGGTACTCACATGGTGTTCATGCACCGGCGGATGCGGCGTTTGCACCGTTTGCTGAATGCCTCGATCCGGGCTCACCCAGACAGCGCGGGCATTGCGTTTGCGCATCAGGGTTTTGGGCACGGCCCAGATGGTGGTCAGCATGTTGAGCAACCAGTAAGCCAGCGGATACCAGACCATCCAATAATACGAACGCCCCAACCCTTCGTCGTAACGCGCGTCCAGTCGCAGCGCGACAGCAATCTGCAACAAACAGGTCGCACCGATCACTACGCCGTTCCAGCCGGGCAGCAAGGTCTGGATATGCAGCGGCTCTGGCAACGGCAAAAACTGGCCGAGCAGCCACAGCACCATGACGCCACCCATGACGTAAGCCCACGCCACACTCAGCAGGAATTCCAGGTAAATCGCCCACATGCGGCGTTTGCGCCAGAACAGCAGCGACGGCAAATACTTGGCCAGCACCTGCACACCACCCATGGCCCAGCGCAGACGCTGCTTCCACAAACCCATCAGCGTTTCGGGCATCAGAATCCAGCAACGGGCCTTGGGTTCGTAGCGGATGTCCCAGTGGGCAATTTGCAGTTTCCAGCTGATATCAATGTCTTCGGTCAGCATCTCCGGGCTCCAGTAGCCCACGTCATGCAATGCTGCACGGCGAAACGCGCTGACCACGCCAGAGATGGTGAAGATGCGCCCGTAAGTGCGTTGCGCCCGTTTGATCATGCCGATAATCGACGAGAACTCACCCACTTGCAGTTTGCCCAGCAAGGTGGAGCGATTGCGGATACGCGGGTTGCCGGTAATGGCGCCCAGGCGCGGGCCGTGGGCAAAGTGCTGCATGAACCAGGCGGCGGCGTATTCATCCAGCAGCGCGTCGCCATCAATGCAGATCAGGAATTCATATCTGGCCATCAGGGCTGCGGTATTCAGTCCCATCGCCTTGCCCTGATTGGTGGCCAGGTGAATCACGCGCAAACGCGGGTATTCCAGTGCCAGTTCATCAAGGATTTCGCCGGTGTTGTCGCGGCTGCCATCGTTGACGGCAATGACTTCAAACAAGGGATAACGCTGACACATCAACTGAGCGATGGTCTCGCGCGCGTTAGCACTTTCGTTGTGCATCGGCACCACCAGCGATACGCCAGGGTAGTTATCCAGGATGGGCGGAATCGCCAGGCTGGCGGTACGGCGTTCAAAGCGCCAGTAGTAATGCACCGCGCCAATCATCCACATCCACGCCATCGTGAGTGGATAGAAAAAGGCAAATTGCAGCAACACGGTGCTGAGTGATGAAAGCGCATTCACTTGCTGCCCCGATATGGAAAGCTGCGCAGCGAGAAACGCTCGACCAGTTCATCCAGCTTGGGTTGGTCTTTGACAAAATCATCCGGGTAATAACCATAGCTGCGGACACCGGCGTCCATCAGAGTGTCCATCTGCGTTGCCAGTTCGTGCCCGGTCAACGGCTTGCTGGTTTTCCAGTCCACCGCCTGCAATTCGAACACCGTCTTGTCCAGCGCGCCGGGAATAATCGCCACGGTTTTGGCCAGCGTGCTCAACCATGGCAATGGCTGCGCTGCGCCTTCCATATACGGCATCGCCATAATGGCGGTGTAGTCGTAATGGGCGAGGAAATCCGGTAGCGACTGGGCAAACCAGGCTTGGGCTTCGGGCTGCAGGACGACGCGGGCGTACATATTGCGCGCGGTTTTCAGATTGGGTTGCCAGTGGCGAACCCGGTCTGCCAGTTGCAGCGAGAAATCCGTCAGATAACTGGTCTTGAGCGCAGTCCAGCGTTGCATCGCCGCCGGGTCTTTGCGGATTTCATCCACACTGCCGGGCAAACCCCAAGATTGATAAACCGCACGGGCAGCCGGGCTGTCATCTTCAAAGTCGGTGAGCGTGGCGTCGTCATGGAACAGCACGCCCTGGAACACCGCATGGGTGGCCAGATCGTTATAGATTTCGCCAATCAACTGGCGCACCGCGGGGTCAAATGGCGAGAGCCGGTGATAAGCCTGCGCCCCTTTGGCCGTGCTGGCGGTCACCAGTTTTCCTGCCAGCGGGTCGGTTTCTGGCAAGACGTAGGCACTGAGCGGCATCCAGGCGTAAACCTTTACCCCGGCGCGCGTCTGAAGTTGCCAAGCCGCGCGAGAAAACAAATCAGCGCGCATGGGCAGATGGCGGTTAGGGAAATACAGCGCCGTTGCGGCGCCGGCGCCACTGGGGTCGGCATATGCTTGCAGGAAAACGGTGTTGGCACCGCTGGCTTTGACCCGATCCAGCAATTTGCCCAAGTTCAGTTCTTGCTGCTTGGGGTCCGGGTCGTAGACGTAGTCCAGATCCACATGCATGACGCGGACGGGCTTGGCGGGCGACGGGCGCATGGCGGCATCCAGCGCTTTCACGCTTTCGCCATCGGAATGGGTAATCAGCACGCGACGCAGGCGGTCCAGCGGAATATCCGGACCATTTGGTCCGTCATCCAGCGTCAGCGTGATCGGCATGCCCGCCGCTTTGGCCGCCTCAATTGTCGCCCGGTTGTAGCGTCCATACGGCCACACCATCACACGCGGGGCTTTGCCGGTGTGCTGCGCGATAACTTCTGCGTTCTTTTTCAGGTCCAGCTGCACCCGCGCCAGATATTGCGCGTCGGTTTCATATTTGCCGGTGGTGGCGTCGTAAATATGCGTGATCAACGCGGGCAGTTGATTACCTTGCGGATTGGCCTGAATGCCGTGGTGCTCGTTGTAGCTGTGTGAGGCAATCTCGACCAGGCCAGAGTCAGACAACTCTTTGACCTCAGCCCAGGTCATGATGTCTTCGCGGCTGTAATTGCGCGATTCGGCGGTAATGTCGGCACCGTCGGCGGCGTCAATCCAGTGCCCGACGACCCCTTGCACCGCGTGGTAGTTAAATTCTTTGAGCAGCGGAAAAACGTGGGTATAAAAACTCTTGTAGCCATCGTCGAAGGTCAGCAACACGGCTTTGGGCGGCAGTGGTTTGGTGCCCGCGCGGGCCGCCAGGATGTCGTCCACGCTGATGACGGTGTAACCATTCTCACGCAGCCACTCAAAATGCTGCACCAGCCGTCGCGTGCTGATGGCGTACGGATCAGGCAGCACCCAAACGTCGTCACGCACCTCGTGATAACACAGCACTTCAAAGCTGTCGGCAGGCCAGGTGGCCGTTTCGGCGCGGGCCAGCGGCAAGGCCAGCAGCAACGTCAAAGCCAGCGCCAGCGCCAGCGCAGACGCTAACCGTAGCGGCAAGTTGACCAGGCCTTGTGCGGCGGCCAGGGCAGAGCGAAAGATCGCTGCCAGAGAGTGCTTCATCAGAATTTCCAGTCCAGCGTGGCGTGCACGGAGTAATCGGTTTCGCCATTGCCGTCGTAGTACGCACGGTTAATGCCCGTCCCGATCCGCCAGTCCAGCAAGGCGTTCAGTTGATATTCGAGTTCATACGCAGCGCCGCCGACGGTGGCTGCGCCATAGCTGCGCTGCCAGTTTTCTCCGGCGGTGAGCGTGAGACGGTGGCTCAACTGACGTTCGTACTGACGCCATTGCACCCAGTGGTTGATCACCGAAACCACGCCGGCTTGCTGGCTGGACGGGTTGAAATAGTTGGCGGCCGTAGCAGGCAAGTCGTTATGCATGCCGCCGACATCCAGCCGCACATCCATCTGGTAATACGGTTGGGTGACGGCCCGCTGTACGCCGTAAACACCCCAGCCCAGCCGGGTGTTGTCGTCAGAGAAGTGACCATGCGACAGCACCAGCCCCACTTCGCGCGATTCACTCCAGCGATAGCGCAACGCCGTGTTGGTGAAGTCGGTATGCACGCCGTCGGCAAAAGCGCGCAGCGGTGTGTCATCCCCGTCGTGGGCGTAGCCCAAGTCGACGGTCCAGAAGTCGCTGGGGTGATAGCTCACCGCGACATGCCCACCGGCTGTGCCAGACGAGCCATTGGCACCATCCAGTTCGGTTTCGCCGGACCAATCGGGTGAGCGATATTCCAGGCCAGCACCGCCCACGCGCCGCAGCAGGTTTTCTACATTGCTGCTGCTTTGTTGCCAGCCAGCGCGAGCATAGGCGCGCCAGTTGTCGGCGAACGGACTGCTGTAAACGCGGCTGTCAAACGTCAGATCATGGACATCACCGTTGCCAGCCAGCCCTTCCTTGCCGCCACCGCTGCGCCCGAATGCCAGCGTCGTCACGGTTTGCGGGCGCAGATGATCCTGCCAGTTGCGTTCCATCCGCTGGGTGACGCTGTCGTCAGGCATTTCCAGTTGGGCTCGCGCGAGATCAGTCGCGGCGGCGGCAAAGTCCGCCGTATCCATATGGGCGTCAAACGTGGGCGGAATCACCCAAATGTAATCCGGGCTAAGCGTATGCAGCCGGTTCAGTTGCGTCAGCGCGCGACGAGGCCAGCCACGCAATCGGTCAATGTCAGCTTGGGCAGCGGCGATGTCTTCATTGCCCGGTGCGCGTCGGTGCAGGTCATCCACCCGCCGTTGGGCATCGGCCAGTTGCTCGGTAAACGCCCGCACCTGCGCCGCCAGCAGTTGCGCTGCCGGATAATTCTGGTTTTCCACGCGCAGCGCCGGATACGCGTTGTTGCGCCATTCCGGGGTGTCGGCCACCAGTTGATCCGCCGCGGCGATGGCGGCCTCGGCGTGCTCGGCTTCAAGTAGCGCGTAAACATAATTCACATGCGCATCAAAGTCGCCCACCTTGGCGGCAAAGGCTTGTTCATACAGTTTGATGGCCATGTCTGGCTGCCGTAGCGCCAAGTAAGCGCTGGCGGCCGGTATTTTCAACCACGCCGGGATAGCCGCGCCCTGCAGTTGCAGCATGCGGTACAGATCAACCGCCTCGCGGTTGCGGCGGCGATCAACCAGCACCACCAGCAGATCGTATTGCTGACGCAACAGAGCATCCGATCCGGCTGGCTCGTTGCGGCTTAGTTCATCGATATGTTGTTGGGCGGAATTGATGGCAGCGTCAGTGGTCACCCAACGGGTGGGCGACGATGCCCGCGAGTTATCGGCCTCGGCCCGACCCCAGCGGATTTCCCGTGAAATGGCGGCAGTTTTGGCCGCTGCGCGATCAGCCGGAGTGAGCGTCAAACTGGTGGCCAGTGCCAGACGTGGCGCATCCATGCGCAGGTTGGAGACAAATTTCGCCTCCAGCGCGGTGCGGTTGGCGGGGGCAATCGCCAGCAACTCGTCGCTCTGCTTGATCGCTTCGGGGTAATCCTGCAAAGCCAGCCAGGTGCGGATCAGCATTTCCTGCAAGGCAATACGGTCAGCTGGATTGAGTTTGTCGGCATCGACAGCTTGCAGCCGGGCCAGCGCTTGCGGAGCCTTGTCACGCAGGATATCCAGCTGCGCCAACGAAATCTGAATCGCCAGCCGTCCTGGCTCGCGCCGGTCAATGGCTTGGTAGATGGCCTGGGCCTGATCCAGGTTTTGCGTGTTCTTTTCGGCGTCAGCCCACGCTTGCAGAACATACAGCGGGGTGGTGTCCAGACTCAAACCACGCGCCAGCGCGACTGCTTGGGCATAACTACCCTGCCAGGCATAAACCGCAACCAGATCGTGGCGATAACGCAAATCAGCAGGGTGCGCGGTCAGCAAATCCTGCAATGACTGAGCGGCGTCACCCAGTTTGCTGTTGCGGGCGTTTTCGATTGCTTCGCGGTAGCGCAGCTCTTCGCTGGCAGAAGAAGCGGCCAACGCAAGGGGCGCAGCCGTAAGTAAAACAAGAGACAACGGCAGGACAGAGCGCCTTGCAGTACGCCAGCTTATGCTCGACAGGGAGGTTACGGCATTAGGGCAACTCATTAACCAACCTGATTCCTGTCTATATCTGTTAGATTATTTCAAACTGCCGATACAAATTCTCATAAAACACGGCCGAATTATAATCAAAAATATCAATACATACAATAGATTGGACTCATTATTAGCATAATCAAAAGCTTATTTAGTCAAATTAAAAATGTAAGACAAACACTTTATTTTTACGTACAAACATAAATTTCCAATAAAACATGACAAATAGCATGCCGCAACGGCAATGACCGCTCAGCGCCGTTTCAATGGATATACGTAAGAAAGCCGCATATGGATGCGGCAATTGGACAAGTACTTGTTTCTTGGGGAAAAGTCAGCGCGCAGGGCGAGTTGAGTTGGAAAGGAAAAACAACAATCAGCGGGCGCGCACAACCTGGTTGCGGCCATTGCGCTTGGCCACATATAGCGCCTCGTCAGCGCGGCTGTAGGCACTTTCAAATGGAGTGCCCGCGGCACTCCAGCTCACGCCAAAGCTGGCAGTCATCGCCCGTTCGATCGGAGATGGAAAAACGTGCGTTGCCACCGCAGCACGCATGTACTCCGCCAGTTGCATGGCGTCGTCCAGCAGCAGCCCAGGCAACATGACGGTGAATTCCTCGCCGCCGACCCGACCAATCTGCCCGATCTCACCCACCACCGACTGCAGTTGCTCCACCACCGCGCACAGCACCGCATCGCCCGCCGGATGGCCGAAGGTATCGTTGATGCGTTTGAAGTGGTCCAGGTCCAGCACCACCAGCGCGATATCGCTGTGCAGCAGTGTGTCGTTGCACAGTTCGATCACCGCACCACGATTGAGCACGCCAGTGAGCGTGTCGTGGCGGGCGCGGTAATCCAGGTTGATGGCCAGCGTTTGCAGCCGCTGGTTAAGCACATTCATTTCGCGCTCTTGCCGGTCGCTGCGCTGAATCAGCCGCCGCGTTTCACGCAACAAGCGCTCGTAATGCCCGATCAGCTCACCCAGCGCCAGCCGCTGGATACCCGCCGGCGCGTGCACGTCGTCATACACCACGCTCGCCTCGGCCAGCGCAGCGTGTTCCAGGTCAAACAGATCAGGATCAGTACCAGGCATGTGTCGGCTTCAAACGCCGCTCAGTGCGTGATCGTGAAAATCCAGCGCGCCAAAGTCATCCTGCAATTCCTGACCGAACTCCAGAATGGTGTCGTCGTCTTCGTCGTGGTACCAGTTCAGGGTGACGTGATTGCCCATCAGCGCGGCCTGATTGAAGGCATCGAACAGGTTGAACAACACTTTAGTGCTGGAGCTATTGAAGTAGGCCAGCGCCACGTTGACCTCGATATTGGCCTGCTGGCAGCCCGCCAGATACGTGCGCACGTTGGCAATGATTTCGCCATAAAAGGCGGCCGCGTTTTCCGGATAGGACTCGCCTTTGAGCGACAGCACGTGTTGGCTAAAACGGAAATCGACCTCAGGCGAGGTCGGCGTGGCGGCGATAAACAGGTTGTCCATGATAAGTCCTGGTGTTCTGATCGGTCAGATAATGGCTTTGATATAAAACATGCACAGATCCGGCTCGTGCGGCATCGGCACAAATTCAAATTCCAGTGGCACGCTAGCGTCACGCGCCATGGTCAGAAAGCCCACGCCAGCGCCTTTGCTGTCTTCGGGCGCATCCGAGCGCAGTGCTTCTTTGTAGGCTTGCTTGATTTCTTCCAGCGTCATCGAGCGCAATGGCTCGATCCGCTGGCGCAGTGCTTCGGCTGAATCGGCTTTGATCGGGTTGGCGCACAGCAGGTAGTAGTGATCATCCTGAATGCCGATGCACACCGATCCATGGCGTACTTCGTGGTTATCCAGATCAATCGGCGTCAACGCGTCGGCCGAATAATGGATGATGTTTTGCGACATCTCGACAAAAGACGAGAACAGTTTGCGCCGCGTTGGGCCAGCCATTCCGCTGACTTCCAGTCGCAGCTTGAGCGCATCTGCCATGGCACCGACAATGTGCTGCGAAAAATAGCCTACGTAATAAAAAATCACATGGCGCTGCCGCGCGGCATCACAAAAGTCGCGGTATTGCTGATAAATCATGTCGTGCTCCGGCAATGTACTCATATACATGTTCAGTTCAGTCATGGTTGGGTGCCAGCGATGCGCACACATAAGCAGGTCAGGTCATCGCGGCGCGTTTCGTCCACTTGCCAGTTGGCCAGTTCGATCAGCAAATCGTCGGTAATCTGCGTTGTACTCTGATGGCGTCGCGCCACGATAGCGTCGCGGATACGCCGTTTGCCAAAGGCAATTTGCTTGCGCCCGCCAATCTGGTCTACCAGACCGTCGGTGGTCACAAACAACAAGGTGTTCGGTGTCAGTGGCAGCACGCGGTTGGTCCACTGGTGGTCCGCATTGCTGTCCACATAACCCACGCCAGCCCGATCACCCTCGATCATTTCAATTTGCGGAGCGTCTGGGTAAAGCAGATACAACGCGGTGCGGGCGCCGGCAAAGGTCAGCGTTTGCGTGGCGTTATCGAACCACATAAAGGCCGCATCCAGCCCGTCATTGGATTCAGCCAGTTCGCTGCGTTCTGCCGTCTGCCCCAGCATCTGTTTAATGCCCCGGCTTACCAGCCCCATTAAGTGGGCCGGATCACGCGGGTTGTTGCGCTCAATCGCCTGAGCCAGCATGGACGACGAAATCAGCGTCATGAAGGCGCCGGGCACGCCGTGGCCGGTACAGTCAGCAATCGCTGCAAACCAGCCATCGGCAAAGCGGGCAAAGTGATAGAAGTCGCCACCCACCACATCGCGCGGCTCCCACACCAGGCTGGCATCGGTCAGCGTTTCGGCCAGCGCGGCCCGCGACACTTGCAAGGTCGCACGCTGGATCACACTGGCGTAATCAATGCTGTGCATGATCTGGCGGTTTTTCTCCGCCTGCATGTCGGCCACCACGCGCATCAGTTGCAAGCCGTGGCCCACGCCCGCGTATCGGCCGTCACGGGTAATGATGAAGCCGTCAGCCAGTGCTTTCTCGCCATACTCAACGGCGCGAAAAGTCAGGCTTTCGATGCCCAAAGTGGCTTCGGCAATCAGCGGTTCTTTGTCCATAAAAGCAATGCAGCTTTTTTTGCCGTACAGCTCGCGATGAAACGGCTTGGACATTTGCGACATAAAAATATTGCGGTTGATCAGCCCGATCGGGCGGCCGTTTTCCACCACCGGCAAGCTGATCAGTTCGCGCTGGTCGTTGAAGACATCCAGCACGGCTTGATTGGTTTCTTCTGAGGTAATTGCGGTCGCGACGACGCACAAATCGGCAGCCGAAGGCTGGCGAAAACGCGGCAATGAACCACGTGAGGCATTAAATTGCGCTGGCATCGGGCAACCCTTACGGGACAGGAATGCGCAATTTGTATCAGGAAATTATTAAATGCTGATTACGATAACAGTTTGTTCAGCAGATTTCTTACAGGCGTTGGTCGGTTGGCGGCCCGTTTTCACCTCAGGCAAGCGACCTGGTCTGCATGCCCTGCCACAACACCACCGCCTGCGCGAGCCACAGCGCATCGTCCAGCGGCAAGTCATGCCCGGCGTGAGCATTGATCTGCAGCGGCCAACCGGTGGCCTGCGCCAGTTGCGCCGAACAGTAGGGATCAACCAGCCGGTCCTGTGCGCTGGTCACCACCAGCGCCGGGCAGCGCGGCCAAACTTTGGGCGCCTGAAAACGCGCTGCGGCCAGTAACTGACGCAACAGGTTGGCGACAGAGACCGGATGTGCGGTTTGCCACGCAACCCAGTCGGCCAGCACTTGCGAGCGTCGCGCTGGCAGGTTGCTGGTCAAAGCCAGAATGCCTTGTTCGCGCAGGGCTGTTTTCTGCCCAAGCAGCCCCAACAATGCGGGATAACTTTGCCAGCGCAAACGGCGCCAGAATGGTGCCAGCGCCGACAGACTGGTGTTCACCAATACCAGTCGCGCCACTTCAGCCGGATAGCGGCTAGCCCAATCCAGCGCCACCATGCCGCCCAACGACAATGCCAGCACGTTCACCGGGCCTTCGGCCAGCACTGGAGCCAACTGTCCACGCAAGTGCTCGCATTGTTCGGCGACGGTCACCCCGGCGTTTTCTTGCCATAAATAGCCATTACCCGGCAGATCTGGCGTAAGCACCGGCACATCGCCCAGCGCCAGCTGCAATCGCTGCGGAAACTCGCCCCAGTGCCGTGCTTCACGCCCGAGCCCGCGCAATAGCACCCATGGCCGGGCGTTGTCTGGCGCTGGCAAGTGGGCTGGATCAAGTGCCATTGCGATACCACAGGTTCATGGCTTCACGCCGGTGGCGCGCGCTGCGCTGATCGCCCGCCAGCCAGCGCTCTTCGCTGCCAGCCAGCCGAGTGAGGAATTCCATAAACGCCAGATGCGTGCGCATCACCCGCTGCTGGCGATGCGGCGCCACCGGGTTGAACGCGCCAAGACGCGAAAACAACTGCCGCGGATTTTTGCGCACCCATTTCCACGAACCCATTTCCAGCGTGAGCGGTAAAAACAGCTGGTCCGGATTGCGCTCCCGCGCTTGCAGATAGAGGTGATCCCACAAATCGCCATGCGTGAGGTACTGGTGACTCTGCGGTTCAAATACATAACGATGATGCGGATACGCCTGGTCGAACAGCGTTTTGAGCGTGTAAATCTCGCCCACCGATTCAATGGGGCGGCGGCTGCCCGCCAGCGGAAACCAGATGCGGTCATGCATGCCAAAACCGGAGTGGCAATCGAGCATCAAGACCTGGCTGCGCTGCTGGATTTCCTGTTCGACCACCGCACAGAGCGCTTCGCTTTCTGGCTGCATCCATTGGCCATGTGCCCCGCGATACCACGGCAGCCAACTGCCAATACGATGCCCACCCAGCAACCAGGGCACCGGGTCGATCGCATCAAGTGGCGCGTTGCGCATCAGATCAACCCCGGCAGGATTGGAACGACGTCGCTTGAGCATGCCCCCCGGATTTACCAGCGGCATGAACAACAAGCGGACCCGGCTTAGCTGATGTTCCAGTACTGGGTCCCAATGCAGCCGAGTCAGCAGACTGTGCAGAAAAGTGAGCACCACCTGGGTACCGATGCGTTCCAGTCCGTGCACGCCACCAAAGAAGCCCACCAGCGGCGCATCGGGCGCCGAACTACCCAGCGTCAGCACCATGATGGGCAAGCAGTACTGCGCCACATTGACCTCGGCGACAGTACGCACAGTGAGTCGCCCCTGGCCCATCTTGATAAGACGTTCCAGTTGGGCCAGCTCGGGAAGAAGGTCGTTGAGTGGAGTCACGGTAGCGCGCTAATTGAACTGGAAACAGCATAGCCAGTCCGCGCTCGGGCAGCCGTGACGCTTTCATGACAAGTATGGCCAGAGCGCGCGATCCGCCCAGCCAAACCAGGATTTTTGTATCGGGCGTGTATCTCTCGGTGACTTCACTATTTGTGGGGCATATGCTCTAACCATCAGCAGGTGAGCGCACGCACGCGCGCTGACCGGCCACGCTTTTTTATGTGTTGAACCATTCCTGCCGCTTTTCCGCGAGCCCGCGCCAGCAAATGCAGCTAGTCAGAGCGGATGGATGAATGGTTCTTATATTCTTATATCTAGAGGATAAGAACATGGTTACTTCAGTCAGCGCAGTTTCGTCCACCTCGGCCATTGGCAGCACCACGCAAAGCACCAGCAGCAGTTCAAGCACCAGCTTGCAGCAACAACTGGCAGCGCTGGAGAAACTACTGGCCACCGCCGAAGCCAACGCCAGCACACCGGCAGGCGCCGCGCAGGTCCAATCCATCGAGCTACAGATCCAGACTATCCAGCAAGAAATCGCCGCCCAGCAGAACACGGCGACCCAGGCCGCCACAACTCCTTCCACAACGACCGCATCGGCAGCAACATCCACTGCGGGCACGCTGGTTAATACTTCTGCCTGATCTAGAACACTGGCCTCGCTCAGACTGCGAGGCCAGTTTGTTCTGCCCCTCCATTCAGGCCATTTTGTGTATTTTGCCGACTCCCTCACATCGCGTTGGGTTGGTGTTTGTCTATACTTTCCGCGTTCGGCTTCTCCTTCAATAGCTGGCGGGCGTCGCGCCTGCCCTCTCGCGGAATGAATCACCTCATGTCTTTTCTATCTCGCCGTCAATTGCTGACCGGCGCAGCGGCCTTGTTTGCCCTCACTCGTTTGCCCGCCCATGCAGCGACTAACGCTAGCGCCATCGCCACAGCTTCGGTCCGCTTGCAAGAACTGGAAAACCGCGTCGGCGGTCGTCTTGGCGTGCTGGCACTGGATACCGGCACGGGTCAGAGCATTGCGCATCGGGCAGATGAGCGTTTTCCCATGTGCAGTACCTTCAAGTTTTTGCTGGCAACGGCGATCCTGGCGCGGGTGGACGCCCACCAGACGCAACTGGAACAGCCCGTTAAATACAGCAAGGCGGACTTGCAGGAATACGCACCGATTGCCCGGGAGCATCTGGCGCAAGGCCAATTGAGTGTCGGCGCGCTGTGTGCCGCCGCAGTGCAATACAGTGACAACACCGCCGCCAATCTGCTGCTGGATATGGTTGGCGGCCCGGCGCAACTGACCGCGTTTTTACGCGCTCACGGGGATGCCATTACCCGGCTGGACCGCAATGAGCCGTCGCTGAATACTTGTATTCCGGGCGATCCACGCGATACCACTACGCCAGCCGCGATGCTGGCCACCATGCAACGCATTTTGTTGGGCAATGATATTTTGTCGGCCGCTTCGCGCCAGCAACTGGCCACCTGGCTGCGCGGCAATACCACCGGCACCGCCAAAATCAAGGCCGGTTTACCGGCGGACTGGCAGATCGGCGACAAGACGGGCTCGGGCAATGCCGGTGCGGCAACCAACGATATCGCCATTATCTGGCCACCACAGCGGGCGCCGATTCTGGTCACGGCGTATATCCACGGCAACAAGGTCACGCCAACCGAACGCGAGCAATCCACGCTGGCCGAAGTGGGTCGTCTGGTACACGCCAGTTTTAGTTAAAACCCGACCGGAATAGCGCGCCTGGCTGCGGGCGGTTTCCTGCCATTCAGAGGTGCCGGTTGACAGCCCGGCGCCCTGTACCCGTATCATTCGCCCTGACCAAGCTGGCCCCGCCCGCACTTTTCTGGCCGATCCTGCTGATTTGACAGGACTTTTGTCGATCAACCGGCATCGGATCGAGCCTCTCTGGACTGCCGCAAAAACCGCTGACGTTGCCATGAGTGAACGTCAGAGCGCTCTTGGCGGCAGCTATTTCATATATTGATCTTTGTGATCTGAATCAGGAAACCACCATGCCGATCAACCATTTTGACCTGCAGCGCCTCGCCGCTGTGCGCCTCAAAGAATCCATGCGCAAGAAGGGCTCGCCCGACCGTTTTGGCAAAGCATCGTCCGAAGGCAAAACCGATGATGGCAAAGAAGCCAAACCATCGCTGCTGGGTCGTTTGCTCAAAGACCACGTCGAACCCAAGTAAGCAGCATGCCGTAATTCGCGAACTCCGCTCTCAGGTGTTCGCGGGCAACGCGGCATCCAGCAGGATCTTTGCCACCAGCGGCAAAGCGGGCAACAGGCTGTTGCCCGGAGCATAAGTCTGGCTGGCGGTATAAGCACCTTCAATCAGCAGCGCCAGCCCGGCGGCCAGGCCGGGCGCATCGCTCGCCCCGGCGGCTTGCGCCAATTCAGTCAAAGTAGCCAACAAGCGCGCCTTGTTGCCCGCCACCATTTGCCGGGCAAAGTGTTCGGTATCCGGAAATTCCGCAGCGATATTCACAAACGGGCAGCCGCGATAGCCCGGTGTCGCCGTGCGCGCAGCCAGATCGGTAAAAAACTGTTCCAGTTGCCGCCGCGGCTGACCTGGATGTTTATCCAGGCTGGCATGCAGGTAGGCCAGGAATTTTTCGTCGCGCCGCTGCAAATACTGCTTAAGTAAATCATCTTTGGATTCAAACTGGCGATACAGGCTCATCTTGTTGACGCCAGCCCGTTTGACCACGGCGTCGATCCCGCTGGAACGGGCGCCTTCCTGATAAAACAACTCTTCCGCCGCATCCAGAATCTGGCTGTGCGCCAGTGCACCCTGCGTGACTGTGCGTGGGGCAGCTGCTTTTTGCGGGGTCATCGTTGCGTACTCCATTGCATAAGTGTTGACAATGTTACCGCTCGGTCACTAACATCTCAAGCAAATGTTACCGGTCGGTAACAATTCACTCAAAAACCTGGCCTCGGTGGCAGAGAGAGAAACCTATGTATGCATTAGCGCGCTGGTCCAAAGGCCGTTTCCATTACGGCTGGGTCACCCTGGCCGTAGTCTTTTTGATCATGCTGATTACCGCCGGCACGCGTTCCACACCCAGCGTCATGATGGTGCCGCTAGAGCACGACTTCGGCTGGAGCCGCACTACGGTATCGCTGGCTTTGTCGATCAACCTGGCGCTGTTCGGCTTGATGGGCCCATTCGCCGCTGCCGCCATGCAGCGCTTTGGTTTGCGCCGCACCGTGCTCACCGCACTCACCATTCTGGCGATTGGCGTGGGCTTATCCAGCCTGATGACCTCCACCTGGCATATGGTGCTGATCTGGGGCGTATTGGTGGGCATGGCTACCGGCGCAACTTCAATGACACTGGGCGCCACGGTGGTAAATCGCTGGTTCAGTCAACGGCGTGGTCTGGCGATGGGCATCCTCACCGCCAGCTCCGCCACCGGGCAGTTGCTATTTCTGCCATTGATGGCGGCCATTGTGGAGCGCTATGGCTGGCGGCCGATTGTGCTTACCGTTGCCGCACTGGCTGTACTGATCTTGCCATTGATTGCTTTCTTGCTGCCGGAACGCCCCACCAGTGTTGGGCTGCGCCCGTTCGGCGAGCCAGCGGATGCTCCGGCCGATCAAGTTGCCAGCCACATAAACCCCATCAAAATCGCCTTTGACGCGCTGGGCAAAGCCAGCAAATCGCGTGACTTCTGGCTGCTGTTCTTCAGCTTTTTTATCTGCGGGGCCAGCACCAATGGCTATATCGGCACCCACTTTATTGCCATGTGTGGCGATTACGGATTGTCGGAAGTGAAAGGCGCCAGCATTCTGGCAACGATGGGTTTGCTTGATCTGGTGGGCACCACGTTCTCCGGCTGGTTATCAGACCGCTTCAATAATCGCGTGCTGTTGTTCTGGTATTACGGCCTGCGCGGCCTGGCGCTGATCTTTTTGCCGTACGCATTTGGTATCACCTACTTTGGCCTGCCGATCTTTGCCTTCTTCTATGGGCTGGACTGGGTTGCCACGGTACCACCCACCGTGCGGCTGACCACCGACGTGTTCGGCTCCCGCGATGCGCCAATTGTGTTTGGCTGGATTGTCGCCGGGCATCAATTAGGTGCCGCCTTTGCCGCGCTGGGTGCGGGCATGTTGCGCAACAGTCTGGGCTCGTACACCGTCGCCACCATGATTTCCGGCGGACTGTGCGTAGTGGGGGCGATCCTGGTATTGCGTATCCACCGCCGCGCCATGGTCCCGGCCATCGCCTGATTGCTGATCCCCACCGCGGTGCGCGTAGAGTTAGCCGTGTCACAACAGGTGTCGTCATTACACCCGCGACACACATGCGCACTTAGCCCTGCGGTCTTTTCCCGGTAGAGTGCGCTCGGTGCCTTGCCTTGGCACCGGCCTCACTCGTCAACACCCGCATTGCGTCGGGTGTTGTTCCATTCCAGTTTGTTACCGCCGCTCCGCGTCGTCGAGCCAGGATCATCATGACCGCCGTTTTCTGGCTGCTTTCTTTATTGCCGCTTAGCTGGGCACAAGCTTTGGGGGCGTGGTTGGGCGCCGGTGCTGCCCGCTTGCCGGGCCGTTACGGCACGCGTCTGCAGCAAAATTATCTGCAAGCCTTTCCCGAGCGGACTTTGGCGCAACTGCAGGAAGCTCGCCGTGCTGCCGGGCGCATGCTGCTGGAGATTCCCTATTTCTGGATGCGTAACAACCCGGTTGAGGGCTTGAACATAGCCCCAGCCAACTTCCATGAAGCGACGGATGTCTTGCTGGCCCAAGGCAAAGGATTGATTCTGCTGTCGCCGCATCTGGGCGGTTTTGAATTGCTGGGGCCATTGTTTGCCCAGCGCTATCCATCCACCGTATTGTTCAAGCCGCCGCATCGCCCATGGTTGCGCGACTGGGTTGAACGCACCCGCAGTCGCCCGAATCTGGCCATGGCCCCGGCCACGCCACGCGGTGTGCGTATGCTGGTCAAAGCGCTCAAGCGTGGCGAAACCATCGGCATCTTGCCGGATCAATGTCCAGGTGGTGGCGAAGGCGACTGGGCGCCATTTTTTGGCAAATCGGCCTACACCATGAATCTGGTGCAGCGTTTGCAGGCACTCAGCGACGCACCGATTGTGCTGGTATTTGCCGAGCGTTTGCCCGGTGCGCGCAGTTATCACATCCATATGGAAGTGCTGACCGAGCCATTGTCCAGTGACCGTCAGACTGCCGCATCGCATCTGAACAGCAAGCTCGAACAGCTGATCGCCCGCGCGCCCGAGCAATATCTGTGGGGCTATAACCGCTACAAACATCCGCGCGGCGCGTGAGAAGGCACCTGCAAAGACAAAGCGGGCGAGCCTGATGAGCGCTCGCCCGCCTGAGTTGTAACAGAGTTAGTTCTTGACCAGCCCGCCGTCGACCACCAGATTTTGCCCGGTGACTGCGCGCGACCACGGCGACAGGAAGAACAACACCGCATCGGCAAACTCGTCCGGCGTGGTCACCCGGCGCAGCGGCGTCAGGCTGGCGATGATGTCGAACACCGCTTCTGGCGTGGCCGCGCTGGCATCGGTCGTGCGCAACAAGCCGCCAGACACCATATTCACGGTAATGCCGTCCGGCCCCAGATCATTTGCAGCGGTACGTGTCAGCGACAGCAGCGCCGCTTTGGCCGCGGTGTAATCGTGATAAGGCACCACCGGGTTCTGGAACAGATTAGTCCCCACGTTCACCACGCGACCAAAACCTTGCGCTTGCATGCCGGGCAGCGCGGCCTGGATGGTGTTGAGCGCACCTTTCATCGCTCCGGCCAGTTGTTGTTCGAAACGCTGCCAGGTGATCTCGCCGATCTTGGGGCGGGCGTCACCATCAAAGCGAAAATCCACCAGCGCGTTGTTCACCACCGACACGATCGGCCGGCCGGTTTGTGCTTGTGCTGCCTGGAACAGCGCTTGTACCTGCGCGGCATCGGTCACGTCAGCCTGAAGGGCAATGGCGCGCGGGCCAAGCTCGGCTGCCAGCGCCTGTGCTGCAGCGGCGCTCTGGTGATAGTTGATGATTACCCCGGCGCCTTCACGCGCCAATGCGCGAGTAATCGATGCACCCAGACCCCGCGCGCCGCCAGTCACCAGTACCCACTGTTCGGAAAGCTTCATTTCAACCTCGTCATGTTGGAGTTGGCGTTACTTTACGGCACAACGCGTTCATGCAAAATGCCTGGTTCGCACTAGCTGGCCAGCCCGGTACATCGCGCGGCAATTGAGGCAGCGATTCAACCGTGGCAAAGTGGACATTCACCCACATCCTGTTTGAGTCACCCGTGCCCGACCACCCCGACCCCGCCAGTATTCCAGCCAGCGCCATTTGCCCGATCTGCGGCGCCCTGAACGGCTGCGCCATGGTGCAATCGGGGCCGGACGCCGCCGCCAGCTGCTGGTGCATGAGCGTCACGGTAGATGCCACGGTGTTGAATCAGCTACCGCCAGAGCAGCTTGATCGCGCCTGTTTGTGCCCGCGCTGCCTGCAAGCGGGCCACTAGACCGTCGGATCATCCCGCCAGAACAAGGCCATCGCTGGACCATGCCGGTTGGGCAGACGTGCCAGGTTGTGCAATGATTTGCGGCGACATCAGTCAACGCCAGTCAACGCCAGTGAACGCCAGTGAACGCCAGTGAACGCCACGCACAAGGATGCACCGACATGATCGATCTGTATTACTGGACTACGCCCAATGGCCACAAGGTCACGATTTTTCTGGAAGAGACCGGGCTGGATTACACCATCCACCCGATCCATATCGGCAAGGGCGAGCAGTTTGCTCCGGCCTTTTTGAAAATCGCGCCCAACAACCGTATTCCAGCCATTGTGGATCAGCATCCGCTGGATGGTGGCGAGCCGTTTTCCTTGTTTGAGTCGGGGGCGATTCTGGAATATCTGGCCGACAAAACGGGCGAGTTTTTGCCACAAAATGATGTGCGCGGTCGCTTTACCGTGCTGCAGTGGTTGTACTGGCAAATGGGCGGCGTGGGGCCAATGGCCGGGCAGAATCACCACTTTGGCCGTTATGCACCCGAGCCGATTCCGTATGCGATTGACCGTTACGTCAAAGAAACCGCCCGACTCTACGGCGTGCTGGATCGGCAACTGGCGGACAAAGACTACGTCGCCGGGGACTATTCGATTGCCGACATGGCCATTTACCCATGGGCCAAATTGTGGGAAGGCCAACGCCAGAAAATTGAAGACTTCCCGCATATGGCGGCGTGGCTGGAGCGCATGGCTGCCCGGCCTGCGGTACAGCGTGCTTACGCGCTGGTGGAACAGATCAACACTGATCCACAAGCGCTGATGACCGCCGAAGCGCGCAAGCTGCTGTTTGGTCAGGACCCGAAATAACCCGGAGCCGCCCGCTTAGCTGGCGCTGCCCGGCACCAGGTTGTCCGCCAGGAAAGCCAGCCCGGCATCATCCGGGTGATGGTGCCGGTAGCGTTTGAACTGTTCCGCGATCATCCACAGGCGTGCGGCGAAGGTCGGCTGGGTGCCTGGTTCCAGAAACGGCTCGCTGAACGGCGCCACGTCGCGACGCTGGAACTCGGCGCCAATGCTGATCCGTGGTGTCGCAATGCGCGGCGCGGCGTGCGAGCCCCAATGTAGCACCGCCTGATTCCACGCCAGCATGCTGCCCGCAGCGGCAGGCAAGGCGCGGATATCGTTGAGCTGATATTGCATGTTCATTTCTTCGGCGGTGTTATAGGTCGGATCGCGATCAGCGGGCACGATGTACATGCAACCATTGATGGGCGTGGCGTCGGTCAGCGGCAGCCACACATTCAATATCTTGGGGCGACCATCTTCAAAGATCGAAGCCCGGCCGCGATCCCGATGCGGGCGCCAGCCGTGTTCGTTGGCCGCCGGATCGATATGCCAGGCCCACACATTGGGCAGCGTCACATAGTCGTCGCCCAATATCCGCGCCAGCACCGGCTGCATTTTTACGTACATCAACCAGAACTCGTCATACACAAAGCCGAACACCGGCGGAATACGCAACTGCCGCAGCGCGTGGATCAGATTAGCCATGTCATACACCGGCAACTGCCAATCCACCGGGTCGGTCTGAAAATAGCCTTCCCGCGTGGTCAGTTGTGCCAGTGTGTCGATCGTGGTGTCATCCAGTTGCAGCGCCTGCTGGCTTTGCCAGAACGCGCTGTCACACACGTGCAGGCTGGGGGCGATGGCATGCCAGGTGTCTTCGCTGCGCAACTGGGCCAGATCAAAGCCGCCGTAGAGGGATTCCAAATTGGTATTTCCTATTTCCTGAAAGTCGTCGAGGTTCTGCTAGTGCGAGGTGTTGACCATACCGCACGGCGGCGATCATACGCGTGGGGGAGTCAGTGCGCCCGCCGTGTCGCCACCACAATCCAGCCGGGTACCGGACGGCCAAACTCCTGGCGCACCACTTGGGATTTGATGCTCTGTACGGTAAATCCGGCTTCTGCCAGTGCCTCGCGCAGATAATGTTCGCTGTGCCCATAACGCCCGCTCGGCAGCAACTGAAAACCGTCAATTCCGGTGTGGGTGTCGGTCTGGTTTTCCGCTGAGAACACCAGCAAACCGCCTGCAGTCATGACCTGGCGAGTGGCTCCCAGCAGTTCGGTCAGATCGCCAAAATAGATCATCAGATCAGCAGCACACACCAGCCCGAACTGCTGCGCGCATTGGCGTAGCCAGCCAGTCAGCTCGGCGTGTTCCAGTTGATCGTAAAGCTGGCGATGGGCGGCTTGCTCCAGCATCTTGGCCGACAGATCAACCCCGACCAGCGTATTGGCGTAATCGCGCAGGAACGTGCCGCACCAGCCGGTGCCGCAACCGGCATCAAGCACCTGCCATTGCTGATTGGCGGGAGCCAGCTGTTTGAGCGTGTCGTGCAAAGCTTGCGGGATGGCGTAGCCCAATTGTTTAAGCCGGGCATCGAAGGTGGCCGCGTAATCGTCAAAGGTGGTCTGCACATAATCGTCGCCAGCGCGGGTCGGGACGTTTTCGCCCGAACACGCGGCCAGCAAGTGCTTTGCCGTCGGGTTGCCCGGATCAGCGTCCAGCCATTGCCGGTAAACCTGCGCAGCATCGCTGATCTGCCCCAGCCGGTAAAAGGCGATGCCGCGCATCATCGGCGGTTGATCTGCCGCCGGTTTAAGCACGAAGGCGCGGCAGACAAACTCGGCGCCTTCCTGATCCCGGCCCTGGCGGATCAGCCATTGGCCATAGTTATCCAGCGCGTCGATATAATCCGGGGCCAGCGTCACCGCCTGCAACCAGGCTTCGCCCGCTTCGGTCTCATGATTCAGGCGCTGCAACATCGCGCCAAAGTTGTTCCAGTACACGGCGCTGCGCTCATCCAGCTGCAACGCGGCGCGAAACTGTTCGGCGGCATCAACAACGGCGTCGTTGCTGGCCAGCACATTGCCCAGATCATTGCGCCATTCCGCGTTTTCCGGCTGCAACTCACACGAGCGTGCCAGCAAGGGCACCGCCTCAGCCCCGTTGCCTTGCTGGTGGCGCAATATGCCTAACCAGTGCAGCGCATCAGGATGTGGTTGTTGCTGCAGCACGGCCAGATAAATAGCCTCGGCGGATTCGCGCTGACCTTGCAGATGCAAGGTAATGGCCTGTTGAACCAGTTGCGTGAAGGCAGCGTTATCCGTATCGGAAGCTACGGCGTTGGGTGCGGTCATGACGGCCTGCCTTGGTGGCGTGAAGGGAGATGGTGACTGGCCGGGGCAATAAGCCGGCAGCCAGACACCATCTGCTTTGAACTTTAGTTCAAACGCCGCAAAGCCCAGGCCGGATGACCCGCCAGGCAAATCTTTTTACCCGGCAAGTTGACCGGCGGGATCAAACCCACTTTAAACGGCAAGCGGACCACACGAAGGTGGTCCGCTTGCCGCTGGCAAACCCCAGCGCCATGCCCAATGCAGGCGGGCTAACTTGTTAGTCCCATGCCGGAGCCAGTCCGTCCGGGTCAGTCAGGCGCTCGTTGCGGTCCAGCGCCGCAATTTGCGTCATTTCGGCCTCGCTGAGCGTCAACCCAACCGCCAGCAAGTTGCTTGCCAGATTTTCGCGTTTGGTAGATGACGGAATCACCGCGTAGCCCAGTTGCATGGCCCACGCCAGCACCACCTGCGCCGGGGTGGCTTGGTGGTTGCGCGCAATCTGCACAATCACCGGGTCTTGCAGTGCCTTACCATAAGCCAGCGTCATATAGGACGTGATATGAATGCCCTGGCTTTGGGCAAACTCGACCAGCTTGCGGTTTTGCAGATACGGATGCAGTTCGATCTGGTTGGTGGCAATTTCGCTCGCCCCCACTGCCGCAATGGCCTCGCGCAGCAGCGCAATATTGAAGTTGGAAACGCCAATCTGCCGGGTAAGCCCTTGTCGTTTGGCCTCAGCCAGCGCGCCCATGAATTCGCTCACCGGCACCGCGTTATTGGGCGATGGCCAGTGAATCAAAGTCAGATCAACGTGATCGGTCCCCAGCTTGTGCAGGCTTTCTTGCAGGCTAGGGATAAGGCGGTCGTGCGCCAGGTGGTCGATCCAGATTTTGGTGGTAATAAACAGATCTTTGCGCGACACGCCGCTGGCGGCGATGGCTTGGCCAACTTCGGCCTCGTTGCCATAAATCTGCGCGGTATCGATTACGCGATAACCTGCGTCCAGGCCATTACGTACCGAATCAATCACCACCTGGTCTTTCAGACGAAACGTGCCAAGGCCCAATGCCGGGATGCTCATAGTGTTTTCCTTTGTATCCAGTGTTGTTGCTGGCTGGACTGCAGTATGCGCGAGTCGGTTTCTTGCTTTAAGCCGCTGGCCGTCCAGATACTTTTGATTTTTGCGCAACAATTACGGCGTTTACGCATGCGTTCCAGGTAACGGTAAACAACAAACCCGGCACGAAGCCGGGTCTGAGATAACTGCAAACAAGGGTTGCGCAGTAAGGGACTAAACCTTGAAACGATCCACCGCATCGCGCAGGCTTTGGGTGAGTTGATCCAGCCGCCGCGCCGCGTCTGCTGCCCGGCGCGCGTTGTCGGTGTTTTGCTCGGTCATGTTGGCAATGTCTTCCACATGGCTGGCAATGGCGTGGCTGGCCGCACTTTGTTCACGCAACGCTTCGGAAATCTGGTTGGCAGAAACCACTACCTTGCCCGAATCAGTGCGAATGCTGGCGATGGCGGCGCTGGCCTCACCCGCCATTTGTACGCCTTGCGCCACCTCTTTCACCACCGAAGCCATGCGCACCGTTGCTTCTTTGGAAGCATCGCGAATCGAATCAATCTTGCCGCTGATTTCGGCGGTCGCTCCGCTGGTGCGTTCAGCCAGTTTGCGCACTTCATCGGCAACCACGGCAAAGCCACGGCCTTGTTCACCGGCGCGCGCGGCTTCAATGGCGGCATTCAACGCCAGCAAATTGGTCTGCTCTGCCACCTCACGGATCATCTGCATGATGCTGGCAATGCTGTCGGTTTGTTCACCGAGCGCGCCAATGCTGGTCGCCGAGTCCGCCACGATCCCGGATATCTGGTTGATCTTGTGACTGGTGCCGCCAATGATTTCGTTACCGCGCTCGGCTTGCGAACCAGCCTCTGCGCTCAGGCGGCTGGCCTCGCCCGCGTTGTCGGCCACCACCACAATGCTGGTGCTCATTTGTTCGATAGCGGCGGCCATGGAGCGGGTGGCGTCGTTCTGGCTGTCGGAGCCAGAGGCTACTTTATCAGCCGCACCAGCCACTTCTGACGTCAATCGTCCGACTTCTCCCGCGTTCTCATGAATCTGCTGGATCAGCGCCCGCAACGAAACGGCCATGCGCTGAATGCCCGCCAGCAGACTGTTTTCATTGTCGCCGTCGGTACGTACCTGCACGGTCAAATCACCGGCGGCGATACGCTGCATGACTTCGCTGGCGTAAGCGGGCTCGCCCCCCAACTGGCGCAACACAGAGCGCACCAGCATGCCGCCAATCACGCCGAGTGCCACCAGCACAATCAGCACATAGGCCATTTGCCGCAGCGCTTCGTTCCAGAAAGCAGTGCTGACGTCATCGATGTAAATCCCGGTGCCCACCACCCATTGCCAGTCATCAAACGCCATGGCGTAGCTGACCTTGGGTTTGGGATCAGTGCTACCCGGGCGCGGGAAGGCGTAATGCACAAAGCCGCCACCATTGCGCCCGACCTTGACCATCTCCGGCACGAACTTCACGCCGTCGGCATCCGCGACGTTACTCATATCCTTGCCAACCATTTTCGGGTTGGGGATATAGAGTTCGACCGAGTTGTAATCGAAAACAAAAAAGTAGTCTTTGCCACCGTTGTATGACGCCGACTGAATCGCCATGCCCGCCGCTTTTTGCGCGTCGGCCCGGCTCATCTTGCCGCTCACTTCTTGCTCGCGGTAGTACTTCAAAATGCCCATGGCCGCTTCGACCATGTGCTGCACCCGTGTTTCGCGATCGGCCATCATGCCTTGCCGCGTCGACAACAAACCCAGCGCCGAAACGATAACCAGCCCCGCCATCATGCAAATCAGCAAAACGCGCATGCGCTGCCGTATACCCATGCTCTTGAACATGGTGCCCTCCCCAGGACTCAGACTTAAATCTTGAAACCGGTTTCAATTAAGCTCGGGCCGGTACTTCTGTTTATGCTGCTCTATTGTCACGCCGCCCCCGCTATATCGGCATTATGACGACGTTCTTAATACCAAAGGCATAAAAACTGTTCGGGGCAAGCGAGAATGGCAAAGCAACAGTTGCCATCAAGCTCTGGCAGAATCGGTGCTAATCATTTTTTCTGGATTACCGAATCAACCGATGTCTCAAGTCGCCCCGGCACTGCAACCTGACTCCGAACATGGCCGGCAAGTATGGCCTGTCTTCATTGCCTTTTTACGTCTGGGGCTGACGGCATTTGGCGGGCCAGTCGCGCATCTGGGTTACTTTCGTGCGGAATTCGTGGTGCGCCGCCGCTGGCTCAGCGAGCACAGCTTTGGTGATCTGGTCGCGTTGTGCCAGTTTTTGCCAGGCCCGGCCAGTAGCCAGGTCGGCATGGCGATCGGATTAAGCCGAGCCGGTGTGGCAGGAGCGCTGGCCGCCTGGGCCGGTTTTACCCTGCCGTCAGCCTGCTTGCTGATCGCACTGGCACAAGGTCTGACGCACTGGGGCAATCTGGTGCCCGCTGGCGCGCTCCATGGATTGAAACTGGTGGCGGTGGCCGTGGTCGCGCAAGCCGTTTACGGCATGGCCCGCACGCATAGTGGAAGTGTCGCGCGCGCGTTGCTGACCCTGTTGGTGGCTGGCACGGTCCTGCTCTGGCCAATAGCCGGCATGCAATTAGCGCTGATTGCGCTCGCGGGTTTGCTGGGAATGCGCCTGTTTGCCGGTCAGCAACAACTGCGGCAGCCGGAATCAATCATCCCGACTCGCAGCCGTTCTGCCAGCGCCGTCTTCTTGCTGTTGTTCTTTGCTTTGCTGGCAGGTTTGCCATTGCTGGCGCGGCAGTGGCCCAGCCAGACACTGACCATGTTCAGCGAGTTTTACCAGACCGGCTCGCTGATTTTTGGTGGCGGGCACGTCATGTTGCCGCTGCTACAGGCACAGGTGATTCCGCATGGCTGGGTCTCGGCCAATCTGTTTCTTGCAGGATATGGCGTAACCCAGGCCATGCCCGGCCCACTGTGCACCTTTGCCGCTTTTCTCGGGGCGGCCAGCAGTGGGACACCCAGTGGCTGGCTGGGCGGCAGCTGGTGCCTGATTGCTATTTTTTTGCCGTCGATGCTGCTGGTGCTGGGAGTAATGCCGTTCTGGGAGACATTACGCCACAGCCAGCGTACCCAGGCCGCGCTGACCGGCGTTAACGCGGCGGTGGTGGGCCTGTTGCTGGCAGCACTGTATCAACCGGTATGGACTGGCGCGGTACGCGGAGTCGCCGATATCGCCCTGGTATTGCTGGCGCTGGCCGCGCTGATGTTATGGCGACTACCACCTTGGCTGGTAGTGATCGCCAGTGGCATTGCCGGTGCTTTACCTGGTCTGCTGCACTGATGCGGCGGGGTGTTTTTGCTGTTGCAGCCAGTCCAGCGCGGCGTGCAGAACCGGGTCCGATCCCTGGCTCAAGGTCTGGCGCGTCACTTTGACTGGCTCGTCCGGCAGCACGCCGCGGCCTTCGATGCGTTGGCCATTGGGCAGCAGCATATCCACCTCGCTGTAGGCGAGCGCGCCGCCGCCCGGTAGCGGGTCGTAATCAAAGAAACCCAGCAAGCAGCCGCAACTGACCTCGCCAAACACCCGAGCCCGGCCGATGGCTTGCGCGGCCCCGGCGGTTAACTCGGCAGCGCTGGCGGAGTGGCGATTAATCAAAATCGCCAACGGTGCGGTCAGCGGGTGAGCCGACCCTTGCAATACGGGTTCGGTCTCCAGCAGCGGGTATCCCAATAGCCGTACCGGCTTGCCATCACGGGTAATTACCCGCGCGCCTTTGACTTCGCCGGTGACAAAGCGGGCAAGGATATCCAGCGCCATCAGCCCATCACCGCCACCGTTGCTGCGCAGGTCCAGCACGATGCCTTGCGCGGTCTGAGCCTGATCCAGCGCGGTCATGATGTCGGATTTGATATCCCGGTCAAATCCGGAAAAACGCAGGTAGGCGATGTTGCCGGTCAGCGTGTGGGATAGCAGCCACGGCGGTGCTTTGATCTGTTCGTCGCGCAGGGTTGCGCTGAAAGCCGATTTGTCCGGACGTTCCAGTTCAAGCATGCGCTGCGTGGCGGGCAGCGGATTATTCAGCGCCCGCAGCACGTAGGCATCGCGTGACCAACTGGTGGAACCGCCGCGCACATGCGCCAGCTGTTGTTGCCACCAATCCAGCGCAGGCTGACCGTCGATACCGGTCAGAACTTGCCCGGACCGCACCCCCAGCAACGCCGCCTGCGTCTGCCCGCCCACGCCATCAATCACCAGTTGGCCATCCAGCAAAGCCACACCGATGCCCAGGCCAGCGGCTTTGTCATGTTTGATCTGGGCATAACGGGCCGGTGTTTCCACACGGGTATGGACATCGTTCAGCTCGCCTGCCATCTGATCCAGCTCGGCCCAGAAGGTGGCGTCATCCGGCGCGTTCAGCACCAGCGGGCGGTAACGCTCACGCACCGCCACCCAATCGACGCCGTTGAAATGCGGGTCAACATAACCGTCGTTAATGGTTTGCCATACCTGGTTGAATGCGGCCTCCCGGTTGTGGGCGTCCAGCGTGCTGCTGACGGTAAGCCGGTCGACCTGGCGCGAGACAATCCGGTGCGGGTCCAGCACGGCGCAGCCGGTGAGGGCCGTTATTGCGGCCACCAATAACAGTTTGTGCAGCAAGGCAAGCCAGTTCGGCCGGTTCTGACTGATCGAAAATGACACGCGGCAATCCAGAAAATGAGTCGCGCAAATCTTATGCCGATTTACGCGAAGTCTGCAGATTTTTGCGGCACTCCTCGCGGCGGCGATATCTGTCTCAATTTGGCTTAATACTGCGAACAACCTCACAGCCAGCTGTAGCCGTTTGTAACAAGCTGCGGGAGTAGCGTAAAGACACGGGTATTATTCGCAGCCATTTCGCCTTTTCTATCAGATGCTTCCGTATGTCCATGCTCCAGCAAACAATCACCGCAGTTCGTCAACGTACTCATTCGGCATTGAGCATCAGTGCGCTTGCCGTATTGCTGGCTGGCTGCGCGGCTGCGCCACCGCCGCTATCGCCGCAAACCGAGGCGCTGCTCAAAGCGCAACCACCCATCCGTTTCTTGCTGACCTTTGATGATGGCCCGAGCCGCGACAAAACCGACAACCCCACATTGTCGATTCTGCATACGCTGGCCGACAACCCGCAAGAAAACGGCATCAAGGCACTGTTCTTCGTGCAAACGCGCTCATGGGGCGCAGGCGATACGGTGGCCGGACAAGAAATCATGCGGCAGGAAGTGGCGCAGGGCCAGTTGCTGGGCTTTCATACCGCCACGCCGTTCCATTCCAATCACCGTTTTCTGAAACCAGAAGTGCTGGAACAATCGCTGAACGATGGCATTAGCGATATCACCGCGCTGCAGGGCGAGCCGCCCAAGCTGGTGCGTCCGCCCTTCTGGAATTACGACCAACGTACTTTCACCACCTATCAGCAGCACGGCATGCACATTCTGCTGACCGATTTGAGCGCCAACGACGGCAAGATCTACGGCATTAAAGGCAGCTTGCGCCGCCGCTCCAATTTGCTGCATGAACTGGCGGACCTGCGTGAGCATATCGCCCAGGGCAAACTGCCAGTCGTTGACGGCAATATCCCGGTGCTGGTCGCGTTTCACGACATCAACAGCTACACCGCTGACCACATGGCGGAGTACCTGGAGATTCTCACCACCAGCGCCCGCGAAGTGCATCTGCAGACTGCCGCCAAGCCATTTTATGACGACCGCCGCGCGGTGGAACGTGCCGCACTGGGCCGTAGCGTGCAAGACGGCGCCCAAATTCCGGAACTACCTGGCCTGTGGAAATGGATCTGGGAATGATGCCCGCCGCGCGATCTGATCAGCAGTAACCCGCCGCAGCCTCTTGCCGCACCACGCGTGACACGGTGTTCCAGTTGCGGGTGGTCAGGCGGGCGGCAATCAGGCGCTCCAGCAATGCATTGATATTGCCGGGGCGGCCGTTCACCAGTCGCACCACGCCAAGCGCGATGTCCGGCAAAGCGGCAAAGACTTCGATATCGCGGCGCGGGCTGATGATCGGCATAGTCAGTGCGTGGCCTGCTTTGGCGGGCAGAAAAGTGACACAACGCTCGTAAATCTCGTCTTGCGGGCCACTGGCAAACGGCTCGCTCGCCACCAACCGGGCCAGGTCGGCGATGCAGCGAACATGGGCTGCATCAAGCCAGCCACATAACGTTTGCAATTGGCCGCACGTCGCCGCCACTACAGACTGGGCATGCTCATCAGAATCGGCCGAAAAAACCGCTGTGCCATGCGAGAGAATGGACGCGGCCGCCCTCGCGCCGCCAGCCTCTAGCGCCTGCAAAAATTGCGCTTTGGTCGGGCTGCCCGCGTGCCCGAAATTGAGATTGCGAAAGAAAACGGCAAAGCGCATGGCATCTCCCGGTGTTGCATGACTGCGCACTTGTCGCTGGCCCGTTGCCATGCACTCACCGGCTAATGAGGACGCCCGTCTGCCTTGGCCGTTGCTTCTTCCTGATGCCAGCGCCGCCGCGAACGCACCATGCGCTTGACGGCGATCCGCGCCATTTTCAGCCAGCCAAACGGGCGCGGATCGACCAGCATGCTCAGCGCGCGAGCGTAATCCAGCGTCAAACCGGGAGTCCAGGCCATGGTTTTGGCACGTTTGCGAATTTGCGCCGCCACCCATAATTCCGGCGTGCTCAACATGCGCAAAAACGGCGCCCAGCCGCGATCCTTCCCGCGAAAGTGCCCGACCGAACCTTCCACCGCGGCTTCCAGCGCCCGCGCCACCGTACTGGAGCAATTGCGCCAGGTCAGGTTATAGGTGGTGTCCTGGCGGTATTCCTCCCAGAACACGCGCAAGCGCTCCGGGCTGTAATTGCGGATACGAACGCGAGTGGTCGACGGGCACCAGGCTTGCGCTTCTGTCGCGTAATCCGGCTGGAACACACCCGGTACGTCGTTCTCCCGTGTGGCGCGCAACAGGCGGCCAAAATCGTCTGGCGAGCGATCAATTTCCACGCCCGGATACAAGCTGATGTAGATGCCTTCGGGCGACTCGAGTGCCGCATGCCCGGTGGAGATCACGCCATTGGCATCGACCGCCGCAATATAACGGTCCACCAGCAAGCGCCGCTGGGCTGGCGCTTTGGATGAGCCAACCGGCGTCCACACATGCACCGTCAGCGCCCGCTCGCTTTCTGCTGGCGGGCCATCCCATTCCAGCGGCGCATCGGCGGCAATCTCGGGGTTGTAGTTCTTCCAGGCTTGGGCAGCGGGCCGCTCCAGCACCGCATTCACAAAGGCTTTATCGGACATGCGCCGCACGCGGTATGCCAGCAGCAACATGCTCCAGCCGCTGAAAAACAAACCGAGGCCAATGCAATACGGCACGGTGCCAACGTAGTGAGTCGGATATGGCTGATAGAAAAAGATCGCGATGCCGATCTCCACTACCCCGCCAATCAACGCCGGGCGCCAGCGCGGATAACGCACCACCCACGCCGACACTGCTTGCAGCAAGCCGTCAGCCAGGAACAACGTGCCAAAGATCATCGACAACACAAAATTGCCGTGGTGATGCCCGGCCAGAATCAGCATGGCAGAAAACACAAACGCGCCGCCTTTTACGTAGCGCAGCATTTTCTGCCCGCCCATACCCGTCCACGCCACGGCCAGCGTGGAAAAACCATCCAGCATCAGTAGCCCGGCAAAGAAATTGAGCGGGAAATAAATGGCGTTATCCAGCGCATCAATAAACAGCCCGATGCCGAGTATTGCCCAGATCCAGCCCATCAACCGCAGCGCACGCCAGCGTTTACGCAGGTAATCCACACCCAGCAACAGCAAAATCAACCGAACCATTTCATCCACACTCACTATCAATATTTCATTTCAGGCGATATTAGGTTTATCCGTGGCAAATGGTAAAGCAAGCTCGCAGAAAGCCCTCGTTTTCAATTCAAAACTGTGGCGGCTTTGCGCAATGCAAAAAAACGCCAGCCAACGAGTCCCACCAATGCGGGATCGCCTATGCCCATACCTAAGCGAAAATTGGCAATGGATAACGATACTTAGCCTGGTTTACCCAAGCGTACGACGCGCCCACACTGCAGTGATTCGCCCACCGGTTGTTTCCGGTTTTACAGATTGAGGAGAATCACCATGCAGCAACAACTCAGAAAATTTTTGCTTGGCGTAATGATTGCGTTGTCTGTGGGCGGTGTGCTGCTCACTCAGGGCTGCGCCAGCGTGAACGACCCGCGCGCCGTTTCTGCCCACAATGACCCGGCCTTTTTCGCCTGGTATATGCAACTGGCCAGCGACATCCAGGCCGACCGGCAATACCGCAAGATTCCGCTGAACACTGATGAACAAGCCAATGAGTTCGTGCAATGGCTGCATGACACTTATGATCACCGCATGTCGGTGACGGATTTCTCCAGCCGCGTCAGCAGCCGTTATCCGGGGCATCAATACGAGATCGCCTTCATTACCCAACGCTTGCCGCGCTAAATGTGCGTGCCTCGCTGCTGGCGGATAGTGCTGGAAAACTGTTCGTCGATCTGCGCGTCGGCCGGTCGCTGGATCAGGCTTTGTGCCTTGAGTTGGGCAAAAGGAATGGCCTGATCAAGCAAGCCCAGATCCCACGTGTAGGCATCGGCGTAACCGCTGGCGAGGATTTTCCAGCTATAGCGAAATTGCGGAGCCAAGGCGCGGGCATGACGCAGGATATTGGTGGTGCAGTTATTGAAAAGCGTGTTGTAGAACTCGGGATGCCGGTTCAGATGATCGACTCGGGCCAGGTATTGCTCAAATACTTGGCGGGCAACGGCGGGAGACAGATCAAGCCGATACAGATGCACCCGCTCGCGGCGGATATCGGTACGCACGCCGATCAGGTCACGCTCATCGGCCACCACGTAAATCAGCGCGTAATTGCGTAAAAAGCCGCCAAACGGGGAGTACTTCTGACCGTTCTGCCGTCGCGTTTCTATCGAAATGGCCAGATAGCGGCCATCGCTGAAACCAAAGCTGATAAACACATGCGCGATAGCCGGACCGGACCAGTGCGATACCACCAGGTCCACCGACTGCACGGTGTTGAGGTCATAGCTGGCGTCGTACCAGGCGGGCAGAGGCTGGTCGCGGGTGATATACCGAAAATTGCGGATATCGCGCAAAGTGACGCAATCACCCTGCCATTGAACGCGGGTCGTTCTGGCGTATTCGGTAATCCAGTCACCATTGCTGGGCGGGGTCTTGGGTTGCAAAAAGCTGGGCACGGTGTAGTCAGATCACCAGGATGGGTTAACGCGCCATAAAGCGCAGCCTGACTATGGTGGCAAAGTAAGCCACTCGCAAATTTTTGCCAGTTTTACGAGACGTTGATGCGACAACCGTTTCATCCCGCACTCATCGCTTGAACATCTGGCAGGCGCTTCTTTTTGCCTGCGCGTTTTTTCATTCATTGCATTCAATTCTGGAGAACACCCGATGACCTTGCGCCTTATCTCTGCCTGTTCGCTGGCATTCGCCTTGTTAGTCACTGCCACCAGCGCCAGCGCTGCCGTCGACTGCAAGAACGCTTCAGACCAGACCAGCCTGAATATCTGCGCCGGACAGGACTACAAAGCATCCGACAAAAAGCTCAACGCCAGCTACAACCAGCTGCTCAAGCAAACCAGTGAGCATGGCAAACCGCTGCTGCAAAAAGCCCAGCGTGCGTGGCTGATCTATCGCGATGCGCAGTGCGAATACCTGACCTCATCGACCACGCCCTACAGCGCCCAGCCCATGCTGCATTTAATGTGCCTTGATCGTTTAACCCAAGAACAGACCAAATTGCTGGATGAACAACTGCATTGCGAGGAAGGCGATATCGGTTGTGGCCAGCAATAAGCTCAGCAGTTTTGCAGCTTGCCCCACAAATGCAGCCACTCATGCCGGTTGCGTACCCACTCGTGGATTTTTTCGCCCGGCATGGGTTTGGCGACAAAGTAGCCCTGGACCAGTTCAACACCCAGTTCTTGCACCAGCTTCCAGTCTTCGGCATCTTCGACGCCTTCGGCCACCACGATCAGCTTGAGCCGGTGCGCCATCTCAACGGTGCTTTCCAGCAAAGTGCGTAATTGCGGGCGGCGCGAGGCGCCGTTGACGAAGGCCCGATCAATTTTCAGTTCGGAACACGGCGTGCGCATCAATTGCTGCAAGGTAGCATTGCCGGTGCCGTAATCGTCAATCGAGATACCCACGCCCGCCATGCGCAGCCGTGCCAGGGCGCCCAGCGAGCGAGCCAGATCGGCGATCACGCCCGATTCGGTAATCTCCAGCGTCATCTGGCCGGGCGGAAAAGATTCCTGCGCCAGCAGTGACTTGATGCGCTCGGCAAAGCCTGGCTCGGGGAGGTTTTCGGCCGAGATATTCACCGCCAGCCCGAACTTCAGCCCGCGGGCGTAGAGCAATTTGGTCTCACGCATGGCCTTGACCATGATCTGCTCGGTCAGTCGCCCGATCAGGCCGGATTTCTCCATAAACGGCACAAAATGCACCGGCGCGATCATGCCCAGTTCTGGATGCATCCAGCGGGCCAGCACTTCGGCCGATTGAAACAAACCACTGCGGGTGGTCACTTTAGGCTGAAACCACGGCACAAAATGACTGGCATCCAGCGCGCGGACCATGTCACTGACGTCCACTGCCGGCGCCGGGCTGAACGCGGGCTGATTCACTGGTGTGAAGTGGTCAAGCGCGGCGTTCAGCTCGTCAATCGCCATTGGCTTTTGCAGCGTACCCAGCACCGGAAAGCCATAAGCCAGGGCGGCAGCTTCTACCGCATGCAACACTTGCTCGTCGGTGCTGCTCATGAAAATGATTGGCATCAGGATGTCGTTTTCGGCCAGATGGCGCAGCAACTCCACACCGTCCATGCCGGGCATTTCCAGATCGGTGAGCAGAATGTCGGGCCGCTCCGGCAGGCTCGCCAGCAAGGTGAGCACTTCCTGGCCGTTCATGGCTTGCCAGATGACTTCGCAGCCGTACTGCACACACAGTTCAACGGCGTGGTTCAACTGCAGCGAGCTGTCATCGGCAATCAACATGGACGGGCGAGCGTTCGGCATTGCGTTGCTTTCCTGTGCGGTTTGTCTTTGCTGGTCTGGGCTGTGTTGGGTTGGGCGTTTAACGTCCGACGCGCTGGATCAGCCCGGCGATGCGATCCAGCCCGACCACTTCATCCACTCCGCCCAGTTCAATGGCTTCTTTGGGCATGCCAAACACCACGCAACTGGCTTCATCCTGGGCGTAGGTGGTTGCTCCGGTGTCGTGCATCTCTTTGAGGCCTTGCGCGCCATCATCACCCATGCCGGTCATGATGAAGCCCACCGCATTACGCCCGGCGCATTTGGCGACCGAACGAAACAACACATCCACAGAAGGCCGGTGACGGCTAACCAGCGGGCCGTCCACCACATCTACGTGATATTGCGCGCCACTGCGTTTGACCACCATGTGTTTGCCGCCCGGCGCGATCAACACCCGCCCTGGCACAATACGGTCGTTATGTTGCGCTTCCAGCACTTCAACCTCACACATGCCGTTAAGCCGGTCGGCAAAGCTTTTGGTGAATTTCTCCGGCATGTGCTGGACCACCACCACGCCGGGCGTGTTACGCGGCAATGCGGTGAGGATGACTTCCAGCGCCTGCGTGCCGCCGGTCGATGTACCGAGCGCGACGATTTTTTCAGTAGTGGGCAAAAACGCATTGGAGGTCGGCGCGTTGAGCACGGCATCAGCGCTCAGTTTGGGGTTTTCCATACGTTCGCGAATTGCCCCTGCCGAGGTCGAGGTCGAGGACGATGCCGCTGGTGCACGTGCGGGCATGCTGCGCAAATTGCTCACCCTTGCGCGGGATGCAGCGCGGATGGCGCTCACCAAGTCATTTGAGTTGTCTTGCAGAAAGTTACGCAAACCCAGTGTGGGCTTGGTGATGACGCTCACCGCGCCCGCGGCCAGCGCTTCCATGGTGATGTCCGCGCCTTTTTGCGTCAGTGTGGAACAGATCACCACCGGCGTCGGATGCTCGACCATGATCTGTTTCAGAAAGGTGATGCCGTCCATGCGCGGCATTTCGATATCCAGCAGCAGCACATCGGGCCATTGGGTTTTCATGCGGGTCATGGCAAAGATCGGGTCAGGCGCGGTGCCGATCACCTCGATATCGTGATGGCGCGCCAGGATGTCCTGCACCACCTGGCGCACTACCGAAGAGTCGTCCACGATCATTACCTTGATTGCCATATCACATGCTCCTGACCGGTTTCACTACGCCAGTACCTTCTGCGCTCGCAGGCAGGCCGCGCCCGCGCCGTACCCAGACATCGCCGTTACCCAGTTCAAACCGCAGATAGCGGTAGCCAAACCCGGCCACATCCTGCCCCGCCACCGGCAGATTGAACTTGCGCAAGGCATCCAGTGCAAAGCGCACGTTGGCCTCGCCAATGCTGGCGCCGGGCAACTCGGTGGCAAAAATCCGGCCGCCGCCAAATACCTTGACCTGATAATCCCGCAGCTGTGTGTGGTGCAAGGCGATTTCCTCGACCAGGTACTGCAAGGCCTCATCACCGTAACGGCCATCTCCGGCCATCACCGGCGCTTTTTCGTGGATGCGGCCCGGCAGCAAAAAGTGGCACATACCGCCCAGATGCAGCGCCGGGTGCCAAAACGTGACGGCCACGCATGACCCGAGCAAGGTTTCGATGCGTTGATCACCACGGCCAAAATAGATATCGCCGGGATTGACGAAAGTGCGCGGCGTACTCATGGCAGCTTGCGATACACAGACGGTGAAACCATTTGCAACGGCAACTGGATGCCATGCAGTGATTCGGAATGCCCGACCAGCAACCAGCCGCCCGGACGCAGAAAATGCACCACTGAAGCCAGCACTTTGGCCTTGGTGGGCGCATCAAAATAGATGATCACATTGCGCAGAAAGATCACATCAAACGGCACCAGCCTGGCCGGTAAAGCCATCAGATTCAGTTGGGTAAATTGCACGCGATCACGCAAATGACGGCCGACCAGAAAGTAGCCGTCGTACTCGCCGGTGCCACGCAAGCAATGGCGTTTGAGATCGGCCAGCGGGATGTTTTCACCGCGCACCATCGGGTATACACCGCGCCGCGCCGAATCCAGCACGCGCTGGCTGATGTCCGAACCCAGGATGTCCCACGGCGCGTCATGGCGTTCGTTATCCAGCAGCATGGCTATCGAATACGCTTCTTCGCCAGTGGAGCTGGCGGCACTCCAGATGCGCAAGGTTTCCCGCGCTGGCGTTTGCGGCAAAACGACTTCGCTCAAGAACTTGAAATGGGCGGGCTCGCGAAAGAAGAACGTTTCGTTGGTGGTAATCAGATCGATTGCCCGTTGCCGTTCTTGCGCTTCGCCCGGCGCGGCAATCAAAGTGTGATATGCCTTGAAACTGGGCAACCCGAGCGCGTGCAGCCGTCGGGAAAGACGGCTGGATAACAGCGCCCGTTTGGATTCGGGGAGATGCATGCCAATCTGCTGCATGAACAAGTCCCGGAACAAGCGCATTTCTTCGTCGCTCACGGGCGGCGGCAAAGTCACGGGTTCAGCCATTGCACTTCCTGAGTTGTCGATTTTGCCAACAGGCCAAGGCTGCGTATCAAAGCGGGTCAGAACCCTTCATCGGTGATGACGAGGGCAGCGGGTTCGGCCTCGGCCACAGCCTGGGCGTCATCCACTACCAGTTGCACGATTTCTTCTACCGACAACACCTGCTGGATATCCAGCGCGATCACAAAGCGTTCGCCCAGTCGCAGCATGCCCAGAATGAACTCGGCCCGGATGCGCGCACCGAAATCCGGACACGATTCAATTTGCTGGTCTTCTACCGTCAGCACCTCATTGACCGCGTCAACAATAATGCCCAGCGGCAGCATGCGCCCGGCCTGTTCGACTTCCAGAATCACGTTACAGGTACGCCGCGTCATGATGGTCGCAGTTCGACCAAAACGGGCGGCCAGATCGATCACCGGCACCACGGCCCCGCGCAGATTAATCACCCCGCGCAAAAACGACGGCATCAACGGAATCTCGGTCAGGCCGTTGAATTCAATAATTTCGCGGATATGTTCAATGGGGATGGCAAACAACTCCCCGGCCAGCGAGAACGTTAGAAACTGCTGGCTGACTTCGCTGGCCGCCGGCTGGCTGGTCCTGGCAACCGGCGCAATGCTACTGACCATGTTTTTCTCCTGAACTGCACCGGGAGCGATATCACCGCCAGTACCGCCGCAGCTCACGTATTGGCGGGGCAAAACCGCCATCAATCCATCATAGCTACGCGCATCTGAAAACCAGCCGCACCACGCTAGCCGGTATGCGCGTCCACGCTCAGGCCGATCAAATCAGACATCTCCTGCACCGACAGCACTTGCTGGATATCCAGCACGATCACAAAACGCTCATCCTGATTGAGCATGCCGACGATAAATTCCGCCCGCAGCCGTGCACCAAACTGCGGACGTGGCTCAATTTGCTGGCGCTCGGCGGTCAGCACCTCGTTCACGGTATCGACCAGCACGCCTATCGGCAGCATGCGCTGCGCCAGTTCCACTTCCAGAATCACCACGCAAGTGCGACGACCAATCGTGGTGCCTTCCCGCCCAAAGCGCGCGGCCAGATCAATCACCGGCACCACCGCGCCGCGCAGGTTGATCACGCCGCGCAAAAAGGCGGGCATCAGCGGAATCGCCGTCAAGCCATTGAACTCGATGATTTCGCGGATATGTTCAATGGCGACCGCAAACAGCTCGCCTTCCAGCGAGAAAGTCAGAAACTGCAGATTCTCTGCTGCCAACAATGCCGGAGGGCCGCTGGCGGCGGTCACCGCTGCCGGACTGAGCATGGTGGCGCTCCCTAAAAGCGGGTAAAGGCGGATTCATCGACCGCTTCGTTGCCACGCCCGCCATAACCGCCCCGCGGAACTGCTGCTGCAGCCCGGCGCGCTGGCTGACGATGACTGGCACTGCTGCCACCGTCGGCCACGCGAAAGAAGCGGATCAACTCTTGCAACTGGATAGCCTGCGCGCTCATTTCCTCGGATGTAGACGACAATTGTTCAGAGGCCGAGGCGTTCATTTGCGTGGTTTGAGCCAGTTGCGATACCGCCGTGTTGATCTGGTCCAGCCCGCTGGCCTGCTCGCGCGATGCCGCCGAGATTTCCTGCACCAGATCAGCCGTTTTGCGGATCGCCGGGACCATCTGATCCAGCAAGCTACCGGCGCGTTCCGCCATCATCACGCTATTGGCCGCCACCGAACTGATCTCTTGCGCGGCCACTTGCGAACGCTCTGCCAGCTTGCGCACTTCAGCGGCCACCACGGCAAAGCCTTTGCCGTGCTCGCCCGCGCGCGCCGCTTCAATGGCGGCATTCAGCGCCAGCAAATTGGTCTGGTAGGCAATGTCATCGATGATGCCGATCTTGCCGGCAATTTGCTGCATGGCCTGCACCGTCTGTTTCACCGCATCACCGCCCTCGCCCGCATCGCTGGAAGACTTGGTCGCCATGCCGTCGGTAACGCGTGCGTTCTCGGAATTCTGCGAAACGGTGGAGGTGATTTCTTCCACCGCCGCGCTGGTTTCTTCCACATTGGCCGCTTGCTCGGAGGCGTTCTGGCTCAGCGCCTGGGCAGAGGCGGAGATTTCTTCTGAAGCCGACGCCAGCGCACTGGCCGAGGTCGAGACATCACTCATCACGCCAGTGAGTTTCTCAATCATGAGTTGAATACTGTAGAGCATCGATGTGGTATCGCCGGGCCGTACATCTACGCGCACGGTCAGGTCGCCGTCTGCCACTTGCTGCAAAATGCGCACCGCTTCAGTGGGCTCGCCGCCGACCTGGCGGGTGACCATACGTGCCAGCAAAATGCCCATGGCAATCGAGATCACGAACGCCACAATCACAATGGCGATGGTCATGTTGCGCACATTGGTGATGGTTTGCTGGTTGTTCTCGTTGGCGTCGTGCGCTTGTTTCTCGTTATCGGTGGCGATATCGCTAAGAACGCCGTCCATCTTGCTGATCATCTTGCGCAGATCATTGTTGACCAACGGCTTCGCCTCTTCGGCATGGCCATCCAGGATCAGCTTGAGTGCTTTATCCGAGGCCGCAAAATAGTCCTGCAGCATGGGTTTGAGCGTTTCGCGCAGGTGTCCTTCATTTTCTGATGACGCTGTTTGCAGGTAGAGCGGCCAATATTTATTGAACGTGTCCGCATACTGTTGATAACGCACCGCAGCGTTGCGCAGTTCCTCGGTCTGGTCGGGTTGCGTCATCATCCGCACCACGGTACGGGCGTGTGCGCTCAGCGCGGTATTGGCCCGCCCCAGGTTGCTGATGGCCAGCAGGTTTTCGGTATAGATGGCGCTGCCACCGGCCCCCACGCGAGTGATGTTGATCAGGGCAAAGACCCCAATCAATAGCGTCAATAAAGACGCAATACAAAAGCCGATCAGCAGCTTGCTGCCCAGCCGCATTTGATTGATGGCATTCATGAGAACTCCCTGATCATCCGTTGCTTTTCTGGGGGGAAGCAAAGCCATTGGCGGCCTTGCCGGGGTGCGGTACAGCTTGTTGCACCATGGCTTGATGCACCAGATTCGGTACATCCAGAATCAGCGCCACCTTGCCATCGCCCAGGATGGTGGAACCGCTGATGCTTTTTATCCTGCTGAACAATTCGCCCAAAGGTTTGATCACCGCCTGGAATTCGCCCAGCAGGCGATCAACCACCAGCCCGGCGCGTTGCTGGCCAAACTGCACCACCACCAGGCTTTCCCGGCCCTGTTCCAGCCGGGGCATTTCAAACAGATCGCGCAAGCGCAAGTACGGCAGCGGCTCACCTCTGAGTTTGACGATATCGTGATGTCCGTCCTGGCCTGCCAGATCGATGCACTCGATGACCAGATCCAGCGGAATCACAAACACCGCGTCATGCACCATGACCTGGAAGCCATCGATAATGGCCAGCGTCAACGGCAGGCGAATGCGTACGGTGGTGCCGACGCCTTCGGTGCTGAGAATCTCCACTTCGCCACGCAGCGACTCGATGTTCTTGCGCACCACGTCCATGCCCACGCCGCGGCCAGACAAGTTGGTAATTTGCTCGGCAGTGGAAAAACCCGGTTCAAAGATCAGCCGGAAAATCTCGTGTTCGGCCAGAATCTGCTCCGGCGCGACCAGCCCGCGCTCCACCGCCTTGGCCAGAATGCGCGCGGTGTTCAGGCCGCGACCATCGTCCGAGACTTCGATCACAATGCTGCCGGACTCGTGATAGGCGTTCAGCCGCAGCGTGCCCGCGGCCGCTTTGCCTGCTTGAATACGCGCTTCGGTGGCTTCAATGCCGTGGTCCATGGCATTGCGCACAATATGCATGAGCGGATCGGCCAGTCGTTCCACCATGCTTTTATCGAGTTCCGTATCCGCCCCGGTTACCACCAGTTCAATCTCTTTTCCCAGTTCCAGCGAGATATCCCGCACCACGCGCGGAAAGCGCTGGAACACTTCGCCGATGGGCACCATGCGCAAGTTGAGCGCGGCGTCACGGATGTGCTCGACCAGTTCGGAGATCGATTGCACGGCCTCTTCAAACTGCGAATCCTTGCGCTTGCTGGCAATCAGCGAAGCCCCGGCCCCGGCAATCACCAACTCTCCGACCAGATCAATCAGTTGATCCAGCTTGGAGACCTCAACCTTGATGAACTTCTGTTCATAGCCCCGCTTTTCTTCGCCGGGACGATTGGTCGGCACAGCGGCCTTGAGGAGCGAATCCACCGCCAGCACTTGCGTGGCAGTGACGATCTCCACCCCGGCCTCAGGCGCCAGCGCCTGTGCCAGTTCGTCGGCGGTCAGACTGCCTTGCGCCAATAGCTCTGCCACCCGTTCCGGCTCGACAACCTCGGCCAGCAACGCACGATATTCGGCAATTGGCGCATGCGGGGGCAATAGATGGATGGTTGCGTCATCGCGGATAAAATCGAACACCGAGTCGATGCTGGCACGATCGGCAGTGGAAACCAGATCAAGCTCGTACCCCAGATAATGTTGTTCCGGGTCCAGTTCAGCCAGCGCGGGCACACCCTCGGTCAAGGTATGCAGATTAACGATGGTGCCGACGTTGCCCAGGTATTGCAGGAAAGACAGAGGGTCCAGACCCATGCGCAGCACGTCGGGCGAAAAGCGCAGCGACAAATGCCAGTTGTCGTTGGCCACGCCATCAACAGCCACCACCTCTGGCAATACATCGTCGACGGCCTCTACCGGAGCGGTTTCAGCCGCCGCGGCTACCGAAGGAATCTCTCCCAGCAAACCATTCAGCTGTTGTTCCAGCCCGGCGCGGCGTGTTTCATCGGGTTCAATTTCTTCAGTGCGATCAGCAATGGCATCGACCAATTGCGCGATGTAATCGCCGCAATTGAGCAGCAGCGACAACATTGGACCATCAATTGGCAATTTGCCGTTGCGCACGCGGTCGAGCACGCTTTCCACGACATGGGTAAAGCTGACGATGCGATTGAATGCGAACAGCCCGGCGGAGCCCTTGATGGTGTGCGCGGCGCGAAAAATGGCGTTGATGGCCTCGCTGTCGGCACCGCTGGTTTCAATTTGCAGCAGCGCACTTTCCATTGCGCTGAGTAATTCGCGCGCTTCTTGCACCAGCGCGTCACGGGCCATATCCATATCCATGCTCAGCCCTCCTCAACCAGCACAGTCGGCCCGGCCAGCAGGCGGTCGGCCACATTCAGCAATTGCGCCACCGCCATGAATTGCGGACTGGGCTGTGTGCAGATCACCGTTTTGTCCTGGCGGCGGGCTTCTTGCTGCAAGGCCAATAACAACTGAATGCCGGTGCTATCGATTTCCTCAACGCTGGATAGATCGATTTCCAGTGCCGGTTCGGGCAGCGCCAGCGCCTGCAGCAAGGTATCTTTGAGTTCAGCCGCCCGGAAAATGGTGATCTCACCTTCAAATTTGCAGGTGGCAACTGGCCCGGCGGAGTCCACTGGCGTCATCGCTGGCTCTTAAGCCATGATCAGTTTGGAGACGGCATCGAGCAGCACCGGCGGCTGAAACGGCTTGATCACCCACGCCCTTACTCCCGCCGCCCGACCTTCGGCCTTCTTGGTTTCGTCGCCTTCGGTGGTGAGCATGATGATCGGCGTGAACTTGTAGTTGGGCAGCAACTTGGCCGCTTTGACAAAGCTGATGCCATCCATGTTGGGCATGTTCACGTCAGAGATGATCAGATTGAATTTACGGCCATCGAGTTTGGTCAGCGCGTCTTTACCATCGACCGCTTCCACCACGTCGTAGCCAGCACTTTTCAGGGCGATACCCAATGTCTGGCGCAAGCTGAAAGAGTCATCGACGATGAGGATGGTCTTGGCCATGAAGAGGTCCTTGGGAGAAGGTCAGTCAATGTAATCAGGGGGTTCAGTGGCCGGATTAACCGGGCCAGGCTAAAAGAACTCAATGGACGATGACGAGGCCGCCGCCGCATTCGCTTGCTGCCCGTGATGCACAGAGCGCTGTTCCAGCGTGGTGTAAGAGCGCTCCAGTTCGGCCAGCCATGCGCGCTGTTCTGGCAGCAATTGCTGGCCTTGCAACAGGCTGGCGAGCTTTTGCATATCCAGCGTGACGTGTTCCAGAATCTGGCTGATGCGATCCTGAAACTGCAAATTAACCAGCACTTCCTGCACTTCTTGTTCCACCGAGCGGCTTTCGGCCTCCAGTTGCCCCACCGTACCCGCCAGTTGCTCGGCGGCTTGCTGGAAGTTCTCCACCACGCCGGTAATGACATGCTGCGAGTTGGCAATCATCACGGCTTCTTCTTTGGAGATTTCGCTGGCGGAGTGCAGCGCGGCTTCGATGGTGTGATTGATGGATTCAATCTTGGTGGCAATGCGCTTGCCGGTGTCGCCCGACATATTGGACAGCTTGCGTACTTCATCGGCCACCACCGCAAATCCGCGCCCAGCCTCACCGGCACGCGCGGCTTCAATGGCAGCATTCAGTGCCAGCAGATTGGTTTGCCCGGCAATTTGCGCCACGTCAGCGGCCATTTTCTGGAGTTCGGCGTTGAATTCGCCCAGACCTTCTATTTCATGCAGCAGCAATTCACGCGCGTGCAGCACTTGTTCCAGCGCACGCACAATGCCATCCAGTTGGGTGCGGGATTCATCGATCATGCGCACCATGGCGCCGCCGCCACTGGCCGATGCCAGCTCAACCGTACCGCCGAGACGTTGGTTGATTCCGGCAAAGCGCACCACCAGGTTATCTACGGCCTCGCGGGTTTGGCCCCGCGCCAGCTCGATATTGCGGCACCACAACGGCACCACACCGGTGACCAGATCAGGCAATTGGGCATAACGGGTGAGTTCGGAATCAACCTGGACAATGGGTTCCAGGCTGCGAACCTCACGCGCGGCCAGGCTGGATAGCTGGCTGACCAGCAGCCAGGCTAGTGCGCCAACCACTAGCCCGAGTATCAAGCCGTACCACCAGATACTGGCGATCAAACAGCTCACGGCCAGATTGATCAGACCGAGCGCCAATAATGCGATGTGCTGTTGTTTCACCTTGCCCCCCTTTCTGCACCAGACCCAGCTCCGTCGGACCAATTTGCGCCTTGGCGGCGGCAACACTGGTGACTGATCTACATCGATCACGAACACGCTGGCACGCCGTAATTAGTGCGCGGTTGATTGCGCAACCAGACTCCTGCAGCAGACATCATCCGTAAGCCTGAACAGGAAAACTCAATCAGCGCATCATGGTTTTGTAATTTTGTACGGCAGTATTTATGAGAGTAATCAGGCGCGCTGATAAAGCAAGGAACACCGGTAAATATTGTTTCCAGCCGCCCATTGAGCAACAAGTAAGCCAATGAAATAAATCGATAAAAAAGCATCTACCGACGTCTACCGCTGGTCCTGATTGCAGTAATTGAAACTAGCAAGCCAGCTGCGAACCAACAAGCTGCAGACATCACGGCGTATCGCTTTTGCTGACACGCGTTAAAAGTTAGTCACCATTTTCTGCGGATCAGGTAAAGCGGCTTGCCCCATTTCTTGTGCCACCTGAAGACGGATTTGAAGCCCACCAATCATCACCGACGTCAGGCCTGGCGACGCGCGGCATTTACTATGGCGCCCAAACCAGAACCGGATACATGATGAAATATTCAACGCCCTTTGTGCCGACCCGATCCGCTCGACAATCCCGCCAACTGGCTTTGGCTTTAACCCTGCAAACTACTTTGTTGCTCGCCGCTTGCGGCGGCGGTGGTGGTTCGGATTCAACAACTTCGACGCCGACAGCCACGCCGACGCCAGTACCCGTTGCAACGCCCACGCCAACACCAACGCCTGTGGGCAATGCCAGCGGTACCGCTTTCGCCCCGATCGATACCAGCAACCGGGCCGAGGTCATCGCACGGTATCAGGATTCGTTTTTGCCATTGCAGCAAACCGCTTTCAGCTGGACCGGCAATGTCGGCAGTTGCCTGGCTGGCGACACGCCCCTGGCCTATAAAAACGCCGAAGTCCGCCTGCTGAATTATTACCGCGCCATGGCCGGTGAAAGCGGCAATGTCACCTTGTCCTTGCCGCTGGCCGCCAAGGCGCAGCAAGCCGCACTGATGATGGACGCCAACAGCGCGCTCAATCACTCGCCACCCACCAGCTGGACTTGTTACACCGCAGATGGCGCCACTGCCGCCGGTAGTTCCAATCTGGCGCTCGGCTCGCCCACATTGAATAGCGGCATTGGCGGCCCGGGCTTGTACATCAAGGATTCCGGCGTCAGTTCGCTGGGGCATCGGCGCTGGGTACTGTATTCGCGTCTGGCCATCGTCGGGCCTGGCGATACCCCACGTGCCAACGCGCTGTGGGTGCTCGGCAATGATGGCCCGGCAGTGACGCTTGCGAATGGCGTGGCGTGGCCACCGGCTGGTTACGTCCCGGTAGACAGCCACATTGCTGATCCCGCTATGCAATGGTCGTTTTCTTATCCAGGCGCCGATTTCTCGGCGGCGACCGTCACGGTGCAAGATGATGCGGGCAATCCAGTGGCTTTGACCGGTGTCGGCCAATTACCCAATGGTTACGGTGACAACACCCTGAGCTGGTCGCTAAGCACTTCCGCCAGCGGCTGGTCACGCTTGCCTGCCGACACCAAACTGAGCGTGAGCATCGCCAATGTCATGATCGGCGGCAGCACGCGCAGCTTCAGTTACGCCGTGACTTTTGTGCAGCCCTGAGCTCCCTGGGCGCTTGTCTGGCCTGAGCGGATGATCCCGACTCAGGCTGGCACCAGGCGATAACGGCCAATTTCGGCGGTCAGGCGCGCCACAATAAGCTTGAGTTCGTCCGCCGATCTGGCTGTACTTTGTGCCGCCTCGCTGTTTTGTTCGGTCATTTGTGCGACCGATTCAACCTGATTGGCGATGACATTGCTGGCGGTGCTTTGCTCGGCAATGGCATTGGTGATCTGCCCGACCAAATCCACCGCCACGCTGGATGACTCGCGGATGGTGGCGATTGAGCTTTCTGCCTGCGCCGCACGGCCTACGGCTGAACGGGCAACTTCAACTGCACCAGACATCTGTTTGTTGGCATCCAGACTGGTGTCCTTCATCTGCTGAATGATCTTGCCAATTTCTACGGTCGAAGATGCTGTGCGTTCGGCCAGTTTGCGCACTTCATCGGCCACCACGGCAAAACCACGACCCGCGTCACCCGCACGGGCGGCTTCAATGGCCGCGTTCAGCGCCAGCAAATTGGTCTGCTCGGCCACATCCTTGATGACCTTGAGCACTGAGTCGACCTGCAAGCTGCTGCCTTCTACTTCTTCGACCTTGGTGGCGACGGTTTCAATGGTGCGCTGAACTTCGCGGATGTCGCTGGTGGTCTGGCCGATAACCCGCTCGCCTTCAGATGCCAGTTCGCCCGAGCGTGACGACGCATTGGCCGCCTGGCGAGCCTGATCTGCCACGTGGTTGATACTGACGGTGACCTCTTCGACCGCCGCAGCCATATTGCTGGCCGCGTCACTTTGCCGGCGGGAACTGGTGGCAACCTCGTTGGCAGTGCCAGACATGGTACTGGCCATGGTGGACACCTCGCCGGTGGCAAAGAGAATTTGCTGCATGCTGCGTTCAACCGTCTCGAGCAAGTGATTGACTGCGGTGACCGTCTGCCCAATTTCGTCTTTTGAGGTGGCGGGCGAGCGCTTGGTGAAATCCAGACTTTGCGAGATGTCTTGCAGCAAAGTACGCAAGCTGGAAACCGGTCCGGTAATGCCGCGATACAACCAGATGCCAATGCCCAAGACCGCGAGAATGGTCACCAGGCTGACCATAATCAGCGTGATCCTCGATGCCGAAATAGTGCTGTACGCCGCCTGCTTGGCTTGCTCACCCAGCCCGTCGTTGTATTTGGTCCACGCATCCAGACCATCGTCCAGTTGTTTGTCCAGTGGCAGCACTTGTTCAGTCAGTAGTTGCCGGGCTTTGTCAGCCTGCCCCCCCTTAGCCAACGCCATGTATTGGTCCACGCCACCCAGCCAGCGGTTGAACAACGCCAGGTTGGCCTCCAGCATACCCTTGTCTTTCTCATCCGAGATCATGCTGTCATTGTACTTTTTGAAAAGCGCGGCCACCTGGGTGCGCAGTTCCGTCACGTGCGCATCCTGCGCCTGTTGGCCGCCGTCTTGCCGCAGCAATTCTTCTACAGCCAGTTTGGTACGACTGATGTTGAGCTGAATGGCAGCGATGGTGGCTTCGCTGGGTAGCGTGTTATCGGCAATGTCTTGCAGATTGCCCGTGAGACGGCTGAAAGAAACAAAAGCACAGGCGGCGAGCACCACCAGGCCAATCACGGCAAGGGCAAGAAGAGACGCAATGCGGGTGCTGATATTCATGAGCCTGCTCCTGGCATATCTGATTTTTGTAATGCGCATGCTCAAACCCGACGACACGTGACATATGACTGCAAGTCGTGGCGAGAGAGAACAGGCGTTGCAAGGGCGGCTGACGTTCGGTTTTGCACCGTTATTGCTGCAATCTAGCAGGTGGATGGCGTTCGCACCTGGAATCCGGAGTGGCACATTCTGGAGGGCTAGCCCGGAGGGGGTGTCGGTGCTTAGCTGCCCAGCACTGTCCGGACAAACTCGCCTTTGGCATCGGTATAGGCCTCGCGGTCATCGCCGAACTGCTGCGCCAGTTGCGTCTTGAGCGCGGCGTATTGCGCGGCGAGTTGGGGGTCATGGCGCAGTGTGTCGCGAAACTGCAGACGCTCTTGCCATTGAGTCGAGCTGTACACGACCACATGCAAATGGTGGGTACGCACGCCTTCAGACCAGCGCATGAACCATTGCCGATCGGTGAGTGAAGCGTTGAATTGCGCGGAGGTGGTGTAGCCGGCGTTGCACAGCGGCCCGTTCAGTCCCACCGCGACCGGCATGGGCTCGACTCCGGCGAGGATGTCGATCACCGGTTTGGCGAGCATATTGGGGATGGCCGTGCTGCCGATGTGCTGGATATCGAGGAATACCGGGCCGAACAGCTGGCTTAGCCGTTCCTGCTCCCGGGCAAACAATAGCGGCCAGTTGGGGTCATAAGGCACCAGCGCCACCTGCTGATTGATGGCCTGGTGCAATGACTCTTCGGGCGTCATTGCTGTTGTTCAAACCACTTTGGATTGCAGCGCACCGACGCCCAGGACAGCGCTTCCAGCCAGACTAGCAGCGCCAGGACGCGAACGGCAAACAGGAGTGTCATCTGGCATTTCCGGGATTACGATCAACCCGTCACACTACCAGCCCGCTATGCGCGGCGACAACTCGCCAGGCCGTGCGGTCGGCAGTCAAGGCCCAAACCCGCGTAAACCGGAAATCACCATTGGCCGGTTGACCCGCGTAAATCCCGGCTATCTGGGCGCGCACCGACACCACGCCCATATCGCCGTGCGTGTGCACCTGCTGCTCGCTCAGGGTGAGCGTATGAATCTGTAATTGTCCCGAACGGTGGGCATCCAGATCATCTTGCAGGCTGACCCGCTGGCCCAGATGATTGGTAAAAATCAGCTCGGGCGCCAGTAGCGCTTCGAGCGTGGCGATGTCGGAGTCGAGCATGGCCTGGCGCAATTGTTCTTCTGCCGCCAGAATCTGCGTCTGCGCCACTTGCTGCATGACATTAATGGATTCGGCAGGCTCAGTCATCGCGAGTCAGCACTTCGAGCAATTCAATTTCAAAAACCAGATTCGAATTGGGCGTGATATGCGTCCCGATCTGCCTTTCGCCATAGGCCAGATGGGCTGGTACAAACAACTTGCGCTTGCCGCCCACCCTCATGCCCATCAAGCCTTGATCCCAGCCCTTGATTACGCGACCGGTGCCAATCACGCACTGAAACGGCTGACCACGCTCGTACGACGAATCAAAACAGGTGCCATCTTCCAGAAACCCGCTGTACTGCGTGGTAATCAGCGCGCCCTTGACCGCCGCCTTGCCGTCACCCACGGTGATATCTTCAATTTGTAATTCAGTGCTCATTCAACAAGTTCCGTTCTTCGTTTGTATTGCCCGCGCAATCCATTCACGTGTGGCGCAAGCCTACCAGGTGCTCAAGATTTCTTCGCAGGCCGCATCCATTTCCGGTTTGAGATCCACGTATTTGGGATCTGCCAACTCGTCGGGCAAGTGTAGATCGGGAGTATCGAGCTTGTTCATTTCGCCAAAACCGTCCGCAAACAGGTTAGCGACATAGACCGCGTCCGAAAGCGTGCGCAGGTTTTCCACCCGGTTGCGCGGGAAATCGTGATCTGCCACGGCCTCCACCACCTCGGCTGGCAGGCCCAACGCGTCCAGCAAAATCACACCAATGCTTTCATGCCATTGCGCCACAAGGTACTTCACCGAGTCCGGGCGTTCGACCAGTTCTGGATAACGTGCGGCGTGATGCAGGATATAAAACGCACCCAGATCGTGTACCAGACCGGCCAGAAATGCGGTGTCGGCATTCAACCGCACATTCAACCGCTGCACCAGCAGCTTGGCAATGACCGCCGTTTTCAGACTGTGAGCCAGGATTTCGCGAGAAAACGCTTCAAAAGGCGAAACCTCTTTGGATTGCGACATTTGCTCCATGGCACAGGCCAGCGCCAAAGCCCGCGTCGCTTCCATGCCGACCCGCAACAGCGCCGTGTGCAAATCGACGGTGGTAGCATTGGTCGGGTTATACGTCACCGAATTAGCCAGTTTCAGCAACTTGGTGGTTACCAACGGGTCTTTTTGTACTTCAACGGCAATTTTCTGGATTGATGCAGAATTACTGCGCATCACCAAACTGATTTTGGCGGTAATTTCAAAGCAAACCGGAAAAACAATATTCCCGCCCATGTCATTGGCAATGCGTTCCAGAATATGAAAACGCTGCTCATTGAGCTTTTGGCCAGCCAAATCCGGAGATTGATGTTCAGACATGATGGTAAAAATGGGCCTCCAACAAGATGGCTGTATTCTAGTTCAACGGGCGCGAGGGTGCAGCCGCAATTGGCCAGCCCCGCTGGTTCTGTCCGCAACAAAACCACAATGCACGGCGTTTGGCATGAATACAGCGGCAAAAGCCTCGGCAACATCCGCTTTGAATCTGCTTTTTTTGTGCCGTGTTGCCCAAACAATGTGCAGGCGTATTTAAGCGAATACTAATAAAAAAATATCTGCGTTTGGGCTGTAACTTCAGCGTTAGGGCATTAATACAATATCGCGCGATCCATCGGCCACTTCATGAAACATGTCATTCAGAAACAAGGTGATTTCACTTTCGGGCAAATCGGCCGGAATCACGATTTTGTGATCTGCCAGCAATGTGCCAACGCCTGGGCGATAAATAGCCCATTGGTTTTGCTCGCGCCGTATTTCCAGCTGGAATCTGCCGTAGATATCGAATCTCACTGAAAAACACCAAGGCAAATAGCGAATTGACCGGCCCGCCATGAACCGCGCTGTTAGCTGGTCAATCGCTGTAGCAAATGCGCCAGTACCTCACCGTTTACGCCATGGCCAAGGCCTGAAATCAGGTCCAGCGTAACCTCGGCGCCCAGGTCATTCAATTGTCGGGCAGCTTGCTCGGCTTGCTGATACGGCATGATGGCATCGGCTGTACCGTGGATCAAATGCAGTTTGACGCCTGACGCCGCAGACCGTGGCGGCAGGGCAAAACGGCCGGACAAAGCAATGACGCGATCAGCGATGGGTGTCGCCAGCTGAGTTGATTCCAGCACCATAATGGCACCTTGCGAGAATCCGACCAGCACCGTGGCGGTCGCGTTAACCCCAGCTTGCGTTTGCCAATGCTTAACGTGGTCGACAAAAACCGGTAGCGCCTCCGCCACCCGCGCCGGGCGGTTTTCTTCGGTGACGCCGCGCACTGAAAACCACTGATAACCACTCCCCAGATCGGATGCGTGGGATGCTTGCACGCTGACAACAAACGCCTGCGCAAACCGGGCTGCCAACTGTTCACCCAACGGCACCATATGTTCCGGACTGGCGCCAACGCCGTGAAACAACAAAATCAGTTGCGTGGCCGAGCCTTGCGGTTGCTGGATGATGATTGAACTGTTCATTCGCTTTTCACTGGATATTCATCGTTGCCGGTATGGACAGCCCACCCCGGCGACCAAAAAGCGGGGCGGTGCAATTTTCGCACCGTACCCCGCTCATACTCAGACTGATTACTGCGGATTACTTCAGACGCGCTGCAAACTCGGCGACGCGCTTGCCCAAGAGGCGCGCGGTTTCCAGATCACCAGCGCGCGGTGCTTCGTCCGGCGAAGCATCCGCTGGCGAAATAGCCAGCGCACCGCCAGAGCCGGCAGTCCAGTTCACATCGTTCGGGCCATGGGCCTTGGTGTTGGCTGGCATCAAACCGGTGCCGACCCAGACTTGCCCGTGCTGCTGCGACAACGTCCAGAAATAGGTAATGGTAGAAAACTTGTCGCCGTTCACCGAGGCGGAGTTGGTAAAGCCAGCGGCAACCTTGTTTTTCCAGGCTTGGGTAAACCATGGTTTGGATGAAGCATCGGCAAATTTCTTGAACTGCCATGCCGGGCCGCCCATATAGGTCGGGCTGCCATAAATGATGGCATCCGCCGCGCTGATGGCTTCAAATGCCCCCTCAGGCAAATCACCATTGGCATCAATCTGATACAGCGTGGCTTGCGCGCCGTCAGCCGAATCCGCACCTTCGTGTACTGCTTGCGCCTGCTTGGCGGTGTGGCCGTAGCCGCTGAAAAACACAATGGCAATCTTCGTCATGGGTAACCTTCCTGGTCATAAGAAAAGGGGAATAAACGCGGTTTGAAGCGGGCATTGCACAGACAAGACAGCACGAACCCGAGCCACAAACACACCACCCGGATCGGGACGCCAGCCGCCACTATAGGATGGAAAAGTGATGGGGAGAAGTACACGACTGGTCTAGTCAACACGTGACAGCGCCGCTGGCGGCAACGCGGCTTTCTTCCCCGGTGGCATCGTCTATGCTCACAAAGCCCGTCGCCGCTTGTGCTGACGCTCGCCACAGGAAAACCAGTCATGCCCGATCAGTTTGATGCAATTGTCATTGGCACCGGCCAAGGCGGTTCGCCGCTGGCAGTGCGGCTGGGCGCCAGCGGGCGCAAAACCGCGGTAATCGAGCGGGCGACGTTTGGTGGCACCTGCGTTAATGTTGGCTGCACGCCGACCAAAAGCTACGTTGCGAGCGCTCGCGCCGCGCATGTCGCACGCCATGCCGCCGCGCTGGGTGTCGATATCTCCGGCACGATCAGTGTTGATCTGGCGCGGGTCAAAGCACGTAAAGACCAGATCATCGGCCAGTCGCGCGATGGCGTAGAAAAATGGCTGCGCACCGCAGACAACGTGACGATTTTCAACGGTCACGCCCGCTTTACCAGTGCCAATACGCTGAGCATCAGCAACGCGAATGGCCAGATAACCCAAGAGCTGCAAGCCAGCGAGATTTTCATCAATACCGGCACGCGTTCGATGGTGCCGCCGGTAGCTGGCCTGGAACATATCCGCTACCACACCAACGCAACGTTGCTGGAATTAACTGACTTGCCTGAGCATCTGGTCATTGTCGGCAGCAGTTATATTGCGCTGGAGTTTGCGCAGATCTTCCGGCGTTTTGGCAGCCGCGTTACGGTGTTGGTGCGCGGCGAACGCGTGCTGGGGCGAGAAGATGAAGATTTGGCGTTGATCATCCAAAGCGTATTGCAGCGCGAAGGCGTCAATTTTCTGTTCAACGCTGACCTCGCCCGCGTTGACCCGCTGCCTGACGATGGCGTGCGCCTGACTTTGCAGAACGCCAACGAGCCGCTGGATGCCTCACATTTGCTGTTTGCCACTGGCCGCCAACCCAACACGGACGATCTGGGCCTGGCCGCGGCTGGCATCACCACCAACAAGCAGGGTTTGATCACCGTGGATGGCCAGCTACGCACATCCGTGCCCGGCATCTGGGCGATTGGTGACGTCAACGGGCGCGGCGCCTTCACCCATACCTCATATGATGACTTCCAGATCGTGGCCGCCAACTTGCTGGATGGCCGCCCACGCAGTGTCGACTCACGGATCATGGCTTATGCGGTGTTTGTTGACCCGCCACTGGCGCGCGTCGGGATGTCCGAAGCCGATGTGCGCAAAAGCGGCCGCGACGCCTTGATCGCTACCATGCCCATGTCACGCGTCGGCCGCGCCCGTGAACGCGGCGAAACCGACGGCATGATGAAAGTGCTGGTCGATGCCCAAACCCGCCAGATCATTGGCGCAGGCATTCTGGGGATTGAAGGCGACGAAGCCATCCATAGCATCATCGACATCATGACCGCTGGCGCGCCCTACCCTACGCTGCAATACGCGCTGCATATCCACCCGACCATCAGCGAGCTGGTGCCCACTTTGCTGGATGGGCTAAAGCCACTGGTTTGAGTTCACCGACCCGCGGGGTGGCTGCTGCCTTGACCAGTGGCAGCGGCACCCTCCCTTCCTGATTACCCCCACCACTCGTTGCAGTGAATCTCACTTGGGCGTGCCTGGTTGCACCCCCCACTGCAACCTTGGCTTCATAAAAAATACATACATGTATGTTCTGATGCAGCAGCGACCAGCGCCGTCTCGAGCGTTGGCGTGAACCCAAAAAACTGGATCAGGGAACATCAATAATGAAATCAAGATCGAACCGGTGGCTTGCCGCATTACTCGGCTCGTTTATCGTCATGGGCGCGATGGTGGGCTGTAATAGCGGTAGCAGCGATAGCAGCAGCACGCCGACAGCGACCCCAACACCTACTGCAGCCCCGACGCCGACTCCTGCGCCGACCATCAGCAGCAGCATCAAGCACGTCTTTGTGATTACGCTGGAAAACGAAAACTACACCACCACCTTCGGTGCGAGCAGCCCGGCAACCTATCTATCGCAGACTCTGCCGACCCAGGGCGCGTTGTTGACCCAGTACTTCGGCACCGGCCACGTCAGTCTGGATAACTACATCGCCATGATCTCGGGTCAGGCAGGCAATCCGGATACCAATACCGACTGCCAGACCTACAGCGACTTCGCGCAAACCGGCACCGATGCTGATGGCCAGGCCATCGGCCACGGTTGCGTTTACCCCGCCACAGTCAAAACCCTGCCTGACCAGTTGAAAGCAGCCAATCTGACCTGGCACGGTTACATGGAAGACATGGGTAACGATCCATCCCGTGAATCCGCAACCTGTGGCCATCCGGTGATTGGCACACAAGACATGACGCAAAGCCCGGAAGCGTCCAGCGTGGCCGTGGCCAATGGCGACCAGTACGCGACACGTCACAATCCGTTTGCGTATTTCCACTCGATCATTGATTCGTCTGATTGCGCGGCCAATGTGGTGGAACTGGCTCATCTGCAGACCGATCTGCAGTCGATCTCGACCACTTCCAACTTCAACTTCATTACGCCTAACCTGTGCCATGACGGCCACGATGGCGGCGGCGGCAGCTCCGGCACCTGCGTCACCGGTGAGACTGGCGGTCTGGTTTCCGCCGATGCCTTCCTGAAGAAATGGGTGCCGATCATCATGGCGTCGCCAGCCTTCAAGCAAGACGGTTTGCTGATCATCAACTTTGACGAAAGCTCGGCAGCGACCAGCACCACAGTCATGACCAGCGCCACTACGGGCACGTTGACCGCGATCTACACCGGCGCAACCTGCTGCGGCCAGAAACCAGGCCCGAACCTGGCGTCTTACCCGCAAACGCAAGCGCTGGGTTCGTATCTGACTCACGGCATTACCTTCCAGGTCAACATTACCTACAACAGCTTTGGTGGTGACAACACCGGTGCGGTTCTGCTGTCGCCGTTCATCAAGGGCGGCACGGTGACCAGCACTGGCTACAACCACTATTCGATGCTGCGCACGATTGAAGACATCTTCCAGCTGGGTCATCTGGGATATGCCGGGCAAACCGGGCTGGCCAGTTTTGGCAGCGACATCTTCACCAATCTGCATTGATTGATGGCTGATTGATCTCTTATTGACCTTTACACCGAACCGCGCCGGCAAGATGAGCGCGGTTCGGTGCTTTCACCCCAAAGCACAATGAATCCCCTCATCCAACGTAAAGCCTGGCTGTTGCTACTGGTGGCTGGCGTGGCCAGCGCCACTGCCCTGGTCACCACCAGCCACACCCAGCCCACTGCCAGCCAGCCGCAAAGCGCGGTGAGTACAACCCCTAAACAATGGCCAGGTGCAGCCGACCTGGGCAAACAACTGTTTTTTGATCGCAGCTTGTCGGCATCTGGCCAGCAAGCATGCGCCTCTTGCCACTCTGCCAGTCAGGCCTACGGCCCGCCCAATGCGCTCTCGGTACAACCTGGCGGCCCGGATATGCAACACCAGGGCATGCGGGCAGTGCCGACACTGCGTTACGTGTTGAATCGCACACCGGCATGGCATGTGGAATCGCCATCCAGCCTGATGGAAAGACTGGAATCGCAGGAACTACCGCCAACGGGCGGCTTCACCTGGGATGGCCGCTTTGACGCCTTGCATGACCAGGCCGCCTTTCCCCTGCTAAACCCGGATGAAATGGCCAATACCTCGCCAGCTGATTTCGCCGCGCGTTTGCGCCGTAGCCCCAATGCCGCCGCATTCAAAAAAGTGTTTGGCGAGCAGGCATTGAAAGGCGATCAGGACGCCCTGCACTTTGCCGGTGTCGCCTTGGCGCAATTCCAGCTGAACGACGCGAGTTTTCATCCCTACAGCAGCAAGTTCGATGCCTGGATGGATGGCAAAGCCACGCTCACCCACCAGGAACTGCACGGCAAGCAATTGTTTGATGACCCCAAAAGCGGCAACTGCGCTTCTTGCCACTTTGATACCAAAGGGGCAGATGGCACTCACCCGCTGTTTACCGATTATCAATTTGAAGTATTGGGCGTACCGCGCAACAGCAAGCTGGCAGTGAACCGTGATCCAAAGTTTTTTGACATGGGCCTGTGCGGGCCGCTGCGTCAGGATCAAAGCAAGCAAAAAACCTGGTGCGGCATGTTCCGCACGCCTACTTTGCGCAACGTTGCTACGCGCCAGGTGTTCTTTCACAATGGCCAGTATCACGACCTGAAAACCGCGCTGCAGTTTTACGTACAGCGCGACACCCAGCCGCAACGCTGGTATCCGGTACACAAGGGCAAGATCGACAAGTTCAACGATCTGCCTACCGCATTACGCGACAACGTCGATACCAACGACGAACCACTGACGCGCAAGCGTGGCGGCAATCCAGCGTGGAACGACCAGCAGATTGACGATGTCATCGCCTTTCTCAAAACGCTGAACGATGCGGATGCCCAGATGGCGAAAAAATAAGCACTCATTTGAACTGGAGCCACCAATAAAAACAGCCCCGACACATAGTCCGGGGCTGTTTTTATTGGTGGCCGACACAAGTCAGCACCAGTTCAATCCTCAATTATTTGGCGGGTTGCTTTGGCGCAGCAGTTTTGTCTGTCTTGGCCAGGGCTTCCGGTTTTTCAGCTGCAGGGCGCCCGGTTTTGATGTTCTCAATTTTGCCCAGCAAAGTTTTAAGGCGAGCCACCGGCAAGGCTTCCAGCGCATGCAGGCCAGCGCGCAGCAGTTCACTCTTCTTGACGTGAATACCCAGTTCCAGGCTTTTCTTTTTCAGTTCAGCCAGCTTGGCGTAGTCCGATTCCGGAATGGTGTAGCTATCGCGGATGACCTTGGGTTTCTTCTTTTTCTTGCTGGTTTCCACCACCACCACCTCAACTGGCGCAGCTGCAACCTTTTTGGCTACCGGAGCAGCAGCGACCTTCTTCGCGACTGGCGTGGCAGCAGCTTTTTTGGCGGCTGGTGCGGCAGAAGCAGAAGTTTCGGATTTGGCAGAGAGCGGACGGCGGCGGGGAGTAGCGGCGGGTTTGGCGGGTGCGGTTGCGACTTCGGTCACTGGAACATTTACTGCGGCTTTCTTCATGGCGCCCTCAACTTTTTGATAAAAATAATATATACAGTATATATAGTTTTATCAGAAACACGACACCATCCTTACGGCACTTGGCAATAATGCCTTCGGCCCTGCGCGCGCCGATTCTCAGGACGCAGGACTGGATTTACTTCCTGGGTTCGTCTTGCGGCATCAGCCAGGCAAATCCGGCCGGGTTACGCTGCTCAAAGGTCTGGCGGCGTTTTTTCTTGGGCAATTCCGGCGCGGCGGCAGGCCGGCGGGAGTTGGCTGGCACGATGGTCCTGGATAGATCATTCATGGTCATGTCCTAGCGTTGTTCATGCTCAAACGAAAAGAATCGAGGTGATTATGCTGCAGCACCACAAAGATTAAAAACAGCAAAAACTGATGTGCCCGCATTCTCTGGCCGCGCTGGCAGCGCCCCGACCAGTGGTCGATTTGTCGTCTTTTTTCAGTGCATTCCACACCCTTCCGCCGGCGCGCAGTCGTTGCGGGGGAGCGCGAAATGGCAAAAAAAACCGCCCTTGCAGGCGGCTTCTGAGTGACATCGTGCTTCATCTATAAGTATGTGGTGCGCTTGTTACGCGGTGACTACGCTTTCAACTTGCATGACTTGATAGACGCCGGTGGTGATCAAAACAACTCCAGCTCGCCCGATTCCGCTTCTTCTAGCTGGGTTTCTTCTACCGAGAAATCCACCTCGGTATCAGCCGCACAGCACAAACAGATCGTGACATTGAAGCGCACGGTTTTGTTGACCGTTACCGCAAAGGCCTGTGTGGCCGAAGGGTTGATCTCGGCCAGATACTGCGCGCAACTACGTTCAAGAATAAATGGCGTGGACATGCCCGCATGGCGAAAACTGCTGCACACGCTGCGGTTCACCGTGCCGCAAATCATGTTCACCAACTCCGAACACGCATCGTGCAACGCCTGGCCGCTCAAGGTGCTCTCGTTACTACGCACCAGGCGCGCCAGATGCGCCGTGCTGGCCTGGTCAGTGCCGAAATCAAACAGCGCGACAATACGAAACAGGTAAGACGAAATATTGAGCACCACCAGCAGCCCTTTGCCATCTTTCGATGGCGCTGGCGCCTGGGCCACATAGTCAACCACGCACGCTTCAGCAGCATCGGCCCGGGCGTGGTTCTGGATGGCGGTTTCAAATAACCCGTTGATGGCGGTGACAGCTTTTGCGGTAAACATAAATTAGCCGGTCACTTCCATGGTGGCGTGAATCTTGTCCGCCGTGGCCCGCAGGCCGAACACCGCGTTGCGGATCATGTTGCCGCTGGCTTGCATGTCCTGGAATGTGGTGGTGGTGATCAAATCGTTTTTATCCAGATTCTGCTGGTACTGACGAGCCACGTCCGAGGAGGTCAGCGCCAGATTGCGTACGCCATCAGCCACCACCGCAAAACCGCGCCCATGCTCGCCTGCACGAGCCGCCTCGATAGCGGCATTGAGCGCCAGCATCACTACGTTTTTGACGATGCGGGCAAACTCTTCGTTTTGCGCTTTCAGATGGCGGTTGTTGGCCAGAATGCCTTGCAGTTCGTCATGCCACCGTTCCACCACCTTGACGATTCCCAGCAATGACTCGATATCCTGCTTGAGCGTGGCGTGTTCATCCGCCAGCGCCATGTGCAGGCGCTCGTATTGCGTGGCATGGTCGCGTTGCGTTTGCACCAGCCATTGGTCGCGCTCGGCGAGCGCTTGCTGTGCGGCAACGTCCAGCGCCACGGCGTGGGCCGCACCTTGCTCGGCCAATTGCTGCGTCAGACGGTTGATCTCGTCACGCAGCGGGCGCAACTGCTCATCCAGCACGGCAGCAGTTGGCCGCTGTTCCAGTTCGGTCAGACGCCGCGCCTGGGCGCGTTGCAGCAGATCAAAATCGCGCTGATGTGTGTGCGCACGCAACCAGAATACGGCGGCGCCACAGATAAAGCCCACCGCCGTAAACGCCACGCCATAAAGCCATACATTCATTGAAAACTTGTTCCTTGATACCGCAGCGCAGATCGGTGCGCCGCGGGTTTAACGGCCAGCAAACGATCAGCTCGCCAGCTTTTTAAATGTCGCCACCACCGAAGCGCCATTGAATGGCTTCACAATCCAGCCCTTGATACCAGCCGCTTTACCGCGCTCTTTCATCACCGGGCTGTTTTCGGTGGTCAGCATGATGATGTTGACCGCGCTGTTTTTCAGATCGCCACGAATCTTCTCGGCCATGGTCAGGCCATCCATATTGGGCATGTTGACGTCGCTGACAATCAACTTGATGCCGCTGTCGGCCTTGAGCTTGTCCAGACCATCTTTGCCGTCTACCGCAACGGCCACGGTCAGCCCGCTGGATTTGAGAAACTCGCTGACTTCATTGCGAACGGTGCTTGAATCGTCGACGACCAGTACTTGTGCCATTGGATTATTTCCAGGTAAGAGAGGCGCCCACCTGCGGCGCCTCGATTAAATTGAAGATTGGGTAAACGGTTAAACCAGCGCGGCTTGCGCCGGTACTGCAGCGGCGTGAATCAACACCGGCGCCACCGGAGCGTCGATATGCACGGCAAACGACTCCGGCAACGCAACCACGGTGGCAAACTGCCGAAAATCGGCGCCCTCGGCTTGATCGACAAACTGGATGCGAATATCGCCGCGCTCGCGTTTGATAAAGTCCTGCACCGCATCCATGCCCACGCCACGCCCGGAAATTTCGGTCACTTTGTCGGCAGTGGAGAACCCCGGATGGAAGATCAGTTGTGCGGTTTGTTCGTCATTGAGCGTGACATCTGTGGCAATCAAACCTTTCTGCATGGCAGTGGCCCGAATCCGCGCCAGCGCCAGACCGCGACCATCGTCCTGCAAGGCGATCTGCAGCTTGCCGTCGGTCACAGCCAGTTTGAGCGCCAGCGTCCCCGCCGCCGCTTTGCCCTGCGCCAAGCGGGTTGATTGATCTTCCAGACCGTGATCGAGCGCATTGCGCATCAGATGCATAAACACGTTTTTCAACAGATAAGCCGCATGCGCCGGGATGGCATAGCCTTCATCTTCAATCCTGATTTGCGGGACAGCTTTGCCCAACTCGGTGGCCAGCGCCGGTAGCGAGTCCAGCACACCAGCCAGCGTTTGCGCCAGCGGTTCAGTACCGAGCAAACGCAAGGTCTTGCGCACGGCATCGCGGGCGGCGACCAGTTCATGCAGATTGTTGGTATTGATGTTTTCCAGGCGACGCAGCGTTTCCTGAATCTGGTGTTTATCGACCATCACATAACGCTCGGCCTGATCGTTGCGACCGGAACCCTTGCGACCCAGACTCACTTCATTGATGCGCGCATATTGCGTCACCGTGGCGCGCACCTGTGCCAGTTCATCCAGCAGTTGTTGCTGATCCCACACGATGGCAGCGTGCGGTTTGCGTAGTTGTTCGTAGCTTTGTTCAGCCAGATGCACCACGTTGGTCAGATGATGCAGGCCGTAGGTGCGCGCATTGCCCTTGATGGTGTGCATGTTGCGGAACAACTGCGCCACCACGTGTTCGGTCATCGCCTGCGATTCGCGAATCAATATCTCATTTTCATCGGCAAAGCGGATGGTGCCGATGATGAACTCATGGAATTTGTCCTGACTCACTGCCAGCACTTCGCCAATCATTTCCAGTTCACGCCGCTGGTCGTTGGCTTCTGCCGCCAGTTGGCGCAGTTCGGTCACGTCACGCACGCACAGCATCAGGCGCACTGTGGTGTCGTTTTCGTCAGTGATCGGCGACCAGTTCAGATCCAGAATCTTGACCTTGCCGTTAGGCATGGTCTTTTCGATTTCGCCCACCATCAAGTGCTGGTTGAACTCAAAATTCATCACATCTTCGTCAATACACGCGCCCCAGATGGCGTTCACTTGCGACAGCGCATCGGCACCCAGATTGGTATGGGTAAACAGCACATCCATGACGTCGCGCCCGGCAATGTCGGCGGTTTCGAGGATGGTGCTGAGGTAAGCGGAGTATTCCGGATGAATCTTCTGATCTGCGGTGACGGTCAGAATCCCCTGCGGCATGTTCTGCAGCATGGACTGGATGTCGTTGGTTTTCTGGCGCAGCAAGACCGAGCTTTGTTGAATCTGCTCGATCATGACGTTAAACGCGGTCATGGACTGGCCAATTTCATCCTTGCGCTCAACCGGCAGGCGTTGGGTGAAATCCTGGCTGGCAGCGATGCCGCTCATCATGGATTGCATCTGGCCAATCGGGCGGGCGATCTGGCGATACAACAAGATGCCAATTGCGGTCAGCACAATCACGGCCAGCGCAGTCACCACAGAAATGGTCGATACCGTGCGCGCCAGGTTCTGGTTCAGGCCAGAAATGGCGGCGTCTTTGGTGCGGTTTTTTTCTACCCGCAGGGTCTCGACAATTTGTTCCAGCTCGCCCTGATACTGCGCGACGCTGGCAAACAACGATGCTGCGGCCACGTCTTGCTGCCCGGCCGCCTTGAATTTGGCGGTGTCATCAATAGCGCCAAAGTAGCTGGCCATGCTTTGCGTGGCCTGCTGCACCAGCGCTTTCTGGGTGTCGCTATTAGCTTGCTGGCGTTGCAATTCCAGGCTCTTTTGCAGGAGTGCCTGCTGCTGTTTGAGCTTGTCGGCAGCCTGAGCGGCAACGTTGTCATCAGGCGCAAACACCAGGCTCATGGTGGCTTGCTGTACGTCTTTGAGGCGCGCGACCAGATCCGCCGAGGCCAGCGTGCTGGGCACCACACCTTCAGTCACGATTTTGACTTCAGAAGCATTGGCACGAGACTGAATGATCGCGTAGCCGCCAATCGCCATGATTGCGGCAAAGGTCAGCGCCACAAGCAGGATGATGCGTTGCCGGATAGTCATCTTACTAATCCCTTCTGAGTTTACTTACGAATTCGGCTTTTGTTGCAACTTGCCATCCAGGGCACTGCCGGGCTTGACCCACCAGCCCACTGAATCGTGATCATCAATAAAATTCATACAATTCAATTATATAAATTCTAAAAATCGCCTGTAACACACACGTAACAACATCACGAGGTGTTCATCAGCGCACTATATTAGAGTGTTCTCATTAACCATTTATGGACGAATGCTGACACAAAATTACATTTTCACTGACAAACGGCGATGTTGTTGAGCTCCAGTTCAAGCTGATGACGCGTTGCACGCCGAATGGGGAACAAAAAAAACCGCCCTCGTGGGCGGCTTTTTTTGGGGCTGAACAGTGTGGGTCCGGCCAGATTGGGCAGGTGCCGCTGTTTTACCGCGACATCTGCGCGACCAGGTTATTTCGTGGCATTGCGACTGGCGGCTTTGGCGTTGCTGGCGGCCAACTGCTTGATCAAACCATCTACGCCATCTTTCTGGATAACCGTGCCGAACTGGTTGCGGTGACTATTGATAAAGCTGATGCCCTCGACCGAAATGTCATAGACCTTCCAGCCCGCAGCGGTGTTTTCAAAGTTCAGATCCAGCGCAATGGCTTGCTGGCCAGGCTGGTTCACCACGCTATGCACGGTTTGCTCATCGGCAGAATCACCGGGGCGAGCGCCTTTGACATCAACCTGCGCCCCTTTGTGATTGCTGAGCACGGCCACCCAGGTCCGCACGAGCATGGCGCGAAACTCGGTGGTGAGCGCCTGTTGTTGATCGGGCGTAGCGCTGCGCCAGTAACGCCCCACCGCCAGCGCGGTCATGCGATTGAAATCGGCCAGTGGCACCAACCGGGCATCCGCCAGCGTGTGCTGACGCGCCGGGTCTTGTCCGTTGTCGTTGATGATTTCCAGCACATCCTTGCTCACCCCGCGCACGATGGCTTCAGGAGAAGCCGGATCGGACTCCAGCGCCATGGCAGAAACCGGCAACAAGGCGAGCAGCAAGGCCGCAACAATCCATTGCGTAAAACGAGTCATGTAGGGGTCTCTCTAGTGGGCGGTGGGCCGAGGGTGGGTAGCAAATCTGCCTGGCACGGCAACTTGAAACGTAACAATGCCGCAGTTGCATGACCCTAACATGACCATGTCGACAACGCCTGTGAGGTGTTTTGCCAGAAAATGCGGTGAATTGCCCGGCAATTGCTTCTCGCAGCCGCCGATCTGCCCGTTTCCACCGTAAAACCAGACTCCTCCCATCTGACTTTCTCTATTTCAATCAACACCTTGATTCGTCAAACAATGCCGTTATCATACGAGCACGACCCGGCAGGCAAGCGGGCGTAATAAACGAATAAGCCAATACTGGATGGATGGAGACTTATATGAAACGACCTTTGTTCGCACGCGGACGGGGCCGGCTTGCGCTCGCCGCGCTGCCAGCCACCTTTGCCGCTACCATGGCCTTTGCCGCTTACCCGGTCTGGCAAGATGGTGGCACCTACAGCGCGGGTACCGTTGTCTATTACAACGGCCACGATTATTCGGCGCTGGTAACTCAGACCGATTACGTTGGCGCGGGCTGGAACCCGGCCTCTACGCCCAGTTTGTGGAAGGATTTGGGCGTAGATACTGGCGGCGCCTCACCGACACCAACGCCTACCCCGACACCCACCCCGGTGCCTACGCCAACACCAACGCCTGCTCCGACCGCAACACCGACACCAACGACGGCCCCAACGCCAGCCCCTACTCCTTCGTCGGGTTGCTACAGCACCTGGAGCGCCGCCACGGCGTATAACGGTGGCGCCACGGTCAGCCTGAATGGCGTCAACTACAAAGCCAACTTCTGGACTCAAAACCAGAGCCCGGCCACCAACTCCGGCGCTGCAGGCAGCGGCCAGCCGTGGCTGGTTGTGGGTAACTGCAGCGGTGGCACACCAACTCCGACTCCGACTCCGACTCCGACACCTACCCCAACGCCGACTCCCACACCAACGCCAACTCCGGTGCCGACGCCTACCCCCACTCCGACACCCGCCCCGACCCCGTCGGGCAGCTTGCCCAAGCACGTGCTGGTGGGTTATCTGCATTCCAGCTTTGCCAATGGCTCCGGCTATATCCCGATGGCCAATGTCTCCAGCAATTGGGACGTGATCGCCCTGGCCTTCGGTGATTCGGATACCAGCGGCAATATCACCTTCACCCGTTGCCAACCGAGCGAATGCCCGAACGTGGAAAGCGATGCCGACTTCAAAGCCGCCATCAAGGCCAAGCAGGCGGCAGGCAAGAAAGTGATTATCTCTGTGGGCGGCGCCAATGGGCTGGTGCAACTTACCAGCGCCACGGCGGTGAACAATTTTGTGAGTTCGGTCGAACACATCATTGATACGTGGGGTCTGGACGGCGTCGATATCGACTTTGAAAACCAGTCACTGTCACTGAATCAGGGTGATACGGACTTCACGGCCCCTACCACTCCCATCGTGGTCAATCTGATCAGCGCCCTGCAGCAGATTACCGGCCACTATGGCAGCAATTTTGTCCTGACCATGGCGCCGGAAACCTTCTTCGTACAGTTGGGCCGCAGCTTTTATGGCCCTGGTCCGAACAACTCGGCCGACGCGCGTTCTGGTGCTTTCCTGCCGGTGATCTACGCCATGCGCAATCAGCTTACATTGCTGATGGTGCAGGACTATAACTCCGGGCCGATCACCGGACTGGATGGCCAGTACCACACCATGGGTGGCGCGGACTTCCTCACCGCGATGACCGATATGGAGATCGCGGGCTTTGCCGTGGCCAACAATAGCGGCAAAGTGTGGCCAGGCTTGCGACCAGACCAGATTGCGGTCGGTATCCCTGCCAACGCCAATGCGGGTAATGGCTTTGTGGACACCACCGGCGTTGAATCTGCGCTGGATTGCCTGATGAAGGGAACAGGTTGCGGCACCTACACGCCGCACCAGGTCAGCCCGACGTTGCGCGGCTTGATGACGTGGTCGATCAACTGGGATGCTTATAGCAACTTCTCGTTCTCGCAACCGTATCGGACCTATCTGAACCAATACGGGCAATAAACGAGAGTAAACGCTGCATCACACCAGCCGCGTCGCCGTGATCGGGACGCGGCTGGTCAGGTCAAACGCAATGGCCAAATTACCCGATGCACTACACCACCACGCCAGGCACCGCCGCCCGCATGATCTCGACAAAACAGCGCAATCGGGCCGGGTAGAAACGGGCATACGGATAAACCAGGCTCACCGGCAGCGGCGTCGCTTGCCACTGTGGTGTGAGTTGAATCAGGTTACCGGCCGCCAGATCATCCGCCAGTACCCAAGCCGACCCCACGCCGACCCCCAGACCCAGCAGCATGGCGCTGCGCAAGGCATAGAGGCTGTCGGTACTCATGCGCGGGGCAAGCGCAATATGCTGTTCTTCGCCCGTTTCCATATGCTGCAAGGTAATCTCGTTGCGGTAATACGTGCGCAACGCCACCCACGGGAACCGGGCCAGATCAGCCGCATGCTGGGGTACTGCCGCGCCTGCCAGAACCGAAGGCGCCGCCACAACAATGCGCGGTACTTCAGCCAGTTTGATGGCAACCAGCGCGGAGTCGGTCACTTCGCCCAACTGGATAACACAATCGATACCAGCACTCACCAGATCCTGGATGGCGCTGTCATCATGCAACAGCCATTCGACGGACATGCGTGGATAACGCTCCAGGTACCGGGCCAGCGGTTTGACCATGCGCTCCTGGCCAAATGCATGCGGCGCAACCACCCGCAATACGCCTTCCGGTTCATCACCAATACCGCGCATGTCCGACTCAAATGCGGCCCAGCTGGCCAGCAGCTCTTTGGCCCGGTCGTAACAGCGCTGACCATCTACCGTCAGGCGCATTGTGTGGGTGGTGCGTTGTAGCAACCGCACTCCCAGCGAGCGTTCCAATGCCTGCAAGCGGCGGCTGATTGTGGGCTGGGTGGTGCCCATCTGCACAGCGGCAATGGAAAGATTGCCCGCCTCGACGATGCGTACAAACGTCTGCATCAATTCAATCCGGTCTCCCGCTTCAGAAAGCAGCGATGGCATGGGGGCACGGGCTGGAAGGGCAATGACTGATTTCTTCATACGTTCAATGTATAACAACTGTGCAATTCACGGTACTACCGCAGCTACCCGTTCGCAATCACACTCTGCATCACTTGATTACAGCGGAGATCGCATCATGTCTGACATCCATAAATCGTATAACCAGACGTCATTAACGGCTACCCACGCAGCCACAACTGCGGGAACTGCCGCGCATCATGGCCCCTCAAGGCCGCTAACACTGCTACTGGCTGGCGGGGCTGGCCTGGCCGTTGCTTCTTTGTATTACAGCCAGCCCATGCTGGGTGTGCTCGCGGCAGACATTGGCGCCAGCGATCGGGCCATTGGCTTTGTGCCCACGCTGACGCAATTAGGCTATGCCTTGGGCATCTTGCTGCTGGCTCCGCTGGGGGATCGTTATGATCGGCGCAGCATCATCCTGATCAAGGTGGTCGTGCTGATGGTGGCGTTGCTCGCTGGAGGGCTGGCTCCGTCTCTGGCCCTGCTGCTGGGCGCGAGCCTGGTCATCGGCTTATCTGCCACCTTGGCACAGGATATTGTGCCCGCAGCAGCAACCCTGGCGCACGAAACCCGGCGCGGCAAGGTGGTGGGTACGGTCATGACCGGCTTGCTGATGGGCATATTGCTGTCCCGCGTGGTGAGCGGCTTTGTGGCAGAACACTTTGGCTGGCGAGCGATGTTTATCGCTGCGGCGATGGGTGTGGCCCTCATTGGCATCGCAATCTGGCGTGGCTTACCGCGGTTTGCCCCAACCACCAGTTTGTCCTACGCCGCTTTGCTGGCTTCCTTGCGTGACTTGTTGCGCCGCCATCGCGCACTGCGCCACGCGGCATTGGCACAGGGGCTATTGTCTATGGGCTTTAGCGCCTTCTGGTCGACACTAGCCATCATGCTGCACGCCGCACCGTTTCATCTGGGCAGTGCTGTTGCGGGTGCTTTTGGTTTGGCCGGGGCGGCTGGCGCGCTGGCAGCGCCACTGGCGGGGCACCTGGCCGATCGCAAAGGCCCGGAACTGGTTACCCGCATTGGCACTGGCATTACTACGCTTTCGTTTGCGCTGCTGTGCCTGAGTCCGTTTTTCTCGCCAGTGGGTCAGCTGTGGCTGCTGGGTGTCGGCACGGTTGCCTTTGACATGGGTGTACAGACCACGCTTATAGCCCATCAAAGCATTGTTTACGGGATCGAACCCGGCGCCCGTAGCCGCCTGAACGCGGTGCTGTTTGTGAGCATGTTTATCGGCATGGCAGCGGGCGCAGCGCTCGGTAGTGCGCTGTTGGCCCAATGGGGCTGGATGGCAGTGACAGGCATGGCCACATTGGCCTCGCTGGCTGCCTTCGGCGTGCGCTACTGGGCAGCTAAAACCCGCCACACCCGGAAATAACCGTTGTGACAGCCTGGCCACCAGTTGTACTCGAAAGATCAGGCCAGATGCCGCTCAAGCGGTATCTGGCCTGACAGCGCAATCAATATGCTCAGGGTTTGGCAGTCTCAACCGCCGGGGCAGCTTTGAATTTGAGTTCGCTGACCAAAACCCCGGCCACAATCAACGCGCCGCCCACAATGGCCAGCGCGGGCAAGCGGTCACCGGCAATGCGCCCGACCACGCCGCCCCAGACTGGCTCACCGGCGTAGATCACTGTGGCCCGGGTAGGCGAAACGGTTTTCTGCGCCCAGTTCATGGTCAGTTGAATCACCATGCTCATCAAACCCATGCCGATCGCAGGTAGCGCCCAATACCAGGAGAAATCCGGGATTTGCTCACCCGCCACCGGCATGATCAACAGGGATAACAGACCGGCCACCAGCAACTGCACCACAGTCACCCGGCGGCTATCCACCCGCCCGGCAAAGCGCCCGATCAGCAGAATCTCGCCGGCCACGGCCACGGCACACAGCAAGGTGGCGATTTCTCCAGGCCCAAAGCTGAGCGATCCGGCGTCCGGCCCGGACAGGCACATCAAACCGGCAAACGCCAGCAGAATGCCGATCCATGCCATCAGATGCGGAGGTCGACCCAAGACCAGCCACTGCACCAGCGGCACCATGGGCACATACATCGCGGTGATAAACGCGGACTGGCTGCCCGGGATAGTCTGCAAGCCATAGGTTTGCAAGCCGTAACCCAGAAAGATCGACACCCCAATCAACGCCCCGGCTATCACCTCTTTACGGGTCAGCCCGCGCATATGCCCACGACAAAACAGCAACGCCATCACGCCAGCCGTGCAGAAACGCACGCCGACAAAGAACAGCGGACCCGCATGCTGCATGGCCAGATGCACTACAAAAAACGTACCGCCCCAGAATACGGTGACCAGAATGAGCGCCAGTTCCTGACGAGAGGGGAGCAAAGAGAGGGACTTCATGAGAAACCGGATTAACAGGCAATCGCCAGACAATAAGCGGGTTTCTTGACCTGTGGCAATGCCCGTTTACCGCAAGGCGGCGCGCATTCCGGATCGCCGCCCGGCAAAAAAGGAAGCGTTCGCGCTCCCCAGTCTGGCTACTTGCCGTTGACTGGCAGAGGGTCAGATCGGCTGGGGCATGATCAGTACAGCCTCAGTGAGCGCTCCAGGCAGCCTCGACCCGATTGCGCCCATTGTGTTTGGCCTTGTACAACGCTTCGTCCGCCTGATTCAATGTGCGTTGGTAATCGGGGTGACCATCGTTCAGCGCAGCGCCCACGCTGATACTCAATTTCAGCGTCTGTTCACCTGGTAAGTTGAAGACGAAATCCTGCACCTGCTGCCGCAATTTTTCGGCCACTTTCAGCGCGTTGGCGGCGGTGACATCCACCACTATCATCAAAAACTCTTCACCGCCCAGGCGAAAGGTGTAATCGCCGCCACGGCAGGAGCTGACCAGCATGGAGCCCAATTGCTGCAGCACCATATCGCCCGCCTCATGCCCGTAGGTGTCGTTCACCTTCTTGAAGTAATCAATATCAATGGCCAGCACTGCAAAATAACTGGCCTGCTGAACCGCGACCTTAACCACTTTGCTCAGCACCACCGGCAGAAACTTGCGGTTCAACAACCGCGTGAGCACGTCGCGCCCGGACTCCAGCTCGCCACTTTGCTGGAACAAGGCTTCCAGACTGAAACCGATATTGCTGGTTTGCTCACGCAGATCGCGCAATTGCTGCACCCTGACTTCAGGCGCCGCATTTTGCAACGGAGCAAAACCAGGCAACAACGCCATGTCGATTGCGTCCATCGCCTGCAAAATGATGTCCGTTTCGCGTGCACCTTCAAACGCATGCGCGCCTTTGTGGCGGAACCACAAACCGAATTCCGAAGCGCGTATCTGCGGCAAGCTGGTTCCTTCCGGATTGATAGCCAGCTCAAACATCAACAGGTTTTCCCAATCCAGCATGGCCGCGCGCTGGCGTTCTTGCTCGGCCGCCGCGTTCTGGATCACCGAAAACAGCCGATACGCCTCTTCGGCACGCGAGTTACGGTCATGCGATTTGCCATACGCCTGGCTCATGATCTGCATGGCCATATCAATGGCTTGCGACACCAACCACAGCGCCTCCAGGCGCTGGCCTGCATCAAGCATGGGCGATTGCCGCAGCAAGGCAACAAACGCCACTTTCAACTGGCCGGCACCGCGCAATACCAAGTGCACTGGGACATCAATCCGCGCGTGACCTTCGCCGATGCGGGTCTGCTGCTCGATCAGCGGCTGGACATCATCACCCGACTTTACGGCGAAGAGGTTGGCGATCCACTGCATCATGGCGCTATGCAGCCAGGTTTTGACCTGATCATGCGAAATCAGCCGCGACGCTTCTTCGTCTTGCAGCATCTGTTCATAAAAATGGGTCGCCAGTTCACGCCGATGCTGCGCGGCCATCTGGCAAACCACTTCGCGTGCCTGGACAGAAACGCTGCCCAGCATGTCATGCCAGGCGATAGCGGGTTGGGTCAACTGCCGGGACATAGCGGGCTCCATTCAATTCTGAAAAGCGTCCGGGTGCGGCAATAATGAGTTGTCTGAAACAATATGCGATCACAGAATGGACTAGTAACCCTGGCAACAACAAACCTCAGCCTGAATCGTCCACCCGCGCTGTATACCGTGTCACGGCCTGTTCCAGGTTGAACAGCATGCGTTCACGTCCGAGTGTTGTGCCGAGTTGGGATTGCATCACAACGGCGAGCACGCCGGGATTCAGCCCAACCAGTAGCAGCGTGATGCCCAACTGGCGAAGATGCTGTTCAGCTTCGATCAACATTTTCAGGGCGGTATATTCCAGATCGAATACGGCGCGTAAATCCAGGACGACCACCTTGGCCTGGCTTTGCAGCACCAGCGGCTGGATTTTCAAGCGGATATGTTCGGCATTGGCAAAGAACAGGCGACCTTCCAGGCGCAGCAATAACAAACCGGCGAAGGTTTCATCCTCTGGATGTTCGTTGGTACGCGGCCGGAAGACGTTTGTGCCGGGTTTGCGGCCCAGAACATGCACTGGCGGGTTGGAGACCTGCCACGCCAGCGCCACGCAAGACACAATGATTGCCGCCACAATGCCCTGCAGCGTGCCGAGCAGCATGACGCCCGCCATCGACACCAATGCCCACACAAACTCTGTGCGGCGCACTTTGAGGATGTTGGCGAATTCCGCCGGTTTTATCAGGCCAATTGAATACACGATCACCACCGCAGCCAGCGTGGCGTGAGGCATCAGGCCGATCAGCGGGGCCAAAACCAGCATGGTGACCAACGCGAGCAGCGCGGTGATCAACCCAGCCAGTTGTGACTGTGCGCCAGCGAGACGATTTACCGCGGTCTGACTGGTGCCGCCACCCGCAGCCATTGCACCGAGCAACGCACCACCCATATTGGCCAGGCCAAGGGCAAACAACTCGCGATCAGGCCGTGGCACGGGTTCGTCGCTGTCGGCAAAGGCCCGGCCTGCCGCGATGCTTTCGGTAAAACTCATCAGCGCAATACCGGTGGCGGCGGGCCAGAGACCAGCAAACAGATGCCAATCCGGGAGCGTCACGGGCGGCAAGCCGGTGGGCACCACCCCGACAATGCTCACGCCGTGCTGATCCAGATGCAGCAGCTTTGTCGCCAGAATTGCCCCGGCCACGGCGATCAACGGCGCCGGCCAGCGCGGTGCCCAGTGCTCCATGCCCAATAAAATAACCAGCATGCAAATTGCGACGGCCACCGTGGGCATAGACGCATGGGGGATGCCCGCCAGCGTCGCCAGTACGTTGTGACCGAACGAGCCTTTGTCGATATGAACGCCAATCAGTTTAGGCAACTGATCCAGCACAATGACCACGCCAATACCGGCCTTGAAGCCAATCAATACCGGTTCGGAAATAAAGTTGGCGACAAAGCCCAAGCGCAATACGCCTGCCAGCAACAAAATCACGCCAACCAGAAACGCCAATGCAGCGGAGGCCAATGCCAGCGTCCCGGCATCCGCGCTGGCAAAAGGCAGCAAGGCGGCACCGGCCAGGATCGCCAGCGTGGTGGTGGTGCTCACGCTGAGCGGCCGGGATGAGCCCGCGAAAGCATAAATCAGCATCGGGATAAAACAGGTGTACAAGCCCGCCTGAACCGGGAGCCCGGCGACGGTGGCATAAGCAAGCGCTTTGGGGATGACCACCGCAGCGGCGGTTGCGCCTGCCAGCAAGTCAGGCTGTAACCAGGCGGACTGGTAACGCCGCAGCCACTCCGGTAATAGCGTTGCGATACCGCTGCTGGCTTGTGCATTCATGGGAATGGGTCCGCAATTAACTTGAATAGCTATTGAGATCGGCGTTTTTTTGCTGGGGAAGTTTCGCGGGGGGCACTCCGCCATTTGCTACGTCCCTCGCGTGAATACCCTCGGAATACTGTTCCGCCACGCGTGGCGACTTTATTTGGCGTATCCAGCCTGCTGGTAACCGCAACTATTTAGAAGCAATTGTTGTTTTAGCTTAGAAGCTAAGGCGCACGATTACCATCTCGTGACTAGTCCGCGTTACGGGGACGGACATCTACTGACCACTGAGTCGGCATTGTGAACGTCACAGCACGGTATGCCGCCACACCAATCCGCATCGATAAACCTGCAAAGACTTTCAAGAAGTCAGTTCTTCAGGTTGGGGTCATTTCCAAGACAATCCATAGCCGGATTATCCAGAAACCCAGCCAGCCACCCCATGCCAGCGCCATAACTTGCCCCTTTATGATGCCTTTCATAATACCAAAGCACCAAAACAAGACATGGAGGCGCGGCAGTGGCAGGCATACAACTGGTTGGCGTGAGCAAGCGCTATGGCACGACAGAGATCATTCCCGAATTCAATCTCGAAGTGGAATCCGGCGAGTTCCTGGTTTTTCTCGGACCATCCGGCTGTGGCAAATCCACCTTGTTGCGCATGATCGCCGGGCTGGAACCCGTCAGTGGCGGCCAAATCCGCATTGGTGACAAAGACGTGACCCCGCTCGCGCCTGGCGAGCGTGATCTGGCGATGGTGTTTCAGCATTACGCGTTATATCCGCATATGACGGTGCGCGAGAACATGGCTTTCGGCCTGCGCAACGTGAACGTGCCCGAAGCCGATATCGCCCGGCGCATTACCGAAGCCACCCGCATGCTGGAACTGGAAAGCCTGCTGGACCGCAAGCCGATACAGCTTTCCGGTGGCCAGCGCCAGCGCGTCGCCATCGGTCGCGCCGTGGTGAAAGAACCCGGAGCGTTTCTGTTTGACGAGCCGTTGTCCAATCTGGATGCGGCCCTGCGTAACCGCACCCGGGTAGAGCTGGCGCGGCTGCATCAGCGCCTGAAAACCACGATGGTGTTTGTTACGCACGACCAGGTTGAAGCCATGACGCTGGCAACGCGCATTGTGGTGCTCAACCGCGGCCGCATTGAGCAGATGGGCAGCCCGATTGAAATCTACCGCCGCCCGGCCACGCGCTTTGTGGCGGGCTTCATTGGTTCTCCGGCCATGAACTTCATCGACGCTACGCCAGTTGCCGCTGCGGATAACTGTATCCGGGTGCGCCTGGCGGATGGCACCGAACTGCAAACCGGTGTGCCGGCGGCGCCGATTCAGAGCGGCGCAAAACTGGTGGCGGGTGTGCGCGCCGAGTCGCTCACGCTGGATGACGCATCGCCGGTACGCGGCCGGGCCGATGTGATCGAACGCCTCGGCGAGCGCACGCTAGTCCATGTCACGCTCGGCAGTGGCGATATCGTGGTGGCACAAGCGCATCGTGAATCCCCGGTCAGCAGCGGTGACAACGTGGGTCTGCATTTCGAGGCCAGCCACGTCCATCTGTTTGACGAAGCCGGTCGCGGCTGGCACGCAGCATGAGCGAGGTTGCCATGACACGTTCGCTGCCCACGCCGGTCACCGCGCCTGCACTTGTCCGGTTGAAAAGCCGGGGCGTGCGACACTGGTCCAACGCCCTGTTCGTCCTGCCCTTTTTGCTGGTTTATATCGCGCTGCTGGTGGTGCCGGTCTTCAATGGTTTCTGGCTGAGCCTGAACGAAGTCGACGTATTGTCTGGTGATCGCGTTTACGTGGGCCTGGCCAATTTTGTCCGCCTGTGGCACGACGATATTTTCCGCGGCGCCATCCGCAATACCTTTCTGTTTGTGCTGATGACCACGCCCGCATTTGTGGCGCTGGGTTTGCTGCTGGCGTTGGCGCTGAACCGGCAAGACCGCATCGGCACCGTTTTGCGCACCATCTTTTTTGGCTCTTCCGTGCTGTCGGTCACCATCGTCACGCTGGTTTGGCGGCTGGTGTTCATGACTGACAAAGGCTTGCTGGCCAATCTGATGCACGCCGTCGGGCTGGAATCCATCAACCCGCTCACTAGTAGCGCGCTGGCATTACCGGCCATTGGCATGGTGACGGTCTGGTGGATTATCGGCTTGCCGATGATGTTGTTTCTGGCCGCGCTGCAACAGATTCCGGAAGAAATCTACGAGGCCGCCGCCATGGACAACGCCGGGCGCTGGCGCACCTTTTGGGCCATCACCTTGCCTTCGATCCGCCGCACGGTTGCGCTGGTAGCCATCATTGAAGTGATCTTGCAATTTCAGTTGTTCGGCCAGGCGCAGTTGATGACTAACGGCGGCCCCAACAACGCCTCACGCCCAATCGTGCAATTCATTTACGAAGCTGGCTTCCAGCAATGGGCGCTGGGCTATTCCGCGGCAGCCGCGCAGGTGCTGTTTGGCCTGATGCTGATCGGCGTAGCCATTCAGATGTGGGTTTCCAGCCGGGGGCAGCCATGAGCACCAGTCAATATCGTGGCGGGCAATGGGGCAACCGCTTGATCCTGGCGGCGGTGGTCATCCTGGCGCTGGCATGGATTGCGCCGCTGGCCTGGGTGCTGGCGCTCTCATTTAAACCCAATGCCTTTCTGGCGCAGCACACCGATGTGTTGATCGGCGCGCCATTCACGCTGAAAAACTACACCGACATTCTGGGCACCTCGTCGGTTTTTCGCTGGATTCTGAATAGCGCCATTGTGTCGATTACCCAGACGCTGCTGACGTTGGTGCTGTGCTCGCTGGCTGGTTATGGCTTTGCCCGCACGTCGTTTCCGGGGCAAAAGTGGCTGTATGTTTTTGTGCTGGCCGGGCTGGCCGTGCCGGAACAAGCCGTGGTTATTCCATTGCATCGCATGTTTGCCGATCTGGATCTGCACAACACCTACAGCGGTTTAATCCTGCCGCGGCTGGCCGCACCGTTCGGGGTGTTTTTGATGACGCAGTATTTCCGCGCCATCCCCAAAGATATCGAAGAAGCCGCCCTGCTCGACAGCACACCGCGCTGGAAGATCTTTCTGCGCATCGTCCTGCCGCTGTCGATTCCGGCGCAAGCAACGCTGGGCATCTTCACCTTCCTCACGGCCTGGAACGATTATCTGTGGCCGCTGATTTCTGCCTCCAAACCCGAGATGTACACCCTCACGCTCGGGCTGGCGGCCACCCAAAGCAACTTTGCCCAGTCTGAAGGTATTGGTTACCTGATGGCGCAGGCGGTATTTGCCGGGTTACCGATTTTCATCATTTACCTGTTTTTCCAGAAACATATCGTTTCGGCCGTGGCCGGTACCACCGTGCGCTAATTGCGCGGCAGCGCTGCCAAGCTGCCCGCCCGGCGCTCTTACATAAGCTTCAGAGGAGAACCCATGAAAACTGCAGGAATCAACAAGATCAAACCGTGGCTTGCACTGCTGTTGGGCGCAACGCTGACCACCGCACATGGCGCTACGGAAATCACTCTGGCGCGCTTTTTCGGCGCGTGCGAGGCCGATTACGGCAAGGTAACCGACGTGAGCAAGGCCAAGGGCGAGTGCGGCATCATCACTTCGCTGGTCAACCAATACAACGCCACCAACAAGGATGGCGTGGTGGTGAAGCCCGAAGTGGCCGAATGGGGGCCTTACTACGATCAGCTGACCTCGCGCATCGTCGCTCACAACACGCCTACCATCGCGGTCATGCACCAATCCGTGCTGGGCGATTTTGTCTCGCGCAAGCTGGTTGATCCACTCGACGACAGCTTCAAGAGCGTGGGCATCAACACTGCCGACTTCACACCGCAAGCACGCCGTGGCGTGATCATTGGCGGCAAAACTTATGCGTTGCCGTTTGATACGTGGTCGTGGCTGTGGCACATCAACGTCAATGACTTCAAGAAAGCCGGCCTGACCAGCGCCGACGGCACGCCGATTCTGCCCAAGTCGCCCGACGAATTGCTGGCACAGGCCAAAAAGATCAAGGACGCCACCGGCAAGCCGTATTTCTCCTGGACCACCGCCAATGAAACTGCCGCACCAACCCGCACCTTTCTGACGCTGCTGTATGAGCAAAATGCGCAGGTATTCAGTGCAGATGGCCGCAAGATCAACGTGCACACGCCTGCTGCCACCAATGCCCTCAATCTGATGAACAAATTGTGGACCGACGGCTACATCAAAAAGGGCCTGGATTACGGCGCGACCCAGCAAGCGTTCACCAACGGTGATGTGGCCGTGGATGTGGTCGGCAACTGGACCATTGACGACTTCATGACCGCTGCCGACAAAGCGGATTCGCCGCTGCATAACGGCTACGACGTGGTGCCGTTCCCCAACCTTTACAGCAAGAAAGCCGTGTTCGCCGACGGTCATAGCTGGGTAATGATCAAGGGTGGCACGCACAACGAGGCCGAGAAAAAGGCCGCGCTGAGCTTCATGAAGTTCCTGTGGGAACACGACTATGACTGGTCACGCACCGGCCATCTGCCTGCCAACAACAAGGTGGCGCAGAGCGCGCAGTACCAGGCGTTGCCGTTCCGCAAGAACATCCTGGAAATCACGCAGATCGGTATCACCACGCCTAGCAATGTGCCGCGTCAGCGCGCCATTGAAGCGATTATCGGTGAAGAAATCTCCAGCATGATGCTGTCCGGCAAAGCCGTTCCCGCCGTGCAGGATGCCATTGAACAACGCGTCAATACGCTGCTGGCCAGTGTGAAGTAACGCGCAGCCATCGCCCATCTACCCGTCGGTTATGCCGTGGCTTCCCGGCCACGGCCCTTTCCGAAACCGGATATTTTCTTTCAGGAACGTTTTGCCATGATCAGTTCGCGCCTCATCGTCGACAGCGATTTTGTAATTGCCGACCTGGACCGTCGTTTGTTTGGCACATTTGTCGAGCATATGGGCCGCTGCGTCTACACCGGTATTTTCGAGCCGGGCCACCCCACTGCCGATGAGGACGGGTTTCGCCAGGACGTGCTGGAACTCACGCGCGAACTCGGTCCAACCATCGTGCGTTATCCCGGCGGCAACTTCATGTCGGGCTACAACTGGGAAGACGGCGTTGGCCCGAAAGAAAAACGCCCGGTGCGCCTCGACTTGGCGTGGTATTCCACCGAAACCAACCAGTTTGGCACCAACGAATTCATGCGTTGGGCGGCCAAGGCGGATATCGAGCCCATGTTTGGGGTCAATCTGGGCACGCGCGGACCGGATGAAGCCCGGCACTTTCTGGAGTACTGCAATCACCCCGGCGGCACCGCGCTGAGCGACTTGCGCCGTGAACATGGCGTTGAAAAGCCGCATGACATCAAGTTCTGGTGTCTGGGCAATGAAATGGACGGGCCGTGGCAAATCTGCCGCAAAACGCCAGAGGAATACGGGCGCATTGCGCTGGAAACCGCCAAGGTCATGCGCCAGGTTGATCCGACCATTACCTTGGCGGCATGTGGATCATCCCAATGGGATATGCCCACTTATGGCGAGTGGGAACACACCGTACTCGACCACTGTTTTGACGAAGTGGACTTCATCTCGCTGCATACCTATTTCACCAACCGCTATGACTCCACCGAGGAGTTTTTCGGCAACATCGAACAGACCGACCAGTTCATCAAAGAGATCGTGGCCGTGGCCGATGGCGTGGCGGCACGCAAGCATTCGCGCAAACGCATCATGCTGTCGTTTGACGAATGGAATGTCTGGTACAAAGCCCGTAGCATCGACGACCTGCGCAAGCCCGGCTGGCCGCAAGCGCCACGGCTCATCGAAGAGGTGTACAACTTTGAAGATGCGCTGGTGAACGGCGGCGCGCTGATCGTCATGATGAACAATTGCGACCGCGTCAAAACGGCGTGCCTGGCGCAACTGGTGAACGTGATCGGCCCGATCATGACCGAGCCGGGCGGTGCGGCGTGGCGGCAAACCATTTTCTACCCGTTTGCCCAAGCCTCGAAGTTCGCCCATGGCCGGGTGCTGCGCTCAGTCGTGGAATCGCCCAGCTACAGTGCTAAGTCATTCGCAGAAATCCCCTACCTGTGTGCCAGCGTGGTCGACGACGAGGCGACCGGCCAGACCGTGATCTTTGCCCTGAACCGGCACTTGTCAGAAGACATGGAGCTGAAGATTGAACTGCGCGGGCTTGGGCGTGACCGGCATATTGAAACGGCGCTGGAGCTGCATCACGCCAATATGAAAGCCACCAACACCCAGGAAGCGCCCGACACCGTGGCTCCGGCCATCAACCCGGATGTCCGCGCCGATGGCGAAACGCTGATCGCGCGCCTCAAGCCGGGCTCATGGAACGTGATCGTGACCCGCGCTGCTGACCGTTGCGGCGCAACGTCCTGAACCCCGGGCAACGGGCCGCTTGCCGTGCGTCGCGAGGAGACCACCGTGTTCGAACGTGAAAAGCTGGTCGGCACCATGAGCTCGCAAGTGGCCCGCATCCTGGGCATGCGCGTGGTCGGGGGTGAGTTTCGCCCCGGCGAGGTGCTGCCGGTCGAGGCTGATCTGTGCGCCGCTTACGGTGTCAGCCGCACTGTGATCCGTGAGGCCATCAAAAGCCTGGCGGGCAAGCGGCTGATCGAGGTATCGCCCAAAATCGGTACGCGGGTATTGCCGTTTACCGACTGGAACCTGCTGGACCGCGACGTGCTGGCATGGCGGCTCGACGCCCAGTTTGACCGCGACATCGTCGAGGACATCTTCGAAATGCGGCTGTGCTTTGAGCCACGCGCCAGCCATCTGGCCGCGTTGCATGGCACGCCTGATGACCTGCGTCTGATTGCCCGCGGCTATGGCGAGCTGGCCAACGCGGGCACCAACGTCCGTATGGCGGCGCAGGCCGATCTGGACTTTCACATGGCCATCATCAACGCCTCACGCAATGGCATGTTCATTACCATTGGCGGCGCCATCAAAGCGGCGTTGCGGGTTTCTTCCGGCATGCTGCACCGGCACGGCTCAAATCCGGGCGAAGATCTTCCGTATTACCTGGGTGTACATGAAGCCATCGCCGCCCGCTCGCCCGCAGTCGCCGCCGAAGCCATGGTGAAGTTGCTGACGGTCTCACACGCCAGAGTTTTGCCCTTGGCCGTGGGTGATGAACAACGACTTGGCGGGCATCATCAGCCTTGATTTGGCATCTTTCGAGACCTGGACTGGCCATTAATCTCGTTGAATCAAATAGCGGATGTGGCCATACCAACGGTGATTGGCAGGTAAGACTATCTGCATAACCAGCGCTCGATATCCACCAGCATCACAACACTGGATGGCGGGGTTACACCGCCTGGGCAACCGGGCGATGCCCGCTGACTTGCGCGCCCGCATTTGCATGCAAGCGGTACAGATCGGGCAGGCCCGCTACCGAAAGCAAGGCCATCACCACGAAAGTGATCTGGAAAGCCGCCACCGACAAAGTCTGCCCGGGCGCTGGAAACCAGATCGAAGCCAGCCGCAGCGCAATTGCGGCCAATGCCACACCCAGACCGGCGCTCATCTGTACCAGAATGCTGCTCAACGTAGAGGCGCCGCTCATGCGCTCGTTCGGGATATCGCAAAAGCTGAACGTGCTCAGGCCGGTGAACTGCATGGAGCGGCTCAGCCCGGTAAAGAACAGCACCAGCATGATCAGCCAGGCAGGCGTATGCGCCGTCAAACCCACACACAGCAGAAAGCCCAGTGCCACCATGATCCCGTTGATCAGCAAAACAGTGCGAAAACCCCAGGCTCGCATCAAGGGAGTGGTCGCCGGTTTCATGCAGATGTTGCCGGCGAACAGTGCCAGCAGTAGCAGGCCGGAGGTGACGGCATCCATGCCGAAGGCAAGCTGGAACATTAACGGCATCAGAAACGGCGCACTGTTGATTGCCATGCGGAAAAACGAGCCCCCGCGCATGGCTGCGGCAAACGTCGGAATACGCAAGGCCGCCAGATCGACCAGGGGGTGAGGCGTGCGCTGCAAATGACGGACCGCCCCGACCAGCCCCGCCAAACCAGCACTGGCAGATACACCGATCTGTAGCGGATCAAATGGTGCGTGGCTGGCCAGATCACACGCGTACATCAACCCGCAACAGCCGAGGCCACTCAGCAGAAAACCCACGATATCGAATGGCCGTCGTCCGCCCGGCTCGCCCTTGATCAGCCACAGCGCCAACCCGAAACCGATCAAACCAAACGGAAGATTCAACAGGAAAATCCAGTGCCAGCTCCAGTGGCTGGTAATGAAACCACCCAATGGCGGCCCGAGTACCGGCGCCCCTAGTGCGGGCCAGGTCAGCGTGGCGATGGCATGCACAAGCTTTTCTTTAGGCGTATTACGCAGCACCACCATGCGCCCGACGGGCACCATCATCGCCCCGCCCAATCCTTGCAAAATACGCGCGCCGGTAAAAAACCAGAGACTGGTACTGACGCTGCAGAGCAGCGAAGCCAGCGTAAACAAAAGCAGAGCCCCACCAAACACTGCGCGTGGTCCAAACCGGTCAGCCATCCAGCCACTTAAAGGAATGAACACCGCCAGCGCCAGCATATAAGCGCTGACGCCGATGGATAGATGAATGGGTTGCGTATGAAAACTCTGCGCCATCTGTGGCAGTGCGGTGGTGATGACGGTGGAGTCGAGCAACTCCATAAAAAATGCGCCCGCCACCAACCAGACCACACCCCGATGGCTTGCTGCGGTGAGGGCTTGTGAATTCGTAGACATCTGTTTCTTACCTGATAGCACTGCCGGGTTTCATATCGATACTAACGCGTCCAGACCATGGCACCCATAAGCCGAATTTCGTATCCGCGCGAGAGCGTACTTTGCTTGCTGCGCAGAGCGGGCGTGGACCCGGTCAGCAGCCATTACTGCGAAGCCCAGGTTCAGGGCGGAAAAAACCCGGATAATAGCGGCCAAATCATTTTGCGCATTATTCTGGAATTCGCCCCATGGAAATCAAGGTCAACTTTCTCGACAAGCTTCGTCTTGAAGCCAAATTCGATGATTTTACGGTCATTGCCGATCAGCCCATTCGCTACAAAGGCGATGGTTCGGCTCCCGGCCCGTTCGACTACTTTCTGGCCTCATCGGCTTTGTGCGCGGCTTACTTTGTGAAGTTGTACTGCGACACCCGCAATATCCCGACCGAGAATATCCGCCTGTCGCAGAACAACATTGTTGATCCGGAAAACCGTTACCAGCAGATTTTCAAGATTCAGGTCGAATTGCCAGCGGACATCTCCGACAAAGATCGCCAGGGCATTTTGCGCTCCATCGACCGTTGTACCGTGAAAAAAGTGGTGCAAGCCGGGCCCGAGTTTGTGATTGAAGAGGTCGAAAACCTGGATGCCGATGCCCAGGCATTGCTGACTCTCAATTCCGACTCCGATGCCCGCACCTTTATTCCAGGCAAGGACCTGCCGCTAGAGCAAACCATCGCCAATATGTCGGGCCTTTTGGCGGGCTTGGGTATCAAGATTGAAATCGCCTCATGGCGCAATATTGTTCCCAATGTCTGGTCGCTGCATATCCGCGACGCGCACTCGCCAATGTGTTTTACCAATGGCAAGGGCGCGACCAAAGAAAGCGCGTTGGCGTCGGCGTTGGGCGAATATATCGAGCGCCTCAGCAACAACCATTTCTACGCCGGTTCTTATTGGGGCGAAGACATCGCCAACGCGGCCTTTGTGCATTACCCGAACGAGCGCTGGTTCAAGCCTGGCCCCAAAGATGCACTGCCGGTTGAAATCCTCGATGAATATTGTCTGGACATCTACAACCCGGATGGCGAGTTACGTGGCTCGCACCTGATCGACACCAACTCCGGCAATGTCGAGCGCGGTATCTGTTCGTTGCCGTATGTGCGCCAGTCGGATGGCGAGGTGGTGTATTTTCCATCCAATCTGATTGAAAACCTGTACGTCAGCAATGGCATGAGTGCCGGGAATACGCTGGCCGAAGCGCAGGTGCAATGCCTGTCGGAAATCTTCGAGCGCGCGGTAAAACGCGAAATTATTGAAGGTGAAATCGCCTTGCCGGATGTGCCGCAAGAAGTGCTGGCCAAATATCCCGGCATTGTGGCTGGCATTAAAGGCCTTGAAGAACAAGGCTTTCCGGTGCTGGTGAAAGATGCATCGCTAGGTGGCGTGTACCCATTGATGTGCGTCACCTTGATGAACCCGCGAACTGGCGGCGTGTTTGCCTCGTTTGGCGCGCACCCAAGCCTGGAGGTGGCGCTGGAACGCAGTCTGACCGAACTGCTGCAGGGTCGCAGTTTTGAAGGCCTGAATGATTTGCCTCAGCCCACCTTTGAAAGCAACGCCGTGACTGAGCCGAATAACTTTGTTGAGCATTTCATCGATTCCAGCGGTGTGGTGTCCTGGCGCTTTTTCAGCGCCAAAGCGGACTACCCATTTGTGGAGTGGGATTTCTCCGGCCACGGTGAAAACTCCAATGCAGAGGAAGCCGCAACCTTGTTCGGCATCCTGCAAGACATGAGTAAAGAGGCGTACGTGGCGGTGTACGACCAGCTAGGCGCCACGGCCTGCCGCATTCTGGTGCCGGGTTATTCAGAGGTTTATCCGGTCGACGATCTGGTCTGGGACAACACCAACATTGCGCTGTGGTTCCGCGAAGACATCCTGAACCTGCATCGCCTGGACGATGCCAGCCTGCAACGATTGCTGGCACGCCTGGATAACAGTGAGCGCGATGAGTACTCCGACATCGCCACATTGATCGGTATTGAATTTGACGAGAATACGGCTTGGGGCCAGCTCACCATTCTGGAACTGAAGCTGTTGATTAATCTGGCCTTGAAACAATTTGAAGACGCGCAAGAGCTGGTGGGCACCTTCTTGCAGTACAACGACAACACACTCGAGCGCGGCTTGTTTTATCAGGCCTTGAATGTGGTGCTGGAAGTGCTGCTGGACGACGAGCTGGAACTGGACAATTACGTCGCCAATTTCCGCCGGATGTTTGGTAATGAACGCATGGACGCAGTGCTTGGGTCCGTGGATGGGAGCGTACGCTTCTTTGGTTTGACGCCAACGAGCATGAAACTGGAAGGGCTTGACCGCCACCACCGCCTGATCGACAGCTACAAGAAACTGCACGTAGCACGGGCCACGGCGGCGGCTATTTCCAGTCAAGGTTAGGAGTTATTGTCGGGCTTGTTTGGACCGTCCCGGTCTTCAGGAAAACCGGGGCGAGTCAAATAGCCAACTGCCCGACAAGTACGATTCGCGCGGAGCATGGCGATGGCTTTCGCAGCGGTGGGAGCAAATTGCTAGACGGGTAACCCGCGCAAACACCGGGGATCAGCTCTGCATTGGATGCCAGGAAACTGAACCGGCTCAGCGGTTCGGTTTCCTGGCAATACGGGGCTTACAAGCGAAACCGTTCGAAGTCCGCGTTGATGGCTTGGGCCAGTTGCTCCAGATCGGACAGATTGCGAGAAGTAGCCTGCAACTCCGCATCGGTCTTTGCAATGCGCTGGTTGATCCGCTCGGTGCTTTCACTCATCGCATTGGTAGCATTGCGTTGCTCCAAGGTCGCATCGGCAATGTGACCCACGCGCCCTACCATATCCTGGATGCTGCCCGAAACCGCCAACATGCGCTGACTGGCAGTATTGGTGAGGCCCACACTCGCATTCACACTATCCACCGTGCCTTGCATGCTGCTTGCCGCATGCGCACTTTCGGTACTGATCGACTCAAGCATTTCGGTGATTTCGTGGGTCGCTGAACTAGTCCGTTCCGCCAGTTTACGAACCTCATCTGCCACTACCGCAAACCCGCGTCCCTGTTCCCCGGCACGAGCCGCTTCGATGGCCGCATTCAGCGCCAGCAAATTGGTTTGTCCGGCAATCTCGCCGATCACTGTCGTGATGGAACGGATCTCACTGGCACGTTGCGCCAGAGTGTCGAGCATGCCGGAGACGGCCTGCACCGTTTGCAGGGTGTGCCCGCTTTCCTTGGTAATCTGCTCCAGATCGCGTGCGCTATGATTGCTTTGCTCGGCAGTCTCAGTCGCCAAGGTGTCCGCTTCCTGGGCGGACGATGCCACTTCCGAAACACTGACTGTCACCTGCTCGATGGCCGCGGCGTTCTGGCCGGCAAAATCGGAAATCGAGTTAGCATCGCCCGCAATACGCTGGATTTCGTTACGGGCATTCTCGACTCCGGTAACCAGTTGCTGGCTGCGCTGACGCACGGCGGCAATCGTCCCGCCCAACTGACCAATGAACTGGTTGAACGCTTCGCTGGTCTGGCTGACTTCATCGTTGGCCAGTACGGGCAGACGGCGCGAGAGATCCGCATCGCCCTGAGAAATCTCACGCATCGCATCGCGAATATTCAGCAAAGGTCGTAGACGCCAGCGCAAATAGAACACACTTGTACCGATGATCAATACCAGCAGCACAGCCAGGAACTCGGCATTTCTCAACAGCGACTCGCGATTGGCGCTCTGCAATGCGGATTTGTCGCTGACCACAACCAGACGGAATTCCGTCCCTTGCACCGGGAACACCGCAACCATTTTGGTTCGACCATCGATGTCTACTTCGGAAAAAACCTTGCCATTGAAGGTGGATTCCAGCAGCGCCGGTGTCAGCGTGGCCCCCAGTGCGGAAGCAGGTTGATTCAGGCGAGCAGGGTCACCATGCGCAAAGATTTGGCCATCTTTGTTGACGATAAAGGCATAACCCTCGCCCGGGAGTTGGGTGCGCTTGAGTTCCTGCATGATGACCGAGATTTCGACATCCGCGCCCAGCACGCCCACGACCTGCCCATTGCTGACTACAGCATGCGCAAAGCTGGAAACAGCCGCGCCAGTCGCGGCGGCAACAGAAGGCATTTCGACAAAGGTGCCGGTCTGCTCGGCTTCTGCGCGGCCCCACCAGTGCCATTTGCGAGGATCATTATTATCCGGCGGCAATACGACATTGTTGGCGTTCTGTTGCGTGCCATCCGGATAGGCCAGAAACACGTTGGCGAATCCGCCTGCATCGCGCACGTACCCCATCATTGGTACGAGCCCGGCATCGTGGGGAACCGGCTTGAAGGCATTGAGCACGTGGGCCCGGCTGCCAATCCAGTTGCCAATATGAACGCCTAGCACACTGCCCACGGTACTGATTTGGGCTCTGGACTCTTCTTCCTGCTGTTTTGCCGAGAACTGATATCCGGCACCGGCAACAACCACACCGGTCACAATGACGATCACACTGACAGCAAGCACCAGCTTGCTTTGTAGACTTCGTAAATACACGGGCTAGCTCACTCTTTTGAATATTATCTCTACTGCGAGGTGGTTTAAGCGCGACACCGTCGCCGCCGGAGTTTTGTCTGGTTTTGGTCTGCTAGCGATGCTCGAACCGCCTGAATTATCTTGCCCAATGGGCTACACGGCATATCCGCAATTACCCATGCCACGACAGGACCCAGCAACCCGGCGCAACGCAACCAGCTTGCCAAGTCCCAAGCCAACCTTTGGCTGGGCGCGTGAAAAATAGTAAATAGACTCCGGGGTTTGGCACTGTATATAATTTTTGGCCAGTCGTGGGGCCGAGAGACCCACGGGCTATGCGAGGGCAACTGTCCCGGTCTCAGCAAAAGCAATTCTGGGTCTGGATCCGGACACGCGGACTGGCATGCCCATTGGGCGCGTTTACTGATTCCTTAGTAATCTCTCTCAGCGGAATGCTGCAACTCCACCAAGGCCACAAGACGAACTTCAATCGCGAAGGCCCCATATCAGCACGATAACTCCCAACGCCGGGCCGGTTAGTATGAGGGCAACATTCCTGAGCAAATCTGAGCAAAACATGAAAGCTCGGGAAAATTTGATAAAAATCACAAACCATTCTGTGTAGATTCCGCCTTCAACCCGCGCCGGGTAGCGCGTGATATTGGAATCCCCGATATCGCATTTAAGTGCTAATTCTGAAAGGCCGTACTTTGCTGTTTAGGGCTTTGCGAACCCGGAATGTGAATCAATAGTTTTGGAGTGTTCGACTTTAGGCTGGAATAGCTTGCAAAATGGCCTCCCGCAACCGGCGACACCGCCAAGGGGCAGTAGTTTTCTACTTTAATTGCATAAAAAAACGGCGCCGAAGCGCCGTTTTTTATTCCACAGTGACTGATTTTGCCAGGTTACGTGGCTTATCAACATCCGTGCCTTTGCGGCAGGCGGTGTGGTAGGAGAGCATTTGTAGTGGCAGTGTCATGACCACCGGGGCGAGTGGGCCGCTGGCGGCGGGGAGCGTCAGCACGCGATGCGCTCCGGGGTGGGCAGATTCGCAGCCGGGTTCCGCCAGCAAGAATACTTTGCCACTACGCGCTTCCACTTCGCGCATGTTGGAGACGAGTTTTTCCAGCAGTTCGTCGCGGGCGGCGCAGACGATGACGGGCATGTCTTCATCCACCAGCGCCAGCGGGCCGTGCTTGAGTTCGCCTGCAGCATAGCCTTCCGCGTGGATGTAGGCGATTTCCTTGAGCTTGAGCGCGCCTTCCAGGGCGATCGGGAACAAGGTGTGACGGCCGAGGAACAAGGCGTTGTGATAATGCGCCAGTTCTTGCGCCCACTCTTCCAGTTGCCCGTCCATGGCCAGCACTTCTTCCACCAGCACCGGCAGACGATGCAGCGATTCGCTGATCTCGCGCTCGGCGGCAGCGCTGAGCGTTTTGCGGCTACTGGCCAAGGCGGCGGCCAGCACGTACAGCGCCACCAGTTGGGTGGTGAATGCTTTGGTGGATGCCACGCCGATTTCCAACCCGGCCTGAGTCAGGAATAGCAGGTCTGATTCGCGTGTAAGGGTGGAGTGCGGCACGTTACAGATGGCCAGCACTTTAACGTCGCCGCGTTCACGAGCGGAGCGCATGGCGGCCAGCAAGTCGGCGGTTTCGCCAGACTGGGAGATCGCCACGATCAGCGTGCCATCTTGTTCGCGTCCTTTGCGATAGCGGTATTCGCTGGCGATATCTACGCTAACCGGCAGTCCAGTCCATTCTTCAATCCAGTAACGCGCCACCAGACCGGCGTGGTAGCTGGAACCACAAGCCACGATACGGATGGCCGGCGCCGCGACAAACAGCGCTTCGGCGGTTGGGCCAAACAGCGCGGGCTGGCACCCCAACTCGATCACCCGTTGCAGCGTGTTGGTGATTGCCACTGGCTGCTCGAAGATTTCTTTTTGCATGTAGTGGCGATAGTGGCCCAGATCAGCCGAATCGGCAGCCACATCCACTGTGCGCGCCTGGCGGGTAACGGGCTCACCGGCGGCGTTGAAAATACGGACTTCACCGCGATGCAGTTCGGCCAGATCGCCCTCTTCCAGATAGATCATCCGTTGGGTGACTGGCAGCAGCGCCGCAATGTCTGAAGCAAAAAACTGTTCACCAAAACCCAGACCCAACACTAGCGGGCTACCGCGACGAGCGCAGATGATTGTGTCCGGATAATCCCGGCTCAGTACGCCAATGGCAAAAGCGCCAGTGAGACGGCCAATGGTGGCTTGCACGGCAGAGAGCAGATCGTTGGAGCGTTCCAGATAGTGATGCACCAGGTGCGCGATGACTTCGCTATCGGTTTCCGAAGTGAACTGATATCCCTGCGCCAGCAGTTCAGTTCGCAGGGCGGCATGGTTTTCGATAATGCCGTTATGCACGATCAAGACGCTGTCCCCACCCAGATGCGGGTGAGCGTTCAGTTCAGTGGGCGCACCGTGAGTGGCCCAACGGGTGTGAGCCAGGCCCGCCAGCGCAGATTGTCCCGCCGCTTTGGCAGCCAGATCAGCCACGCGCCCGGCTACGCGAACCCGGGAAAACTCGCCGCGTTGCGCCAAAGCCAGACCGCTGGAATCGTAACCCCGGTATTCCAGTCGTTGCAGCCCGGCCAGCAACATGGGCACGACATTACGTTCCGAGATTGCACCAACGATTCCACACATGAGATAGTTCCTGTTCCGCGATTTGTTGCCATGCACAAGGCATGGAAGAGCCCTGAAATTTACGCGTCGGCAGTGGTATCGTCGTTACACAAAAACCCTGAAACCACTTTGTGCCGATGTAGCTGCAATGGTTACATTACAAAACGCACCGCCTAAACCGGTACAAGCCTTATCCCGCCTGGCTTTCCGCTCATCTCCAACAAGATTTTTAACATCGTCAGTACCCCGGTTTATATCGTTCGGGCCATACCTTTTTTTCGGGCATTTGCCGGCTCTGGCTTTTGCCTGGTTGCACGAGTGGATTTTTCTGCCCGATTGCGAGGGTATTTTTGTCTGGTTCAAGCGACCAAACGGCGCGGCGTTCGCTCCACCCGGCGCCATTTCTGGCTTAAAAAGTGATGATCTGACCGGTTTGCAAGCGCGATATTGCAAAGTTTGTGCTGTTATCACGCAACAGTTCGAGCATGATTTGTTCGTGGTCTGCCGGTTTCAGATGCGTGATGCGGATATCGACCTGATGGCGCAGTTGCCCGAGCGCGGCCAGCAAGCGACGCGGGGTGAAATGGCGCGAGGCCCGGGCCAGCGTTTCTTCATGATCAGCAAATGCGGTTTCGATAATGAGCGTTTGCAGGTTCGCGATGGCATTGACGGATTCCCAGAACGGCGTGCAATCGTCGGTATCGCCAGAAAAAACGACCGAGGCCGTCCCGCTATCCAGCTGATAAGCCACAGCCGGGACGGTATGCAAAGCTGGGAGCGCGCGGATTGTCACGCCCGGTAATATCACTTCGTCACCGGTTTCCAGAACCTGGTAGCGCAACAACGCATTGGCCGAATCGGGAATAGTGGAAAAGTCTGGCCAGATTTGCCAGTTAAAAATGTGCCGTTGCAGCACCTCGATAGTCGCTTGGGTGGCGTGAACCGTAACCGGGCGATTGCGGCTGCCCGCCACGGTATCCAGCAGCAATGGCAAACACGCAATATGGTCCAGATGGGCGTGGGTCAGAAATACGTGGTCGATTTTCACCAGCGCGTCAAAACCCAGGTCACCCACACCTGTACCGGCGTCGATCAGCAGATTGTCATTGAGCAGCAGCGAAGTGGTGCGATTTCCCGCGCCAATGCCACCACTGCATCCCAGTACCTGCAATTTCATGCCGCCCTCTTTACTGTCCATTTGCTGGCCTTGGGCATATTGCTGCCGCCCCGCCCGTGTGTTCTATTGTTTATTCAGTTTTTATTCAGTTGCTGCTTCACTTGCGCACAAACACGTGCACGCCATCCCAATCTGCTGCTGGCGGATTGGCCTGCATGGTCGCCACGCGATCACGCCAAACCCGGTACAACACGCAATCAGGCTCGGCTTGTAATAACGTCGCCAATTGCTGTTGCGCTTGCGCCCATTGCCGCAACCGATAGTGCGCCAGCACAGGCGCGAATGCATCCACATATCGCGTCGCGGCTTCGTCGCCCGCTAGCGCGAGCGGCTGATATAAAGTCACCGCGTCTTCGCGGCCAGCTACGCGCACCCGATCAATCTCGCGGTAAACAAAGCCTGGCGCGGCATCACGGGTGGCCGCAGTAACCAGAATCGGCACGCCGTAGAACTTGGTCAGGCTTTCGATCCGGCTGGTGAGATTAACCGCATCACCCATCACTGTGTAAGTGAGTCGATACCTTGACCCCATGTCCCCGACTGTGACTACGCCGGAATTCACGCCCACGCCAACCACCAGCGTCGGCCAGTTACGGGCCGCAAAAGTGGTATTCAAACGCAGCATGGCGGCGTGGATATTGAGTGCAGCCAGCACCGCATTGTGGGCATGCAGGGTGTCGGGCAACGGCGCACCCCAGAATGCCATTACACAATCACCGATGTATTTATCGATGGTGCCGGGCTGGCCACTGCGGATGACTGTGGAAATTTCGGTCAGAAACGCATTCATGAATTGCGTCAGTTCGGCTGGCGCCATGCTTTCGCTGATCGAGGTAAAGCCGCGCACATCGGTAAACAGGATCGACAACTCGCGGCTTTGACCCACCATGGTGTATTTGCCAGGGTCCGCACTCATACGATCGACCAGTTCAGGCACCACGTACTGGCCAAACAATTGACGTAATTGGGATTGCCGCCGGGTAACGAAGATATAACCCCACGCCATATTCAGCACATATAGCGCGACCATCAGCGTCAATGTGGCGGCAAACGGGAAGTCCACATGATGCACCCGCCATAGCCAGATATCCGCCAGCGCCAGCGCCACCAGCAAAGTCAGCACGGTCACCGTGGCCTGAAATGGCGGACGCCGGGCCAGCACCCACACCAGGATTGGGGTGAGCACCGCCAGCAGCAGCAATTCCGCGCCCAACAGATAACCTGGACGTTGCGGCAGGGCACCATCCAGCATGGCCGACAACAAATTGGCATGGATTTCCACACCAGGATAAGCCTCTCCGACCGGAGTCACGCGCAAGTCGTTCAAACCCGGTGTGGTGGCCCCCAGCAGCAAGATGCGGCCCGCCAGTTGGTCGACAGGAACCGTGCCCTTGAGTACATCCGCTGCCGACACATAAGCGAACGAGCGTGCCGGTCCGCGATACGGCACGGTGGCGCGGCCATTGGCGTCCACGCTCAACGTCAGCTTGCCCAGCTTGAGCGCTTCCAGTTGCGGTACGCCGCCACCGACCTCGATCACCGGCTCCAGCGGTGGGTGGCCCAACGCCAGTTGTGCCAGTGCGAGCGATAACGCCGGATAGAACTGGCCGCCAATATTGACCAGCAGTGGCACCCGCCGAATTACGCCGTCTTGATCCACCGACGGCACAAAATGTCCGCCCGCTGCCGCAGCGGTTTGCAGTTGCGCCAGATTGGCCCCGAAGTGTGATGCTGGCGTGATATTGGCCGCAACTGGCGCCAGTGTCCCGGCGTCCAGCGCGGGCGCGGGCAAGGCCCCTGCGGAAACCGCGTGCGAATCGCTACTGTAATAGAAGCCCAGGACGGTATTGCGTTTGGCCAGGGCGCGAGCCAGCCGGGTGTCAGTATCCAGTCGCGGGGCAATACGGGTCAGCGTGGCACCAAATTCGGGGATGTCGGCCAGTTCGCCACTGGCCAGGCGGCGCAGCGTGGCAAGGCCGGTGCTGTCGTCGGCTTCGGCAAAGACCACGTCGAACCCCAGCGCCTGCGCGTGGTAATGGTCGAATACCTGATCGACGAGTCGCGCCAGCAAGTCGCGTCGCCACGGCCAGCGGCCCAGCGCGGCCAGGCTTTTTTCGTCGATATCAATAATGGCAATACGCGGGTCGGGAGCGCTGGCGGCGGAGAAGCGCACGCGCGTGTCGTAGAGATAGGCGTCCAGCCGCTCTACCGCTGGCAGCCGCAACACACTGGTGATATGCGCCGCCAGCAGCATGAAGCAAAGCAGACCCAGAATGATCTGCGGCCAGTGTTTCCTCAGCAAAAGCGCCCTCAAGAACCACCCATTTCGCGCTGCGCCAACGCCTGCTGGTCCAGCACTTACCTAGCGATAGAAGAACGCCATTTTGACACCGGCCAGCTCAATCAGGTCTTCTTCTTTGAGTGGGTGTGGCGTGCTGCCGATTTCGCGGTTGTTTACCAGCGGGCGCTTGGGGCCTTCCACGTGAGAAATCGCATAGCCTTCGCTGCGTCGGCCAATGGAGGCCACTTGCACCCCGGCCTTGCCTAGCGTGGTGCTGGCTTTGGCCAGAATGACTTCTCGCCCGGCACTGGTGCCAGTCAGCACTCGCACCACGCCAGTCCGTTTGCCTTCGGGGCGGGCCGCGCTGGTGGGAGGCACCAGCAGTTGCGTGGCTTCGAAGCCATCGTTGCTGGGCGGACGCGCGACCGCATCACTTACCCGGAAGGTGAACACATGCTTGCCGATACGGATCTGGTCACCATCCTTCAGCTTGTACTGCACGATGCGCTGACCATTCACCGAAGTCCCGTTAGTGCTGCGCTGGTCTTCAATGATGTATTCGCCACCCATCAGGCGGATCAGTGCGTGCTCGCCTGAAATCGACAGGTGATCCACCTGGATTTCGTTGTGCGGACGCCGCCCGATGCGTGTTACATCTGGCTTGAGCTTGAACTCGTTGATGTAGTTGCCAGAGAGGCTGAGTATCAATTTCGCCATCTTCTTTCCCAAAACCCCTTCTTGCTTTCCTGTTTTACAGAGCCGCCCGCGCTAAAGTCGTGACGTCTTGCCCAAGCGGTTCTCAGCCGTCTTTTCGCAGCCATTCCATAATCCGGCTACACCAGCCACCCTCGCCCGGCAACGCGCGTTTGATGTCGGCCAGCACAACCGAGATATTGTCCTTGCCTCCGCCATTGTTTGCCTCCTGGATCAGATATGCGGCAGCCATGGGCAGATTGGTGCGCATTGAAGTCAGCACATCCACAACGGTTGGTGCGTCAACTTCGTCGGTCAGCCCGTCTGAGCACAATAAATACAGATCGCCGACCTCAATGTCATGAACATGGACTTCAACCTCGACCTCTGGCCCGATGCCCACGGCACGGGTGATCAGGTTGCGCTGGCCGGTCTCATCGGCTTCAGCCTCGGTCATCAGTCCAAGATCAATCTGTTCCTGCAAAAACGAGTGATCGTGGGTGAGCTGTGTGAGAGTTTCAGCGCGCAAGCGATAAAGCCGCGAATCGCCGACATGCGCCACCGCTAGCCGGTTTTGCTGGAAGAAGGCCACAACAATGGTGGTGCCCATGCCTGCATATTGCGGATGACTATTCGCTGCGGTGTAAACGGCATCGTTGGCTTGCCAGACCGCCTGGGTCAGCAACGCAGCCAGTCGCTCTGGCTCAGGTGGCAAGGGCGGGCGCACGGCTTGGGCGCGATGGATGAAATCGCTCACATGCTTGACCGCAATGGCGCTTGCCACTTCGCCAGCGTTGTAGCCGCCCATGCCATCAGCCAGCACGACCAGACCGATGCGGCTATCCCACGCAATCGCATCTTCGTTATGCGCGCGCTGTAAACCGGTATCGGTTTGTCCCACCATCGCCAATGACAACGATAAATCAGGCATGCCTTGTCTCTGCCAATTGGCTGATCACCGGCCGCCCAGCGCAAGGCCAGCCGGATCGATCAGCGCGCGTTACTCCCGACCAACTCATGTCGTCCCCTGTTTTCGCCCGGTGGCTATCGCACGGGAGTTGTTTGTTGTGATTTGAGTATGAGCGCTCAATGCGGTCTTGCATTCTAGAAGTTTGACCTGGCAACACCAAATGATTCCGTTGACATAAGCAACGACCGTTGCATTACCGTCACAGAAAGAATTTACCTTGTTGCGGGACAGGCGAATTGGCCTGCACCACGGCCTCACAAAACAAAACGGGCGGCCCACCTGAGCAGTGGCCGCCCGCATCCATCTGCAAACCGCTTTAGGGGATATCCGCGTAAGGCATGCGCCGCGCAATGATGCTGGCTTTGCGCAGCAAGCGCCGGTCGTTGCGATGCAAATCGTAATAACGCGGATCTGGTACCATTGACGCCAGTTTGGCTGCCTGGGCCACACCCAGATTAGCCGCGCCAGTGCGGTAGTAATAGCGCGATGCGGCTTCGGCGCCGTAAATGCCGTTGCCCCATTCGATGACGTTCAGATACAGCTCAAAGATGCGGCGCTTGTCCAGCATGTGCTCCAGCATCACGGTGATGATGGCTTCTTCCAGCTTGCGCCACGGCGTACGGCGGCTGGATAAAAACAGATTCTTGGCAAGTTGCTGGCTGATGGTGGAACCGCCAGCCACAATCCGCCCCTTCTTCAGGTTCTTTTCCCAGGCAGTCTGGATGCCTTCCCAGTCAAAGCCATCATGATCGAGGAACTTGGCGTCCTCTGAGGCCACCAGCGCGCGTTTGAGATTCGGGGAAATCTGACTATAGGACACCCATTTGTGCCGAAGCTCGGCTTCCGGGTCGTCTTTTTGCAGACGTGACAAACCTTCTTCCATAAAGGCGGTGTCGCTGGGGTTATGGTCTTTCCACCACCAGACGTGGGCGAAAATCCACAGATTCCACGCCAGAAACAGCAAAAGCAGCGCCAGCAGAATGCGGCCAAACCACCAGCCAAAAGAACGTTTTTTCACAGAGGGTTACGGCTGACTCAATAAGGTGCCGCGATTCTAGGCGCGTTCCTTACAAGGCGGCAACCGCGAACCCTGATTTTGCGCACATTTATGATCTGCCCAGACGTTCTGATTACGCCGCCAGGCCAGCGCGCATTTCAGCCAGCACTGGCGCCACATCCGGCTGATGCCCGGTCCACAAGCGAAAAGCTTCGGCCGCCTGCCCAACCAGCATACCCAAGCCATCTACCCGCAGCGGCACGCCAGCTTCGCGGGCTTGCGCCAGAAACGGCGTTTCACCTTTGCCATACATCATGTCGTAGGCCAGGGCGTTGGCCGCAAAAACGTTAGGCGGCAATGGAATGCGCTCCCCGCCCAGACTGGCCGAGGTCGCGTTGATCACCACATCAAACGATCCAGCGATTTCGGCAAAACCGCAGGCTTGCAGCGGCACCGAGGTTTTGGCGCTTAACGCATCAACCAACAACAGCGCCTTGCTCGCGGTGCGGTTGGCTAACGTGATTGACGCCGGTTGTTCGGTCGCCAGCGGCAACAACACACCGCGCGCCGCGCCGCCCGCTCCCAGCACCAGTATGCGCAAGCCGGTTAGCGAGCGATGGCGCAGCAAGTCCGCCACCAACCCGGCGCCATCGGTGTTATCGCCAAGCAACGAACCGTCCTTGCGCACCACCAGCGTATTGACCGCACCGGCGGCGGCGGCGCGTTCGGTCAACTCGGAAGCCAGTTCATACGCGGCCTCCTTGAATGGCACGGTGACGTTACAACCTCCGCCGCCCGCCGCCACAAAGCTGCGCACGGTGCCATCGAAGTCTTCCAGCGGTGCCAGCAGTCGCTCATAACTGAACGGCGCCAGAGCAAACTGGGCGGCGAAGGCGGTGTGGATTTGAGGGGATTTGCTGTGGGCAATCGGGTTGCCGATAACGACGTAGCGCATGGTGTATGGGGAGAATAAATCAGAAGGTGAAGTGTGATTTTGAAAGACTGGTGACGCGGTCCTGTCCAGTGCGGCAAGCGAAGGGTTTGACGCCTTGGGTTCATCCCCAGCGCCTCACCCCTCTCGCTTTTAACATCCCGGGTTATCGGGATGCCCGTTACCCTTGAACCCAAGGCAAACCGCGACCTTTCCAGCCGTTTCTCTTGCCGCGATGTTGTTGCTCGTCCTTGTCACCCTCAAATCCTTCGAGGATGTTGTAGACCTCGCTGTAGCCGTGTTTGGCGGCCAGCACCGCCGCATCATGCGAGCGCGCGCCAGAGCGGCACATAAACAACACCACGTTTTGCGGATCGACCTGCGCTTTTAACTGGGTGAGAAACTCCGGATTCAAAGCCATGTCGGGATAGCGTTTCCATTCAATCAGCAAGGCATCGGGCACCACGCCCACAAACTGCCATTCCGCATGGGTGCGCACATCCACCACTTTGGTGCCTGGGACCTCGTGCAGCAGCGCAAATGCCTCATCCGGCGTGAGTGCGCCCGAATAAGCAAGACCCGATTCGGCCGCTCTCTGGCGGGCTTTTTCCAGAATGGTGCTAACGGTACTCATGGCTGATTCCTTCGCGTTGACTCTATCTCGTTTTCAAAACGTCAACTGGAGTGGTCCGGGCCAGCGCCATTTGCCAGCCGTGCCACCCAATTTTTTCATGCCGTTTTCTGCATTCTAGCCCTGTTGCGCAGCGCCTGCGTGATTGTGACACGGTGCACGGCATGCACAGATTTGCCGCAACAAAACGCACCATAACGGTGCCTTTCGTTGAATTGCGCACCAAATCGGATTGCATAGGTAAAACCCGCAATAGCCGATTTCTTGTGGCACAATGGCTGTCGGCGGGGTTAACACCCTGGCACACTTTCTGCTTCATAGCGTTCCGACCCGAGCCGGTCTTACTCGAACAAACCTTGCATGGCCGGCGACGAGACAACACTCACTTCAAACTATCTCTTGCACCAAGGAGAGCTCAGATGGCGGTAGCCGACGTACTCAAGCTGATCAAGGAAAACGACATCAAGTTCGTTGACCTTCGTTTCACCGACACTATTGGTAAAGAACAGCACGTCACCGTGCCGTCGCATGTAGTCGACGAAGAATGGTTCGAAACCGGCCACGCATTTGATGGTTCGTCCATCACCGGCTGGAAGGGCATTCAGGCTTCGGACATGCTGCTGATGGCTGATCCGGCCACTGCCAACATTGATCCGTTCTACGACGAACCGACCGTGTTCATGACATGTGACGTGATCGAGCCAGCTACCGGCAAGGGCTATGACCGCGACCCACGTTCGCTGGCCAAGCGCGCTGAAGCCTACCTGAAGGCATCGGGTATTGGTGACACAGCTTACTTCGGTCCAGAACCAGAATTCTTCATTTTTGATAACGTTCGCTGGAACGCAGATCTGTCCGGTTCGTTCGTCAAGATCGGTTCGGAAGAAGGCGCCTGGGCTACTGGCCTGGAATTTGAAGGCGGCAACATGGGCCACCGCCCACGCCTGAAAGGCGGTTACTTCCCGGTTCCTCCGGTCGACAGCCATCAAGACATCCGCGCCTCCATGGTGCTGGTACTTGAAGAACTGGGCATCCCGGTTGAAGTGTTCCACCACGAAGTGGCAAACGCTGGCCAGAACGAAATCGGCACCAAGTTCAGCACCCTGACCCAACGCGCTGACTGGACTCAAGTTCTGAAGTACGTGGTGCATAACGTCGCTCACCAGTACGGAAAGACCGCTACTTTCATGCCAAAACCTATCGTTGGCGACAACGGTTCGGGCATGCACGTGCACCAGTCGATCTGGAAAGATGGCAAGAACCTGTTCGCAGGTAACGGCTACGCTGGCCTGTCTGAAACTGCCCTGTTCTACATCGGCGGTATCATCAAGCACGCTCGTGCACTGAACGCCATCACCAACCCGGGTACCAACTCGTACAAGCGTCTGGTTCCGCATTATGAAGCACCGGTGAAACTGGCTTACTCCGCCAAGAACCGTTCCGCTTCGATCCGTATCCCGCACGTTGCGTCCGACAAGGGCCGTCGTATCGAGACTCGCTTCCCGGATCCGTTGGCCAACCCGTATCTGTGTTTTGCTGCACTGATGATGGCTGGTCTGGATGGTATCCAGAACAAGATCCATCCTGGCGATCCTGCAGACAAGAACCTGTACGATCTGCCGCCAGAAGAAGACAAGTTGATCCCGACTGTGTGTGCATCGCTGGACGAAGCACTGGACGCACTGGACAAGGATCGCGAGTTCCTGACCCGTGGCGGCGTGTTCACAGACGAATGGATCGACTCCTACATCGAACTCAAGCAGAACGATGTGAACAAGATCCGTATGTGGACTCACCCGGTCGAATTCGACATGTACTACAGCCTGTAATCAGCTTGATGTCTGTCTCTGGACAGGCGCAAGCAGGCTACCCAACCCGCTCAAGGCTTTGCCTGGGCGGGTTTTTCATTTTTTGCGCTCAAGATATCAGCCATCCTCTTGAGTCCTATGACATTTTGATATTCACTAGCTATTCAATGCGCGCCAAAGCCGGGAGCCACCGCCATGAATATCGCTTTGCAAAATCTGAAAACAGAACTCGAACAATTTGGCCAGGCCAACGATAACGACCAGAGCGAGCGCCCCAAACGCATGCTCAATATCACACGCGATACCGGCGAGTTTCTGGCCGTGCTGGTACTGGCTATGCAAGCGCGCAGAGTGCTGGAGATTGGCACCTCCAATGGCTATTCAACGCTGTGGCTCGCTGAAGCTTGCGGCGAAACTGGCGGCGTAGTCACTACCGTGGAACATGCGGAGCATAAAGTGGCCATGGCGGCAGAGAACTTCGCCCGGGCCGGACTGGAAGGATCAATCAATCTGGTACATGACGACGCCGGACGCTTTCTGGCCGACGCCCACCCGGCCACCTACGATCTCTTGTTTCTGGATTCTGAACGCAGCCAGTATGTGGCGTGGTGGCCGCACCTAAGTCGGGTTTTACGCCCGGGTGGGCTACTGGTGGTGGATAACGCACTCTCCCACGCCGATGAAATGAACGCGTTCAGCGAACTGATCAAAGCCGATATTGAGTTCAAGACCAGCCTTGTGCCGGTGGGCAAAGGCGAATTGCTGGCAGTAAAACTATTGGACTAACAAGGCCGGTTTGGGATAACTGGCGGATTACTTGCTGCTTTCGTCCGAACACAGGAGACACACCGCCTGTCGTTGGTTATGCTCTGAGCAACTTATTTGGCCCGTACTGCATGTTCACACTCAACCTGCCCTCGCGCTCACGACAGCGCTTCTTTTTGCCTTTGATTCTGGCCTGGGTCCTGACCGGCTGGTTGAGCGTGGGCGCCGCTGCGATCCCGGGCGACAACGTGGCCGCCATCTGGCTGCCCAGCGGCGTTGGCGTTGTGGCGTTGTTGGTGCTGGGACGGGCCGGTTTGCTCTGCGTGTGGCTGGCCAGCCTGCTGGTCACCATTCCTGCCACTGCGCAATTGCTGGATCTGAACACCTCCTGGCGCATGGCGATACCGGCGGCGGCGCTGGACGCCCTGCAAGCTTATCTGGCCATGCGGGCGTGGCGCCTGCACGAAGCACGCTATCACGCCAACTTTCTGCGCCAGCCGCAAGATCTACCCTGGTTCTGGCTCTGGGTCTGCCTGGTACCGGTTCTGGTGACCGCGCCCTTGATGACGCTGTTGCAGTGGTTCTGCCACGCGCTGCCCGATGCCTCTACCGCCGGCATCATGCGGCATTGGCTGATGCTGGTGACTTCCAATACCGCCGGCATTTTGCTGATTGCACCGTGTTACGTAATCTGGCGCGATCGCAGTCGCTGGTCACTGCGCTTTTCCTCGATCCACCACTGGTGGTCAATCTTGCTGGCATTGATGATTCTGGCCGGTGCACTGTTGCTGTATCCGCCGGCACTGGTACTGCTGTTGCCGGTATTGCTGGCAACCACCATCCGTTATCGCTTGCCCGGGATGGTGATCGCGATCCTGATTTGCGCCATGGCCACGGCACTGGCCACGGCTTATCGCCTCGGCCCGTTTGTGCATGCCAATCCGACCATTTCGTTTGTGAATCTGCAGTTATTCCTGTTCTCGACCACGGTCATGTTGCAATACCTGGCGCTGGCGCAAGAACTGATCAAACGTCACCGCATCCAGCTGGAATCTGAAGTCGCCGCGCGCACCGAGGCACTGGCCCAAGCCAACGAGCGTCTGAAAGAATTGGCCACCACCGATGAACTGACCGGCGCACCCAATCGTCGCGAGTGGCAGCGCCGCTGCGCCCAAGCCGTGCTGCTGGCCCGACGCCAGGACACGCCGTTGTCGATCTTGCTACTGGATCTGGACCACTTCAAACAGGTCAACGATACCTACGGCCATTTGATTGGCGACCTGATGCTGCGCGCAGTCACCCACGCTTGCCGCGAAAGCCTGCGCGCCAGCGACAGCTTTGGGCGTTGGGGTGGCGAGGAATTTGTGGTGGTGCTGCCAGACACCCCATTGGGTGACGCGCAGCAGGTCGCCGAAAAGTTGCGGCTGGCGATTTCAGCCACGCATGTCCCGCTGGATGGTGGCGAGTACGTGCGCATTACCGCCAGCATGGGCGTGTCGCGCCTGCGCCCCAGTGATGTTGATCTGGACGACCTGCTCACCCGCGCCGATCACGCGCTGTATCACGCCAAAGAATATGGCCGCAATCGGGTGGTGCTGGAAACCGAATTGCCCGCCAATGAATTGCCCAAAAAACACGCCTGACCTGGGCGGGTGCCTGCGGCTACATCATCCGGGCATCCTCACCACGCCAGTTCAGACCTATCCCGGCTACAATGTAACTCCAATTCTCTAATTCCTTCGCCACTTTCGCCCCTCCATGACCATACGTGCTGTCGTTTTTGATTTCGGTGGTGTTCTGTTTGACTGGAACCCGGATTACCTCTACCGCAAACTGATTAGCGACGATGTCGAGCGCGCCTGGTTTTTGCAGCATGTTTGCAATGGTGAATGGAATCTGCAGCAAGACGGTGGCCGTTCTATCGTCGATGCCACGGCCAGCAAGATCAAAGAGTTTCCCGAGCACGCCGAATTGATCCGTGCGTTCTACGAACGCTGGCCGGAATCGCTCAAAGGCACGCTGGTCGAAGGCATCAAACTGATGGAAGACCTGGAATACGCCCAGGTGCCACTCTACGGCCTGACCAACTGGTCGGCCGAGACCTTTCCCTACGCATGGGACAACTACCCTTTCCTGCGCCGCTTTCGCGACATCGTCGTCTCTGGCCGACTTGGGCTAATCAAACCCGACGCAGCCATTTATCATGAGATGTTCCGGCGCATCGCCCGTGATCTGCCCGACTTGCAACCCCAAGAACTGGTATTTATTGACGACAACCAGGCCAACGCCCGGGCGGCGAGTGCGTTAGGTTGGCATGGCATTCATCACACCAGTGCGGCAGCTACCGAAGCCGCGCTACGGACCTTGGGTGTCGCGTTTTGAATCAGGAGCAACCAATGACCGAAATCAGCGCCGGGCCTGCCACACCGCGTGTGAGTATTCGCTATTGCACCCAGTGCAACTGGTTATTACGCTCGGCCTGGCTGGCGCAAGAGTTGCTCAACACTTTCGCCGAAGAACTGGGCGAGGTGGCATTGCAACCCGGCACTGGCGGGATTTTCCTGGTGCATTGCCAGGATCAGGTGATTTGGGATCGCAAAATTGAAGGGCGCTTTCCCGAAGCCAAAGAATTGAAACAACGCGTGCGTGATTTGATCGCACCAGATCGACCACTCGGTCATAGTGACCGGCCGGCTTGAGGCCCGCTGTGGTAAGGTTCCGTCCCATGTCTATTTGTCGTTTGCTACCCCGTTTTGCCGCCATTGTCACACTGAGTCTGCTGGCCGCGTTCGCGCACGCAGATATCTATAAATATGTTGATGCCGATGGCCGGATCACGTTTTCCAATCTGCCTATGCACGGTGCGAGCCGGGTATATACCGACCCGATCCCCATGGGCAATAAAGCGCGCGGCAAAGGCACTGGCGCATCCGGCACCCGGGTTACAGCGCCCAGTCCGGCTGACTTTCCTCGCGTCGACAGCGCCACCCAGAAATCGCGCGATTCCAACCGCAAGCAGATTCTGCAAGACGAGCTGAATACCGAGCAGCAAGCGCTGGCCGACTCCCGCCGGGCGCTCAGCGATGCTCAAGCCAGCCCCGATGCCCAAGCCAATTCCGCCAAATACCAGGATCGGGTGAGTCGCTTGCGTGACAACGCCACGGTACATGAAAAGAACGTGGCCGCGTTGCAACAGGAACTGGCACGCAGTAAATAGCGCTGTCAGGCTGGGCGCACAGAAGTAGCGCCTTCCAGCCGCGGCCGGTTTTATCCGCTTTGGGCATTCAACCAGCCTGTTATCTCCATTCGCGTCGCCAGCTCCATCGCAGCCAGCCATCGTCACCGGCTAGCCCGCGCCGCGATTTGCCCCATCCTGATCAATCCACTGATCTGTTTTTGCGGTGTTAGCTCCCCATCACGGGGCAGTGCACCACAACGACACCTATAATGCACCATATGTGTGCAATACCCAGGTTTCTAGTCCTCAAACCGCCTTGTGCATGCCATCTGCAAGCTGGCCCGCTAATTGCTTGGTTAAGCCGCATGAAAGAAGCCGCGGAACCGGCACACGCCACCACGCATGCTTTACGCCTTGTTCGACGCACGTTTTACATAGACCGCACCCTATGACAAAAAGCCCTACTCCTGCCACGTTCGCTGGACTGGAATTTCTCGATGCTGCGGTATTGGCCACACGCGAAGATGGCGCGCTGGTCTATTACAACCCGACTGCGGCCGATCTGCTGGGTCTGCGTGACGACTGCCTGGGGATGTCGCTGACCGACTGCCTCGGCCCGGACAATCCGGTCGCCCAAGCGTTGTACAACGCCAGCCGCGATAACGTCAGCCTCACCGAACACGAAATCGCGCTAAATACCTCGCATGGCGAAGTTTATGTTTCGCTCACCGCCAGCCCGATTGAAAGCACCGAGGCTGCGGCGCTGGCGGAAATCCGCCAGATTGACCAGCAACGCAAAATCGCCAATGAAGAGCGCCTGCAAGCGCAGCAACAGGCTAATCGCGAGCTGATCCGCAATCTGGCACATGAGATCAAAAACCCGCTGGGGGGCATTCGCGGCGCCGCGCAATTGCTGTCGCGCGAGTTGCATGACCCGCAACTGAAGGAATACACCCAGGTCATCATTGAGGAATCGCAACGCCTGCAAAGCCTGCTGGATCGGCTGCTGACGCCGCATCGCTTGCCGCAACTGGCCGAATTGTCGATTCATGAAGTACTGGAGCGCGTGCGCTCGTTGATGCTGGCGGAAACACCCAATGGCTTGGCGATCAAGCGTGACTATGACACCAGTCTGCCCACGCTGATTGGCGATCGCGAACAACTGATCCAGGCCGTACTCAACATCATGCGCAATGCCATTCAAGCCATGGATGGTGTGGGCGAAATCATGCTGCGTACTCGCGTGGCGCGGCAGGTCACGCTCAATCGGCAACGCTACCCGATTGCCATCCAGTTGCAGATTATCGATAACGGCCCGGGGATTCCGGATCACCTGAAGGACACTTTGTTTTATCCGCTGGTGTCGGGTCGTCCGGGTGGAACCGGCATTGGCCTGCACCTGGCGCACACTTTTATCAACCAGCACCACGGCTCCATCGATTTTGACAGCCGCCCGGGCTACACCTGTTTCAACATGCTGCTACCGCTCAATGGTTGGCAGGATTTCGACAAAACCAAGAACAACTAAACCAACCGCTCTGGGAACACCGTTTGCTCATGTCCTGCCCGCAACACGGGCTTTGAACAAGCGGAACCCCAGTCACCACAAGTTACGGAGAATCCATGAGCACTGTCTGGATTATTGATGACGACCGTTCCATCCGCTGGGTCTTCGAGAAAGCGCTGGCACGAGAAAACATTGCCCACGCCGCGTTTGCCTCGGCGACCGAAGCACTCGCCCGGCTGGGCCGCGAAGTTCCTGAAGCCATTGTGTGTGACATTCGCATGCCCGGTGAATCGGGGCTGACCTTTCTGGATCTGGTCAAAAAGGATTATCCCGGCCTGCCCGTGATCATCATGACCGCACATTCCGATCTGGAAAGCGCGGTGTCGGCATTCCAGGGTGGTGCGTTTGAGTATCTGCCCAAGCCGTTCGATGTTGATGCTGCCATTGCGTTGATCCAGCGCGCGCTGCAAGAAGGTGCCCGCCAGGTCGGCGGCGAAGAGGCGCCGGTAACCAACCCGGATATCCTCGGCCAGGCACCCGCCATGCAGGATGTGTTCCGCGCCATTGGCCGCTTGTCGCAATCGGCCGCCACGGTGATGATCACCGGCGAATCCGGCTCCGGTAAAGAACTGGTTGCGCGCGCTTTGCATCGCCACAGCCCGCGAGCCGCCAAACCGTTTATTGCCATCAATACCGCTGCGATCCCGAAGGATTTGCTCGAATCCGAATTGTTCGGTCACGAGCGTGGCTCGTTCACTGGCGCAGAAGCGCGGCGCCAGGGGCGGTTTGAACAAGCCGAAGGCGGCACGCTGTTTCTGGATGAAATTGGCGACATGCCTTCCGACCTGCAAACCCGTTTGCTGCGGGTCTTGTCGGACGGCTATTTCTATCGTGTTGGTGGTCAGGCGCCGATCAAAGCGAATGTGCGCGTCATTGCCGCAACTCACCAGAATCTGGAAGAACGCGTCAAACTGGGCGGCTTTCGTGAAGACTTGTTCCATCGTCTGAATGTGATCCGCCTGCGTTTGCCTGCCCTGCGGGAAAGGCGCCAGGATATCCCTTTGCTGGCCAAACACTTCTTGTCGCGCTCGGCTGCGGAACTGGGCGTCGAAACCAAACGCCTATCGGAAGACGCGATGGCGGCACTGAGCGGCTTTAGCTTTCCGGGCAACGTGCGCCAGTTGGAAAACCTGTGTCACTGGATGACCGTGATGGCACCGGGAGCCATTGTTGAAGCGGGCGATTTGCCGCCGGAAATCAGCGAAAGCAATGACACTACCGACGGCATCAGCATGGTGAGTGGCGACTGGCGTGCCGCGCTGGCCTCGGATATCGGCAGTCGTCTGGCCAAAGGCGAAAGCCGGATTCTGGATCAGATCATGCCGGCATTTGAGCGCACGGTGATCGAACGCGCGCTGGCCCACACCGGCGGCAAGCGGATCGAAGCCGCCGAATTGCTGGGTTGGGGCCGCAATACGCTGACCCGCAAGATCCAGGAACTAGGCATGGACAACGAAGTCTGACATAGCACATCTGTAAATCAGGCACCTGCCAGTGCCTGATAAAAACAGATCTTTCGATTTACTCTCTTTGCTCTTTTGTGTTCATGCTCGAATACAGGGCGGCTACCGCAAGGTGGCTGCCCTTTTGTTTTGTTATTGCGCTGCCGCGCCCCGCGTCTTTTCTCCGAATGGCTCTCCCGAGCGGGCCTGGCGCTGGCACTTCCTCGCCTGCATCGCGCCCACCACGGCAACGCGGTATCATGGCGGGCTTGAAAGTCCGGATTACCCCGGACGCAGGTAAAGGACACCCCAAAATGGCAGGACTCACCCCGGCCAGCGCGCTTCCAGTTGAAATCCGCTTGCATAAAGCCTCGCGCACGCTGGAAGTCGCCTTTGACGATGGCGCCCGTTTTTCATTGCCGTGCGAGTATCTGCGAGTCAATAGCCCGTCCGCTGAGGTGCAGGGCCACGGCGTTGGCCAAGGTGTCTTACAGACTGGCAAGCGCGATGTGGCGATTACCGGCGTCGAACAAGTAGGCAATTACGCCGTAAAACTGGTGTTCGACGATGGCCACGACTCCGGCCTGTATTCCTGGCAATATCTGTACGAGTTGGGGCGTGACCACACCGCCCGCTGGCAAGAATATCTGGCACAACTGGCTGCGGCCGGGGCCAGCCGCGATCCTGCGGCACATTGAATTGACGAGACTGTGAGCACGCTATGAGCGAAAACACCACGCACTTCGGTTACAAGACGGTCGAGGAATCGGAAAAGGCGCAAAAAGTGGCCGAGGTTTTCCATTCCGTCGCGCAGAAATACGACGTGATGAACGACTTGATGTCGGCCGGTCTGCACCGCGCCTGGAAGTTCTTCACCATCGAGACCAGTGGCGCCAAGGCCGGCGACAAGGTGCTGGATATCGCGGGCGGCACCGGCGATTTGTCCAAAGCCTTTATCAAGAAGGTCGGCAAAACCGGTCAAGTGTGGCTGACCGATATCAACAGCTCCATGCTCGGTGTTGGCCGCGATCGCCTGCTTGATGCCGGCATTGCGACGCCAGTTGCGCTGTGTGATGCAGAAAAACTGCCGTTCCCGGACAACTATTTCAATATCGTCTCGGTGGCGTTTGGCCTGCGTAACATGACGCATAAAGACGCTGCGCTGAAAGAGATGTATCGCGTCCTCAAGCCCGGCGGCCGCTTGCTGGTGCTGGAGTTCTCCAAAGTCTGGACGCCGCTCAAGCCGGCTTACGATATTTACTCGTTCAAGTTGTTGCCATTTATGGGCAAGCTGGTGGCCAACGATGCCGACTCTTATCAGTATCTGGCCGAGTCGATCCGCATGCATCCGGACCAAGAAACCCTCAAAGCCATGATGCTGGATGCGGGTTTTGGCAAAGTCGATTATCACAATATGTCGGCTGGTGTGGTGGCGCTGCATAAGGGCATCAAGCTGTAACGCCCTGCCCGCTGCGCCTTGCTGGATGGATTGTGAATCGCTTTCAACAGACCGGAGTTTCGCCTCATGCTCGCCAGAATCCTGAATCGCATGCTCTCGCACGATGCTGCTGCAGCTGCCGCGCTGGCGAAGTATCCGGGGCGCGTGGTGCGGCTGGTGCTGCCGGTCTTGTCCGGCACGCTCACCATCCAGCCTGACGGCACTTTTGATCGCGCCACCGGCCCGGCCGAGGCGACCATTACCTTGTCGCCAACGTTCTTTACCACCTGGCTCTTCGACCGTGACGCCGCCAGCAAAAAGGCCGGCCTGAATGGCGACACTGAACTGGCCGCTGCGGTTGGTCAGGTATTGGCCGGTTTACGTTGGGATATGGCGGAAGAATTGTCACAACTGGTCGGCGATGTGGCGGCCCATCGCATTACCTGGCTGGCGGGCAAAATTGGCGGAGTCCCGGGCGCCATTGGCTCGCGGCTGTTGATCGAACTGACCGAATACTGGCGCGATGAAGCACCGCTGGTAGTGACCAAGCGGCACGTCGATGATTTCTGTGGCGGAGTAGATACGCTGCGTGACGACCTGGCCCGGCTGGAAGCACGGCTGGAACGGTTGTCGATCAAATCGCTGTAACTGCCGGGCCGAACCTGACCCGCGCAATCAATACTTTTCCCGAGTCGCATTCCTAACGTTACTGACGGCTCAACCCAACAAAATGGATACCCATGCGGATATTCCGCCTCTTTAAAATTGCCCGCGTGGTGGTGCAATACGGTCTGGACGAGTTCTTGCTCGGTCACGAGCGAGTGCATGGTTTGCACAAGCTGGCCAACGTACTGTTCTTCTGGCGCAAGCTCGAGCAACCGCGCGGCGTACGTTTGCGCCTGGCGCTGGAAGCCTTGGGGCCGATCTTCGTCAAATTCGGCCAGGTCCTGTCGACCCGACGCGATCTGTTACCGGAAGACATCGCCAACGAACTGGCGTTTCTGCAAGACCGCGTACCGCCTTTTCCCGGCGATATCGCCGTTGCCGTCATCGAAGCCGGCCTGAAGCGACCACTCACCGAGCTATACGCCGAGTTTGATCGCACACCGGTGGCATCGGCATCCATCGCGCAAGTACACCGGGCGCGTTTGCCCAATGGTCGTGATGTCGCGGTAAAGGTATTGCGTCCGTCGATTTTGCCGATCATCGAAAGCGATCTGGCGCTGTTGAAGGTCATGGCCGGCTTGGTCGAGCGCCTGTTTGCCGATGGCAAGCGCCTCAAACCGCGCGAAGTGGTGGCCGAGTTCGACAAATATCTACATGACGAACTCGATCTGATGATCGAAGCAGGCAACGCCTCGCAACTGCGGCGCAATTTTGCCAATTCCGACATGCTGATCGTGCCAGAAGTCTTCTACGACTGGTGCGCGCGCCAGGTGCTGACGCTCGAATGGATGGATGGCATTCCGGTCGGGCGCGTGGATGAATTGCGCGCCAGCGGCATCGACCTGAAAAAACTCTCGGTCTACGGCGTGGAAATTTTCTTCACCCAGGTATTCCGCGACGGGTTCTTTCACGCCGATATGCATCCGGGCAATATCTTTGTCGCGCCCGACAACCGCTACATTGCGCTGGATTTCGGCATTGTCGGCACGCTGTCGGAAAGCGACAAACAATACCTGGCGATCAATTTCCTGGCGTTCTTCAACCGCGATTACCACCGCGTTGCCGCGGCGCATATCGAATCTGGCTGGGTGCCCAAAGACACGCGGGTAGAAGAACTGGAAGCCGCCGTGCGCACGGTGTGCGAGCCCATCTTTGACAAGCCGATCTCACAGATTTCGTTTGGCCAGGTGTTGCTGCGGCTGTTTGAGACTTCCCGCCGCTTCAACGTAGAAATCCAGCCACAGTTAGTGCTTTTGCAGAAAACACTATTAAATATAGAAGGGCTGGGGCGACAGCTTGATCCGGATCTGGACCTGTGGAAAACCGCCAAGCCATTCCTGGAACGCTGGATGCACGAGCAGATTGGCTGGCGTGGTTTATGGCGTAATATCAAGCACGAGGCACCGCTGTGGGCCGCCATGTTGCCCACGCTGCCGCGCAAACTCAATGATCTGGTCAGCCAGAATCCGGTTGATCTGATGGTCGCAGGTTATCAGGGGATGATGTGGGAGCAGAAAAAGCGCAACTGGCTGCTAGCCGCCATTGTCGTGTTGCTGGCCACCCTGGTCGCCACCTTGTGGTGGCGTTAACCGCATGAGCGAGGGTTTGCGCTTTGATGCTGCGGGCTGGTGCGCACAAGCGCGTCAGGTGCCCAGCCCCAATTGCGATGCCCGACCTGCGGGCGTTGCCACCGATTTGCTGGTGGTCCACAACATCAGCCTGCCGCCCGGTCAGTTTGGCGGTCCCGCCATTGAACAGTTGTTTACCAACACCATCGCCCCCGAAGACCCGCTGTTTGCTGATCTCGGTTCATTGCGGGTGTCGGCGCATATTCTGATCCGCCGCGATGGCGAACTGGTGCAGTTTGTCCCCATCAGCCTGCGTGCGGCGCATGCCGGCGTGTCTGACTGGCAAGGGCGCGAGCGCTGCAATGACTTCTCTATCGGTGTGGAACTGGAAGGCACCGACCACGTGCCTTTTACTGAATCGCAATATCAATCTCTCATTAGTCTGATTCAGGCACTACAGTTGAACTACCCCCTGCAAGCGGTGGTGGGGCACAACGATATCGCGCCATTGCGCAAGACCGACCCCGGCCCGTGTTTTGACTGGCGGCGTCTCTATGTTGCGTTGCCGCACCTGAAACCGGATTGTTCGGGTGTACAGATATAGGGCGGGGCTATAATCGCGCCGCTTGTTCTTTATGCAATTTTTATACTAATTACCGTTTACGAGACTCTCGCAACATGGGCGCAAATCATAGCCAGGCACCTTCCGCATCCCGCATGGCCGGGCTGACGATGGGTGCGATTGGCGTGGTGTACGGCGACATCGGTACCAGTCCGCTTTACACCCTCAAAACCTGTCTTACCGCGCACGGCAACCTGCCGATCAACCCGGAAAACATCCTGGGTATTTTGTCGCTGATTTTCTGGGCCATCATGATTGTGGTCTCCGCCAAGTACGTGGTGGTGATCATGCGGGCCGATAACCGCGGTGAAGGCGGCATTCTGGCGTTGATGGCGCTGGCCTTGCGCGACATGGATACGCGCTCGCGCAAAGGTCTGCTGCTGATGGGGCTGGGTATTTTCGGCGCCTCGCTGTTCTATGGCGACGGCATCATTACCCCGGCGATTTCAGTGCTATCGGCGTTCGAAGGTATCAGCGTTATTTCCCACACGCTTGATCCATACATCGTGCCGCTCACCATTATTGTGCTGGTGGGTCTGTTCGCCATCCAGCGCCACGGCACCGCCAAGGTCGGCAAACTGTTTGGCCCGATCATGGTGTTCTGGTTTCTCACGCTGGCGGTGATGGGCATCCGCAGCATCGTGCATGCACCCGAGGTGTTCGCCGCGATCAACCCACTCTATGGTGCGCGTTTCGTCATCGACTTCCCGTGGCGCGGCTTCATCATCATGGGCGCGGTGGTGCTGTCCGTGACTGGTGGCGAGGCGCTGTATGCCGACATGGGCCACTTTGGCCAGAAGTCGATCCGCATCGCGTGGTTTGGGTTGGTCTTGCCGTCTTTGGTGCTGTGTTACTTTGGCCAGGGTGCACTGCTGTTGCATAACCCGGCCGCCATCAAGAACCCGTTCTTCTTGCTGGCGCCGCAATGGGCTTTGGCGCCGCTGGTGGTATTGGCTGCAGCGGCAACCGTAATCGCCTCGCAGGCGGTGATCTCTGGCGCGTTCTCCATGACCAACCAAGCCGTGCAACTGGGTTATTGCCCGCGCGTGGATATTGATCACACTTCGGACCAGGAAATCGGCCAGATCTACGTGCCGCAAATCAACTGGTTCCTGATGGTGGCGGTGATTCTGCTGGTGCTGGCCTTCCGTACTTCCGATAACCTGGCGTCGGCCTATGGCTTGTCTGTGTGCGGCACCATGGTCATGACCACCTTGCTGGCGTTCAATGTGCTGGCCAAGGGTCGTACCAAGGGCCGCAAGGTATTGTTCTGGGTGGTGCTGACCGGCTTCCTGGTGGTCGACATGGTGTTCTTGTCGTCCAACATGCTCAAGTTGCCCGATGGCGGCTGGGTTCCGCTGGTGATTGGTCTGATCATCTTTACCATGATGACCACCTGGAAACGCGGCCGCGTGTTGCTGGGTGACCGGCTGCGTGAAGGCGAGTTGCCGCTGCAAGGCTTTGTGGAAAGCCTGGAAGCCTCACCACCGCAACGCGTGGATGGCACCGCCATCTTCATGACCACCAGCTCGGACTCGGTGCCCCATGCCCTGCTGCATAATCTGAAGCACAACAAGGTGCTGCATGAAAAGGTGGTGTTCCTGACCATCCGCACCGCGGATATCCCGTTTGTGGCCAAGCGTGAGAAGGTTGTGGTGCCCAAGCTGGGCGAGAGCTTCTATCAGGTGATCGCGACTTACGGTTTCAAGGAAGAGCCATCCGTACCTGGCATTTTGCGGCAGGTAGAAGAACTGCAACCGGAGCTGGATTTCGACCCGATGCAGACCTCGTTCTTCCTGTCGCGTGAAACCATCGTCGAGGGCAAGTATCCGGCGATGGCGTGGTGGCGTCGCAAGTTGTTCTCCTTGATGACCCGCAATGCCACGCGCGCGACCAATTACTTCAAGATCCCGCCTAACCGGGTGGTGGAAATGGGGATGCAAGTCGAGCTGTAACCGCCCGACTCAGCATGAAAAAAGGGCGCTCATCGGCGCCCTTTTTGTTTTCTGTATTTCTGTATCTTTCAGATCAGCAAACCACGGTTAACGCATCTCAAAGATACCGCCGGTGTTGGCGACATCCAGCGTTGCCCGCACTGGCTCCGGAATGTTGCTCAATACAATGCGCCGTCCGGCTGAGCGTTCATGCAGCAACAGCAACATTCCCAAGCCGGCCGAATCCATGCGCTCCACTTCAGCCAGATCAAAATGCAGTTCGGTGATCGCGCCATTCGCCAGCACTTCTTGCGTCACTTGCTTGATCTCGCGCTGCCCTTCCCACGTGAAATTGCCTTTCAACTGGATCTGCGCAATGTGCTGATCCAGGTTCAGTATTGCCTGCACACCATTCTCCATAACGTCTGATTGTTCTAGCGGGTACGAGCCGGTTTCTGGCCGGGCTTGACGGGTAGCTATGCCGCAGCGGGCGGCTGGGCTTGCTGGCCAGCATCGATACCAAACCGCGTCCGAGTGCGCCGCAGTGCGTCAGCCAGCTGCCGGGCCTTGCCATTGGTGGGATCGAGCTTGCGTGCCCGCACCAGATAGCTTTGCGCCAGCTCTACGTATTGTTCATTCCAGCCTTGCTGATTGACGCAAGACAATAGCGTATTCACAGCGTTTAGCAACAACTGGATATTGCCATTGCGTGACTGCAACGCATTGATGAACATTTGCGACGCACCTGCCAGATCACCATTGCGTACAGCGGCAACGGCTTCGTTGTTCAAGGCGGTGATATCGCGGGCAACTTCAGCGATCAGCGCCTGGCCGGTTTGGGGCTCACCCAGCGACTGATACAGACTTTCGACGCTGGAGAGGATGGCCGAGTCTTCCGAGGCACTGCGTAGCGCTGTGCGGACCAAAGTCGCGCCCGCTTCCTGGCGACGGCGGGTATAAGCCTGCCGCGCAGCCTCGATCAACACGCCCGGCAGCGGGTCTTCTTGCGCCCGCAATGTTTCGCAGGCATGTTCAAACAGTTCGGCGGAATTCTTGCGGTCGTCCAGTTTTTCCAGCACCGCAGCTTCAATCAATTCGCAGATGGTCTCGACGTTCTCGCCACCACCCGATTCGCGGCGCAAGCGCTGCGCGGTGCGCCGAGCACCACCGATATCGCCACGCTCCAGCTGTACGCGACTCAATTCGCAATAGAGCGACAAATCCGGCCAGAACGAACCACGTGACAGATTCAATGCCTGTGTCAGGGCCGCTTCAGCGACATCCAGCTCGCCATTGCGTTCGGCCAGGCGCCCCAGAGCACACTGACGCTGGGCGGCCAGCGGTGAGCGCTGGACTGCCTCACCCAGCACGGTTTGCGCACCGGTAATGTCGCCCTGAGCCGTGAGCGTGCGCGCCAGCCAGTCATAGGACTCCAGCGCCAGTTCGTGTTCCTGTTTGACCGTTTCAAAGCTGCCACGGGCAGCGGCATAATCCTTGAGGCCAAACTGTGCCTTGCCCAAACCCAGGCGGGCCCACGCGCTGTTGCGCAAGGCCAGCGCACTTTCGCTGGTTTGCGCTGCATCTGCGTGCTCGCCCAGCCGCAATTGCAGCTGGGTTTTCAAGCGCATGAAGTCGTCGATTTCAGCGGGTGGCCGCTCGGCCATTTCCCGGTCACACGCGCTGATTGCGCCCAAATAATCGCCCGCGCGAACCGCGTTATCTATCGTCCTGAAGCCAGCCTTGCGCCGCTGCGCCCGCGCCAGTCGCATGATCAGGTCAGCGGTGGAAAACGGTTTGAGCAAGTAACCGTCAGGTACCAGCTCGGCGGCACTCATGACTTGCGCATGGCGGCGTTCGCCAGTCACCATCATGAAAATGCATGAAGGCTTGAGTAGATGATGTTGCTGGCAAGCCTCAAATAGATGCACGCCGTCCTGACCGCCGCCCAGATCGTATTCGCACAGCACCACGTCGTAGCTGTGATTCTGGATATAACCCAGCGCTGCGGTTTGCTTGCTGGCGTAATCGATAGTGGCGACGCCTGCCTCTGCCAGCGCCATGCCCAGCGCGCTGCGCATCTCGCTGGCCCGGTCAATGACCAGAGCACGGACTTCGATGGCAGCGTCGGAGGTAGTCATTCTTTTACGGGCTCCAGCTTGGCGTAGGCGACGGCCAGCCATTTGGTGCCCAGGTCCTGGAAGTTGACCTGGACATTACCATTGGCACCGCCCTCGTGATCGACCACCACGCCGATCCCGAACTTGGGATGACGCACGCTCATGCCAATATTCAAGCCGTGTTCCGGCGCGCTGGCGCGGGCACTGCGCGGTGTAGGCGCATAACCCTGGCTGTTACCGCTGGACGAAGGTGCGGCGTAGCTGTTCGGTGCGTAACCGCGATTCAGATACTTCAGCAAATCGGCCGGGATTTCATTCAGAAAACGGCTGGCTGGCGCATAACGCATTTGCCCATGCAGCATGCGGCTTTGCGATAGTGAGATATACAGCCGCCGCCGCGCGCGCGTCATGGCCACGTACATCAGCCGCCGCTCTTCCTCCAGCCCTTTCGGATCGGACATGCTGTTATCGTGAGGGAACAGGCCTTCTTCCAGCCCGGTCAGAAACACCGAGTGAAACTCCAGCCCCTTGGCAGCGTGGATGGTCATCAATTGCACCGCCACCTCACCGGCATTGGCCGCATGTTCGCCGCCTTCCAGTGAGGCATTGGCCAGAAACGCGACCAGATCATTGGCGTCTTCAGTAACAAACGAGGCCGCCGCGTTCACCAGTTCGTTCAAGTTGGCCAGGCGCTCTTCGCCTTCTTTTTCGTTCTGGTAAAACTCATTCAGACCAGATAGCGACAACATCATCGACACCACTTCGGGCAGCGGCAAACCTTGCGCTTGCTGGCGCATGGCTTCGATCAACTGGACAAAACGCCCCACTGCCGCCGCGCTACGCCCCGTGCCAGCCGTGCAGGCGGCTTGCCACAGGCTGGTGCCTGCAATACGGGCGGTATCGGTGATGGTTTCAACGGTGCGATTGCCAATGCCGCGCGTGGGGAAATTAATCACCCGCAATAAGGCGTTATCGTCATCTTCGTTACTCAGCAACCGTAGATAAGCCAGTGCATGCTTGATTTCCTGGCGCTCATAAAAGCGCAGGCCGCCATAAACACGGTACGGCAAACCCGCCGCAACAAGTGCATGCTCGACAATCCGTGATTGGGCATTGGAACGATAAAGAATGGCTATGTCATCAAGCGCAATGCCCTCGCGTTGCTGGGCAGAAATCTCATCGACCAGAAAGCCGGCCTCTTCGCTATCAGTGGCCGCCTCATAGAGCCGGATTGGCTCACCGGCATCGTCTTTGGTCCACAATTGTTTTCCCAGCCGATCCCGATTGTGTTCAATCACGGCGTTGGCAGCATTGAGGATATTGCCGTGGGAACGGTAATTCTGTTCGAGCCGGATTACATGTTTAACCGTGTAATCTTTCTGGAAGTCGAGCATGTTGCCAACCCTTGCCCCGCGAAAGGCATAAATGGACTGATCGTCATCTCCGACTGCAAATAAAGCGCTTTCCGGTCCGGTCAGCAATTTCAACCAGGCATATTGTAGCTGGTTTGTATCCTGGAATTCGTCGACCAGAATATGATGAAAACGGCTGCGATAATGGTTACGCAGCGGTTCATTACGTTCCAGTAATTCATAGCAGGCCAGCAGCAATTCGGCAAAATCAACCACGCCTTCACGGCGGCATTGCGATTCGTATTCAGCATAGATCATTCTGAGCATGCGTGAATATTCATCCCATGCTTCAGCCTTGCCTGCACGAATGCCAGCGTCTTTGTTGCCATTGATATACTGCTGGACGGTGCGCGGCGGATAGCGCTCATCATCGACATTCAATGTTTTCATTGCACGCTTGACTGCGGCAAGCTGGTCTTGCGAATCCAGAATGGCAAATGTGGCAGGCAAACCGGCATCACGATGGTGCAATCGCAGCATGCGGTTACACAAGCCGTGGAACGTCCCGACCCACAGACCACGCGGATTCAATGGCAGCATGCTGGTAATGCGCGCCAGCATTTCTTTGGCTGCCTTGTTGGTGAAGGTCACCGCCAGCAGGCCCGCCGGGCTGATCTGGCCCGTAGAGAGCAGCCACGCAATGCGCGTGGTCAGCACCTTGGTCTTGCCGCTGCCGGCACCAGCCAGAATCAGGGCGTGTTCAGCCGGAAGCTCAACAGCGGCGCGCTGTTCCGGGTTCAGTGAGGCGGTAAGGGGATGAGACATGCCGGCTTTCATTTGCTGAGGGGTCAAGCGAGCATTGTACCGGTGCCAGCAAGGCCACACCAAACAGCTTGCCGGCCAATCCGCACACAATAAAAAAAGGCAGCCATTGCGGCTGCCCTTTTCTAGATTGCGCGGCTAAATCAAACGCGCAAATCGTCCAGCGAGTTACCACCGTTGAGCCAGTCAATGGCCCATTGCGGCTTGCGACCACGGCCCGACCAGGTCTGGTTGTGATCTTGCGGATTGCGGTATTGCGCCTTGCTGGTAGAAGCGGCTTTCTTGCCAATCTTCTTGCCTTCCAGACCCAGTACTTCATTCAGCGAGAAGCCCTTGGCTGCTGCCAGTTGTTGCAATTCGTTGATCAAGGTGACCTTGTCGGTTTCCTTGCGACGAACAATTTCGGTCTCGAGGTCTTTTTGCAGCTTGTACAGTTGTGGCAGATTCAGGCCGGACAAATCCATTTGGTTGCTCCTTGGTTCAGTCAGCAATGGTGTTGGGTTGATGCATTGCGCAAAACCTGCCAGCAGGTAAATCTGGCAACACACCATCAAGTGTTTCCGGTGGTTTAACGCCGGCGTGTGTGTGATTGCGCGCACGGAAGAAATTAATGCATGAACTGATTATGCATGTTGCTTTTTATCTATTCAAGCCCGGATTTTATTTGCCGGCGATAAGCCGGGCAATTATTGCAATTGATCTACCGTGAGGTTAATCAGCAATTGTTTATCCAGAGTTGCATTTTCTGGCCAATGCACAGACTTAAAGCACCGGCAAATTCCGACCGTATCGATTGTAATATCAGCTATGCAGCAGATTAGCCTGGTTACCGTCAGGTTCAAGACCAACGCATTTGGTAATAATTCCCGGAACTCATAAATCTTTAACCTGACGCTGCCAGATTGGCCAGACCGTGCGAGAAAAGCCCGTGCTTGTTTTGTCGATTAGACGGCGCACACTGGTACAATTGCCGCCATCCGAACCTTGTATTGATTGGGAAGCAGTCATGACCGATATCACCGCGCAACAGAAGGCTGAAGTCTTGTCCGAAGCGCTGCCTTATATCCAGCGTTTCTTCGATAAGACCATTGTCATCAAGTACGGTGGCAACGCCATGATTGATGAAGAGCTGAAAGAAGGCTTTGCCAGCGACGTGGTTTTGCTCAAGCTGGTCGGCATGAACCCGGTGATCGTGCATGGCGGCGGACCGCAAATCAATGAACTGCTGGATCGTATTGGCAAGAAGGGCGAGTTCATCCAGGGCATGCGCGTGACTGACGCCGAGACGATGGATGTCGTTGAAATGGTGCTGGGCGGTCACGTCAATAAAGAGATTGTGTCGCTTATCAACAAACATGGCGGCAAGGCCGTCGGGTTGACCGGCCAGGATGGGCACTTTATCAAGGCGCGCAAGATGTACCTGAAGGGCGCCAACGAAGATGAATTGATCGACATCGGCCAGGTGGGCGAGATTGAAAGCATCGATCCATCCATCGTGGCGCATCTGGATGCGCATGACTTCATTCCGGTGATTGCACCGATTGGCGTGGATCGCGAAGGCGAAAGCTACAACATCAACGCCGATCTGGTCGCTGGCAAGCTGGCCGAAGTGCTGCACGCCGAGAAGCTGATCCTGATGACCAACACCCCCGGCGTGCTGGATAAAGCGGGCAACCTGCTGACTGGCCTGACCGCCCAGAAAATCGATGAACTGTTCGCGGATGGCACGATCTCTGGCGGCATGTTGCCCAAGATCTCCTCTGCGCTGGACGCAGCCAAAAACGGTGCCAAGACCGTGCATATTATTGATGGTCGCGTTAAACACGCGCTGCTGCTGGAGGTACTCACCAGCCAGGGCGTAGGCACGATGATCCGCGCCGGTTAACTGCTGTATTTCCCTGGGGTGGTTGCAAGCTGGCGTGCGCAGTCTAGATTAATAGAACCTTCGTAGTCGCCCCGGGAGAGCTACATCATGAAGACCGCACATCATCTGCTCGCAGAAAAAGCTATACACGGAACTATCACCGTGAACCCGCAAGCCACGGTTTATCAGGCTTTGCAGGTTTTGGCCGATAAAAATATCGGCGCTTTACTGGTTATGGAAGCCGACGAACTGGTCGGGATTTTTTCCGAACGGGATTACGCCCGTAAAGTGGTGCTGATGGGCAAGACATCCGCCGGCACGCCGGTTTCGGAAGTCATGACCTCCAAGCTGATTTACGTCACACCCAATACTTCGGTCGACGAATGTATGGCGATCATGACCGACAAGCACATTCGCCACTTGCCCGTGTTGGGGCCGGAAAACGAAGTGCTGGGCATGTTGTCGATTGGCGACCTGGTGCGCGAGACCATTGCGCAGCAGGAATTCACCATCAAGCAACTGGAAACCTATATTCACGGATAACGCGGTTCGCCAAGTCGAGCCCCACCTCACCCAAAGCCGGTTAATAGCCGGCTTTTTTTGCCGCTGCGACTAATGCATAACTCCAAACACCCGGTCTGGCTCTTTGATCTGGATAACACGCTGCACGACGCCAGTCGCCATGCTTTTCCGGTGATCGATGCCGCCATGACCCGATTCCTGGTGGAACGGCTGGCTCTGGATGACGCGGCCGCAACGGCCTTGCGGGTAGGTTATTGGCAGCGTTACGGGGCCACGCTGATTGGCTTGCTGCGGCACCATCCACACATTGATCCGCATGAATTTCTCGCGCTGACGCATCCGCTGGACATCTTGCTAGCCAGCTTGCACCCCATGCCAGGGTTGCAGCGTACGCTGGCGCAATTGCCGGGGCGAAAAATCCTGTTTACCAATGGTCCGCAAGCCTACGCCGAGGCCATTTTGCGCGGGATAGGCGTAGCGTCCGAGTTTGAAGCCGTTCATGCGATTGAACACGGCGGCTTCAGCCCCAAGCCACATATGCGCTCGTTCCGGCATTTACTGCACGCGTATCAATTGCAGCCAGCCGATTGCGTCATGGTGGAAGATACCGTGGCCAATCTGCACACGGCGCGGCGGCTGGGAATGAAAACGGTCTGGTTACGGCGGCATCGCAGTGGTCACGCGAGCGTGGATATCGTATTGCGGCGGCTGGCAGAGTTGCCGGCACGCTGGCGTGACTGGTGCGCCGCGCACGCCCACGACCACACCAGCTAACGCTGCCCTACAAGCTCGCCTCGGTCAGCGGTATCGCTACTTCATCCTTGCCTTTGGGCAACAGAATCGTCGCCACCAAGCCACCCCGTGGATGGTTCGCCAGCAACAGATCCCCACCATGCGCATGCACGATATTGCGCGCAATCCCCAAACCCAAGCCCATGCCATTGCTGTTGGATGAGCGCCCGTGTTCCAGTCGCAAATACGGCTGGAACAGCGACGGCAGCGCTTCTTCTGGCACGCCGGGACCGTAGTCGCGGATGGTCAGTTCGACTTGCGCATCGGTGCGCGTCACCAACACCTCGGCGCGGCCACCATAGAACAGCGCGTTATCCAGCAAGTTGCCCACTGCGCGCTTGATTGCCAGAGGCCGGACAAATACCGTGACCGGGCCACCGGCAAAGGTAGCGTCTTTACCGGCCAGTTGCGCGCCGTCCACCAGGCGTTCAATCAGCTTGTCCAGCCGCATATGCACCGGATTTTCGTGGATATCGGTGTCTTTCACGCTTTGCAGCGCACCCTTGACCATCACGTCCAGATCATCCAGGTCTTCGTGGAACTCCGCCCGGGTCTGGTCATCGTCGAGCATTTCGGTGCGCAGTTTCAAGCGGGTGATTGGCGTGCGCAGATCGTGCGAGATCGAGGTAAACAACCGCTCGCGATCTTCCAGATAACGTTGGGTACGTGCGCGCATGGCGTTAAAGGCGCGGGCGGTTTTGACGTATTCGCGGCTGCCGGATTCGGGCAGCGGCACCAGCGGCATACCTTGGCCAAACGCTTCTGCGGCGTTGGACAGCGCGGCAAACGGCTTGGTCATCCAGCGCACCACCAGCAACGACAGCAGCAATACCACACCGACGGTAATCAGCAGCAGCACGATGCGGTCATGCGCCAGCGGCTGATCGCTTTCCATAAAGTACGGATCGGGCATCAACGTTGCCAAGTAAAGCCAGTTGCCCGGCTCGATCTCGGCCTGAATCACCAGAATCGGCGCCGGGCGTGGTTTGACCACCAACGTGTTCTGCACCCAGCCATCAGGCAGGTCATCCAGCGTAATGCCATCATCGGTGACCGGCAGGTTGTCGGGCCAGGCAAAGCCCACCTGAAAATCCAGCAGCTTGGCGTATTCGCGATGCAGTACCTCCACCACGCGACCACGCACGGCATCGGCCAGTTGCGAGCCTTTAATCTCCTCAATCTTCACCTGATTGCGGTTTACGCTCACGAAGAAGCGCGTGCCGCCCATTTCGCGTAACTGGTCGATCAAAATGGGGCGATAGTTGGGCGGCAGGCTACGAAAGAAACGCAGTGCGGCGGCGGCGCTGCCACCAATATGCTCGGCCGCATCGAGAGCCTCGGTGGCCACTTTCTGGCGCAACTGGCTGGCCCAGATCAGATTGCCAACCACTTGGGTGAGCAATACGCCCATCACCATCACGATGGTCAGTCTCCCGAGCAGCGACGACGGAATCAACCGCCGCAGCCAGGAACGCGGACGCGGGGACGACTCAAGCATGGCTGGCAGCAACCTCGGCAGAGAATACGTATCCCGCACCGCGCACGGTTTTGATCAGCGCCGGTTGCTTGCCGTCATCCAGCAAGCGCTGGCGCAAGCGGCTGATTTGCACATCCAGCGAACGGTCCAGCGGCCCCAGATCACGACCACGCGTTTCTTCGGCCAGCACGCTGCGATCCAGAATCTCGCCCGGATGTTCCACCAGATACTTCAGCAACTGAAAATCCAGCCCGGTCAGTTTGACGGTTTCGCCCAGCGGATCGGTCAGCGTGCGTTCCACGGTATCCAGCGCAAAGCCGTTGAAGCGGTAGAAGCGTGGCGGCGCGCCGTTTTCCACCCCGGCCCGGCGATGAATCGCCTTGATACGGGCCAGCAGTTCGCGCGGATTGTACGGCTTGCCCAGATAATCGTCGGCGCCCAGTTCCAGCCCGACGATGCGGTCGGTGTCGTCGGCGCTGGCGGTCAGCATGATCACTGGCATGTTGGAGCGTTTACGGATGTGTGCGCATAAGGCAAAGCCGTCGGTGTCGGGCAACATGACGTCCAGAATCACCAGCGACAACTCATCTTTGTAACGCTCGAATTCGGTCATGAAACTGGCGCCATCGTGCGCCAGCCGCACTTCATACTGGTTCTTTTCCAGGTACGCTTTCAGCAGCGCTCTGGTTTTCTGGTCATCATCAACGACCAGTATCTTGCGAGTCATAACTGTTTCCTTCCTGCGACAGAGCGCGGACTACCGACGCAATGCGGCGCTGTAATTCTGAAGTCGGGATGTGATCATCCATGAAATAACGGCGGATCAGGCTGACTATCGCATCCTTGAGCGCTTCGTCCGTGGCCATGCGGTGCACCAGGCTAGGCGCCTGCACCGCAGCACCGCGGGCAAAAGCCATCCACGACTGGCGCGCACATGGGTCTAGCGTGGACGGATCGACATCGCGCCGCACGGGCACCGAGCCTTTGATACGGTTGTAACCAGCCTGAACCTGCGGCGAAGCCACCATCAGTGCCAGCTTTTCTTGCGCGGCCTGATTGCCGTAGTCGCCGGTGAACATCACAAACGTATCAATACTATATAAGTGCGCATCCGCCGTCCCGGGCACGGCGATACAGCCAAACTGGTCGCCCGGCGTCAGCCCTTGCGCCTGGAGTTCGCCTTTACCCCAGTCGCCCATGATCCACATAGCGGCTTTGCCATGCGCCAGATCGCTCGCCTCGTCCTGCCATGGCCGTTCACTCAGCTGTTGCGGCATCCAGCGTTTGAGTTTGCGCAGGCGTTCCAGCGCCCGCGACACTCGTGGGTCAAACCAGGAATTGGCGTTACGTCGCACTAGCAGATCACGATAAAACGCCGGGCCAGTCTCGGACAACAACAGCGTTTCGAACAAGGTGGCGATTTGCCAGGGCTCGGTACTTTGCGCCAGCGGCGTCACGCCAATACGCGAAAACGCTTCGGCAGCATGATCAAAGTCCGCCCAGGTATGCGGCGGCGCCAGACCCAGCTTGGTAAACAGACCCTGGTTGTAAAACAGTGTGTTGATACGATGAATACCCAATGGCGCCGCCACCACGTGGCCACGCAGGCGAATCAGGCTATTGACCGTGGGGAACAATTTGTCATTCCAGTTGCCCCGCCGTGCCACGTTGTCCAGTTCCAGCAACAAGCCCAGATCGGCCCATTCGGAGATGGCCGGGCCGATCAGCTGTGAGGCATCGGGTGCTTTACCCAGCAGCACACGGCTTTTCAGTACCTTCATGGCGCCGACCCCGGCGCCGCCCGGAATGGCGGCATCTTGCCAGGTAACGCCTTCATCCTGCAGTCGATCAGCCAGGTAATCGGCCGCTTTGCGTTCGCTGGCAGATGTCCACCAATGCAGTACGTTCACGGTGTCTTGCGCTTGTACTGGCGGACTAAAACACAATGCCCCAACCAGCAATGCGCATGCGCCTAGCGTTCCCGGCGGGCGCCACACTCCCCTTGTCCGGCCTGTGTTTATCCCCATTTCCCCTGGCCCCGTGTTTTTTCGTCGCAGAATAACGTAACGATGCAACCTGATTTGTAAAGAAAGATTGCGATTACTTGCGATCTCTAGTTATGCATTTTTGAGCATCATCGCCAGAACCCTTGATTGCCACAAGCAATTAGCCGAAATAGCTTCATTCCAACGTAATTAAACGTAACAACAGAGCTTACTCACTCCGTTAATTTTCACATAATAATCAACATGTTATTTTATTTAACAACGCGGTAACAAGTGCTTTTTGTGTCACGCAAGGGTGGGTGCTAATTTCCGGTCACGCCCCCAGAACATGAAACAGGGGTTCAACCGGATCTGAGGAGATCGACCGATGCAAAGCAAGAACATCATGCGTGGCGCCATTGTCGCCGCGCTGTTGGCTGCAGGTGCTGCCCACGCTGGCACCCTGACCATCGAAAGCTGGCGTACCGATGACAAAGGTTTGTGGGAAGACGTGCTGATTCCGGCATTCCAGAAACACTACCCGAACATTCAGGTCAAGTTCGCACCGACCGCTCCGACCGAATACGATTCCAGCCTGAACGCACGCCTGACTGGCGGCACTGCCGGTGACCTGATTACTTGCCGTCCGTTCGACAAGTCCCTGGATATGTACAACAAGGGCTACCTGGAAAAGCTTAATGGCAAGAAGGGTCTGGAAAACTTCCCGGCTTCGGCCAAGGTAGCTTGGGAAACCGACGATGGCAAAGCCACCTTCTGTGAGCCTATCGCTTCCGTGATCCACGGCTTCTTGTACAACAAGAAAATCTTCAAAGAACTGGGCCTGTCCGAGCCAAAGACCACTGATGACTTCTTCAAAGTCATGGACAAGGTCAAGGCTTCCGGCAAATACACCCCGCTGGCTCTGGGTACCAACGATCAGTGGGAAGCCAGCCAGATCGTTTACACCAGCATTGGTGCTCCGTACTGGAAGGGCGAAGAAGGCCGCAAGGCTCTGATCGCTGGCAAGGAAAAGTTCACTGATCCGGCCTTCGAACAGCCACTGGAAATCGAAGCCAAGTACGCACCGTACCTGGCCAAGGGCTACAGCGCACAAACCTACGCTGACACCCAAAACCTGTTTGCTTCGGGCAAGGCTGCTGTGGTTGCTGCCGGTTCGTGGGATATCGGTTACTACAACCAGAACGCACAAGGCTTTGAACTGGGCGCTTTCCCGCCACCAGTCCCTAAGGCTGGCGACAAGTGCTACATCTCGGATCACACCGATCTGGGCATGGGCGTGAACAGCAAGTCCAAGAACAAGGACGACGCTTACAAGTTTGTGGAATGGCTCGGCTCGCAAGAATTTGCTGACCTGTACACCAACAAGGTCACCGGCTTCTTCTCGCTGTCCAACCACCTGATCGCTGTGAAAGATCCGGTTGCCAAAGAGTTCCTCGACTGGCGCAAGAGCTGCGGTTCCACCATCCGTGTGAACGCGCAGATCCTGAACCGTGGCACGCCGAACCTGGAAAACGAACTGTGGAACGTGAACTCGCAAGTTCTGAACGGCAAGCTGTCGCCTAAGGATGGCGCCGCACGCCTGCAGTCCGGTCTGGCCAAGTGGTACAAGCCAGCGCAATAAGCTCTGGCTGATAACTAAAAATATTGAAGTTGTCGCTGTGCTGTTGTTGCGATGAAGGAAACCGGTCGGCGGGATTGCCCCATGAGTCCCGCCCGGCTCCGGCGCGAGGGAGAACGTGCCGGGGCTGCCGGAATCTTGAAGTTGTTGTGTAGTTTGTTCTTCCTCTCCATACCCTCGACTGTGAGTTGGGCCGGCGGCAGTCGCCGCCGGCGTTTTTTTTGCCTGTTTCCCGGAGCTGGCGCAGAGATCCGTTAGCTGCGACTGATCCGGAAATATAAATAATCTGTAAAGGGTTGCCCGCAAGGCCGCCTGCCAGCGACCCCGGCCCCGGGACCAGTGGCAGCACACTTTGTTGGTGATTCAAGGGGAGTAATAGCCATGAAACGTAAGTTTCCCTGGCATATCGCGGTCTTTCTGGCCCCGGCATTTCTGATTTACGCCGTCTTCAGCGCCTACCCGCTGGTTGATACCTTGCGCCTGAGCTTTTTCACCACCGCCGACAGTGGCGCGCAAACGTGGGCCGGGCTGTTGAACTATCGCTCGCTGCTGCTTGATCCATCGTGGTCCGAAGGTTTCTGGGGCGCGATGCGTAACAACTGCAAGTTCTTCTTGGTGCATATGTGCATCCAGAACCCGCTGGGCCTGTTGCTGGCGGCGCTGCTGAGCATGCGCGGCGTGAAGTTTGCCAAGGCCTACCAGACCGCCATCTTTCTGCCCACGCTGTTGTCGGTGGTGATCATTGGCTTTATCTGGCAATTGATCTTGTCCCCGCTGTGGGGCGTGTCCGAAAAAATGATGGGTTGGGTACACCTGCAGGACTTCTTCGCGCCATGGCTGGGCCAGGAAGAAACCGCGCTGTACACCCTGAGCTTGATGTCGGTGTGGCAGTTCGTCGGTATCCCGATGATGCTGATCTACGCCGCGCTGATCGCGATTCCCGATGACATCATCGAAGCCGCTTATGTCGAAGGCGCATCGTCATGGCGCATTTTCTGGACAATCCGCGTACCGCTGATTCTGCCGACACTGGGTCTGACCACCATTCTGACCTTCGTCGGTAACTTCAACGCATTTGATTTGATCTACTCAGTCAAAGGCGCGCTGGCTGGCCCGAACTTCAGTACCGACATCTTGGGTACCTACTTCTACCGCGCGTTCTTTGGTTACCAGTCACAAATCGGCAGTCCGACCATGGGCGCCGCAGTGGCCACGCTGATGTTCCTGGTAATCCTGCTGGGCGTGGGTGTGTATTTCTACTTTATCCAGCGCAAGCTGCAACGTTTCAGTTTCTAAGGGAGGCATCAAACAATGGCACAAAACAAAGCTTCCCGTTGGGCTAGCGCGGGTTTTACCCAGGTCATTCTGGCGGGCTACACGCTGCTGGCGTTGTTCCCGATCGCGCTGATCCTGATCAACTCCCTCAAAAGCCGCGCCGGCATTTTTGATGATCCACTGGCGCTGCCGAACTCCGATACGTTCTCACTGATCGGTTTTCAGAAAGTGCTGCACGAATCGCACTTCACGCTGTACTTCGGTAACAGCCTGACCGTGACGATTACTTCACTGGTGCTGATCTTGCTGTTTGGCGCGATGGCCGCCTGGGCGCTGTCTGAATACAAGTTCAAGGGCAGCCGCATCCTGGCGTTGTTCTTTGCTTTCGGCATCATGGTGCCGATTCGCCTGGGCACGGTGTCGATCCTGAAGTTGATGGTGAGCCTGCAACTGGTAAACACGCTGACTGCGCTGGTGCTGGTCTACGTGGCGCAAGGTTTGCCGCTGGCGATCATGATTCTGAGCGAGTTCATGCAGCAGATTCCCAAAGAACTGAAAGAAGCCGCCCGCTGTGATGGCGTGGGTGAATTCAAGATTTTCTTCCAGGTGATCCTGCCGCTGATTCGCCCTGCCGTTGCGACCGTAGCCGTGTTTACCATGGTGCCGATCTGGAACGACTTGTGGTTCCCGCTGATTCTGGCGCCGGGCGATGAAACCAAAACCGTGACGTTGGGCGTGCAGCAGTTTATTGGTCAGTACGTGACCAACTGGAACGCGGTACTGGCCTCGCTGACCTTGGCCGTGCTGCCGGTGCTGATCATGTACGTGTTCTTCTCCCGGCAACTGATTCGCGGCATTACCGCCGGTGCCGTGAAGTAAGCGCCCCAACCTGCATCGAATACCGAATATGAATATTGCATGAGGCCACGCATGGCCGCATGCCCAAGGAGTTAGCAATGTCCCATGTTTCGCTGAAGAACCTGACCAAGTCCTACGACGGCAAAACCAATGTGCTGTCCGGGATCAATCTGGAAATCAACGACGGTGAATTCGTCGTGCTGGTCGGCCCGTCGGGCTGCGGCAAATCCACGCTCTTGCGCATGGTCTGTGGTCTGGAAGAAATCACCTCGGGCGATCTGGAAATCGATCACAACCGCGTGAACGATCTGCCCCCTGCCCTGCGCGGCATCGCCATGGTGTTCCAGAGCTACGCGCTCTACCCGCACATGAATGTGTACAAGAACATGGCGTTTGGCCTGAAAGTGGCTGGCAAAACCAAAGACGAAGCCGATACCCGTATCCGCAACGCCGCCAAGATTCTGAAAATTGACCACCTGCTGGAACGCCTGCCACGCGAATTGTCGGGTGGTCAGCGTCAGCGTGTGGCGATTGGTCGTGCCATCGTGCGTGAACCCAAGCTGTTCTTGTTTGACGAGCCGCTGTCCAACCTGGACGCTGCGCTGCGCGTACAAACCAGGCTGGAAATCGCCAAGCTGCACCGCGAACTGGAAGCCACCATTGTTTACGTGACACACGATCAAGTCGAAGCCATGACCCTGGGCGACAAGATTGTGGTGATGCACGACGGACTGATCCAGCAAGCGGGTTCGCCGCTGGAACTGTACCAGCAGCCATCCAACCTGTTCGTGGCCACCTTCATTGGTTCGCCCAAAATGAACCTGCTGGAAGGCGTGGTGGAATCTGCAGCGGCGGATCACCTGATCGTGACCTTGGCTGGTGGCCAGAATGTGCGCGCTGAGGTCTACGGTGCCAACGCGACCGTGGGTGATCGCGTCACCGTGGGCATTCGTTCCGAACACCTGTGGGAAGACAGTAACGGCAGCGAGCGTTTCTCCGGCACGGTAGATCTGGTCGAACATCTGGGCGAATCCAACTTCTTGTATCTGACCCTCTCAACCGGTCAGAACCTGACCGTACGTGGTCATGGTGATCGTGAAGTGAAGATTGGCGATGCGATCAGCATCTCGGCTCCGTCAGCCGCGTTCCACGTGTTTGATCGGGATGGCAAGGCGTTCAAGCGCCTGAAGCCGGGCAATATGGTTGCCGCCAAACGCGTTGCTTAACCATGCCGCAAACAAAACCGCACTGACTGTGTTGCCCGACCTTGGCGTACTCATTGTACTGTCTGCGGTCAGGCGTCGTGTCAGAGCGCCTTTGTTTGCGGCCTGTTCGTTGAACTGGCCAAAATCAACGCCTTGCGCGATAGTCGTGCAAGGCGTTTTTATTTGCGGCACGCATACACCCCATGACTCACAAACAGTTCTGGCAAGACCCCTACCAAACCCGGCTGCAGACACGCATTACCAGCGTGAATGGCGCGTTGGTTACGCTGGAATCCACCATTTTCTATGCCCTGTCTGGCGGGCAGGAAAGTGACAGTGGCACGATTGGTGGGCATATCGTATTGCAAGCCAGCAAAGCCGACCACGATATCGTTTATACCTTGTCCGACAACCATGGCCTGAACGCGGGTGACTCGGTGCAGGTCGAGATCGATTGGGAACGCCGTTATCGCCTGATGAAGCTGCACTTTGCCGCTGAAATCATTCTGGAGCTGATCTACCAGCGCTTGGGGCCAGTGCAGAAAATTGGCGCGCATATCGCCGCCGACAAGGCCCGCATTGATTTTGAATGGCCGCAAAGTATTGCTGGGGAGTTTGCCTGGCTACTGGAACAAGCCAACACCATCATCGCCAGCAATCAAGTCATTCTCAGCGCCTGGAGTGACGAAGCCGCGCAGCGCCGTTACTGGAAGATTGCCGAGTTTGGCGAAGTACCCTGCGGCGGTACGCATCTGCACCGCACCGGCGAAATCGGCGCGATTGCGCTCAAGCGCAAGAACATCGGCAAGGGCAAGGAGCGGGTGGAGATTTATCTGGACACCTGTAGCCCGGATTCATAATCCGGGGCGTGCGGCCGCAACTGTGAATAGGGTGGCGTGTAGCTAAGGTGTGACCCCGGATTAGGAATCCGGGCTACATGGTGGTTATGGCTTCTCGCCGCCGCGCATTCGCAGAATCCGGAATACGCTCGGCAATTGACGCAGGCTGCGCATGACGCGGGCCAGATGCACGCGGTTGGAGACTTGCAGCACAAACGCGATCTGCATAAAGCGATCACCTTCGTGTTCGGCATTCTGCGTGGCAACCGAAACAATATTGGCTTCGGCCTCGGCAATGGCGGCCGAGATTTGCGCCAGCGCACCGCGCGTGTTTTCGGTCAGCACCCGAATCGGTACATCAAACAGACGTGTGGAATCCGGGTCCCATTCCACGTCGATCAGTTTGTCCGCATCAATGCGGCCACGACCGGAAATCTGCGGGCAATCATGCGTGTGTACCAGCAAGCCCTGGTCTTTTTTCACCAGGCCAATAATGGGGTCACCCGGGATCGGATTACAGCAACGGGCAAACTGGATGGCCATGCCTTCGGTGCCACGAATGGTGACCGAAGAGGCCTTACGGCCGGATGCAGCAGCGGTCGTTTCGTCCTGCCACTGGCCCGACAACTGCAGCAGCCGCTTGGCCACCACCACCGCCAAGCGCTGGCCCAAGCCAATATCGGCCAGCACTTCTTCACGCGTGCGGGCGCTGCTTTCTTTGAGGTAACGATCCCACGTCTCTTCGCCCACCGGCACAAATTGCTGATGCAGCGTGGCAAAACCTTGCGCCAGCAAGCGCTCACCAAGATGCACGGACTCCTCAAACCGCATGGTTTTGAGGAAGTGCCGGATATGCGAACGCGCTTTGCCGGTGGAGACAAAGGTCAGCCAGGACGGATTTGGTTTAGCATGGGCGGCCGTGACGACTTCGACCTGATCGCCGCTCTTGAGGCGCGAGCGCAAAGGCACCAGTTCGTGATTCACCTTGGCGGCGATACAGCGGTTACCGATATCCGTATGCACGGCGTAGGCAAAATCCACGCAAGTCGCGCCCTGCGGCAGGCTCATGATCTTGCCCTTGGGCGTGAACACGTACACCTGATCCGGGAACAGATCGACCTTGATGTGTTCGAGGAACTCCACCGCATCGCCTGACTCGGCCTGGATTTCCAGCAGTGATTGCAACCATTGATGCGTCTTTTGCTGCACATCCGAGAAGCTCTCGTCGCCGCTCTTGTACATCCAGTGGCTGGCGACGCCGGCATCGGCAATGCGGTGCATGTCTTGCGTGCGAATCTGGATTTCAATCGGCAAGCCATACGGACCAAACAGCGTGGTGTGCAGACTCTGGTAGCCGTTGGCCTTGGGAATGGCGATGTAATCCTTGAACTTGCCAGGAATCGGCTTGTACAAGGCATGCAAGGCGCCAATGGCCAGATAACACGTAGGCACGTCTTTCACGATCACGCGAAAGCCGTAGATATCCAGGACTTCAGAAAAGCTGAGGCTCTTTTCCTGCATCTTGCGATAAATGCTGTGCAGGTTTTTCTCACGGCCGGTCACGCTGGCTTCGATACCCGAATCGGTCAGCTTGTTGCGCAAGCCATCCAGAATCTTGCCCACCACTTCGCGCCGGTTGCCACGCGCGGACTTGAGCGCCCGCGACAACACCTCGTAGCGATTCGGGTACATGTACTTGAACGAGAGATCGTCCAGTTCCAGGTACACCGCGTTCAGCCCCAAACGGTTGGCGATGGGGGCGTAGATTTCCATGGTTTCGCGGGCGATGCGCTTTTGCTTGTCCGGCCGCATCACGCCCATGGTGCGCATATTGTGCAAACGGTCGGCCAGCTTGATCAGGATAACGCGCAGATCGCGCGCCATCGCCAGCAGCATCTTGCGGAAGTTCTCGGCCTGCGCTTCTTCTTTGCTCTGGAACTCCAGCTTGTCGATCTTGGACATGCCATCGACCAGATCAGCCACATGCTTGCCAAACTTCTCGGTGAGTTCCAGCTTGGTAATACCACTGTCTTCCATGACGTCGTGCAGCAATGCGGCAGCGAGCGCCTGCGCGTCCAGATGCCAGGACGTGAGGATGGAAGCAACAGCAAGGGGATGCGAGATGTAGGGCTCGCCGCTTTGGCGGCTTTGGCCCCGGTGCGCGGCTTCAGAGAACTTGAAGGCGGCAGCAAGAAAGACGCGATCTTCCGGCTTGAGGTAAGCCGTATCTTCGGTCAGGAAACGATTGGCCGCAGCAATCACCGCTGGCGCTTTGGCGGCCAGATCGGGGACATCAGCTGCGGCGAGTAGCGTTTCCATAAGCAGACACTCCACCCGGCCACCTGAAAACGGCGGCCTGTTATCTATCTAAATATAGAGGAGGTGGAGTGATTAAGCCGGAGAGGCTTACGGACGCGAGCGATTGAGCAGTTCGCGGCCAACCAGGCCAGCTGCCAGTTCACGCAAAGCCAGAACAGTCGGCTTGTCGCGGCCCGGTGCGTCCACTTGCGGAGTAGAGCCGTTAGCGATCTGGCGGGCGCGGTAGGCAGCGACCAAAGTCAGATCGAAGCGGTTTTCGATGCGGTTCAGGCAGTCTTCAACAGTTACGCGTGCCATATAAGTTGTTTCTCCAAAATACCGGGGTTGCTCGCACGGTTGCACGGGCAGCCCATAAAACCAAAATGGCCATGACGAAAACCCGTTATGGCCTTGAATGGTGCCTATTGTACCAGATGGCGTCAGGCTTTGAGCGAAGCAACCAGCTCCGCATGGCGGATAGCCTGGCGCTCGCCACGCAGGCGCTCGGCACGCACCACACTAATGATGTCGCGTACGGCGTCATCAATATGCTCATTGATGATCACATATTGCGCTTCGCCCACATGGCCCATTTCTTCGCGCGCTTTAGACATGCGGCGCTGAATGGCTTCTTCCGGATCTTTGCCACGTGCGCGCAGGCGCGCTTCAAGTGTCTCAATCGACGGCGGCAATACGAACACGCCAACCGATTCGGCAAACAGCTTGTGTACTTGCTGTGCGCCTTGCCAGTCGATTTCCAGCAGGATGTCGCGGCCGTCATCAATGACCGACTCGAGCCACTGCTTTGAGGTGCCGTAGTAATTACCGTAAACCTCGGCCCATTCCACAAAATCGCCAGCGGCAATCATGCGTTCAAATTCTGCACGATCGACAAAGTGGTAATCCTTGCCATCGGCCTCGCCCGCGCGCGCCGGGCGCGAGGTATAAGAAACAGATAGCTGAATTTGCTGATCGGCTGCGAGCAGAGCCGCAACCAGCGTGGTCTTGCCGGCACCCGAAGGGGCCGTCACGACGAAAATAGTGCCTTTTGCCATGTAGAAAAACCTGTCGGAAAACTTGTCTTGCAGGTTAGCACAAACGGAAGTTGCTGTTTACAAGCAATGGCGCACTACAAAGCAGACGCACTTTGCGCAGATAAGCGGCGGGATGCTGACAACAAGGGCCACAAAATCGTCGTTTCAGGGGCGGTTGTCAGCAAAGAACAGCGTTACAAGGCAGTTTCATATGAAATCGACTGCACCAAAACCGCAAACTGTCGACTTTTTGCAACATTTTTTAACACGGCTGATAAACGCTGAAAATCGTAGCAAAGGCACCTTGGACTACAGAAAACACCTTAAAAAAGGCCATGTTTTTGGTCATGTCTAGTGTTTTTTCGCTTATTTCTGAGCAAATCGCATAAGGCAATTTACCTAAGAGAAACACCCGACAGGTGTTCTACTGATTCCTGCCAAAGTCGCTGCTGCTTATCGTCAACGCACAGTTTCAGCACAGGCTTACATGCAGTTGCACGTTTTTGAGCCACCCGCTCAGTAACACCGGACAACATAAGCAAACCTAGTAAAACAGCGGGTTTGCCACAGGATACCGGCGCAACAGGCTGAAATGAAAGAAGCCCCAAGGCGGTGCCTTGAGGCTTGAAGAAAGGCTCTGATACATCAGTCCACTTTCCACGGCAGGTTGATGTAGCAGGCACGTATTACTGACACGGCATTTTATGTAGTACGCCGCTGTTTGTTCCCGAATGTAGCAAGCGTCGTGGCAGCGACCCTCGCTATTTTGAGTCCCCGTACACACGGGTTTTAACACTCGAGCAAAGAGAGAGTACCAAAAATGGCATTCAAGTTCCGCATTACCCACTTCGCTGCCGCAGCCATGCTGGCTTCCGGCGCAATGGCGATGGCTGACGATGCAGCACCGACAGCCCTGCAAGCAGTTGTAGGCAGTGTTACTTCCAACGGTTACTTCCGCGCAGGCTTCGGTGAAGCCGGCAAGGGCGGCGCTCAAGAATGTTTCGGCGTTGGCTATGGCAAGTTCCGTCTTGGTAACGAATGCGATGCCTACGGCGAAATCGGTCTGGATATCCCTGTGTTCAACCAATCCAATGGTGCCGTGTGGACTGCACACACCATGGTTAACACCGACATCCCTTACTCCGCTGACTACTGGGACACCAAGCTGGCGTTTGCCCAGAACTACATCAGCGTAGCGCACTGGGGTGACGGCGCGTTGAAGGATGCCGTTCTGTGGGCTGGTCAGCGTTACTACGATCGTCCTGACTTGCACATGCTCGATTACAAGTACTTGGTCGGTGACGGCACTGGTGCTGGTATCGAAAACATCGCTCTGGGTTCCGATGGCGCAATGTTCAGCTACGCCATCATGCGTCCGGCTGACTCGAACGACATCGGCCGCACCTGGCTGGAAAACCTGTTCAAGGTTTCCAACGTCAAGGCAGGTCCTGGCGCGTTCACATTCAACGCTGGCCTGACTGGTGCATGGCACTCTGACACCACCACCACCGTTACAGACGGCGTTGCAACCACAACCGATACACCGCACACCAGCAATGGCTGGTACCTGTCGGGTATGTTTGATCACCCGGTTGGCGATGTTGGCTCTAACCGCATCGGTCTGCAGTACGGCCGTGGCGCGAACGCTACCGGTAACTTCAGCAGCATCAACCAAGGCGCCGCTTCTGACGATTCCACCCTTCAGGTTATCGACAACCTGACTCTGGAACCGAAGAACAGCCAGTGGACCGTAATGGCCCACGCTATCTATCGTGACGACAGCTACTCCGATCTGACTGGTGGCAAGCGTACATGGTGGGCAATCGGTGCTCGTCCTCAATACCACTTCAATGACATCTTCGGTTTCGCAACTGAACTTGGCTACGAATCGTTCAAGCAAGACAACCTGAACATCGGTAACGAGAACATCACCAAGCTGACACTGGCACTGACTGCAGCAGCAGGCAAGGGCGCTTACTCCCGTCCGGAACTGCGTCTGTACTACACCTACGCCAAGTGGAACGATGCAGCTCAGAAAGATCCTGGCACTCCGATGAACGCAGTTGGCAGCAATGGCCATCAGAGCGTTTACGCGATGTCCACATCGGGTAGCTCGTTCGGTGTTCAAGCTGAAGCATGGTGGTAAGAATCTGACAGCTGTCGCCGTTTGACCAGGTCCGGTTAAAGGCGGCGAGAAGCTAATCGGATGGAGGAGATTTGGCGGCAACGCCAAAGGGATGAAACACAAGCTGGCGGGGTTGCCTGCCAGCTTGTGGGTCACCTCTCAAACCAGTGGCAGGTAAAGCCACACGGCAGCAAATGCAGTACCTCAAAAAGATCGGCCAAATGAGCTGATCAAGACTACAAAAAATAATCATCAGAGACGAAACAAACCAGTTGTGTTTTCAAAGCCTCTGCCACCGGTCTGACCGGTAGCGGCGGACGATTCACGTCCACCTGGGTTGCGTTTACACGCATTGGTTTTGAAAACACCAATTGCGCCATGCCCGTGAGGGACTGGCTCAGTAATACTGCCTTTCTTGCCGGTACAGCTTGTTGTGCCGGGGCGGTCTGCCGCGAGGTAGCAGCAAGAGCACGCTAACTTATATACCCCGATCGTCTCCTGGCGGTCGGGGACTTTTTTTGTCCGCAAGTCCCCCTTCCCTCTGGTTATTCCTGGCAAGACCCAGCCCGCTTTTCATTGCAGCCCGGCGCGATAAAGCCGTTTATATGACGCCCATCCGGGTCATCCGACAATCGGCCAATTTCTCAGACAAAAAGGTCAACCTTGTTAACCATTTTTGCCTAAAATGCAAACCACAATGGCGTGACGGGCATAACCCTTGCTTGATCTACGCTGTGCAACGCCCATGCATTGCACCTAATTACCCCGCAGCAGCCACAAGCCATTCCTGCGGATTGATCCATTTTTTCCTACAGGAAAAAAGCATGTCCTCCACCCCGCTTTCCCGGCCGGTTGTACTGGCCACGCTCGCTGCGCTGTTCTGGGCCGGTAACTTTGTCGCCGGACGCGCACTTCACGGTTCACTCTCTCCGCTTACCATTTCGCTTGGCCGCTGGCTGGTCGCACTGGCTTGCATGGCACCGTTCGTTTTGCCCCGCTGGCGCACCGTCTTGCCGCAATTGCGCCCCCATTGGCGTTCGATTCTGGTGCTTGGCCTGTTTGGTATCGCCCTGTGCAACACGCTGATCTACCGCGGTGTAGCGCAAACCAGCGCAACCAATGCAGTCATGCTCAGCGCGTTTATCCCGATGTCGGTTTTGCTAGGCGGCCATGTTTTCTGCGGATTACGCATGACGCTCGCGCAAACGGCAGGTACGGTGCTGTCGTTCTGCGGCGTGGCGTTCATCCTGACCCAAGGCCATCCGGCCGCGTTACTGCGTCTGACGCTCAATCCGGGGGACCTGTGGATTTTGGTCGCGGTGATGTGCTGGGCGGCCTATACCCTGTTTTTGCGCCGCATTCCGGCGGGCGTCGATAAAGTGGCGCTGTTGTTTGCCACTATCGGCGCGGGTACATTGTTTTTGATCCCGCTTGCCGCATGGGAATGGGCTAGCTCCGGGCTACCTCATCTGACCTTGCACAGTGCCGGCGCGTTGGTGTTTCTCGGGGTCTTCCCATCTGTGCTGTCGTACCAGTTCTATAACGTTGCCGTCGGGCGACTTGGCGGAGCGCGGGCGAGCAGCTTCATGCATCTGATTCCGGCCTTCGGCACGGCGCTGTCAATGTTGTTGCTGGGCGAGCAACTTCACTGGTGGCATATCGCCGGGCTGGCGGTCATTCTGGCTGGTGTAGCCGTGGCGAATGGCGCAATGCGCGGGATGAGTATGGTGCGGCAAGCGCCGGTATCGCTACGCTAGTTCACTGGTTTTCTGCTAACAAAAAAGCCGGCTTATGCCGGCTTTTTCATGCGCTCCATGCCTGGTCAGTTACTCCAGATTCTGGATTTGCTCACGCATTTGCTCGATCAACACCTTGAGCGCCATCGACGCCCGGCTGGTTTCCACCGATACCGACTTGGAGCCCAGCGTATTGGCTTCGCGATTCAGTTCCTGCATCAAGAAGTCCAGGCGTTTACCCACTGCGCCGCCCTTGTCCAGAATGCGGCGGACTTCTTCCAGGTGCGCGGTCAGGCGCGACAACTCTTCATCTACGTCGATCTTCTGCGCAAAGACCACGATTTCCTGGCGCACCCGATCGTCATCCATGGTGCCTAGCGCCTCAAGGAAGCGGTTTTTCAGCTTGGTTTCGTATTCCACAACCAGTTGCGGAATACGTGGTTTGACTTCAGCCACGATGGCTTCCATGCCTTGCACACGCTCCACCAGGTGCGCCTTGAGCTTTTCGCCTTCCCGGCCACGACTGGCGCTGAAGTCTTTGAGCACGCCAGTTAGCAGCGCCAGGCACGCTTCGCCCAGTTCTTCCGGCTGCGGTGCAGTCTGGGTCAACACCCCCGGCCAGCGTAGCATTTCACCCAGCTTCAGATCACCGGTGCCCGGCGCCAGTTCTTGCGCCACACGCGAGGCATCAATCAGTGCTTGCAGCAGTTGGCGATCCAGTTTCAGCTCGCCGGCGGAACCGGCATTGGCATTGAAACCAATGCGGCATTCCACTTTGCCGCGGGCCACGCCACCAGCCACTTTTTCGCGGATTGCGCCTTCAAACGCGCGAAACTCTTCCGGCAAGCGCACCGAGAGGTCCAGAAAACGATGGTTCACCGCGCGTAGTTCCACGGTGAGTGTGCCTGCGGACAATTCACGCTGGGCTACAGAAAAACCGGTCATGCTGTAAATCATTTCAAATCCTCGGGATCAGTTCATATATCTCTTGTTGGTGCCAGCGTGCGCGCTTTTCGTAACGACGAACAAGCTTTGCACGCTTTTCCAGCTCTGCCCAGCGCAGCATAAAACGCCGCACCGTTGCGCGAATAATTTCTGTAAGGCAGGCGGCAATGTGCGCCGCCCTGGCCTTTCAGTGCCAACCCAAATCAGCATGTCCTGTTGTGGTCTCGCGACACCACGGGCCTTGTTTTCGGGGCCAAACGACCGGCCAGCCAGCCTCTCCCGCCGCCCCGCTTATTCTCGTAAGCAAGCAGCTTTACTTTCGAGAAGCCGCCACTCACAATGCGCCGAGGAACATGAGTATAACAATCCCCCATAATGACAACGCCCAGTAATCAACCGCTGGCACGCGGCTATCAGCTACAGAACTATACGATTGCCAAGCTGTTGTCTGCTGGCGGCTTCAGTATTGTCTATCTCGCGCATGACGAGAACGACTATCCGGTGGCAATCAAAGAGTATCTGCCCAATTCGCTGGTGCTGCGCCGCGAAGGCACGCAAGTGCAGGCGACCAGTGACGAAAACCTGGCGCTGTTTCGGCACGGCCTGAAATGCTTCTTTGAAGAAGGCAAAACGCTGGCGCATATCCAGCATATGAACATTGTGCGGGTGCTGAATTTCTTTCGCGCCAACGACACGGTTTATATGGTCATGGAATACGAGCGTGGCCGCACCCTGCAAAAAGAAATCCAGCTTAAGCATGACCGCGAAGGCGTTGATGAAAAACTCATCCGCCACGTGTTCTTCACCTTGCTGAACGGCTTGCGCGAAGTTCATCTGAACAAACTGCTGCATCTGGATATCAAGCCCGCCAATATCTACATCCGCAAAGACGGCTCGCCCGTGTTGCTGGATTTCGGCTCGGCGCGTCAGACACTGACCAGCGAACACAATCGCCTCACGCCGATGTACACACCCGGCTTTGCTGCGCCCGAACAGTACGGCAAGAAAGAACCACTGGGCCCGTGGACCGATATTTACGGCGTCGGCGCCACCATGTTTGCCTGCATTGCCGGCACCGCACCACCACCGGCCGATGCCCGCCTCAAAGAAGACAAACTGCAGGACTTGTCGGTTCGTTATGGCGACCGCTATTCGCCCGAACTGCTATCGCTGATCGACCGCTGCTTGCGCCTGAACGCCGATGAGCGCCCGCAAAGCGTGTTACAAGTGCAAAAACAGCTGGCCGAAGCCGCATCGCGCCCGGCCCGCCGCCGCAGCATCATTCATCAATTGCGCCGTACCTGGCAATCCATCACCACCAAACCAGCCCGAGTGACCGAATGAAGTTTTCCATCTACCAGGACAGCCGCACTGGCGGCCGTAAGTACAACCAGGATCGCGTGGGTTACTCCTACAGTCGCGATGCCTTGTTGCTGGTAGTGGCCGATGGTATGGGTGGGCATTTACACGGTGAAGTCGCGGCGCAGATCGCCGTCGAGCTGCTGACAGACCAGTTCCAGAAAAAAGCCCAGCCTTCGCTGGATGCGCCTTCGCAATTCCTGGCCGACGCCTTCCAGCGTGCGCATGAAGCCATCTTTCATTACGCTGCCAACCATCAACTGGTTGAGGTGCCGCGTACCACCTGTGTCGCCTGTGTGATTCAGGATGGCATTGCGTACTGGGCCAACGTCGGTGATTCCCGCTTGTACCTGGTACGTCAGGGCCGCGTGCTGGCCAAAACCCGCGATCACTCCAAAGTGCAGCGCATGGTGGAAGAAGGCAAGATCACCGCCGAAGAAGCGCTGGTGCATCCGGAAAAAAACAAAATCTACAGCTGCCTGGGCGGCTCTTATCCACCGGAAATCGAACTTGGCGGCAAGATTGCGCTGTCTGATTCAGACTCGGTCCTGCTGTGCACCGATGGCTTCTGGAGTTCGGTAGAAAACGACGAACTGACCCAGTTCTTGTCGGCTTTCCCGGTGTTGTTCTCGATTCCGCAGTTGATGGATCGCGCCGATCTGCGTGGCGGCAAATTTGGCGACAACCTCACCGCGCTGGGCATCAACTGGCACGATGACGACGACGAGAGCGTTTCCAGCTCGGCGTTTGTGTCGACCCAGAAACTGGATCAAGTCACCATCGCCACGCACGTTGATCCCATGGATATCAAGAAAACCGGCGAGATCACCGAAGCCGATATCGAAAAAGCGATTGCGGAAATCCAGACCGCCATTTCGCGTTATTCCAAATAAGCATTCACCGCTTACGCACCCGAAATAATTACTTGTCTGCGGCGCGCCCGTCGTAACGCCGTCCGCTGGGCCGCGCACACGGTATAATCCTTTGATTATTCAACAAGGACTGCCGCATGCGCCCATCCAACCGCCGCCCCGACCAACTGCGTGAAGTGCGCCTCACCCGCAACTACACCCGTCATGCCGAAGGCAGCGTACTGGTTGAATTTGGCGACACCAAGGTCATTTGCACCGCCACGGTCGAAGAATCGGTCCCGTCATTTCTCAAAGGCAAAGGTCAAGGCTGGGTGACTGCCGAATACGGCATGCTGCCGCGCTCCACCAACAGCCGCATGCGCCGCGAAGCCGCACAAGGTAAGCAATCTGGCCGCACGCAAGAAATCCAGCGGTTGATCGGTCGCAGCCTGCGCGCCGTGGTTGATCTGGAAAAACTCGGCGAGCGCCAGATTCTGGTGGATTGCGATGTGATCCAGGCCGACGGTGGCACACGTACCGCCAGTATTACCGGCGCCTTCGTCGCCGTTACCGATGCCATCAATGGCTTGATCGCCGCTGGCAAGCTCACCGAAAGCCCATTGCGTGACCATATCGCCGCGATTTCGGTCGGCGTCTTTGGCGACACGCCAGTGCTGGATCTGGACTACCCGGAAGACTCCGCCTGCGAAACCGACATGAATGTGGTCATGACCGGCAAGGGTGAGTTTGTAGAAATCCAGGGCACCGCTGAAGGCGTACCTTTTAGCCGCGCCGAAATGAACGCGTTGCTGGATCTGGCCGAGAAAGGCATTCGCGAATTGATCGTTTTGCAAAAAACGGCTTTGGCCGCGTGAACCACACTCAACTTTTTGCCATCCGGCGCCCAGCGCGCCGGATTTGAATGCATCAGGAAGCCGTTTTGAATTTGCTTGAACCATCGCCCCCGCTCACTCCCTCCCGCCGTTACAGCATCGCCCCGATGCTGGACTGGACTGACCGTTACTATCGCCATTTCGCCCGCACCTTATCGCAGCACGCGTGGCTTTATACTGAGATGGTGAACACCGGGGCGATTTTGCATGGCGACAAGATGCGCCATTTGCGCTTTCACGAGATCGAGAATCCGCTGGCCCTGCAACTGGGCGGTTCAGACCCGTCTGATCTCGCGCGTGCAGCGAAGATTGCCGAAGACTGGGGTTACGATGAGGTCAATCTGAATGTCGGTTGTCCGTCCGAGCGCGTGCAATCGGGCAGTTTTGGCGCTTGTTTGATGGCCGAGCCGCAACTGGTCGCCGATTGCGTCAAAGCCATGCGCGATGCGGTGAGCGGCATCGATATCACGGTCAAGCACCGTATCGGGATCGATCAAGTTGAAACCTACGACTACGTGCGCGATTTTGTCGGGCAGGTGGCGCAGGCCGGTTGCCAGACGTTTATCGTGCATGCGCGCAATGCCATTCTCAAAGGCTTGTCGCCCAAAGAAAACCGCGACATTCCGCCACTCAAATATGATTACGTGTACCAGCTCAAGCGTGATTTCCCGCAACTGGAAATCATCATCAACGGCGGCATTACGGATCACGCCACCGCGCTGCAGCACCTGCAACATGTCGATGGCGTAATGGTGGGGCGCGAGGCTTATCACAACCCGTTTACGCTGACTGAAGTGGATCATCTGTTTTACGGTGAGCCGCTGACAGAAATCAGCCGTGAAGAGGCAATTCGTGCCTTGCGCCCGTTTATTGAGGCCGAGTTAAAGGCCGGTACGCCGTTGCGCTTTATCGCCCGCCATATTCTGGGCTTGTTCCAGGGGCAGCATGGCGCGCGTAACTGGCGGCGGATGCTGTCTGATTCCAAATTACTGAAAGATGCCAACTGGTCGCTGATCGAGTTGGCGCTGGAACAAACCCAAAGCCGTCCTCAACAAGTAGAGACCCAATGATTGCTACCCTTGCGCGCTGGTTATTGGTGGGCGTGTGCAGCTTCTGGCTGGCGCTCAATGCCAATGCGCAATCGCTGACCTTTATGGCGGCGATGGGAAACAAAGCCATGCTGACGATAGATGGGCAACGGGTACTGTTGGCGGTGGGGCAAACCACGCAGAATGTGCGGCTGGTGCAGTTAACTGAAGACAGCGCCACCGTGCAGATCAATGGCAAAACCCGCCAGCTGAAGCTGGGGGAAGGCTACCAGGCGGCCGATCGCGGTAACACCACATTGATCTTGCGCCCGGACGAGCGCGGCCAGTATTACACCACTGTGCATGTCGGTGCGGTAAGCGTGCGCGCCATTGTCGATACCGGCGCCAGCCATCTGACGTTGTCCCGCACGATGGCAGACCAGATGAAGATCAACTACCGCTCGGGCCAGATGACCACGTCCATGACGGCCAATGGCAATGCGCACACCTGGCTGGTTACGGTGCCGGAAATCACGCTAGATAACATCACACTAAACAACGTGCCCGCTGCCGTGCTAGATGGTGACGATCCAAAATTTGCGCTGATTGGTATGTCCGTGATGTCGCAGTTCGATGTGAAGCGGGAAAACTCGCTCATGGTCCTCACCCGCACGCACTAAAGCGCAGGCTGTGCACCACAGCTTGCTAGAATAGCGTTATCGCACTTTCTACCGTGCCAGCTTCAACAGGTTTTTCTCAATGAAACGCATCGTCCTGGCCAGCAACAATGCCGGCAAAGTCCGTGAATTCCAGCGATTGTTTGCCCCGCTCGAGATAGAAATCGTGCCGCAGGGCGAACTGGGCGTGCCCGAAGCCGAAGAACCGTATTTCACGTTTATTGAAAACGCACTGACCAAAGCCCGGCATGCAGCCAGGATCACGGGCTTGCCCGCACTGGCCGATGACTCGGGCATTTGTGTGGCCGCGCTGGGTGGCGCGCCGGGTGTGTTCTCCGCGCGGTTTGCCGGTGAACCCAAATCTGATGCGCGCAATAATGAAAAACTGCTGACGGAGCTGGCTGGCCAAGAAGATCGCCGCGCCTGGTATTACGCCGCGCTGGTGCTGGTGCGCCATGCTGATGATCCGCAACCGCTGATCGCCGACGGCACCTGCCACGGTTATGTGCTGGAAGCAGCGCATGGCGATGGCGGCTTTGGTTACGACCCGCTGTTTTTGATTCCTCATTACAATCGCACCGCCGCGCAGTTGACGTCTGAGGAGAAAGGCCTCATTTCCCACAGAGGAAAAGCGCTCGCCGCGCTGATCGCCAAACTGCGGGAAGAAGGTTTGTAAACATGGCAGACGAAAAGCGCTGGGCAGTATTTGTACGTGACGACGGCAGTGTGGTGTCGTGCACCGAGAAAGTAAAAGTCATGAACGAGAATCTGGACGAGATCGTGCAGCTAATGCAAGACGCGTTCGAAGATGGCTTGTTGATGGAAGTGGCACCGACCCAGATGCGTGAAGTGCTGCATCGCATGGTCGATACGCTGGAAAATCCCTGGCAGAAAGGCTGATGGCCTTCAGGTAGGTACAGCATGAGATTTGCACTGGTTTCCGATATACACGGCAATTTGCCAGCGCTGGAAGCGGTTTTGATCGACGCCCACAGTCGCGGCGTCGGCACCATTGTGAATCTGGGCGACAGTTTGTCCGGCCCATTATGGCCGCGCGAAACGGCAGAGTTCCTGATGCGCCAGCGCTGGATTCAACTGGCTGGTAATCACGAGCGGCAATTGCTGGATTTCGACCCGGTCAAACGCAGCGCGTCGGATATCTATGCGCATAGCCAGCTCACTCCGGAAATCCTCGCGTGGCTGCATAAACTGCCGGGTACGGCTTGGCTTGGTCCGGCCGTGTTTTTGTGCCACGGCACGCCCACCAGTGATCTGACGTATTTTCTGGAAACCGTTGAACCAGACGGCATCCGCCTGGCCTCGGCGGAAGAAATTGAAGAGCGTCTGGGCGATATCGACGCTGATCTGATTGCCTGCGGCCATACGCACTATCCGCGTATCGTCAGTACACGCACCGGCAAGCTGATTGTGAACCCGGGCAGTGTGGGTTTACCGGCCTATGACGATGCTCATCCGTGGCCGCATGCGATTGAAAACGGTTCACCACATGCCCGTTATGCCATTTGCGAACAATGCGATGGCAACTGGCATGCCGAGTTACTTGCTGTACCGTACGACTTCCTCTCCTCTGCCCAAGCCGCCGCAGCGCGTGGCTTTGCCGACTGGGAGCGGGCGTTAACGACCGGATATGTCCGGTAACGGGGTCAGTCACAACTGGCCCGCATTCATCAAACACCCTTGACGGCAGCGCGGTCCCATCGTGATCCCATTGATTGCGTCTAATTAATTTGAAGGAAGTCTCACTTGTCGCAGGATTTTGTATTTGATTTTGAAGTTTCCGGGGTGTTTTATTCCCGGCCTAAAGCAGGCGCAATCTGGTCCCGCTGGAAAGAAACGGCCCCAAAACTGGTCACCAACCAATGGTTGGCACAACCGGAATTTCTGGAGCAATCGCAAGCGGCCAATCTCAAGCTGCACTGGACCACCCAGCGCAAACTGGCCGAGCGCGAGCAAGATGGTTTCGAGATGCTGTTTGAACTGGATCGCCTGAACCGCGTGCGCCGCAAACTGATTTTGTACGATGGCAGCATGCTGCTGGCCAAAGAGGCCGAAGCGGCACCATCCGCCAGCGAAGCCGAGCCCGCCGGGGACGAATGACCCATTCAAGCGAAAGTGCCTGACATAACCCCAACGGTTATCCCCAGCCTTTCGCTTTACGTATTTACGCCGTGCCTGAGTCGTTACCGGCCCGCGCCTGCCTTTTGTACTGTTACAGAGCAACACCATGCCAACCATTCTGCAACCTGCTTCCGCTGCCACTTGGGGCCTCACGGCGCTGCCGCCGTTGTCGCTGTATATCCATTTCCCATGGTGCGTAAAGAAGTGCCCGTATTGCGACTTCAATAGTCATGCCGTGCGCGAGGGTGTGCCAGAAAAACAGTATGTCGACCTGCTGCTGCGCGATCTGGAATCCTGTTTGCCGCTGATGTGGGGTCGCCAGGTCAACACCCTCTTTATGGGTGGCGGCACGCCGAGCTTGTTCTCGGCCGAAGCCATGGAAGAACTGCTGGCTGGCATTCGCGCCCGCGTGCGCTTGCAACCCGATGCCGAAATCACCATGGAAGCCAATCCGGGGACGTTTGAAGCGGACAAGTTCGCCGGGTATCGCGCAGCGGGCATCAATCGCCTGTCGATTGGTATCCAGAGCTTTAACGCTGATCACCTCAAGGCACTGGGGCGCATTCATAACGATGAAGAAGCCCACAAGGCCATCGAGATTGCTCGCAAGCATTTTGACAACTTCAATCTCGACATCATGTACGCCTTGCCCAAGCAAACGCTGGAGCAAGCCATGAGCGATATCGACAGTGCCATCGCCGCCAAGCCAACGCATTTGTCGGCTTACCATCTGACGCTGGAACCGAACACGCTGTTCCACCGCTACCCGCCCGCGCTGCCGGATGACGATGCCGCTGCCGACATGCAAGACGCCATTGAACAGCATCTGGCCAAGGCTGGCTTCGAGCATTACGAGACCAGCGCGTTTGCCTTGCCGGGCCGTCGTGCTAAACACAATCTCAATTACTGGACCTTTGGTGACTATCTGGGCATTGGGGCGGGCGCGCATGCCAAGATCAGTTTTCCGGACAAGATCATCCGGCAAATGCGCTACAAACAGCCGTCCGAATACCTGGCGCAAATGGCCGCTGGCAACGCCGTACAGACCGAAGAAAAAGTCACCCTTGAGCAACTGCCGTTCGAATTCATGCTCAACGCACTGCGGTTGATTGACGGGTTTGATATCGACCTGTTTACCCAACGCACTGGCCTGCCGCTGACCAAAGTCATCCATGAGGTCGAACGCGCCGTGACTGATGGCCTGATCACCCGCGATCTGCATCACATTCAACCCAGCGAGCGTGGTCGGCGCTTTTTGAACACCTTGCTGGAGCGGTTCCTGCCCGAGCAGTGAGCAGGTACACTGAACCCCTCTTTTCGGGATGTAGGGTTTGCACACATCAGGTGTGCGAACGCGACATAGTGAATTACCGTGCAGCGGTGCGCAGATTGCGCACCCTACAAAAATTTTTCCAAGTTACCGCTGGAGTTCCCATGAGCAAAGCCATCATTCATAGCGACAAAGCACCTAAAGCCGTCGGCCCGTATTCTCAGGCAGTGAAAGTGGGCGATACCGTGTATCTGTCTGGCCAGATTGGTCTGGACCCGGTCAGCGGCAATCTGGTGGAAGGTTTCGATGCCCAAGCGCATCAGGTGTTCACCAATCTGCGCGCCGTGGCCCAAGCGGCGGGTGGCGATTTGTCCGATATCGTCAAACTGGGCGTGTTCGTTACTGACCTGGGCAACTTTGCCCGGCTGAACGAAATCATGACCGAATACTTTGTCGAACCCTACCCGGCTCGCGCGGCAATCCAGGCTGCGGCATTGCCTAAAGGCGCGGTGGTAGAAGCAGATGGCGTACTGGTTTTGTCCAAGTAAACGCAACGCCATTTCACGCCGGAGCCTGCATGTTCCAGAACCCTTCTGACGACGAAATCCGCGATCTGCTCAAACGCGTCAAGCGCATTGCCGTGGTCGGTTTATCGCCCAAGCCGGACCGACCCAGCTTTGGAGTTTCGCAAATCATGCAGCGCGCCGGTTACCAGATTGTGCCGGTACGGCCATTGGTGACCGAAGTTCTGGGCGAACAAGCCTATCCCGACCTGGCCCATGTGCCCGGCCCGGTTGATCTGGTAAACGTATTTCGCCGCGCCGAGGAAATTGATGCCATTGTCGATGAAGCCATCGCCATTGGCGCACCGGCCATCTGGATTCAACTCGGCATTGTGAACAACGAGGCCGCGCAAAAAGCCAAAGATGCCGGGCTGGTTGTGGTTATGGACAAGTGCATCAAGATTGAATACATGCGGCTGTGCTTGTGAGCTTCAAGACCGACGTACCGGGAACTTAGTCCCCCTCTTTTACAAAAAGGGGTTAGGGGAGATTGGTTTTGGGCCGGATCGCGCTGCAATGATTAACCCAGCATTGCGGCCATCTCCTCCGGCCCCTCTTCCAAAAGAGGGGAGACAAGGCTGTTTTAGTCCAGACAAAGCAGGCTTCTTGCGAGAAGCCGAGGTTTGCAACACTGAAGTGGCGAGACAACCGAAATGACCACAGCAATACCAACGTCATCTTGCAACGAACCCCGCTCACGTTTAGCCTGAACAAACTGAACAAAAACCGCAGCCAGCAGGAACCATGAATCTCACCTTTACCAAGATGCAGGGCTTGGGCAACGATTTCATCGTGCTCGATGGCGTGCGCCAGCAACTGCAGCTTTCCAGCGAAACGATCCGCAAACTGGGCGATCGTCATTTCGGCATTGGCTTTGACCAACTGTTGCTGGTTGAGCCTGCCGACCGCGAAGGCATCGATTTTCGCTATCGCATTTTCAATTCGGATGGTGGTGAAGTTGAGCAATGCGGTAACGGCGCGCGCTGTTTTGTGCGTTACGTGCACGACCAGGGACTGACCGACAAAACCGAAATCGTCGTCGATACCGCCAAAGGCGTGATCCGGCCACGACTGGAAGACAACGGCTTGGTAACAGTTGATATGGGCGTGCCAGGATTGTTGCCCGCGCAAATCCCGTTTGTGGCCGCGGGTGATGCCGTTGTGCATCCGCTGGTGGTGGGCGATGTCACTGTCGATGTCACTGTGGTGTCGATGGGCAACCCGCATGCCGTACAAGTCGTGGCCAATGTCGATAGCGGCGTAGTGGCGCAACAAGGTCCGACCATCGAGGTTCATCCACGCTTCCCGGAACGGGTGAATGCCGGTTTCATGCAGATTATCGACCGTGGCGCCATCAAACTGCGCGTGCACGAACGCGGCGCGGGCGAAACGCTGGCATGCGGCACAGGTGCTTGTGCCGCTGTCGTTGCCGGCATCCGTCGCGGCCTGCTGGATGAAACCGTACGTGTCACCACGCGTGGTGGCGATCTCACCATTCGTTGGGGGGGCCCCGGCCAGCCCGTGTTCATGACCGGCCCGGCCGTGACCGTATTCACCGGCCAGATTGAAATCTGAGCCAGTTCAATCCAGTTCCAATCCAGTTCATTCATATCCAGAAATCAGCCAAGAGCGAGTAGCGCGATGCAAGCCCAGGAAGTGATGCAGTGGTTGCAGGAAAACCCCGGTTTTTTTGAAGACTACGCAGACGAGATTGCCGATATTTTTGTGCCGCACAGCCACAACGGCCAGGCCGTTTCGCTCGCGGAACGTCAGTTGCTGACCTTGCGCGACAAAAATCGCGCCATGGAGCGGCGCATGGGCGAGTTGCTGCAGTTTGGCGAAGAAAACGATGTGATCTCCGACTTGCTGCAAAAGCTCACCGTCGGACTGATGCAGGCCAACGATCTGCCCGGCATTATCGGCACGCTGGAATACCACCTGAAAGAACGCTTCCTGGTGCCGCATGTGGCGCTGCGTCTGTGGCTGGCCGCCGATGTGCAACTGCGTGAATTCACACCAGTGGGCGACGTGGTACACAAACTGGCTGCCAATCTGGTCTCGCCTTACTGTGGCCCGTACGTGACTGAAGAAGTCACCGAATGGTTTGAAGGTAGCGGCGGCAGCCTGAAGTCCTTCGCGCTGTTCGCTCTGAAAACCGCGGATGAGCCATTTGGCATCATGGTGCTGGCCAGCGACGATGCGGACCGCTTCTTCCCGGACATGGGCACACTGTATCTGCAACGCCTGTCCGAACTGCTGGCCGCAGCGATCAAGCGCGTGGTGGTCTCCGGCCCGCCACTGCTGTTGGCCGAAGTCGCTGAAACCCCTGCGCTGAGCGATGAACTGCAATAAGCGCCTCTGGCGCATGCCATCATGAACGAGGCCTTGCTGGCGCGGTTTTCGCAATATCTGGAAGGCGAAAAACACGCCAGCCCGGAAACCCGCAAGGCCTATCTGCGCGACCTGCATGATCTGGTCGCGCTGGCACAAAACACGCCGCTCAATGAACTCACCGCACTGGATGTGCGCGGTTTCGTGCGGCAGCTGGCTTCGCGTGGATTATCGGCCTACACCATCGCCCGAATGCTCTCCGCGTGGCGCACCTTCTATCGCCTGATGGCGCGGGATCTGGGTTGGCAGCTAGACCCTGCCGCCAGCGTCAAACCACCCAAAAAACGCCAGCGCCTGCCCAAGGCCATGGATGTCGATGCCACCATTGGCTTGCTCGACAACATGCCCGACGATGAAATGATTTCTTGCCGCGACAAAGCCATATTTGAACTGGCGTACTCATCGGGCTTGCGGGTATCCGAACTGGTGGGGCTGCAACTGGCCGACGTTGATCTGGGTGGTGGTCTGGCGCGGGTTACCGGCAAAGGCAACAAAACCCGGATGGTGCCAATTGGCACGGCGGCGCTGGATGAACTGCGCCACTGGCTCAAAATGCGGGCGATGTGGGCCAAGCCAGATTGCACCACCGTGTTTGTGGGCAAACAGGGTGCACAACTGACTACCCGCGCCGTGCAATTGCGCTTCAAGGCGTGGGAAGCACGTTTGGGCGTGACCGAGCCGCTGCACCCGCACAAGTTGCGCCACAGTTGCGCCACTCACTTGCTGCAAAGCTCAGGCGATCTGCGGGCGGTGCAGGAATTGCTGGGCCACGCCAACCTATCGACCACGCAGGTATATACCCATCTGGACTGGCAAGCCCTGGCCAAGGGTTACGATGCGTTCCATCCGCGCGCCAAGCGCAAGGATGACGAAGAGACCTGACCGATAACCTGCGAACGCCCTAACGCAATGGCTGCGGTGATGGCGGGGCAGCAGATCGGGATGGCACTGCATCTGCCACGACTGCATCCGGCAAACGGTATTCAAACAGATCAAACCCCGCTTGCTGTTCTACCAGCCGCACTGCGGTCAGCAACAACGTCTCGCTGCCCGTCGTTACCGCGAACTGCCCGCCATGCACAAAGGTGCCGCGTGGCGCGAGTATGCGGGCAGGCTGGCGCAAGATCGACATCATTGGCAGCAACAAAACGGCCTGCGGGGGCGATCCGGGTGGCGCACCAGCCAACTGGAGCAAGCCCAGTTCGGCGCGTGCTGAAAAAATCTGCACGCCGATTTCCAATGCGCCATCCACACTTTGCTGAATCCAGCGCACGGCAGCGTACATCCAGTTGGCGCCAGCATCTTGGGGTTTGACCGACACCAGTTCGCCCACGCGTAAACGCTCGGGCGGCGCTTCACGCTTGCTTAGCGCATAACCACCCGGGCTTTCGTCCTGTACTTCCCACGCCTGCGGGCTCGGCTCAACGCTAATTCCGGCCTGTTCCAGCTGCGATGGCGGTAGTGGTACCTCCATGTCATGAGCGCAGGCCGCCACGTTGCGCAGGCCAACGCACAGATGCACCGTAGCCGCTTTGGGAATACGCTGGAACATCCGTCGGGGCGCGATGCTCCACTGCTTGAGCAAGCGGCGCAGGATATCCATCCAGAACTGGATCTTGACGCGATCGGGCACGCCAGGCGCTTTGGTTTCCAGCCCTTGCAGCATGCGATGCAGCTTTTTGCCCAACTCGATGGTATCGATCAACATGGCCGGGCCAGTATGATCACCCGGCAAGTTGGCACCGTAATAAGACGGCGGCTCGTCAGTATCCAGCCGCGTCAGGAAGAACCCACCGGAACCGGCATGCTGTGCCACAGGCTGAAAGTGCGCGGCGGGCGCATAGTTATCGATAATCTCGATGACTTTTTCCAGCTCGATCGTGGAAAAGCGCAGCGGATCGGCCAGCGACAGCAACACAATGCGCTTGTACAAAACGCCCACCGGCGGGCCGAGTTCTTCTTCCTTGGGTTCGTCCAGTTGCCGCGATTGCGCTACCAGCTGAAATAGCTGATGCAGTTCACGCCACATTCCCGTTGCCGGGGGCATGGCCATACGGCAATCGAGCTGAAACGCCCGATAAAACAGCAGCATGATCAACTGCACCAGTTGCGGCACTTGCCTGGTCGTGGTGCCACCAAAGAACGAGCGTTTTTCCACGCGTTCGACCAGCGCCAGCTTGTAGCCACCCGCCAGTTCCAGCCACAAATTGCGCATCAGCAGCATGGCCTGGCGTGGTTTGTCGCGCATCGGCATGCCCTGCGAGACCGCTTGGGCAGCAAAATCGCCGGACATCACGTCCAGCACGCGCCGGTATTCATCAAGCAGCTTGATCCGGGTATCGGCATCAATGACGGTACGATTACACGATGCCAGCGAGTCAAAAATCTGCCGTCCTGTTTCCAGCACCTGGCCGCTGGGCAAGCCGATCAGCCACATCCGCAATGCACGCGGATCGGTCTCGACTATCGCAGCCAGCCGGGCATCCGGTTGCGGCAGATCAAGCGATAGCTGCATCGTCCTGCTCCTCCTGACCACCCAGCGCGACTTCCAGCGCGCGGGCAGTGCCCTGTACCAGCCAATCGGCTTCGTCGTCTTGCATCACATAAGGCGGCATGAAATACACCGTGTTTCCAATTGGCCGCAGCAATAATCCCTCGGCCAGCGCCGCGCGATACATGCGCTGGGCAAAGCCCGGGCGCTCGTCAGCGACGTCAAAAGCCCAGATCATGCCGGTATTACGATAATGGCTTACCCGTGGATGCTGGGCGAAAGTGGCAAAGCGAGTCGACCAGCGGGCAGCGCGCTCGGCATTGGCGGCGATCACGTTGTCGCTGGCAAAGATGGCCAGCACCGCCAGCGCCGCAGCGCAGGCGAGCGGATTACCGGTGTAGGAATGCGAATGCAGAAAGCCGCGAGTGACGTCTTCGTCATAAAAGGCGGCATAAATCTCATTTGTGGTCAGCACTGCCGCCAGCGGCAAAAAGCCGCCGGTAATTCCTTTGGAGACACACAGCAGGTCGGGCTTGATGGCGGCTTGTTCGCAGGCGAACAGCGTACCTGTACGGCCAAAACCCACGGCGATTTCGTCAGCAATCAAATGAATCTGGTAGCGATCGCACAATTCGCGCACGCGCACCAGATAATGCGGGTCGTACATCGCCATCCCGGCCGCGCCCTGCACCAGCGGCTCCAGAATAATGGCGGCGATTTCGGTGTGGTGGGCCGCAAAAATGGCAGCCAGGCCATTGGCGGCGGCTTCGGCCACGTCTTTGGCGGTCTCGCCCGGGCCCGCCAGACGGCTATCGGGCGATGGCGCAATAAAGTTGTCGCGCACCAGGCTGGAATACGCACTGCGGAACACCGGCACGTCGGTGACCGACAAGGCACCGACGGTTTCGCCGTGATAGCTGCCCGCCAGATAAACAAAGCGGTTTTTGTCGGCGCGGCCACTGTTCTTCCAGTAATGCGCCGACATCTTGAGTGCGATCTCGGTGGCAGAAGCGCCATCCGAACCATAAAAGGCGTGGCCCAAGCCAGTGAGCTCGCCCAGACGCTCCGACAACTCGACCACCGGGCGATGCGTGAACCCGGCCAGCATCACGTGTTCAAGCTTGTCTAGCTGGGTTTTGATGGCGGCTTTGATCCGCGGCTCGCCGTGGCCAAACAGGTTAACCCACCAGCTGGAAACGGAATCCAGATAACGCTTACCGTCGCAATCGTACAGCCAGACCCCTTCGCCGCGCTCGATCGGTACCAGCGGCAAAGTCTCAAGGCGCTTCATTTGCGTGCACGGATGCCACACCGCCGCGCGGCTACGCGCGAGCAGGTTGTCATTATTTGTGGCATGTTCGGCCGGACTCATCTTGCTTTCCAGTTTCTTCTCCTGCATACAGACCTTGGATATTTCCATGTTGCACCCGATCCAGACAGTGCCAATCGTCACCCGTTCAGAACCGACTGAGCGGCAGATTATACGATTCAGGTAGTGGCTGTTAAGCACCTAATGCGAATTACGCAAATAATTTCACAAAGCTTTCTGTTTTCATTCAATTACGTTAAATTCGTAGTGACAATTTTCGGCACAAGTGACATAAAACGCCTACCAAAAATGGCAGTTTCCGATCCGTGCGGTCAGCCCGAAAGAGGTCACAATCATTGAAACAAACAATAAAATGAGTGTTTGCCATGCCCAACTTGCGACCGTTTTTTAGTCAGAACTCCATGCGGTTGGGTGATCGCGAGATCATTACACACGGCTTGCAAAAGCAATTCTGGAGTGACCTCTATCACCGCTGCATGACGGTCACATGGCCAGTTTTCTTTCTACTGATAGGTCTGGCCTTTCTGCTTTTGAACGCCTTTTTTGCCGGGCTTTATCAGTTGGGCCAGCACCCGATTGCCAACCAGTTACCGCCGGATTTTCGCGGTGCGTTCTTCTTCAGCGTAGAGACCATCGCCACGGTCGGTTACGGTGATATGCATCCACAAACGCTCTATGGTCACCTGGTGGCTACCGTAGAAATTTTCTGGGGCATGATGAGCATTGCGCTGATCACCGGCGTGATGTTCGCCCGCTTCTCTCGCCCGCATGCCCGCATCGTGTTTTCCAGACATCCGGTGGTGCGCCAGGTGGACGGGCAAACCGTGCTGATGATGCGCGCCGCTAACGCCCGGCAGAATGTGATTGTCGATGCCAACGCCCGTTTACGGTTGTTACGCCAGGAAACCAGCCGCGAGGGTTTTCGCATTCGCCGCATTTACGACTTGCAGCTGGTGCGTGATGAGCATCCCATGTTTGTACTGAGCTGGACCGTGATGCACGTGATTGACGAATCCAGCCCTTTGCATGGCATGACGCCAGAAACGCTGGCGACGTACCAGAGTTCGTTGATCCTGAGCCTGGATGGCACCGATGAGACCACGACGCAGACCATGCGTTCACGCCACAATTTTGATCACAGTCTGATCCGCTGGCAGCATGCTTATGCCGACTTGCTGTACACCGACGAGAACGGCCAGCAGCACGTTGATTACGCCCAACTGGACGAAATCTACCCGCTCGCCGAGAGCGAACAAGCCACCGGCTAGAGGCTGCGCCAGGCACTTACACCAAATACTGTAACAATGCAGCGGTCGGTTGCTAATGACGATTGCGCCATACGAGCTTATGATTGCCGGTTTGGCGCGACAGAACGTCCGTTCACCTTGCGCCGGTAACAAAGCACAGATCCAGACATGACCCAAGGCCAACCGCAGCGCACGCCGCGCCCTACCCCCAGCCGGCCTCGCGGCAACAACCGCACCTCCGCGTTTTCAACACATTTGGGGCGTTCGCTCGCCCTTACCCTTGCGACCGCAGCCAGCCTCATTTTCCAGGTTACGCACTGGCCGCAATGGTGGCATGCAGGACTTGGCATCGGCGGCTGGTGGGTGGCGGGCGCCTGTGCCATCGCCGCCTGGCAGTCGTTCCGCCAGCAACCGGTCCGGGTAATCCAGCCGGGCTGGCGTAGTCCGCTGGGTTTCGTATTATTGCTGGCCAGCGGATCACTGGGCACCTGGCTGGTTGGCCCGTGGCAAAACCCGCTTGCGGGCCTGGTGGTACTTGCGGCAGGCGTTGCTGCAGGTCTGCCGCTTTGGCTGCAACAGAGCTGGAACGGGCTGACGGAAAATGTCGGTGCCCGCATTGAAAACACCTTGCGCCGCATTGGCAAAGACTCGCCCTTCCTTAAAGCCGCGCCGCCAGCAACGCCAGCCGATGACGCAGCTGATGAAGAGGAAGAATCCGTCACGGCAATGCCAGCTGCCGCGCCCGTCTTCGCCAAAGCGCAGACAACGACCGAAGTTGCGCACGACCCAGTGGCCGACTACGCCGCCCAAGTCGAACGCGAACGGCTTGCGGCATTGGCAGCAGCGGCGGCCAAACTGGATACGCGCAACAAGAACGTCTGGGCACCCAGCAAGCCACGTCCTGCCGAGCCTTTGCCGCTGGTCACGCTGATCAAACCGGCAGCGGCGCAGCCAGCACCGCCGCCCAAACCATTACCCGTACTGGGACGCGAACAGGTATTGCAACCACCTGCGCGAGTGGCAACGCGTTCCAACCGGTTGGCGCAAGCGACACCAGCTCCCAATTTGCCGCGCATTGAGGCCGATGAAATTCGCGAACGCCTGCAAGCACTGCATAGTCATCGTGGCACCCAGCGCATCGAAACGCCGGTGCAACGGCCAGCCCCTCTGCTGGAACCCGCCAAACCAGCGGTATCGCGCGCGCCGATTGTGGTGCGGTCCCGCCGCACAGTGAGCAATGCCGATGGTGCCGTATTCATTACGGCGCGGCATAACCAGTCATCAACACAGGAACCGGTTCCCACAACCGCCGAAATTCCGGCCATAGCCGAGCCGCACATTGCAACGCCGTTGCAACCTGTAGCTGTAGTGCCGACGCCATCCCCGGCAGAAACAACAATCACACCGCCGCCCACTGCCCGCGCACTGGGCTGGCAAGCCCCACGTCCGGTCGAGCCGGAAGCGCCTGCCGCACCAATAGAGCTGCCCGCGCTGGAGTTCACCCCGACGGTCGCGGTGCCCAATACGGCAGTGAGCGCAAACGCAAGACCACCGGTTGCCACACCTGCACTGCACACGCCACCCAGTTGGCGCACTGCTGCGCCGATCCCGTCGCGTATCGACCCTATTGCGCCAGACCTGGTACTGCCAGAATTAGCCGCAGCTGATTCCTTGGCGCACGGGCCGTTGGAAACCACTCCAGTCCATCTCGAAGTCACCCAGCCAGGCACTCCATTCACAACGTTCACATCCGCCGTCTCCGCACCGATACCAGCCTTTGTGCCGGAAGCACCAATCGCCAGCAGCGTGCCAGTGACGGCCCATGCGACTCAATTCGCCGCCGTCGCTCCAGTTGCAGCAAGTTTTGTTGCCGATTCAGCATGGACGGACGCCGCGGATGACGAAGATGCAGCAGAGGCCAACCCACCGTGGCTGCCCGGCCCGTTCTCCGGCGTTGCGCATCAAGTCACTGATCCGATCGCGGCGTCCAGCGCGTTCAGCACCTTTGACAGCGACGAAGTGGTGCAGCCGGAGCAGGCGAGCTATCAACCGTCAGCATGGGCCGCCGCCATTGTGGATCGCCCGCCGCCCGCGTCAGTACCTCCGCCCCGCCCGCTTTACGACGACAGTTGCCTGCCCGCACTGGAATTGCTGACACCACCGGCTGCGCAGATTGACCCGATCAGCCAGGACGACCTGATTGATCGCGGCATTGTGATCGAAGAAAAACTGGCCGAGTTCAAGGTGAAGGTCAACGTGCTGGATGCATACGCTGGCCCGGTCATTACCCGTTACGAAGTCGAGCCCGCTGTTGGCGTGCGCGGCGCGCAGATTGTCAATTTGATGAAGGATCTGTCCCGCGCGTTGGGGTTGGTCTCGATTCGCGTGGTGGAAACCATTCCGGGCAAGACCTGCATGGGTCTGGAACTACCCAACCCGACCCGGCAGATGATTCGCTTGTCCGAGATTCTGGCGGCGGAAGAATTTACCAGCACTGGCTCCAAACTCACCATGGCGCTCGGTAAAGACATCACCGGCAAGCCGGTGGTGACCGATCTGGCCAAGGCGCCGCACATGCTGGTGGCCGGGACAACCGGCTCGGGCAAGTCGGTGGGCGTGAACGCGATGATCCTGTCGTTGCTGTACAAGGCCACGCCGGACGAAGTGCGCTTCATCATGGTTGACCCGAAGATGCTGGAATTGTCGGTTTATGACGGCATTCCGCACTTGCTGGCCCCGGTGGTGACCGACATGAAGCTGGCCGCCAACGCGCTGAACTGGTGTGTGGCGGAGATGGAAAAGCGCTACCGGCTGATGAGCGCCATGGGTGTGCGTAACCTCGCCGGTTTCAACCAGAAAGTGAAAGAAGCTGAAAAGGCGGGCAAGCCACTCACCAATCCGTTCAGCCTGACCCCGGACAACCCGGAGCCGCTGGAACATCTGCCGTTCGTGGTGGTGGTGGTGGATGAGTTTGCTGATCTGATGATGACGGCCGGCAAGAAGATTGAAGAATTGATCGCCCGGCTGGCGCAGAAAGCGCGGGCGGCGGGCATCCATCTGATCCTGGCTACGCAGCGCCCTTCGGTGGATGTGATTACCGGCCTGATCAAGGCCAACATCCCGACCCGGCTGGCGTTCCAGGTATCGTCCAAGATCGACAGTCGCACGATTCTGGACCAGATGGGGGCGGAAGCTTTGCTCGGCCAGGGCGACATGCTGTTCCTGCCGCCGGGCACCGGTTACCCGCAACGCATTCATGGTGCGTTTGTGGCCGATGATGAAGTCCATCGCGTGGTCGAGTATCTGAAGACCACCGGCGAGCCGGATTATGTCGAAGCGATTCTCAACGGCGGCTTTGATGCCGAAGCCGCAGCCAGCGGTGCCGGTGGGGCGTGGGCAGAAGCTGGCGGCGAAGAAACCGACCCGCTGTATGACGAAGCGGTGTCGTTCGTACTCAAGAGCCGCCGGGCATCAATCTCTTCAGTACAGCGCCAGCTGCGCATCGGTTACAACCGTGCGGCGCGCTTGATTGAGCAGATGGAAGGCGCCGGGTTGGTCTCTGCTATGGAGAACAATGGCTCGCGCAATGTGCTCGCTCCGCCGGGCAATGAATACGCTGAATAAGGGTTGATTCGCCAGGGGGTTTGTAGGGTAGCTGAAACGCGCCGCTGCTAATGGTCAACATTGCGGTGGGTTCCAGCCGCCCTATATCGTCCTGGCTGGACACCTCCCCTGCCACAGGCTTAATATGCGCTCCGCGTACATACCGGAGACATCATCATGAGCCAGCAAGTTTTTCTGCGCGACGCCATGCGCAAACTGAACATGACCCGCGACAGCTTTGCCGATCGCATCGCGGCCAGCCGCAGAGCACTCGACACCTGGCTCTTGCCGGATGAATCTTCCGAATTTCGCACCATGCCGGAGATGGTTGAGCGTTTTGTCAGCGAGATTCTGCTGCGCGATACGCCTGCCACCGGATATACGCAGAGCGTAGAACCCACCTATTTGCGCGACCGCATTTCCGCCAATGGTCGTCCGCAACTACTATCGGTTGATCAGTTCACCCGCGAATCCGTTGGCGAATTGCTGCGCGTGGCCGACATCATGCAACCCATCGCCCGCCGCCAGAAAGTTTGCCGCGTACTGGAAGGGGCCGTGTTGGCCAATCTGTTTTTTGAAGCCAGCACCCGTACCCGCGTCAGCTTTGGCGCCGCATTTTGCCGCCTGGGTGGCAGCGTGTGCGATACCACGGGCTTCTCGTTTTCCTCGATGGCCAAGGGCGAGTCCATTTATGACACCAGCCGCGTGATTGCCGGTTACGCCGACGCGGTGGTAATTCGCCATCCGGAAAAAGGCTCAGTTGCCGAATTTGCCCGCGCCACCAATATCCCCGTGATCAACGGCGGCGACGGCCCCGGCGAGCACCCCAGCCAGGCCTTGCTCGACCTTTACACCATCGAAACGGAGTTCTCGCGCTTGGGCAAGCTGGTCGACGGCGCGCATATCGCCATGGTCGGCGATCTGAAATACGGCCGCACGGTGCATTCGCTGATCAAGCTGCTATCGCTGTACCGCAATATGAAGTTCACGCTGATCTCGCCGCCGATTCTGGAAATGCCGCAATATTTGATCGAACACGCCAGCCGCAATGGCCACGTGATCGAACAAACCGCCTCGCTGGCTGAAGGCTTGAAAGGCGCCGATGTGGTTTATGCCACCCGCATCCAGAAAGAGCGCTTTGCCGACGAAAACCTGGAAGGCTACACGCCGGACTTCCAGGTCAACTCTGCCATCGTCAGCGCTTATTGCAAGGCCGACACCATCATCATGCACCCGCTGCCACGCGACAGCCGTGAGGGTGCCAATGATTTGTCCACCGACTTGAATCACGATCCCCGCCTGGCCATCTTCCGCCAGACCGATAACGGCATTCCGGTACGCATGGCCATCTTTGCCACGCTGCTGGGCGTGGAAGGGCTGATTCAGCGCAATATGCGCGACGTGACCTGGCGCGCGCCGCAACACGTTGGGCCGGACGACGCGGCCTTCTACACGATGGAGTGACCCAAACCTGCGAGGTAACTGGAATAATACTCAAGCCGTGCCGGTGCGATACCCGGCGCGGCTTGTTTCATTTGTTTGAACCCTGAATTGTTCCAACCCGGAGTCCGCCCGATGCCTACCCCTGCCGTACTGTTTGCCGGTTTGCTCTTCAGCCTGATCGGCATGGTGGCTTTTCGTTATGGCAAGAAACAAGGGATGTGGGCGCCAATGGTGATCGGCATCGGCTTGATGGTTTATCCGTATTTCATTTCGCAGACCTGGTTGTTGTACGTGATCGGGTGCGTGTTGTGCGTGGGATTGTTTGTGGTGCGGGTTTAGGGTGGTGGCTTCAAAAGCTTGAATGCCTGACGGGGAGGAAAACTACGTCGTTTGTTGGCCAGGTGGTTCTGTTTGTTGTTACTTCCGCTAGCCATCACCGTTGCACTGGATTCCAGCCAAGGGGGCCGTCCAGCCGGGAATGATGAAAGGAGTAGCCCGTTTGTGTAGCCCGGATGGCGCGTTAGCGAGAATCCGGGGGACCATGCATGGATGAGCCACCGGGTTTGAATTTGCCAATGTCCCACCCCGGATTCCCGCTACCGCTTCATCCGGGCTACGACCCTATAGTGGGTTTGGGCGGCAAATGGTGGATTGCCGTCGCGCTGTGCCTGGAAATGGCGCTGACGTATCACCGCAAAAAACACGCGTGAGACCTGGCACGCAAACCTGCAAATAAAAACCCCCGCCGATCAGAGCGGGGTTGCTGCCAAAGAATGTCTGCACAGGGCAGCAAGGAGGGTCTCAAGTGTTTCCCCTTGGGCCGATCTGGATGGCGTGGTTATTTGGGCAGCAGAACAGTATCCACCACGTTGATCACGCCATTGGATTGGTACACGTCATAGGTGCTGATGTTGCCGACATCGCCTTTTTCATCCTTGATCACGATATTGTGCGGGCCGTTCCACATGGCCCACAGCATGCCGCCGCTGGCCGTTTTGAGGGTCGCAGTACCGTTGCCTTTTTCGATGGCGGCAGACAAGGCCTTGAAGTCATATTTGCCAGGAACCACGTGGTAGGTCAGCACTTTGGTCAGCGTGTCTTTGTTTTCTGGCTTCAGAAGCGTATCCACCGTGCCAGCGGGCAATTTGGCGAAAGCGGCATTGGTGGGAGCGAAAACGGTGAACGGGCCTTTGCTCTTGAGCGTATCGACCAAACCAGCAGCTTTGACGGCAGCGACCAGCGTGGTGTGATCAGCCGAGTTCACGGCATTATCCACAATGTCTTTGCTGGGGAACATGGCCTGGCCGCCAACGTCGATGGTGGAGTCGGCCTGTGCCAGCGGCAATGCCAGTGCGAGGGAAAGGGCGATCAGTGAGCAGAGCTTTTGCATGATGTTTCTCCTGGTTTATGTGGGCCTTGCATCTGGACATACGCAGCCACCATCGAACCGGATGCACCCGCAAGGCCTGATCACGAAAAAGCCTGGCAAGACCGGGGTCAGATAGCGCAAAAACGCACATGAAAAAGCCCGATGCTCATCCGCGAGGATGGCGCATCGGGCGTGGGCCTGAGAACGAGCGTTTTAGAGGTCGACCAGTTTACCCACCCACAACACCGGGCCAGTTGGTGCGCCAGTTGGCGAACCACCGTGGGGTTCCAGCGAGACCGCCAGCACGGCAGCCGATTGCATTTCTTTGGGTCGAACAACTTCGGTTGCACCATTGGCGGCAATCAAGCCCAGTGAGCGCGGCTTGCCACCTTCCGGAATCGCCCACAATTCCAGCGATTTATCCGCCGCAACCCGGTTACCCAGGTTTTCCAGCGTGGCAATCTTCAAGCTGCCATCTGGTGAAACGCGCGCCATCAGAGCAGCGGCGTGTGACTGCGGGTCTTGCAGCAAGGCCATATGGCCCGCGACTTCCACGGTCGACTTGGGTAAGGTCAACACCACGGCCAAGGCAATTGCGGCGGTAGCAAAACCACCGGCCAACAAGCGCCAAAGATAGATGCCTTGCCAACTCCACGGTGGCGCGGCCGGGCGCAAATCATGGATACGCCGGGTGACACCGCGCCAGACACTGGCCGGTGGCACGACCTGCGGCAAGGCGTAGATCAGCGGCAGCAGCTTTTCTTCGGTTTCGCGCACGGTGCGGCGCAAGGCAGCATCAAAGAACATCACCGCCTCAAAGCGGCGGCGGGCCTGGCCGCGCAAGGTGCCGATCACATATTCATCGGCCAGCTTTTGCTGGAGCAGCGGGTTGCGATAGTTCATGCCAGGCACCCCTTGAGCTTTTCCAGCCCGCGACGGCACCAGCTTTTGACTGTGCCCAGCGGCGCGGCCAGCCGGGCGGCGATTTCGCTGTGGCTCAGGTCGTCAAAAAACGCCATGGCGATCACCTGCCGTTGCACGGATTCCAGCCGTTTCAGGCATTCGGCGATGCGTTTGCTTTCCTGGTTTTGCGACAACAAACTCATCGGCCCCGGCGCTTCATCGGCCCAGGCATTGACGATGACGTCGTCGACATCCGGCACTTCCAGCTGCGGCTTGCGCAACCAGTCGATGCAATGATTACGCACAATGCGGCTCATCCACGTCAGTGGCTGGCTTTGTGCCGCCGAATAATCACCTGCGTGTTGCCAGATGCGCACATAACACTCCTGCATGACTTCCTCCGCCCAGTCTCGTCTTCTTAACATACGCAGCACGAGGGCAAACAGTTGCGGTGCAGTGTGCTTATAGAGTTGCTCCAGCGCTTTTTCATCGCCTTGGGCACAGCGGGCCAGCAACGGCGACAACGTTTCAGCGGTGACCATAGGCTGAACATCCTTGTGCTTTAAAGACGGCAAGACGGCGCATGGGCAAAGCGAATCCCTCAAACATGAACAGGTGACGGGCTAATCACAGCGTGTATAGCAGATCGCTCGCCGTTCGGCAGATTTGTCAGCGCCAGCGCGGGTTAATCCAGGACAGTCAGCCCCAGTTCGTGCAACAACATGGCCGCTTGCGCAGAAGAAATGGTCGCGCCACGAAATGGCCGGGCGTCGATCAGCTTGAGGCCGCCCAGATCGACCTCGCGCAAGTCGGTGCCATCAAAACGGCAGTCTTGCAGATTGGCATTACGCAAGCTGCCACCAATAAACACCGCCTCGCGAAAATCTGCGCCGACCAGATCAGCATCGGAGAAATCCAGTCCTTGCAGCAGACATTTGCGGAACGACATGCCCTGCAAGAAGGCGCCGATCAACAAGGTGTCGGCAAAGGTCAGCCCCAGCGTGGCAGCGTCCTCCAGATGCGCGCCGGTCAGTTTGCAGTGCGTGAAACTGCTGGCTCCCAGCTTGGCGCGACGCCAGTTGGTGTTGTTCAGATCGCACTTCTCGAACACCGAGTCAGTCACATCCGCCGCTTTGAAGTCCGCCTGGCGCCCCCGACAACTGCTCCAGTGCGTATCACCCAATGCCGCCCCGGCAAAGGAGGCCTCCATGATGGCGCAGCGGGTAAAGTGGCAGCCACGCAAATCCAGCCGCGAGAAATCACCGCCTTCCAGATCACAGTCTTCCAGGTGCAATGGCGCGCCGGCTTCGTCCAGCAGGGCTTGCAGGGCGGCGCGGCCCAGCGTTTGCCAGGTAATGAGTTGCGGGGAAGAAGCAGAATCGGTCATGAGCTAGCCTGAATGAAAAGCGGGAACGCCGGGCGACGCCGGAACAGCGGACATTGCACTACACTGCGGTCACAACAACAGCAAACCGCACATCATGAAACTGGTCAAACAAGAGACATTCCTGGTCATTGCACTATTGGCAATGGTGATCGCCTACGCCGTCGAGCACAGCGTGCTGGCCGCCGGGCAAACCGCCGCATTGATCGCCTCGGTGCTTATTATTGCCGCCATTCTACTGGCTGCATTGCGGGTCGCCCACCACGCCGAAATACTCGCCGAAAAAGTGGGCGAACCCTACGGCACCATGATCCTCACCTTGTCCGCCGTACTGGTGGAAGTGGTGATTCTGGCGATCATGACCAGCCATACGCCCTCGCCCACCTTGATGCGCGATACGGTGTATTCGGCGGTAATGCTCGATATCAACGGCATTCTGGGGCTGGCAGCCATTCTGGGCGGGCTCAAGCATGGCGAGCAAAAATACAATGTGGATTCGGGCAACACCTACATCGTGATGATCCTGACCGCGCTGGGCATTTCGATGATCGTGCCGGAGTTCATCCCGCAAGGTCAGTGGCAGGTGTATTCGATCTTTATCATCATCACCATGGTGGCCATGTATGGCATGTTCCTGCGTCTGCAGACCGGGCAACACAGCTATTTTTTCAGCTATACCTATGGCTCGCGCACGCATGGCACCGACGGCGAAGAGGATGAGCATCACGGTGGCAATGGCAATACGCGCTTGTCTGCGGCGTTGCTGGTGGGTGGCTTGATCCTGATTGGCGCGCTGGCGGAAGTGATGTCCAAAACGCTGTCTCTGGGTTTGCACGGTACGGGCGTGCCGCCAATGACCGCCGCGCTGGTGGTGGCTGTTATCAGCGCCAGCCCGGAAATCCTCACTGCGCTGCGCTCGGCACTGGCCAATCGCATGCAGGGCGTGGTGAACATTGCGCTGGGAGCATCGCTTTCCACCATCATTCTGACGGTACCGGTGATAGAGGGTCTGGCGTTGATTCGGGGCGAGCCGATTTATATGGCGCTCTCGCCCACGCAGACCGTAATGATGCTACTGACCTTGCTGGCCGCCGCCATCAATCTGCATGACGGTGAAACCAACGCCATCGAAGGACTGACGCACTTTGTACTGTTCGCCACTTTCTTGATGCTGGCGGCGATGGGCCTGTAACCCGGCGCAGGCGGTGAATAACACCAGTAGCCGCCCTGCCAGCCAAGCCAGCAAGTATAGTGTGGGCCTCAAGGAAACGACATTGTCATTGGGAGCAGGCCATGTCCGCCGCAACCACTCACCTGTTATTGATTGATCCGCAGAACGACTTTTGCGATATCCCCGGCGCAGCGCTGCCCGTGCCGGGCGCCAATGCCGATCTGCAACGAGTTGCCGATCTGTTGGCGCAACATGGCGCCCGCTTTGACGCGATCCACGTCACGCTGGATAGCCACAATCCAGTCGATATTGCCCATCCGCGCTGGTGGCGTAACGCAGCGGGCGAATCTCCGGCACCGTTCACGCTGATCAGCGTGGATGACGTCAGCGCGGGCAAATGGGCGGCGCGTGACCCGGCCCGGCAAGCGCAGAGTCTGGCGTATGTAAACGCTTTGGCCGCGCAAGGCCATTACCAGTTGATCATCTGGCCAGAGCATTGCCTGCTGGGTAGCTGGGGACATAACGTACATGCGGGCTTGCACGCGGCGCTGAACCACTGGGCCCGCGAACATATGCGGCTGGTGCATTACCAGCTCAAAGGCATGAACGAGGCCACCGAACATTATTCGGCGATCAAAGCTGAAGTCCCCGACATCAATGACCCGCGCACACTGCCGGATGCGGCCTGGATTCATACTCTGGCGCAGGCCGACACCATCGTTATCGCTGGTGAAGCGTTGTCGCACTGCGTGGCCGGAACAGTACGTGATCTGGCTGACCAACTGGGCCCGGACAACGTACACAAGCTGGTGTTGCTGACCGATTGCACTAGCCCGGTCAGCGGCTTTGAAACTCAGGGTGAAGACTTTATCCGGGAACTGACCGCGCGCGGCATGCGCACGGTGACCTCAAACCAGTTGTTTGGCTAAGCGCTCGCCTTGCTGATTGCGCATCCACACCGCGACCCCACCGGCGCCCGCCGCGCCAGGAGAAACGCATGACCGCTGTCGCCAATCCAGTCATCAATTCATTGCTGGATACCGATCTCTACAAGTTCACCATGATGCAGGAGATTCTGCACCATCAGCCCGAAACGCAGGCCGAATACACCTTCAAGTGCCGCAACCGGGCCGCGTACCCGCTGTCCACGCTCAAAGCAGAGATCGAAGCGCAACTGGATCACCTGTGCACGCTGCGTTTTTCCGAAGCAGAACTGGAATGGCTCGGCGCTTTGCGTTTTATTCACGGCGATTTCATCGACTTTTTGCGGCTGTTCCAGCTGCAGCGCAAGTTCATCACCGTATCAGTCGCAGGCACCGCGCCTGATGATCTGGCGATTCATGTCCACGGTCCGATGCTGCATTGCATGTTGTACGAAATCTACGTGCTGTCGATTGTGAACGAGGTGTACTTCCGCCATTTCGACCAAGCGGCGGCACTGGCAGCCGGGCGCGAACGGCTCGCCGCCAAAATCGATTTGCTCAAGCAGTTTGCCAAAGAGCCGCAAGCGCGCTCGCAATTCATCTTTTTCGACTTTGGCACTCGCCGTCGCTTCTCCCGCGACTGGCAAGAAGAGGTGGTCGCCACGCTGGCACGCCATGCCAAACCCTTTATGCGCGGCACCAGCAATCTGCTGCTGGCCATGCGTTATGGCCTGACACCGATTGGCACCATGGCGCATGAATACATGCAGGCCTTCCAGTGCTTTGGCTCACGGCTGCGGGATTTCCAGAAAAACGCACTGGAACACTGGGTGCGTGAATATCGCGGCGACTTGGGTATCGCGCTAACCGATGTGGTCGGGATGGATGCCTTCTTGCGCGACTTCGACTTGTACTTCTGCAAGCTGTTTGATGGCCTACGCCACGACTCGGGCGACCCGTACGCCTGGGGTGAGAAAGCCATCAAGCACTACGAGAAAATGCGTATCGATCCGGCGGGCAAGCAACTGGTGTTCAGCGATGGGCTGGATTTACAAAGCGCTATCGCCTTGTATCGCCACTTTGGTGACCGCACTCGGCCATCGTTTGGCATTGGTACCAATTTGACCAACGATTGTGGCGTGGAGCCATTGCAGATCGTCATCAAGCTCACCCGCTGCAACGGCCAGTTTGTGGCCAAGGTCAGCGACAGTCCCGGCAAGGGAATGTGCGAGGATGCCAACTTCCTCAATTATCTGTGTGATGTGTTCGAGATTCCGAATCGCGAGGCGGTATTGCCGGGTTGAGTCACGCATAGTCGTGCAGGGCGGGTGCAACCCGCCATGCAATATTGAACAAGCCCTCGCTTTGATCGTGTTGTGACGCGGCGGGTTGCACCCGCCCTACATGAGGTTTGCAACGAACCCTCCCCAAATACAAAAGGCCAACCGCAAGGTTGGCCTTTTGCTTGAACCACAGTACTAACCAGTCTGACCAATCAATCAGGCTGGCTGAGCGTGTGCACTCATCTGCTGTGCCTGAATCGCCGTCAGCGCAATCGTGAACACAATGTCGTCCACCAATGCCCCGCGCGACAAGTCGTTCACCGGTTTACGCAAGCCCTGCAACATTGGGCCCACACTCACCACATGCGCGCTACGTTGCACAGCCTTGTAGGTAGTGTTGCCGGTATTCAAGTCCGGGAACACAAACACGGTGGCCTGGCCCGCCACTTTGCTGCCTGGGGCTTTCTGCGCGGCAACGTCGGCGGTGGATGCAGCGTCGTACTGCAGCGGGCCATCCAGTACCAGATCGGTGTATTTGGCGCGAGCCAGTTCGGCGGCTTCACGCACTTTGTCGACATCGGCGCCAGCGCCAGACTTGCCGGTGCTGTAGCTGATCATGGCCACTTTCGGCACGATGCCGAACGCAGACGCACTGTCGGCACTTTGCTTGGCAATCTCGGCCAGTTGCTCGGCGGTCGGGTTGGGGTTGATGGCGCAATCACCGTACACCAGCACTTGATCTGGCATCAGCATAAAGAACACCGACGACACAATGGATGAGCCCGGAGCAGTCTTGATCAGTTGCAATGCCGGGCGCACGGTACTGGCAGTGGTGTGGATGGCACCAGAAACCAGGCCGTCGACCTTGTTTACGGCCAGCATCATCGTGCCCAGCACTACCGAGTCACCCAGTTGTTCCAGCGCCTGGATGTCAGTCAAACCCTTGCTCTTGCGCAGCTCGACCATCGGCGCGACGTATTCAGCGCGGATTTCATCCGGGTCGAGAATCTGCAGGCTTGGCGGCAGTACCACGCCTTGTGCGGCGGCCACTGCTTCGATGGTGGCGCGCTTGCCCAGCAATACGCAGTGGGCAATGCCTTTTTCTTCGCAAACGACGGCGGCGCGAATGGTGCGCGGCTCTTCGCCCTCAGGCAGCACAATGCGTTTCTTGTGCGAGCGCGCTTTCTGGATCAACTGGAAGCGGAAGGCTGGCGGCGACATGCGAATCGACGGCACCACTTTGACCGCGTTCATCAATTGCTCGGTACCCAACTGATCGGCCACAGCGTCGAGCACCAAATTCATGCGCTCGGTATCGTCTGCCGCCACAGCAGGTGGCACCCGGCTGATGCGTTCGGCAGTGCCGTAGCTGTCAGAATCAGTGCGCAACACCGGAATCCCGCTCTTGAGCGCGAGCGCAGCCAGCGCCTGGATACGCGGATCTGGCGCGCTGGAATGCGTCAGCAACAAACCGGCCAGCTGAATACCACTACCGGCAGCCAGCGCGGTCGCCAGCATCACGTCGTCACGATCACCGGCACTGACAATCAGTGCACCTGGCTTCATGCGTTCCACTACTTCTGGCACCGAACGCGCCGCAATCACGGTTTCCTGCACGCGGCGGGTGGCCAGTTCACCCTCGATCAGAATCTCGGCGTTCAGATGCCGCGCCACATCCAGCGTGCGCGGCGCCATCAAACTGGCGTCATACTTGATCACGCCCCACAGGGCGAGGCCATCCAGTTCATATTGCGCTGAGGCCGCATCAAAATTTTCTGGCGCTTTGTTGAAGATGACGCCAGCAACACTGCGACCTTCATTCTTCAGTTGGCGACCAATCACGCGGGCTTCGGCGGCGGCGCCGGGCACCGACGCACTGGAAACCAGGATGATCTCCGCCTGCATGCTGCGGGCGATTTCCTCGTTCAGGCGAGCGGTCACCGGATTGCTTGGATCAATATGCAACCCTTCGATCACCAGTACATCCACGCCCATCGCTGCGGCCATACACAGGCTGACCACGTCTTCCAGCAACTCGTCGTTCTGTCCTGCTACCACGCGTGAAACGACCTGCGCGGTGGAGAGTGGTACCGGGCTGTCGATATGACAGATCAAACGGGCAAAGTGGGTAGAGCGTTCCACATCGCCGTGATCCTGCCCTACGGGTTTTACAAACCCCACTTTCAGGCCCTGGTGCTGCAAAGCTCGCACCACACCCAATGCCACGGAGGTCAGGCCTACGTTCTGGCGGGTTGGTGCAATCAAGAATGTCTGCATGTTGAATATCCTGTGCTGACCGCCGGGCGCGGCGGAATCCGGCGTTACTGCCAGGCTGGGTACGCCAGCTGCAGTAACTCACTCAATACCGTTGTCATCGTTATAGCGCGATTGACTCCCCCGTAACGAGCTAATGCGATCAAGAGGGGAATCGAAAACCTCTGTTACCAAGCCTGCCGGGGTATTCATTGGCAGATTCAGAACAGGGGCTGACACTTGAGCGAGATCATGCCTTGTTCAGATTGCACTTGCTTTGGGTCAGGACAAATGAATACCCGGGTTTCGCCGTGAATATGTCGTTGACCAGTCCAATGCCATTATGCCGACGGCAAGCGCGCGCGCTCGGTGGCAAACCATTGCTGCAAACCTTCATCGGCAAAAGCACTGGCCAGCGCGTCGGCCTGATTCAGGTGCGCCGCGCTTGTCTGCGCTGCTCCGGTCAATTGATAAGCATGCGCCAACGCCAGCTCCAGAAAAGCCTCGTCTACCGTCTCTTCTGAAGCTTGCGCGTGATTGCCGCGAATCAACGCCAACGCCGCGTGGGCGTGGCCCAGGGCCACTTCCGCCTGACCGATTTTGTTGTGCACCAGCGCCAGCAAATACAAAGCGCGTTCTTCATGCATCCAGGTTCCGCAGCGCCGCCAGCATGCGAGAGCCGCAGCAGCGGCGTCCAGCATCAAAGCGGTCTCAGGCGGATTCAGTGTGGCCTTTTCCAGCATTTCGGAGGCCACATTGTTGCTGGTCACGGCTAATACCCGATCGATGCTGCCATCCCCTGCTGCCGAGGCCATGTCCAGCAGCGCCCGATACAGCTCACAGCCTTCCTCGACACGGTCGTTGGCGATCAGCCCCGATACAATCTGCGCCGTCATCCGCGCCAGACTGGCGGTCGGCTGCGTTGGGTTGAGCGTCACCACACGCGTTTGGGTGACCAGCGCAGCAGTTGTGTCACCCGCCAGCCATTGCGCCACCGCCAGAGAGATCAGCGCGTTGGTCGCATCTGTCGTCTGCGGCACCTGAGCCAGCACCGATTGAGCCAAGGCGTGGGCTTGCGGCCAGTCTTGCAAGTGCTCGCCTATCGTATGGTTGGACAAGCGCAAGAAATTGCCGGCCTGCTCGGCATTGCCAACCAGATGTTGGTGGGCTTGCAGCAATTGGGCCACGCTGTGCGGATCGGTTGCGTGCTTTTGCCAGCCGGTATCAATCAGTTCTTCCAGATTCATGATCCTTTGCGCTCCCCGGTTCACCGTTGTCGGAACAACAATAAAACAATAACAAAAACCGCAATCAATTACGCATCACGCAAGTTTTTTTCAGCAAACCACTGAAAACCCAAGCGCACCAATGCAAGGTCACATGCCATCGGCCCAGTCAGACAAACGGTGTCGCACCAGCATGACATACGACCGATCGTCTTTGACCCGCAGCAAACAATGCTGGCAAAGTGACCGACTAGCCGCAAGCGCTTTCCGATTACCCGCCCACAAGGCCACCAATATGACTACCAACAGCAACCCGCTGCTGCAAGACTGGGACACCCCACACCAGCTGCCGCCCTTTGACCTGATCCGCGCCGAGCACTTTGCCCCGGCATTTACCGCCCTGTTTGCTGAGCATCTGGCCGAAATCGACGCCATTGCTGCCGATCCAGCCGCGCCCACCTTTGCCAATACCGCGGCGGCCTTCGACGCGGCCGGTGCTCGCCTGAGCCGTGCCGAACTGTTGTTTGAAAACCTGACGTTGTCGGAGACCAACTCCGAGCTGCAAGCGGTAGAACGCGACATGGCGCCCGCACTGGCGGCGCACTCCAGCAAAGTATCGATGCATGCGGGTTTCTTTGCCCGGCTGGATGCCCTGTACGCACAGCGCCAGTCGCTGGAACTGAACGAAGAGCAACGCCGCCTGCTGGCCCGTTTGCATCTGGACTTCGTTCGCACCGGCGCGCAACTGCAAGGTGCTGATCGCGATCGTTTTGCCGTTATCGTCAGCCGCATTGCCGAGCTGAGCACCCAATTCAGCCAGAACGTGCTGGCCGATGAGTCGGAATTTCGTCTGACTTTGAAAGACGAGGCCGACCTGGCTGGCCTGCCAGACTTTCTACGTGATGCTGCCCAGTCTGCTGGTAAAGAACGCGGCGTCGACGGTTATGTGATCACCCTGTCGCGCTCGTTGGTGGTGCCGTTCCTCACTTACTCCACCCGCCGTGACCTGCGTGAAAGCGCTTGGCGCGCCTGGGTGAGCCGCGGCGAGCATGCCGGTCGCGAAAATGCCCCGCTGGCCAAAGAAATCCTCGCCTTGCGCCTGGAAAAAGCCAATCTGCTGGGTTACAAAAACTTTGCCGATTACGCACTGGCTGATCGTATGGCCGGAACGCCAGATGCGGTCTACCAGTTGCTGGAGCAAGTGTGGGAGCCAGCCAAACAAAGTTGCGCACAAGAGCGCGCACAACTGGTCGAAGCTGCCCGCAAACTGGGCGAAGCGCAGGACATCCAGGCGTGGGATTGGCGTTATCTGGCAGAGAAAGTTCGTGTCGCCAAATATGATCTGGACGATGCCGAGGTCAAACCGTATTTCAGCCTGGATAACATGCTGCGTGCCGTGTTTGATTGCGCCAATCGCCTGTTTGGCCTGACTTTTGCCGAGCGCACCGATGTGCCGCTGTATCACCCGGACGTGCGATTGTTTGAGGTATCCCGCGATGGCCAGCTCATCGGCCTGTTCCTGAGCGATAACTTTGCCCGCGCCAGCAAGCGTAGCGGCGCGTGGATGAACATATTCCGCAGCCAGTCGCGCAATGGCGCCACCGTGTTGCCGATTGTGATCAACAACAACAACTTTGCCAAAGCCAGCAGCGGCGAAACCCTGTTGAGCTTTGACGACGTGACCACGCTGTTCCACGAGTTTGGCCATGGTTTGCACGGGCTGTTGTCTAACGTCACCTACAATCGTCTTGCTGGCACCAACGTGCCGCAAGACTACGTAGAGCTGCCGTCGCAACTGCTTGAAAACTGGGCGTTGGTGCCAGAAGTGCTGGAACGCCATGCGCGTCATCTGCAAACCGGTGCGGTGATCCCGGCTGATCTGGTCGCGCGCATCCGTGCTTCTCGCACCTTCAATCAGGGCTACGAAACCGTCCGCTATACCGCTTCCACATTGATTGATCTGGCACTGCATCAGCGCACCGATGCCCAGGGCGTGGATATTGCCGAATTTGAAGCCGCCGAGCGCATTCGTCTGGGCGTGCCGCCAGAAGCAGGCATGAATCACCGTCTGCCGCACTTCGGACATATCTTCTCCGACGAGTATTACGCCGCCGGTTACTACGTTTACATGTGGGCCGAAGTACTGGAAGCCGAAGCGTTTGATGCGTTTGAAGAAGCAGGCAGCGCATTTGATCCGGCTCTGGCAGAAAAGCTCTATCGCTATATCTACAGTGCGGGCGATTCACGTGAACAGGGGTTGGCTTTCCGCACCTTCCGTGGCCGCGAACCCCAAGCGACGCCGATGTTGCGCAAGCGCGGGTTGATTGCAGCGTAAGGTTTTCTGGCTGTTGGCAATCTACGAGGCCGGTGCAAGCCGCCGTGATACCGGGACCGAACCGGCATTACGGCGGTCTGTAACCTGCCCTGTTTTTTTTGGGTGACAGATACATAAGCCCGGATGTCGCATCGCTCGGCCCTGGCGACAGCTCTTGCCAAGCTCCTCAATTATCGAAATAATCAAAACACACCCACTTACGGTGTATCTCACGTGGACTTTTGAAATGCTGGTCAGTTTGTCCCGCCTCTCACGCCTTAATAATGCCAATGCCCGCAATGCCGGGCAGGGATTGTTGCGTGCGCAAGGATCGCAAGACAGACACTGAAACACGATCCGCCCAGCAAGCAAAAATCCCCGACCCGGCCCAGTGCCGGGTTTTTCATGTCCTGGCGCTGCGGCCGTTTTTTTCTGTTGTTAACGCAGCAAGGAGCCAGACATGTTTTCTCTTTCCACTATTTCCGACCTCAAACAGCACGCACCCGCGCCAGTCACGCTTGAAGGTTTTGTCGATGCGGTGCGGCATCAGGGCAAGATTGCCTTTGTGCAGTTACGCAGCCGCCTGACGCTGCTGCAATGCGTGGTGCTGCAAGCCGATCTGCTGGATATCTGCGCCAGCCTCAGCAGCGAGAGCTATGTGCGGGTCCACGGTCGCAGCCAATTGATGCCACAAGCGATCCACGGCATTGAAATCGTCGCCGACCAACTGGAGGTTCTGGCGGCTGCAGCCCCGCTGCCGGTAGATGCGCAGAGCGACGTCCATCTGAAAGGCCAGCATCCCAGCGCCCGGTTGCGCTTTGCTGCTGACTTGCTGCCTTTACTGGCCAGCGCCGCGCTGGAACATGGCTTGCGAGACTGGCTAGCCACGCAGGACTTTGTAGAAATCCACACGCCAAAACTGATGGGGGCGCCGTCCGAATCCGGGTCTGAGGTGTTCAAGCTGGGATACTTCGGCCAGACGGCCTATCTGGCGCAATCGCCGCAGTTCTACAAGCAGATGGCCATTATTGGCGGCATGGGGCGCGTTTTCGAGATCGGCCCGGTATTTCGCGCCGAGCCATCATTCTCGGTGCGCCACGCCACTGAGTTCATCAGCGTGGATATCGAACTGGAAGGCGAGCGCAGCGCGGCAGACCTGGCCACGCTGGAATACGCCATGATCAGTTACGCGTTTGCCGAACTGGAAGCCGCCCACGGCAGCCATCTGCAACAACACTTTCCTCAGACACTGGCAGACAGCGGGCCGCTTGAGATTCTCACCCACGCCCAGGTCTGTCGTCGGCTGCAACTTGCCACCGATACCGCACTCACGGGCGCGCATGAACGCGAATTGGGTCAACAGTTGCAAGCCCAAGGCGTCGATTTTTGCGCAATCGTCGAAGTGCCGTGGTCGCAACGGCCGTTTTATCACCGACGACAAAGCTCGCGGCCAGGCCTCACTGAAAGCTTCGAATTGCTCTATCGCGGCATGGAGATCACCACCGGCGCCATGCGCGAACATCGACGTGACGTACTGCTCGCGCAGCTGGCCGAGAAAGGCTTGTCGGGCGCAGGCGCGCAAGGCTATCTGGATTCATTTCAGTGGGGAGCACCCCCGCATGGTGGCTTTGGGCTGGGACTGGCGCGGCTGGTGGCGTTGCGATTGGGTTTGCCGTCGATACGTGAGGCGACCTTTTTGCATCGCACGCCCAAATCCATCCTGCCGTAAAAGGGTGACGGTCAAATAATCAGAATTCTGTAAATACGTGCACCGGCGCGGGGATCAGACCCAGTGCCGATGCCGTTTTGCGCACCTGTTTTGATCATGTCAGCGCGAGTGTTCGTTTTATGTGACAGCGCCAGCGGGCGCGATATGTAACACGCGCGTTGCTAGCTACAATGCGCCCTCATCGCTGTTGAAATCACAATAAAAAAGAAGAAGTATCAATGCTTTGTTCCACTGCGCCTGGCCAGCGATCCCTGGCTGCACGCGTCAGATTGGTAGCAATAGCGCTTGCCTGCATTACCCTGCTTGCACAGCCAGTTTTTGCCGCCAGTTGTACCGCAAACCGTATTCCCGCAGACGCCAAACTCAAATTTGATGGCTCGCTGGATGACCCTGTCTGGCAATCCGCGCCGGAATACGATCAATTCTGGGAATACGAACCCGTCGACGGCAAAACGGCGCCGGTACGCACCACCGTGCGCGTGCTGTACGACAATAAAGCCATCTACTTTGGCGTTCGTGCTTACGACCCACACCCGGAAGATATCCGCGCGCCGTTCGTGCGCCGGGACAACGTGAAAACCAACCAGGATTTTGTCGGGGTGTATCTGGACCCGATTGGTGCCGGTAAGTCAGCCATGTTTGTGCGGGTCAATCCGCGCGGGGTGATTTCTGACGGCATTTACAGCGCCGATACTGACAACGCCGATTTCTCGCCCGACTTTGAAGTCGACGCTCGCGCCGTCATGCTTAAAGACGGCTATTCGGCGGTCATCCGCATTCCGTTTTCCGAGTTGCGCTTTGCCGACAAAGGCGCCAAGCCGTGGCAATTCCAGATCATGCGCAGCTATCCGCGTGAGCAGAACTACATCTTGATGAGCGTGCCGCTGCAGCAAACCGCCACCAGCATGATCGCGCTGATGAACCCGCTGGACGCGCTGCAAGCCGCTGCACCGGATAACAACTGGAGCCTGCGCCCGCAAGTGACCTTGCGCGGGAATCGCGATGGCGCTTCCGGCCAGCCGGTGGACAAATCGCTGCATCTGGACGCAGGTATCGATCTGAAATGGCAGCCCAACACGGCGTGGGTCATCGATGCCACCATCAAGCCGGATTTCTCCCAGGTCGAGCTGGATGTCCCGCAGCTGACCAGCAATGCGCAGTTTGCCCTGCAATTGCAGGAAAAACGCCCGTTCTTTCTGGAAAGCAGTGACATTCTGGAATCACCCACGCTGATGAACGAACAAGGCGGCAACGGCCCCAAAGCCCTGTATACACGCTCGATCACCCAGCCGGACTGGGGCTTGCGTGCCACGCGGCGTGACGACAACACCGAGGCCACGCTACTGGCGCTGGATGACACCGGTGGCAGCCAGATTCTGATTCCGCATGCGTTCAGCACCGACAGCGTGCTGCAGCCAGAGTCCGATGTGGTCCTGGGGCGCGCCCGCACCTATATCGATGGCGTGTCGCTGGGCGGTTTGTTCACCGCTCGCAATTACGCTGGCAATCTGGGCGACAACGCGGTTATCGGTCCAGATGTGGTGTGGCATTCCAGCGAGGGCGACCGCGTTCGCGCGCAGTGGCTGTTATCCAGCACTTCGGCGCTGGCGACCGATAGCGGCACGCTGCAAAAAGGCCCGGCGCAATCGGGTTCGGATGTGCTGGTGGACTGGCTACGCAAAACACCGTCGTGGGAGCCCTCGCTCACCTATCAGCAGGTCTCTAACGCTTTTCGTGACGACACCGGCTTTTTCGGCCAGTCGGGCTATCGGCAACTCACCGCCCAAATGCTGCACCGGAACCGGCTCGATGGTGACTGGAGCGAGGTCGACGAATATCTGTTTTACCAGGATTCGGTGACTACCGCCGATGGCAGCACGGTGTTCCGCGAGATTGATCCGGGCGTGGCAATTTATGGCCCGCACCAGATCGCGCTGACGCTGGAATACCACCCGGCCATGGCGCAACGCGTGAGCGATGGCGGCGCGTTACACAGTTTCAACCAGTACTCGATGGAAATCGACGCCAATCCGGCGGCCTGGTTTAACTGGCTGGAAGCCAAAACCGTTCTGGGTGACCAGGTGGATGTGGGCAATGATCGAGTCAGCCGCAGCGTTTATTTGCTGCTGGATGCGCGCTTTCGGGCGCTGGACCGGCTGGAGATTGAACCGCGCTTTGAGCAAACGATGTTGTATGCGCCGGATGGCACGGTGTCGCTGAAAGACACCGCCGTGCAATTGTTGTCGGTGCTGCATTTCACTGGCCAGGATTCCGCCCGGGCGATTTTGCAGCGCGAGATCACCAACCGCACCGCCGTGATGCCGGGCGACGTGCCAACATCGATTACGCAAACCGATTCGATCTCATTGACCTACGCCCATCGCTGGTCCGCGCTAAAGGTCTGGTATCTGGGCGCGACCTATAGCCACAACGCCTTTACCGATACGGCCAGTACGCGCAGCACCGAAGTGTTTGCCAAGTTCCAGTTTGATATTTGATGATTTGACGTCACAACAAAAAAAGCCGAAGCAATTTGCTTCGGCTTTTTAACGTTGGTGGTCAATCTGGCAACCGCTCTGAAACCTTCAAACCGCTGCCTGTTTCAGCAATACATACAGTTCATCTTTCAGTCGTAGTTTCTCTTTTTTGAGCGTTTCGACTTCGGCGCCGCTAAAACCCACGGGTTGGGATTCAATATTCTTGATTTTCTGGTCCAGCTCATTGTGCTGGTTAAACAGTCTGGAGAAATGCGGGTTGCTGTTTTTCAGACTGGAAATCAGGTCGCGATATTCGGGAAACATCTCGAAACTCCTTAAGTATTGGGGGCCTGAACAAAGCAAGTTAGCCCAATGCCTGCAGAGCAATTTTGATCCCGATCAAGGCCAGTAGCGTGCATTAACCGCAGCGAACACCGGGTGCTGTTCAATGCGTTTTAACAAGTCGCTGAATGCGGGGCGAGATTGCGCCAGGTGCGCACGCGTGCCCGACCATTTGGAAACCACCACCGCCAGCAAATCCAGCGCGCCGGGTTGTTCACCGTTGAGAAACGGCGTGGCGGGAAAGGTATCGGCGAAGATATCCCACAAACCATGCAAACGCTGCCGGGCCCCTTGTTTGACCCGCGCATGCTCTTGTTCGTCGGTCGTTTCGGTCCAGCGTTCCGGGTAATCGATCACGCCAATGGCCGCATAACAATTGGCGGTGATATACACCAGGCCACGAATGGCCTGCGCCCGTTGACTGGCATCCGTCGGTAGCAAGCCGCTGTCCGGATAAACCAGCCCCAGATGGATAAGTATGGCGGCGCTCTCCGACAACACCGAGCCGTCGGGCAAAACTAGCGTAGGGATTTGCGCCAGCGGATTAACCTGGCGTAGTTCATCCAGCCCGGGGCCGGGTTGCCAGGACGCCGCATCAACCAACCGAAACGGCACATTGACCATGCCCAGCGCCGCCTCAACTGCTGCTGCACCAGACGATTGAGCACCATAAAGAATGAACATGGATCGATTTCTCCATTGCCACCGGATAAGGGTTATCCGGTGTTATGGCATCAGACCAGTTTCAGCGCCAGCGCATTAAACGGTGCAATTCATCAATACTGGGAAGACAACGCTTTGGCTATGCGATTGCGCGAAACCTGAGTGCGCGGCACGCGGGTGTTGAACCAGCTGCGCACGTCCTGATCCAGACCGATACCGTGCATGAAGTTGTACAGCGCCTTGTTCAGCCCCTGACCCAGCAAGTCGTGGTCGACACCGGTCGGGTCGATAAAGCCGACGTCGTTGGTGGCAAAGGTAATCGGCGGCAGCGGCTCCAGCGTAATGCCGTATTCTTCCGGGTTCTTACCCACCGGCGAATGCACGGTACAGGCAAAGCGGTGGAAGAAGCCGGACTGGATACAGCCCTCCTCAAACAACTGGCGCACATATTCCAGCGCATCGACCGTGTCTTGCACCGTTTGCGTCGGAAAGCCGTACATCAGATAGGCGTGCACCAGCACCCCGGCCTCGGCAAAACCGCGCGTCACGCGGGCGACTTGTTCGACCGATACGCCCTTTTTCATCAGATTCAGCAACCGGTCTGACGCCACTTCCAGCCCGCCGGAGATGGCGATACAGCCGCTTTCTGCCAGTAGTTGGCACAAATCGGGCGTAAAGGATTTTTCGAAGCGGATATTGCCCCACCAGGAAATGGAAATCTTGCGCCGTAACAGCTCTTGCGCCAGCGCTTTCAGGGCCTTGGGTGGCGCGGCTTCATCGACAAAGTGAAAGCCGGTCTGGCCGGTTTCGGCGATGATGCGTTCGATGCGATCCACCAGTTCCACCGCCGAGGCATTCTCGTAACGCGAGATGTAATCCAGGCTCACGTCGCAGAAACTGCATTTCTTCCAGTAGCAACCGTGGGCGATGGTCAATTTGTTCCAGCGCCCGTCCGACCACAGCCGATGCATGGGGTTGAGCATGTCCAGCAGCGACAAGTATCGGTCCAGCGGCAGACCATCCCAAGTCGGCGTGCCGACCTCGGCAAACGGCACATCGGCTTCCATCATGTTGATGTAGCGGACCTTGCCACTTTCAGCATCGCGCACAAAAGTGCGCACCAGCCGTTGCTGCGAGCGCTGACCTTGCAGATGCTCCAGCAACGCCAACAATGGGCGCTCGCCGGCATCCAGCGTTACGTAATCGAAGAAGTCGAACACGCGCGGCTCGGCCAGCTCGCGCAGTTCCGTATTCACAAAACCGCCACCCAGCCCGACGGTGATCGACGGGTCGTGCGCCTTGATCGCCTGCGCGATACGGAACGCGGCATACACCGCGCCGGGGAAAGGCACCGACAGCAACACCAGCGTCGGTTTATGCCGCTCGATGGCTTGCAGCGTGAGCGTGCGCAAGGTGTCGTCAACCAGATTGAGCGGTGCAGCCAGCGCTTTGGCCAGCGGCTCAAAAGTCGGCTGGCTTTGCGCCAGCGATTCGGCATAACGCACGAATTCAAAACGCGGATCGACCGCATCGCGCAGCACGTCCGAAATATCGTTCAGATACAGCGTGGCCAGATGGCGGGCGCGATCTTGCAGGCCCAGCGCACCAAACGCCCACGCCAGCGGATCACCACCTTCGTCATCGATATACACGTCCAGCGATTCAAACCGTGGGCCTTCGGGCAGAAAATTGCGACCGCAAATGCGATGCCCGAGTGTGGAATCGCGGCCCTGCAAGAAGGCGATCGTTGGCTTGATGGTCGCCACATAGCGATCAAACTGTTCATAAAATGAACTCACCGCAGGCGAGCGTTTACGCGGTGGAATCGGTTCGATGCGCTCGCGCACCGCCTGCAAACCGGCCGGGCTGAACAGTTCCAGCACCAGTTTTAGCGCGAGGTCTTCCTGCACTGCCTCTACATTGCGTGAACGCAGAAAGCCGGTGAGATAAGCCGTCGACGGATACGGCGTGTTCAATTGCGTCATCGGCGGGATAATCGACAGCACGCGCAACGCTGGGGTACTCATCGCGAGGCTCCGTGCTGTGTGCAACGGTGAATGGCTGGCTCAACTGAATCGACGAACATAAACATAAAAACTCTCTTGCCCTACTGGATGCACGCATCGGCAGCGGGTTTACTCAAAACGCCATAACTCGGGCGCTTGTCAGACGCGGGGCCAGAAAACGGATTTTCCCAACGGAGACAATGAATTAGCGCAATTTGCGAATCCCCGGATTTTCACATGAAGTTGTCATGTCGGCACTGTAATTTTGCGCCTAACCCGCGGGGCCGCGATTATACCTGTGCCCGGCCTCGGGCTTTGTTCATATCACCATTCCCCGCCAAGATGAGCTTGCAGCGCGCTCCTGACCGGGCCGCATTGAGGATCACGTCATGAATTTGGGCTACTGGCTTTCAGCTTTACTGTGCCTGGTCAGCTTGGCCGTGTATGGCGCAGATATCCAGTGCGCTGGCCGTGATGACTTGCCGCGTGTGTTGCAAAACGCCTGTTATGGCGACAAGGTCGATCGCGTATCCTGCCCTTATCACGACGATGATTTCGGCATTTTTGAGAACAATCGCGCACCATTCCATTATCTGCTGGTGCCGCGCCAGAAGACCTGTGGCATTGAAAGCCCGATGTTCTGGCAAAGCGGCAGCATGCCGTGGTTTGGCGAGGCCTGGCGTTTGCGCAGCGTGTTTGCCAATGCCCGAAAAGTTAGCGGAGGTGTGCCGCTGGCGCGGGTGGGCATCGCCATCAATTCCGTGCCGGGGCGCAGTCAGGGACAACTGCATGTGCACATCAGTTGTGTAGCGCAGGATGTGGCACGGCAACTGGCCGCGGCTGGCGGACAAATCAGCGCCGATTGGCAACCACTGACGCTCGATACCGTATCCGGACCACAGCGTTATCTGGCCAGACGACTGCCCGGCAACCAGATTACGCCCGATCTGTTCGCGCAATTGGCGGCCAGCCATCCCGATCTGGCGGCCAGCGAAGGCAATGCCACCGCGTTTGCCGCCACAGTGGATTTCCGGCTTGAAAGCGGGGCTGAAACCGTGGTGTTGGTGGGGCAGTATGGTGTGCAGAACCAGGGGCATGCGGAGGATTTGCTGAGTGGCTGCGCGAACGCGGTTAGCCCCTGACCAGGTTAATTGACCGGGGTCTGGCCGCTCCGGCTAAAGGTGCATTTGGTATAAGCCAGGCTAAACCCCGCCCGTTCTGCATTGCGTGCGCTGCTATTAGTCGGGCGCGCCGATGCACTGGCCAGGATGCATCCGGCATCCGCCGCTGCTTGCAGACGGGCCAGCAATAATGCCGCCTGCACCCCGCGATTGCGTGCGGCTGGCAAGGTACTGGCAATCGACAAATACGCTACGGTTCCGGCCGGAGTCGGCAACAGGCTTAAACCTGCGGTCCCGACAATCTGCCCGCTGATGCGCGCGGCAAACAATCTGGTGTCTTGGCGCATGACCGCAATCCGGGCCAGCGCTTGCAGCAAACTGGCAGGCCGGCTCACGGCTTGCACGGAGAAACCCGCCACACAATGTTCGATAAACAACTCATCGCTCAGTTGAGAGCCGGTGATGATGTCTATTTCCTGGTTATTGGCAGGGCGATTTGCCTCGTGGACCAAAGGCATGACGTAGGTGTTGCTAAAGGCATTGACGTGATATCCACGCGCAGCCAGCAACGGCAATAGCGTTGGGTCCGCATGAGGGCACAAGTCAATCTCCACAGGTAGCCCGAGATCGGCATACGCGGTTTCTAAATGCGCCAGTTCTTTCACGCCCACCGGCGCGCTCATGGCCAGCCCTGTCACATGGTTAAGCTTGCGTCCAAACTCGGGGAGCGTCAGCGCCGCCACGCCGCCCGCGAAGGGCATGGCCCGCATCGCCGCATTCCCGGACAACTCGCGCAACGCGGCCACTTGCTGCTGTAAATGGCTGGCCTCGGCTTGTTCGAGGATCGCGGCGACATTGGAGCTGGTTAGAGTCATGGTGAAATCAGGTAAGGAGTGAGCGGATGTCTGGCGGGGTAACGCGGGCAGTGACTCAAACATGGAAGGCACAGCCCGCCACGATTCTCGCTCAAGCCGGCAATTTGCGAAACGCAATCGCAAACCGGTTCCAGGTGTTGATGGCTGCAATCAGCAACGTTAAATCCATGATTTCTTCGTCGCTGAAATGCGGCTTGACCAATTCCCACACCAAGCCTGGCACGTGGTCTTGCGACACTAGCGTCACCGCTTCGGTCCACTCCAGCGCAGCGCGTTCGCGATCGGTGAAAAATGGCGTTTCGCGCCAGGTTACCACTGTGGCAAGACGACGCTCGGTTTCACCGCCTTTGCGCGCATCGGTCACGTGCATGTCCACGCAAAACGCGCAGCCATTGATTTGAGAAGCGCGTAGACGCACCAGCTCGGCCAAGGGTTTGTCCAGGCTGGATTTATTGATATGTTCTTCCAGCCCGAGGATGGCTTTGATCACTGCGGGATTGGCTTTGTAGAAGTCCAGACGAGCTTGCATGATGGTTGCTCCGTTGTGTTCAGTTTTAAAAGGGCTGCGTTCCATGACGCGACAGGAGCCAGATTAGGCGTCCCGGTGGCTTGCGCAAATATCCAATTTCCGGAATTTTCAGGTAGCCACCGGGACTGAATAACTGAAAAAACGGTGCCCCAAAATCACCACTCTGGCATGGTAAAAAAAATGGCGTGGCCCGCATCAGCAAGCCACGCCATTTTTCCTGACCGATTACGCTCACAACTGGCTCATACCGCCATCCACCACAATTTCGGTGCCGACAATAAAGGCGGACTCCGGCGCCGACAGATGCAGCACGGTCGAGGCCAGTTCTTCTGGCGTACCAAAACGGCCTAGCGGCACCTGATTGCGAATTTGCTCAGCCACGCCTTGCAGGGTTTCGGCATCCATGCCCAGCTTGCCATATAGCGGAGTAGCAATCGGGCCGGGGCTAATCACGTTCACGCGCACGCCTCGTGGCAACAACTCGGCGGATAGCGTTTTGGCCAGCGAAATCAGCGCGGCTTTGCTGGCGGCGTAGACCGAGGAATCGGGCATGCCGATATGGGCGTTGATCGAACCGTTGAGCACAATGGACGCGCCTTGTTTCAGCAACGGCAGCAGTGCCTGAATCTGGAAGTACGGACCTTTCACGTTGGTGTTGAAGGTGCGATCCCACAAATCTTCGCTGACCTTGTCAAAAGGCGAAAACGAGGCCGACCCGGCGTTGATGAAGATGGCGTCCAGTTGCACACCCAGGCGACTCACTTCACCGGCCAGTTCAGCGGCGGCACGGGAATTGCCGGAGTCGGCCCGGATGACTTCTGCCTGGTCACCAATGGCAGCCTTGGCCTTGGCCAGCGCCGCTTCATCGCGCCCGGTGATAATGACGCGGGCACCTTCGGCGGCGAAGGCTTGCGCTGCGGCCAGACCAATACCGCTGCTGCCGCCGGTAACCAGAACTGTTTTTGCTGTAAAGCGTTGCATGATGTTTCTCCTGTGGGGTTGGCGGTTTGAAACCGTGAAGCCATAGTGCGCCCCCACAAGTGACAAGACGTGCAGTCCCCGCCACCGATACGTGCGATTTTATCGAACGTGTTATTGGCCAATAATGCGCACCGCCGGAATCAAGGCACCAGCGCATGTCCGCCGTAAAACAAAAAAAGGGCTCCGACATGATGACGGAACCCTTTTTAAAGATGGCGGCAGCTGGAATGGTTGCGGCAAAACCGCTTAGCAATCGCCCTTGTCGATCAAACTGCACTGGCGTGAATGCGCGGGCCAGCGGATGGCATCACGCGTCAGATTGTTCACGCTGCTGCCCATCTGCGACGAATAACTATCCAGCGAAGCAATGGCTTTTTCCGGGTGAGAAAAGTTGCTGCGGATACCGGCATTGACCAGCACGTTGAAAGCGGTATCGCCGCGACGCAAGGCGATTCCATACGGCTCCACCGACAACGGGTCGCTAAAGCCGAAGTTTTTGCGATCCAGCCCGGCTTTGTGAATGGCGCTCTGGATCAGGATTTCATCGTCCAGATAGGCAGCGGCTTGCTTGCTCACCACCGCTTGTACACCTTGGGCGGCATCGTTGACGTACAGCACGTGCACATTGCCGATCATTTTGGACAGCAATTCAACGTGACTGGAGCCCGATTTCAGCGCCACGGTCTTGCCCGACAACGCTTGCAAGGTCACCGGTGCGCCGCTCAAAGCGACCAGGCGCGATGAGGTCACAAAATCCACCACCGAGAAATCGACTTTCTTCAGGCGGTCTTCGGTAATGGTGGTAGAGCCGCATTCCATGTCGATTTTGCCGTCGGTCAACATGCCCAGGCGGTTTTGCGCCGTAACAGGGACGAACTTGATCTTCACCTGCTTGTGAATGGCCGGAGAAATGCTATTGGCAACGATATCGCGGCACAGATCAATAACGAAGCCGGTGGGAACATCATTCACGGCATAAGACACCGGCTGGGATGATTCGCGGTAACCGACTTTGACTTCACCGGTGGACTTGATGGTATCTAGCGTGTCTGCCAAAACAGCGACTGATTGAAAACTCAAAAAACCGACCACAATCGGATAAACGAGTCGGGAAAAAATGCTCTGCAGGCGCATGGTGATGCTCTGCCTTCTGGATGTTCGGGGATGGCCGATTCTACCCTGTAGCGGCTATGTAGATGTCATGAATCCGCGCCAGGAATTCCCTCAATAGCCAGAACCTTCGCAACCTGTTAAACATTGCAGCCAATTGATTATTATTGCCTTTTTCCGGTGCGCGTTTCGGCCCAACGGCCCTGTTCCGGTGCCAGGCGGCCCTATCTGAAACCGCTCCAAAGGCGGTCGCTCTGCAGGCTCGCCCACTCGCTTCTTGTTGCCTGTGGCCTTGCTTTGACATAGCTCAAAAGGCATCTTCAAACAGTTGCGCCATCCATTGCACAAATACCCGTACGCGCGACGATAACTGGCGGTTTTGTGGATATAACACCGACACCGGCATGGGTGGCGGCGCGAATGCGGGCAGTATTTCTTTTAGTTGCCCGTCTTCCAGTTCCTGGCGAATGCGGTAACGCGGCACCTGCACCAAGCCCAGTCCTGCCACAGCGGACCCGGCATACAAATCAGCCCCGGTTACCGATACCAATCCCTGCAGATAAACCGGCACCAGTTGCCCGTTCACCATAAATTCAAGTGGCACCGCTTTGCCGGTGGCGCTGGAAATGTAATTCACTGCCTGGTGGGTTGCCAGCGCGGCAAGGTCGGCAGGCTCACCAAAGCGCGCCAGATAGGCCGGGCTGGCGCAGGTGACTTGCTCCATCAGTCCAACGCGGCGTCCTACCATCAGCGAATCTTGCAAAGTGCCTGCACGCAGCACGCAATCGACACCTTCGCGCACCAGGTCGACCAGGCGGTCGTCTTCCCCCATTTGCAACTCAATCTGCGGGTATTGCGCCAAAAAAAGGGGCAATGCCGGCACCACGAAATTGCGCGCCAGCGTGCCTTGCAAGTTCACCCGCAATAACCCTTTGGGTGCGGTATCACGAAAAGAACCCTCGGCTTCTTCCAGATCGGCCAGCAAGCGTAAACAACGGTGATAGTAGGCCTCCCCGTCGTGCGTCATGCGTACCGTGCGGGTGGTGCGTTCCAGCAAGCGTGCGCCCAGGCGTTGTTCCAGCCGCTTAACCAGATTGGTGACCGTGGCACGTGGAATCTGCAAATCGTCCGCCGCCGCACTAAAGCTGTGACGCTCGGCAATCCGCACAAACACCTGCATTTCCTGAAAGCGATCCATAGGGTCCGGGCCGGGATATTGTTAATACAGATGGAACGATGTTAGCAGATCGCCAGCAATTATCTTTTGAGTGGAATGATCCATGATTCGTCTCACCAACTCTCCTGCAAGGAAACGAATCATGAACACAAGCAAGAACACTCAAGTTGCCCTCGTTACCGGCGCATCTCGCGGCATTGGTGCGGCCATTGCCCAACGGCTGGCTGCCGACGGTTTTGCCATCGCGGTTAACTACGCGTCCAGCTCGCAAGAAGCCGAGGCGCTGGTGGCGCAATTGCAAGCGCTGGGAACCAAGGCTATCGCGGTAAAGGCGGATGTCGCCAACGTGGCCGAAGTGCGTGCCATGTTCGAGATCACCGAACAACAACTGGGCAAGGTAGATGTGCTGATCAACAACGCGGGCGTGCTCAAGACCGTGCCACTGGCGAACACCAGCGACGCGTTGTACGACCAGACTTTTGATATCAATGTGCGTGGCACCTTCAATACGCTGCGCGAAGCCGCCGCGCGGTTGAATGACGGCGGGCGCATTGTGAATTTCTCCAGCACCACGCTGGCGCTGAACATGCCGGGCTACGCCATCTACAACGCGACCAAAGCAGCGGTCGAAGCGTTCACCCATGTGTTCGCCAAAGAATTGCGGGGCCGCAATATCACCGTCAATGCCGTCGCGCCCGGCCCGATTGCCACGTCGCTATTTCTGGACGGCAAGACTGAAGAGCAGATCCAGACTTTCGCCAAAATGCCGCCGCTGCAACGTTTGGGCCAGCCCGACGACATCGCGGCCGTGGTGTCTTTCCTGGTCGGTGCCGATGCGGGCTGGGTCAACGGGCAGATTCTGCGCGCCAATGGCGGACTGGCCTGAGCGCAATTTCCAGGACCAACGGTGGTGATCAATGATGCGTACGAGCGGCGGCGTTACGTTTGCGCGTGGCGGCGCCTTTACGGGCGGATGCAGAGCGCTGTTCTGGCGTGCGCTCTGCCGAGGCGGCGCCGCCTTTGCGACCGCCTTCGTGCATCGGTTCATGATTTTCGGCGTGGCCCCGGCCAGAGCCCGACTTCTTGCCACCACCCGATACCTTGTTGACGGTGGCCCAGGCCCGGCTTTCGGCCTCTTCTTCTGGTACGCCGCGTGCTTCGTAGCCCTCTTCGATGTGTCGGGCCTGGCGCTTTTGTTTGTCGGTATAAGCTGATTTATCTCCGCGTGGCATGGTGGTCACTCCTGGCTAAAACGCTGATGGATTGGCAAGCGGATGCATTCAATTGAGTGCCGCCGCCGACGCCACCTGGTTTACGCCACACAGACACGCATCTATGTCAGCCACGGTCGCAGCTCAGTGTCAGAACACCTCACATCAGCACAAACATGGCCACCACCGCGACCGCCATCACCAGCGTGGCAATCCAGCCCAGCACTCGCACAATGCCAGTCACCACGAACTGGCCCATGACTTTGCCGTTGGCGCACATCAGCATCAGGATGATCATGATCGGCACCGCCACCACGCCGTTGATAACGGCGCTCCAGAACAGCGCTTTCATCGGGTCGATATGGATCAGGTTCATGGCAATGCCAACGGCAATGGCCAGAGCAATCACCAGATAAAACCGCGGCGCTTTGCTGGCGTGGTCTTCCAGGCTGTTTTTCCAGCGCAGCGTACCAGCAATGGCATATGCCGCCGATGCAGCCAACACCGGTACGCCCAGCAAGCCGGTGCCGATGATCCCGGCGGCAAACAGGGCAAAGGCAAATGGCCCGGCAATCGGTTTGAGCGCCTGTGCCGCTTGCGCGGTGGTGCTGATATCGGTCACGCCATGCATGTTCAGCGTGACCGCCGTGGACACCATGATGCAATAGGCAATCAGTGTGGAGAAACCCATGCCTATCAGCGTATCGCTGTGAATGCGCGCCTTGGCGGCAGCGCCTTGTTCGGGCGCCCGCAACAATGCTTCGCGCTCCGGATCCTTGCGGATTTCCTCAACCTCTTGCGAGGCCTGCCAGAAAAACAGATAGGGGCTGATGGTGGTGCCCAGAATCGCCACCACAGTGGTGATGTATTTGCTGTCCCATTTGAGATGCGGCAATACCGTGCCGTGCAGCATCTGTCCCCACGGCACAGTAATGGTGAAGATCACGGCCACGTAGGCAAACAGCGTCAGGGTCAGCCATTTCAGGATGCGGGCATAACGCCAGTACGGCACCATCACGATGGCGACGGTGCAAACCAGCCCGAAGCCGACCATGAACAGATGTTTGCCGCGACCGCCCAGCAGCAGCGCGGCGCTGTCCCCCATGGCGGAGAGATCAGCGCCGATATTGATCACATTCGCCACAAACATCGGCAAAACAATCACATAAAACAACCAGGGTGAATAATGGCGGCGCAGGTTGGTCGCCAGACCGTGGCCGGTGGTGCGGCCAATGCGTGCGGAGATCGCCTGAATGGAATACATCAGCGGAAAAGACAGCAACAGCGTCCACAAGGCATCAAAACGATATGCAGCGCCGGCTTGGGAATACGTGGCAATGCCGCTGGGATCATCATCGGCAGCGCCGGTAATAACCCCCGGGCCCAATTGCTGCCACCAGCGTTGCTGCTTTTCGCTCTGTGCCATCTTGTCCGCCAAGGGTTAAACCGTTGGCCTAGAGTGATGCCGCGCCGGTATACGGGGCCAGTCGTGCCAAAGCTATTTATTTGCGGGATTTATCTGACATCAGCAAATATTGCCGGTCGCCGGCATTTCGCCGGTTTCAATCTCTTGCGTGCCGTTGCGCCTGCCGCTGCCGCCACACCCGCAGCGCGAGAAACACCACAATGGCGACGTTACCGAACAAGACCAAAGCGCTGATGATGGTTGGATGATCCAGCAAATGGCGCAATTCGAACGGCACATAGATTGCGCCAGAAATAGCGCCCAGCCATTGCGCCCAAGGCCGGTCGTACCATAAGCCCCAGGCTTCGCCCAAACGGATTGCCACGTAAGCCAGCGCGCCCAGAATCAGCAACCGCACGTTGGCGTCATGCAGCATGTCGGCGTAATGCAGCAACACGGCAGGATATTTGGCGTAGGGGCTCAGGCCAACGTGGCCAATCAATTCCAGCGCCAGATGCCGGATATCGTGATGCACAAAGCTGAGTAGTCCGATTCCCGCCGCCAGCGCCGCAATGCCCTTGACTGCCTCAAAGGCAGCAATTGCCCGCATGGCGCGCTGGCCCTTTGCCAGATGGCCAGTGTGCTGGCTTGAAGCTGGGTGCGCTGGGTCGGTCATCGGTATCCAGTTCTCGTGAAGCAAGGGTTAGGGGCGCTCAACACACCAGTACATGCGTCCACGCGGCTTTTTGGCAAGGGCCGCGCGGTATTGGCATTGTGCTGTCCGGCAATGACAACCGCATTTTGCGCATTCGTCTTACCCGTGTTCCTTGGCTCTGCCTACATTTTTGCCGCCTGCCCAAGCCTACGCTGCAATCAGCCTGGACAATTCCACTCGGGATTGATCCACGCTCAGGCGCTGGTCTTCACGACCAGGCTCAGCAACACTACAGGAGGACTGGATCATGCATCCCACCGCACCGCTGGCAGCAGAACATATTTCCCCCGGACTGACCACCGCCACATCGCACTCGTTCACCAGCGGCTTGTCGTGGAGCGCGGTTTTTGCCGGCGCTGCGGCAGCAGCGGCGTTGTCATTCATTTTGCTGATTCTGGGCTTTGGCCTGGGTTTATCGGCTATTTCGCCGTGGACCAACACGGGTGCCACGGCATCCACTATCGGTATTTCCACGGTGGTGTGGCTGGCGCTAACGCAAATTGCCGCATCCGGCCTCGGTGGTTACCTGGCCGGACGTTTGCGCAATCGCTGGATCGATATTCATGTAGATGAGGTTTATTTTCGCGACACCGCGCACGGCTTGCTGGCGTGGGCAGTGGCGACGCTGGTTACTGCCACCCTTTTGACCAGCGCCATTGGCAGCGTGTTAAGCGGCGGTGCTGAAGTGGGCGCCGGTGCGTTACGCGGTGTGGCTACGGCTGCAACCGGTGTCGCTGCCGCAGGGGCCAGCCAGACGGCAACATCGCGTGGCGACGCCGGCACCAACTCTACCGGGTACTTTGTCGATACGCTGTTCCGCACCAACCAGGCACCTGCCGAAGCCCAGGCTACAGATGCCAGTAGCCGCGCTGAAGCCACCCGAATATTTGCCAATGCCTTGCGCACCGGCAATCTGGACGCGCAGGACAAGCAGTATCTGGGCAGCGTGATCGCTCGCCAGACCGGGGTCGATCAGGCCACCGCTGAAACGCGGGTCAGCCAGGCCTATGAGCGGCTGGATCAGACCGTGACTCAAGCCACGCAAACTGCCAAAGCCGCCGCCGATAAAGCCCGTAAAGCCACCGCATACAGCGCTTTGTGGATGTTTGTGGCTTTGCTGTGCGGAGCCTTCTTTGCCAGCCTGTTTGCCACCTTGGGCGGCAAACGTCGGGATCACCCGGTTATTGTTGCCCGCGCCTGATTGGCCGTGAGCCCGCTCTTGCCGAGCTATTTTTAAGGAGACTGACATGCGTTCCTTGCTACTGTTTTTTCTGGGTGTGCCGATTCCGATCATTATCCTGATCGCCATCATGTTTCACTGACAGCCCTTGGCGCAGGCAGCGCCATCTGGCCAGATAGTCGGCCCCATCCGCAACGGTGGGGCTGGTTGTTTTCAGTGCCACCCTGCACCGGCCAGCAGTCATGGCAAGCAGTACGCTTCCGGGCGCGAACGAGTGATCTATGCTGGTCGGGTACGATTCGCGTCAGACACGCAAACCAGGCGTGCGGCGATCTTTACCCAGAGGCCGCTTGTAATGATCACCACCGACACCGCGCTTGCGCCCAACGCCATCCCGCCGGAACTGGCCGGGCTGGACCCGTTGGCCAATAGCTCCGAAGCCCCGTTTTCCGCGCTGGAGCCACGCCATCATCAGCGTTTTCCACATCTGACTGCCGCCGAGATCGAGCGCATGCGCAGCTTCGGCACAGTTCACGAATACGCCGCGCAGACCTTGCTATTTGAAACCGGCCACACCGGCCCGGGCATGTTTGTCATTCTGGAAGGCCGGGTACAAATCATCTCGCATGACGGTTTGGGCAATTCCACCAATATCGTGGAACAAGGCCCGAGCGAGTTCATGGCGGAAGTCGGTCAGCTATCGGGCAAACCGGCGCTGGTTGATGGCCTGGCGTTAACGCCGGTACGCACACTGCTGATTGCGCCGGAACGGCTGCGTGCGTTGATTGTGGCTGAAGCGGAGCTGGGCGAACGCATCATGCGCGCCTTGATCTTGCGTCGGGTTGGCTTGCTGGAAAAAGGTCGCGGATTGGTGCTGGTCGGCGGTGATTCCGATGGCAAGCTGCACGGTTTGCAGAGCTTTTTGCGCCGTAACGCCTACCCCCATACGGTGATGGATGCCCACTCAGACGCCGATGTCGTGCAGTTACTCGAACGCACCGCCACCAAGCCCAGCGATTTCCCGCTAGTGATTTGCCCGGACGGCAGCATTCTGCGGGCGCCGAACGAAGGCGAACTAGCCTCGCATCTGGGGCTATTGCCGGAGTTTGCACCCGACTTTGTTTACGACGTCATCGTGGTCGGCGCGGGGCCTGCCGGGTTGGCGGCAGCGGTTTACGCTGCATCGGAAGGTTTGTCAGTGGCCGTGTTTGATTGCCGCGCGCCCGGTGGCCAGGCCGGAGCCAGTTCCCGCATTGAGAACTACCTGGGCTTCCCGACCGGCATTTCGGGCCAGGCATTGGCCGGGCGGGCGCTGGTGCAGGCGCAGAAATTTGGCGCGCATTTGGCGATCCCGCTGGAAGTCAAAGCCCTGCATTGCGACAGCCAGCCGCTGGCGCTGGAATTAAAAGATGGTCGCCGCATTCCCACGCGCACCCTGGTCATTGCCAGCGGCGCTGTGTACCGGCGACCGGCGATTGACCAGCTTGAGCGCTATGAAGGACGCGGCGTGTATTACTGGGCATCACCAGTTGAGGCCAAACTGTGCCGTGATGAAGAAGTCATGCTGGTTGGCGGTGGCAATTCGGCGGGCCAGGCTGCTGTTTATCTGGCCGCGCATGCCGCCAAAGTGCACGTGATCATTCGCGCGCCCAATTTGCAGGCCAGTATGTCGCGTTATCTGATTGAGCGACTGGCCGCGCTGCCGAACATCATCATGCATCCGCATTCCGAGATCACGGGTTTTGAAGGCGATGAACATGGCCTGACTACCGTGGGCTATCGCACCACGCGCGCCAATGACCAAGTGGAAAACAATAGCATGCCGCTACGCCATGTATTTCTGTTTATCGGTGCCGACCCGAATACCGACTGGCTGCGCAGTTGCAGCGTGCGTATTGATAACAAAGGCTTTGTACCGACCGGGCAAGATGCCGCCGGCACCGGGTTTATCCCGTCGCATCCACTGGAAACCAGTGTGAAAGGCGTGTTTGCGATTGGCGACGTGCGCTCCGGTTCGACTAAACGCGTGGCGGCGGCGGTGGGTGAAGGAGCCGCGGTGGTGGCCCAGATTCACGCTTTTCTGGCCCTCGCTCAAAACTGATTTACCAAGCCCAGTGGCACGGGCATCGACATAAAAAAAGCCCCGCAGTGCGGGGCTTTTTCACAACCAGCCAAACGTGATTTACACGATCTGGATATTGGTTGCTTGCAGGCCTTTAGGACCATTGGCGGTCGCGTAAGTCACCCTTTGACCTTCTTGCAGGCTTTTGAAGCCTTCTGCTTTCACTTCGGAGAAGTGAGCGAACAGATCAGCACCACCGTCAGCCGGGGTGATGAAGCCAAAGCCTTTTGCATCGTTAAACCATTTAACGGTACCGGTTTCCATTTTGTATTCCTTGAATCAAGTGAGGAGCAAAGCTCCGGGAGCACGACAATCAAGGAATCAATAAAGTAACAAGGAGTGCCGCTGGGGGGACTGACGATGTAACGATAGGTCTGCGCTTGAGGATCCTGCCTGACCCTTATCCGCCCTAAGCGCTGGAGGGTCAAGCAGTTTCTCTTTTATTTTGGCGTACCCGGATTACGATGCAGCGCAAACCAGCGTCAGGGCTGCAACAAGATCGCCCCGGTACTTTGACCAGATTCCAGCAAACGATGCGCCTGGGCGGCGTGATCCAGCGGTAGTACCGCTGCCACCGTGGCCCGCAGGCCGTGCGTCAGTTGGTGCAATGTCGCCGCTGCGCCTTGCTGATACTGCGTGGCATCTGCCATAAACTGGATCACACTCGGATGGCAGAGTGTTACTGCGGGCGGTACCGCCAATTGTGCCGCATCGTTTGGCCCGGCTACTTGCCCGACGCTGGCCACCACGCCACCGGCGCTCACCACGCTCAATGTATCCTGCAAAGTCTGGCCACCAATGCCGTCAACGGCGTAATCCACGCCGTGCCCGTCGGTGAGCGCCAATGTCGCGGCGGCAAACGGCTGCTCGCGATACAAAATGGCATGATTCAGACCGTGCGATATAGCCAGCGCGGCTTTGGCAGGCGTGCTGACGGTACCGATCACGCGAGCGCCCAGCGTCTTGGCCCATTGCACCAGTAGTAATCCCAAACCACCTGCTGCAGCGTGAATCAACACTGTGTCGCCGGGCTGCACTTTACGAATATGGTCGAACAACATATGCGCGGTAACTCCCCGCAATAAAGCGGCGGCGATGCTCTGGTCGGAGACTTCACCCGGCAGCTTGATTAACCGCTGCGCGGGCAGATTGCGGGCACTGGCATAGCTACCTGGCAATCCGGCGTAGGCCACGCGCTGGCCAATCGCCAACCCGCTCACGCCCGCACCGATAGCCTCAATCACCCCCGCCGCTTCTACACCCGGCGTGGCCGGTAAGTCGGGAAGCGGATACAGCCCGCTGCGATGGTAGATATCCACATAGTTCACACCAATCGCGGTGTGTCGTACCCGCACCTCGCCCGCAGCGGGTGGCGGCAATTCAAACGACTGCAACTGCAACACCGAGGCGTCGCCATAAGCCGTCAGATAGATACGTGATTCGGCTGAATGCATTGTCGGGTTCATGTCGTTCCCCTTTCTGGTTGATTGCAGACACAGCCTACACCGCGCAAAATAGATCGGATATTCCACAAAATTTCACATTTATTGTGCAAATAAACCCAGATAAGCCCGTCGATCCCGCCCGTGAACTGCAGTGGGATGACATTCGCCACTTCCTTACCCTGGCGCGGCAAGGCAGCTTGTCCGGCGCTGCGCGGCAACTGGGCGTAGAACATTCCACCGTGGCGAGACGGGTTGAGGCGCTGGAGCGCACGCTTGACGTGCGCTTGTTTGACCGCTTGCCACGCGGCTGGCAACTGACTGCCGAAGGCGAAACCTTGCTGCAACACGCCCAGGCGCTGGATCAGGAAGCACAAAGCTTTGCCCGCGCCGCGTTGGGCGTGGCAACGCTGAAAGGCACGGTGCGCTTATCCGCGCCGCCTGCGTTATCAAGCTTTTTTTTGATGCCGCGCCTGGCACCATTGCGTGAAGCCTGGCCGGATATTGATCTGGAAATCGTCAGCGAGACGCGTGAAGCCAATCTGGCGCGTGGCGAAGCAGATCTGGCATTACGTTTGTCCCGCCCCTCTGCGCCCGGTTTGGCGGCCCGCGCAGTGGGCGAGATTGCGCATGGTTTGTTTGCCACGCCCGCTTACGCCAGCATGCCCAGCGCACACTGGCCATTGCTGGGCTACGACGACGCCCTGCGTGAAACGCCGCAACAACAATGGCTGGATGGCTTTGCTGGCAATCGACGCTTCGTTTTGCGCAGCAATGATGTAGTCACCTTGCATCAGGCCGCGCGCGCCGGTCTGGGTGTTGCAGTGCTGCCGCATTTCCTGGCGCGGCCAGACCCGGCCCTGGTGCAGCTTGATCAGGCATGTCCAGTGAGTCGGCCGGTGTGGCTGGTTATGCATCCAGATGTTCGCCGCTCGCCACGCGTGCGGGCGGTGGTCGATACGCTGATCGAGTTGTTCGCTGCAGGCCAGGACCAGCTTTAAGGAACATTCGGTAGCGCAAGGCTGTCATTAACGGGCAGCAGTCGTTAGCACCACCCGAGCTTGAGGACCAATCATCAATGAAGATCAGCACCGCGTCATTCCTGTCTATCCGTATCCCCCGATTATTGCTGCCCGCTTTGGCCGCATGGGCACTGCTGAGCAGCCCGCCCGCACTGGCCGCCGACGTGGCTGGCACTTACGTGGGGCAAGACGGGCGCAGCGTTTATCTGGTGCAGGTTGTTGAAACGCAGCGACAGCGCTGGACTGGCCGGATCGAGCAATCCGCCTTGCAAAACGACGGCCAGATTGCAGTGCAAAGTGCGCCGGTGGGCGGTGTCATCAATGGCAATACGCTTACCGCCACGCTCAATCAACGCAATCTGGACATGGGTGTTGCGGCGCTCGCCAGCACGTTCCGGGTCGGCGTTTTGCATCTGACCAGTCGCAATGGCGGCACCGATCTGTTTCGCGCCGATGAAGCCACTTATCGCGCCCGGGTAGCGGCACTGCGTACACAGGCGGCGCACTAACCCACACACACGGTGATTGACGCGCCCGTCGTCGCCCATTATGTTGAATGCATGAACCGCATCGCCCTCACCCCGACCACTACCACCACGACCGCTAGCGGCGGGCCGTGAGGTGAGTGCGTGAGAGCGAGTTAACGTATTCAACCGCAGGCCCCGCCAGAGATGGACGGGGCCTTGTTGTTTCTCCGTCCGTACTGGCACAACAACCAGGAGAAACATCATGCAGCACTCAGAACCGCAGCGCGCCGCCCTGCTGATCATCGATATGCAGGTTGGACTGTTTCACGGCCCTGAACGGCCGTGGGAAGGCCAGCGCGTGCTCGACAACATCAACCAGCTCATCCACAAAGCCCGGCTGGCCGGAGCGCCGATCTTTGCCGCACGCTTCTTCGGGCCGCCCGGCACACCCATCGCGCAAGGCAGTCCGCTGACTCAATTACTGCCGGATCTGGCCATAGACCCGGCGCGTGACACAATCTTCGACAAAGCCCGCCCCAGTTGCTTTGCCGGTACGCGGCTGGCAGATCAATTGCTGGAGGCGAACGTCAACCAATTGGTGATCGCTGGCATGAAAACGCAATATTGTATTGATGCCAACTGCCGCCTGGCGCGGGATGCCGGTTATAGCGCGGTGCTGGTGGCCGACGCGCAAACCTGCTCTGACACACCTGAGCTTTCAGCCAGGCAAATCGTGGCGCACCACAACGCCACGCTCAAAGGCGCTTTTGTGAAGCTGCAAAATACGGTTGAGGTTGAGTTCTGAACTGGCAGATAGCGAAGGTGGATGCAATCAGGCGAGCGCATTCACCTCATCCTGCCGATCCAGTCTTGCGCTTGCCCGCTAAAACTTCTCGGCAAACAGCACAGTGCCGGTTTCCAGCCAGGACTTGAGGTTGGACAAAATGCGTGGCCAGCCCGCAGACACCGCCGCAACAAATCGTGAATCAGGTTGATTCAGCGTATGGGTGATGCTCAGTTTAGCCACGTCCCCGACTGGTTCGATCTCGATCACGCACCGCGAGTAGCCTTCTGCCTGCATTTCCGGCTTGAACTCGTTCCGCCATTTCAACACCAGCCGCCGGGCTGGCTCACTTTCCAGCACTTCACCGCTATCCGCGATGCGGCCATCAGCAAACACCAGTTGCCATGGCGCGCCGGCAGTCCAGTGCGACAACTGGTACATGCCAAACCAGTATTGCCGGGTGAGTTCCGGATTGGTGAGCGCAGACCAGAGTTGCTCCGGTGTTGTGCGTATGAACGTGACATATGCAAAAGTGCTGGTGCCTGACATGATTTTCTCCCTCGGTCGCTGATTGCCTGGGCGCATTCAGCGCGTACCCGTGACCGGCGCGTGGCAATCTGCCGCTTCTGCCGCATGCTGATCCCCCTTAGAATGGGGCATTCGCACAATCTCGCATCCGCATTACCGCAATTCTTTCTTCTTCACTTCCTGGTTCAATCATGAGCGATCCAACCGCAAGTCATTCCGTGTCGGGGCAGCCGCTGTTTCCTGGCCGCCACTTTGCCGCTTTCCTGTTTGACATGGATGGCACCGTGCTTACGTCCATCGCCTCGGCCGAACGGGTGTGGACCCGCTGGGCAGAACAGCATGGCCTGGACGCCGCGACCTTTGTGCCGACCATCCACGGTGCGCGCGCGGTGGATACCATCCGCAATCTGGGCTTGCCAGGTGTCGATGCCGAAGCCGAAGCGCGAGCCATTACGATCGCCGAAATTGCCGACGTTGAGGGCATCGACCCGATCACCGGTGTGGCTGCGTTCTTGGCTGCTTTGCCGCAAGATCGCTGGGCCATTGTGACCTCCGCCCCGCGCGAACTGGCATTGCGCCGCATCGCCGCTGCTGGTTTGCCGGTGCCGCCGCTACTGGTTTCTGCCGACGATGTGGAACGCGGCAAGCCCGCGCCGGATTGCTTCCTGCTCGCGGCCAGCCGCCTGGGCGTAGCGGCGACAGATTGTCTGGTGTTCGAAGATGCTCCGGCGGGGATTGCCGCGGGCGAAGCGGCGGGTGCCAAAGTGGTGGTGGTGACTGCCACGCATAGTCATCCGCAACCGACTGCGCATCCGCAGATTCCCGGCTACGCGCATTTGTTTGTTGAAATGACGCCCGCCGGCGGCTTGACAGTGTTGGCACGCGATACGATGGTCAGCCCGGCAATCTAGCCAGGCAGAAGCGGGCTAACCCTCGCTCTCGACCCGATCACGCCCGCTGGCTTTGCCGCGGTACAACGCCCGATCCGCCCGGGCCAGCGTGCTGTGCACGGAGTCGCCCGCCCTGGCGCAGGCGACGCCAAAGCTCGCGGTGATCTGACCCACCTGACCAAAACGATGGCTGGCAATTGCTTCACGTAGTTTGTCGGCCACGCTCACCGCGCCGGCCAGATTGGTGTCCGGGCAGATCACCAGAAATTCTTCGCCACCCCAGCGCCCGACGATATCCATGCTGCGCGTAGTGGTGACCAGCAGTTGCGCCACGCCAATCAACACCAGATCGCCGACCTGATGCCCGCGAGTGTCGTTGACCTGCTTGAAGTGATCCACATCCAGCAGCACTAGCGCGAACTGGCTGCCAGAGCGCTGGCTACGATTCAGTTCGTTTTCCAGCACCTGGTCCAGCTTCATGCGGTTACCCACACCGGTCAGCGCGTCGGTCACGGTCAGCCTTTCCAGTTGCTGATTGATAGTGACCAGCTCCGCTTGCGCCACTTTCACCTGCGCCAGCGCTTCGTTGGCGGCACGCGTGGCTTCCTGGGCGGCGGTTTCGGCAAAGCGATGACGCGATATCACGGTCTTCACTTTGCGTAGCGTGGAGTTAAAACTGTTGATGACCTCGTCGAACTCGACGCGGTGGGTTCGGGGCAGTTCTTGCAGATCCGCTGCTTCGTTAGAGGCCAGCGCCCGCAACCCGTCGCGCAAACCCCGCAAAGGCACGAACACCAGGCGCAGACTGAACAACAGCACAATCAATAGCAGCGCGTTGACCACCAGTACTTCCAGCACCCGCCGCAACAAGGCATCCGCCAGCGCCTGGTTGATCTGCGCCCGCGAGAAATAAACCACTACCTTGCCAATGCTGGTCTTGCGGCGTGTTTCATCCACCTGCAGCGGTGGAAAAATCTGGATCTCTTTGACCACCTCGTTAGCGATATCTCGTGCGCGAGTGGACTGATGATTATTGCTCAGCGCCCGGTCCATACTGGCCACCGGCCCTTGCTGATCGGGCGTGAAGAAATACACCGCCTGCACTTCCAGCGGGATCATGGCGGCTTCCAGCTTGGCCTTGATCACGCTCTGATCCATATCCCAGACCGGCTGTGCCAGGCTTTGCTCCAGACGTGTGGATACGTCATCCTGCAACGCCAGGAAGCGGTTTTCCAGATCACGTCGTAGCAGCGTTTGCTCGTAAAAAGCAAAAATGCCCAAGGTCGCCGTCGTCACGGCCATGAACAACGCAATCAGACGCAAACGAATCGAGTTCATTTGAGGGATCGCGTCGTGACTGAACGCAGCGTTTGCATGCGGCGGCGGCTATTCAAGAACCGGCAGCCTTGTCGAACAGCACGCGAAACTGCGCCAGCTCGGGATGCGTTTCTTCGTATTTTTTGCTGAAGCCCACATGGACTGTCTCCGACTTGATGACCATGACCCGTTCCGACTTGTACCGCATGCGCTCGGGCAGACCGCGTTCTTGTAATGTGTTGAGTGCTTCATCCAGCACCAGACTGGGATTGACGACACAATCAATTTCGCCGACCAGCATCTTCTTGACCAGGCCGGCAAACTCCAGCCCTTCCACTACGACAATCTTGCCTTGCTGGGCAAATTTGAAAAACTCCGGGCCTGGCGCCAGGTAGCCGCGCTGATTGCCAAATTTGAGACCGGCAAAGTCATCCGGATATTTGTTGAAAGTGCGCTTGGCCACCGCATCGCGATTGCAGTGAACCGCCACGTCTTCCCGATAAATGGGTTTGGAGTGATTCAGAAACGGCCGCTCTTGCGGGCGGTAATACACGCCGATTATGCCGGCGCTATTGCCGGTTCTGGCTTCTTCGACCACGCGTGCCCATGAGGCAAACTTGATCTGCACTTTGTAGCCAGGAATTTGCTGCGTTATGCGCCGAATCTGATCAATGTACGCACCTTTGGCGACACCGTTTTCCTCGTAAGACATGGGCTTTTGCCCGGCTTCGGAATAGAGGGTAATGGTGGTTTCGGCCTGCGCCAGCGGGCAAGCCAGTAACAACCCGACAATCAAGCCATATCTCATTACCGTTTATCCCCAGATACATACCGCCAAGTTACCAGAAAATCCGGTCAACCCCGCGCAATGACGTATGCATGCATGGTAGATGCAACAGCAGCGACTAATGTTTGTCGCCAATCCACAGTTGGCGGGCACTAACGGGGGCTTGGCAGGTTACGAGCGGGTAACAAATCGGCTCATTTGGGGGCACAAGGGTTTTGCCCCTTGGCTGCAGTTTCGTTTCAAACTGCGACCCTGAGCGAAAAAGCCTGGAGCACGTGGCGCCCCAGGCTTTTGCGAATACGGTGAGTCAGCGGCTCAAGTCGCCAGCGCTGGCTTGGCGGCCGGTGCTGGCAGGCGTCGCTGCAGCAGCCAGAGCAAGGCAAATGCCACCACCGAGGTACCGACCACAACATAACCCACCACTTCAAAGTGCTCGAGCTTGCCCGTCACGCCCAGCGTCACGATATGGCCCGCCACCACCGAAGCAATGCCACCCGACAACTGCTGGATCGACGCGCTAATGGCATTGAATGAGCCGCGCTGGGTTACCGCTGGCACGGACGACATCAACGCCTGAAACGGGATCATGCGCGAGAAGATACCGACAAACATCAGGGCATTGACCAGCACCAGCAACGGCAAGGAGATCGGGCCCAGATGGGTGTAGATCAGCACCATGATGATCGAGATCACCGTGCCCAGCGTAAACACACGAAATTTGCCATACGCATCCGCCGCTTTACCAATCAACGGGCCGCAGAAGATGGTGCAAACCCCGGTGATCAGATAAACCGTCGGCAAACTGTGCAAGCCAATACCCAGATTGTTCACCACGAAAGCGCTGGCAAACGGCATAAGCATAAAGCCGCCCGTGGTCAGCAATGCGGTCGTGGCAAAGGCCAGCAAATAACGTGACTCGGTCAGCGTGTGGAACAAATGCATCCACGGGCTGTGTTCTTGCGGAATGGCCAGATGGTCTGCAACCGGCTGCATACGCCAGGCCACAACCAGTCCGCCGACCAGACCCAGGCCAGCCATTGCCAGGAAGGGCATATGCCAATCCCAGTTGTTGGACAAATACAAACCGGCCGGAATGCCCAGCACCTGGCTGGCGGCAAACGCGGTCTGGATCACGCCCATTACCCGACCACGCATTTGCGGTGGAAACAGGTCAGTGGCAATCGCCAGCACTACCGAACCAATCACGCCACCAAACACACCGGTGACGATGCGGGCGAGCAGCAAGGTTTCAAAGGTTTGCGCCAGGCCACACCACAGCGTACCCAGGACAAAACCGGCATAGAAGAACAGCAGGATTTTCTTTCGGTCAAAGCGGTCGGCAAAACCGGCAGTGAGCAACCCGGATATCCCGGCACTGAAGGCATAGGCCGAGACCACCAACCCGAACTGCTTCGGACCGATATTGAGCGCCGGCATGATGATTGCGCCGAGCGGCGACATCAGCATGAAGTCGAGAATGACGGCAAATTGCAAAAACGCCAGCATGCCGACAACCAGTTTTTGGTAGGACGTGAACTTCCCAGGCAAGGATGCTTGATTCATAACGGTGTTCCGGAACGACACAATGGAAAAGAGAATACTGAGGACATCGGCCCATCAGACTTTGGCCGTGTCCTTCGTTTATCTGGATGCGTGTTTATATCATTGTCATGCCCGCCGGAGCTGGCATGTTGCGGTTTTTGTGTGGCTCAGCCAGCTGATGTTAGCCCGGCTTTATTGCGCGGCGTATTTCAGCACAAACGCAGGGAGTCCTGCTCGTTATTGCGGCAGCCTGCGCGAGCCGCCGGAACGCTTGCCTAGCCTGGTCACGCTGTTTTTCCGGCTTCGCGCATAACCCTGTGCAGAATAGCCGTTGCTGCAACGTGTATCGATGGCCATCTTGGCTCATATTGCCCGATTGCGCCTTTCGTTTCAGCCAGGCCATTCCTGGCATTCATCGCCGCGATAGGATGCTCTCCTGTTAACGCAACAGGAACAACCCATGTCTACCTCCCCTTTTGATGGCGCCTGGCAACTGGTTGCCGGCGAATGCCTTGATAACGGCGAAATGCTGCATTACGACAAGCTGGATATCCGCTCCCGCAAAGTGCTGGCGGAGGGCCATTTCACCTTTATCTCGTACCAGAAGGGCGCCTTCTGGTCTGCTGGCAGTGGCCGTTTTCGGGTGGATGGCGAGCGCTATATCGAGAATCCGGACATGGGTACTTATTCGCCTGAGGCCCTGCGCGAATATGCGTTTCAGGCTCGCCTGATGAATGACGAGTGGCATAACGAGCGCTGGGAGAACGGCGTGCGCGTCGAATATGAACTGTGGCGGCGCATTGCGAACTGAACGCCTGCTATCGCGGCTGATTCATTTTGCGAATTATGCGACAGGATAGGATCACTTTGGCCGCCAGAGCGGGTCTATGCTGAATTCTCCACCCGCCCGGAGATAACAACATGGCTGCACTACGCATTGATGACCTGCCTCAGGCGATTCGGGAGGCAAAACGTCTGCTGCGATCCCGCCTCCCGCAGTATCGCGAAGTCTTTCTGGAGGTTGAAGCAGACCTCAAATGCAAAGTGGCCGCGATTGTGGCCGAACGCGAGCAAGGCAAGTCGGTGATCCCGGAAATCCGCTACGCCGATATTGCCGCTGGCCGCGTTGACCCGGCGTTGCGGCAAAGCGTGAAAGAACGTGGCGCCTGTGTGGTGCGTGGCGTGTTCAGCGCGGAACAGGCCACGGCGTGGAACGCGGAGATTGGCGATTATGTGGAGCGCAACCACATGGTCGACAAACTGGCCCATCGCGCTGAAGACAAATATTTTGGTGAATTGGCCTCGAATAAACCGCAGATTTTTGGCGTGTACTGGTCGCGGCCACAAGTGGAGGCGCGACAGTCCACCGCGCTGACGCAAACCCGCGTGTTCCTGAATCGCTTATGGCAAACGCAAAGTGAAGGCAAAGTGCATTTCGACCCCGATCAGGTGCCGGTGTATGCCGACCGTTTGCGGCGGCGCCCGCCGGGTTCGGAATCACTGGGTTTGTCGGCGCATTGCGATGGCGGTTCGGTCGAACGCTGGCTGGACGAGAATTTCCGCCAGGTTTACCGGCATGTCTTCAGCGGCGACTGGCAACGTTACGACCCATTCGATGCGGCTTTTCGTACCGAAGTGGGCGAGATCCCCTCGCCCGCCGTGTGCTCCATGTTCCGCACGTTTCAGGGCTGGACCGCCCTCACCGCCCAAGGGCCGGGCGACGGCACATTACAGTTGATTCCCATCGCCAATGCCATGGCTTACGTGCTGTTGCGGGCCTTGCAAGACGATGTACCCGAGGATGATCTGTGCGGCGCGTTGCCGGGGCGGGCGTTGTCGCTCAAGCCGGAATGGCATCAGCCGCTGCAGGCCGCATTGTCGTCGATCCCGTTAATGCAACCTGGCGACACCGTGTTCTGGCATAGCGATGTGATTCACGCGGTGGAAGACGAGCACAAAGGCTCCGGCTGGAGCAACGTCATGTATATCGCCGCTGTGCCCGACTGCCCGAAAAACCAGGACTATCTGGCACGCCAGTTGCCAGCGTTCCTTGAAGGCAAAAGCCCACCTGATTTTCCAGCGGACCACTTTGAAGTGGATTTCACCGGGCGTGCAACTGCTGCTGATCTGACCACCTTGGGCCGCCAGCAATTGGGCATCAAGGCCTGATCTCCCGTATTAAATCGCCTCACCGGTAACCAGACCGCAGCACTGCGGTCTGGTCCAGCCTCTGCAATCATCGCCAACCGCCATTCAAGCATCCGCGCAAGCTGCCGATATCCATACACCGGGCTTTCAATCATGCGCCCGGAATTTTTGTCAGCGGTACATCCTGCGGAACCCATTCCATGACGGTCATTTCGTCGTTGAGCAATACGAATCCGAATCTCTTGAGCGCCGGCACGCTGACAAGCGCTGGCTCGGTCAGCACAACGGATAATCTTGCGAATGCGGCCGCGCAGCCGACGCCATCTGCAGTGGTGACGCTGGGAAATGTCAGTGGCAGTGTCCAGACTTACTCGGCACAGGGCACTGTGGCCTTCGCACAGCAAACCATCACCACCTGGAAAACCGACTCCAAAGATGCGGTTTCGCTGCTGATGGCGCACAACGACCAGGCTTCTTCGCTCAGCCAGCGTCTCAAAGGGCTGGGCGCGGCGGTGCTGAACGCTTTCAAAACCGGCAGCGGCAATTACTCGCAATCGGTTACGCGCGCCAGTGCAGCGGGCATGGCACTCAGTTCGAGTAATGGCGTGCGCGCCGACACCGAATTGCGGATCAAAACTGCCAGCGGCGTGCTGGTGAAGATAACGCTGGCTAGTCAGGATTCCGGACTGGCCGTGGATATTCAGAGTGACGGCAAACTGAGCGACCAGGAACGAACCGCCATCGCCGGATTGGCCGATGGATTTCAGGATGCGCTCGACGGCTTGGCCAAAGTGCCACCCAGCCTGAATCTGGCGGGCATGGCGGGTTACGACAACCGCGTATTGGCTTCGGTTGATTTGCAGACTGCCGTGCGCCAGGGGCAGCAGCCCACCAGCGTGGCCCTGCATCTGGACAACAAGGTGCGCGCCCTGAATGTGAGTAATGAGCAAGGCAAGTTGCAGCTGAACGTCAACACGGGCAACAGTTTGATCCAGGGTACCGCCGCTCAGCGTGCGGCCTCGATCAACAGTTTTCTGCAACAGGTGGACGCCGCAGCAGCGCGTGGTCATGGCGATGCCACGCTAGTCAGCATGTTCAAAGACGCGTTTGTCCAGTTGAACAACGACACCGCATCGGCTGGCACCAGCTACACGCAACCGCTCAATGCGCGGGATCATGCCATGCTGACCGGGCTGGCAGATTTTCAGGCGTCGATCACCGATACGCCCAGGTCGGTTAATCCGATGCGCCCGGCTGAGGTTGATTCGTTTAACTGGAGCGCTTCGCAGAGCACCAGCATCGGCGGCAAAACCGCGCTGGACCGGACCATCACCCAGACGCAACAAGCACGCCTGACCGCCAGTTACCATCGCCCGCTCACCGGCACCCGGCTGGATCTGACCAGCGATCGCAAATCGCAGAACTATTACTACGATCAGATTGACGATGTGGCGCAGAGCAAAGCCAACATCACTTATCAGGATGGCAAACTGACTAGCGCCACGCTGGATCAATCGGCCAGTCAGACCACGCATGAAACCAAATTCGTGCAGGGAAAACAGGAAGAAGACAAGACCATGCCGGTGCAACAGTCGCAGACGCTCAACCTGCTGGGTTTGCTGGCGCAGAACGACACAACCAGCACGGCAGCGTCAGCACAAAGCGATGCCGCCAATGCGCCGAATCTGGTCAAGGCGCATGGGTTGATTTTGTTGCATACGTCACCCAATGATCTGCGCGCCGCATCCCACTGATATGTTCATCATTGCGCGGACAGCCCGGAGTGGCGGACCAGCGCCCGGCTGGCCAGCGCGATAGCAATCGCAACCACGATCAGCCCGGCCGCCACCGCAAAGGTCAGTTGCATGCCGGTGGCAACCGCAGCGGGATGCGCGGCGGTGATATCGCTGGTCGCGGTAGCCATCGCAAATATCGCCCCCATAACTGATGCGCCGGAAATCAGCCCGAGATTGCGCGACAGGCTGAGCATGCCGGAAACGACGCCGCGCTGATCCGGCGGCACTTCCAGCATGACCATGGTGTTATTGGCCGCCTGGAACAGCTGATATCCCGGCGTCAGCACAGCAATGGCGACGATATAGCCTGCCAGGCCGAACAGCGTCGGCAACGTGGCCAGCGCTAAAGCTCCGAGTGCCATTTCACCCAAGCCAGCCATGACAACCGCTGATGCGCCCCAGCGGTCGACCACGCGCCCAGCCAGCACCCCACTTAGGGCGGAGATCAGTGGCCCGATTGACATCACGCCCCCGACCAGAGCCGCGCTCAGCCCCAGCGCGCGCGACAGATAGAACGGCCCGACCACCAGTGTCGCCATCATCACCGTTGGCACCAACACGTTCATGGCCAGGCTTGCGCTGAATGCCGGATCGCGGAACATGGCCAGCCGCATCAGCGGCGCGGCGACTTTGTTTTCAACCAGCACAAACAAACCAGCCCCCAACGCCCCAACCAGCAACAACGCGATGTTGAGCGGACCAAAATGGCCGCGTCCCATGGTCATGGCGAGCGCATATGCAGCAAGGGTCAATGCCAGCAGCAATGTGCCCGCATGATCAAAACGCTGCCGTCTTGGCTGATCCTTGGGCTGATCCACCGGCAAATAACGGGCAGCCAGCAAAAAATTGAGCAAACCCAATGGTAGATTGACCAGAAAAATACTGCGCCAGCCCAGTCCTGCAATCAGCAAGCCGCCGAGCGACGGGCCGAGCGTGGTGCCAATGGCCGACATCGTGCCGAGCAAGCCCATGGCACTCCCGGTTCTGGCCTTGGGTACGGTTTCGCCAACCAGAGCGATGGTCAGCGCCAGCATGATTGCCGCGCCGAGGCCCTGCAAGGCGCGAGCGACAATCAGCGATATCAGCGTTGGTGCCAACCCGCACAACAACGATGCCACGGTGAACACAACAATACCTGCCAGCAACAGCCGACGGCGGCCAACCAGGTCGCCAAGCCGCCCGACGCTGACAATCAATGCGGTAATAGTCAGTAAATAAGCCAGCACGATCCACTGCACTTGCTGAAAAGGAGCGCTGAATGCCACGGCCAGGGTTGGCAAACCCACATTGGCGATGCTTGTGTCCAATGAAGGCATGAGCATTGATAACGACAGGCTGGCCAGCGCCCAGCGCGCCGTAGCAACAAGAGGTGGATTGGCCGCGGTCGCGGTGCCAACTTCAGGATTTAATGGTTTCAAGGCCATTTCCTTGATGTGAAAAGGGGAACTCCCGACGGGAGAGCGTTGTTATCAAAGTAACCCCTTGCCATACATGGCGGAAGACGCACCATTTGCACTTCATTCATGCGTATAACGCCATGCCACGATGGGCCTGTGCTATGGTCAATGCATGCCCGGACCCGATCTGAACCTGTTGCTTACCCTTGATGTGCTGCTGGCAGAAGGCAATGTCGCGCGCGCTGCCAAGCGCCTGCACCTGAGCCCATCCGCCATGAGCCGGGCGTTGGCGCGCCTGCGTGAAACCACCGGTGACCCGCTGCTGGTGCGCGCCGGGCGTGGACTGGTGCCCACGCCGCGCGCGCTGGAACTGCGCGAGCGGGTTGGCCAGTTGGTACAAGAAACGCAAGCCGTGCTGCGCCCGGCAGAAAACCTGGACCTGAAGCGGTTGGTGCGACGATTTACGCTGCGTACTAGCGAGGGTTTTGTCGAGAGTTTCGGGCCGGGGCTGATTGCCCGGATTAATGAGCAAGCGCCTGGCGTGCGGCTGCGCTTTGTGGGCAAAACCAGCAAAGACAGTACGCCGCTGCGCGACGGATCAGTTGATCTGGAAACCGGGGTCGCCGGGACCAGCACCAGTCCGGAAATCCGCACTCGCGCACTGTTTCGCGACCGCTTTGTGGGCGTGGTGCGTGCCGGGCATCCGCTTAGCCGGGGCGAAATCACGCCGGAGAACTACGCTGCAGCCCGGCATGTGCTGGTATCGCGGCGCGAGCAAGATCGCGGGCCGATTGATGACGCATTACAGACCTTGGGGCTGGAGCGCGAAATCGCCACCATTGTCGGCGGCTTTGCCACGGCGCTGACTCTGGCCCGGGCGACTGATCTGATCGCCAGCGTGCCCGAACGCCACACCGGCAGCCTACGTGCCGATATGTTCAGTTTTGATCTGCCGGTGAGCATCCCGGCATTTACGGTATCGATGCTCTGGCACCCGCGCATGGATGCCGACCCGGCGCATCGCTGGTTACGCGACTGTGTGCGTGAGGTCTGCGCAGAGCAACTGGGCGAAACCTGGACGCCTTAGTGATCGCGCACCACTTCGGCTGGCGCGGCATCGCCCGCCTGCTGCGCAAACGGCAGCGCGTCGGTGATCAGATGAACCAGGAAGCGGCCGGGCTGTTCTTGCATCATCATGTGGGCGGAGTCGGCAAAACTGACCAGCCGCTTGGATGGCGCGGTGATATGTGAAAACCATTCTTCGGCCAGTTCGTGCGGCGTGGTGTAGTCATGCGCCCCCACGTAGACAATCACCGGGCAGCCAAAGTGGGTAACTTGATCGAAGTTTGAGGCCAGCATGGGCTCCAGCAAGTAGCCCAGTGAATACAGGCTGCCTTTGTCGATGGCATCAAGGTCGGCGCGGCTGTAGTCGGGCGACAGTTCCTCGGCATCCACGTCAAACTGGTAATCCTTGCGACCCCACGCCAGCCCGCCGTAATACATCTCCCATTTGCTGCGCATGCCGATCCGCTCAAGGCTCATTTTGCCGGTACCCGGATAAGGTGCCATTGCTTCCAGTTCGCGAATCGCGGTGGCATTGCCTTCGGCCCTGGCCTGGCGCAGCGCGAAGTTATAACCCACCTCTTCGTTGCGTCGCCCGTTCACCACCTGCCCGGTCGAGATATAGGCGTAGAACCATTCAGGATGCCGTTGCGCCAACTCGACGCCCAGAATTGAGCCCCAGGAATGTCCCAGCAGAAATATCTTCTGCTTGCCAAAGCGCGTGCGCAGGTACTGCACCAGTTGTGCTGCGTCGTCCGTCATGCTGGCAACGTTCATGCCCGGCGTCATGGCTTGTTCGGTATTGGCCCGCCAGGTTTTGCCAGCGCCGCGCTGGTCCCATTGCACCACGGTGAAGTAGTCTTCCCACGGCGTCTGGAAGGTATAGGCCTCGGGCATGGCCGGAGCAGCCGGGCCGCCATGCAGGAATAGCAGAACGGGATTACGCTTATCCTTGCCGCGGATCGATACCCATTGATCAATGCCGCCAATACGCAGTTTGACCTGCTCGTTCACGCCCTGCGGTAACAGTATCTGGCGGTTGCTGTCGAGAATGCGGGTAACTTGTTCGCGCGACATTGGCCGTGTGGCATCGGGCGCAGATGCAACCGAAGTGGGCGGCGACGTGGCAGCCAGCGCCAGCGATGTAGCCAGCCCAGCAAACAAAGTCAGCAGGCCAACGAGTGTATTGCGCAGTAACCGCAAAGCCATTCTCCCCAATGGATAGACCTACCCAGCCTGATATTTTTGTCGAGATGATCTTTTCGCTGGCTGCAGCCTGGCGATTTATTACGGCACCAAAACATGCTGCCATTGCGCCAACCCCACGCTTTGGCACAGTACCTTCGGCGTTTATTTTAAATACTCCTGGCATATGCGAGAATCTGTCAACACTGTCAGGCCTTTGCCGTTGGTGCCGTCACAACAACGCCGAACCATTGCGGCTTGTTCATCGCGCTGACTGAACCGGGCCTGGCGCAACACTGGCGTCCCGGCTGCAGGTCGACGGCCTTACCTCATCATTTTTACTCGTCGCAAGGGAGCCGGCAGTGAATCCACTTTTGCTCCAGCTATCTGAATCCGTCAACGAGGCGGAAACCCTGGAAGACCTGACCCGGCAATTGCTGGAGATGCTGGTCGCCATCACCGGGCTTGAATCGGCCTATCTCACGACCATCGATCTGTCGCAAGGGCTGCAACATATCCAGTTTTCCCGCAACACCGGGCACCTGGTCATTCCTGAAGGTCTGTCAGTGCCGTGGGAAGACACCCTGTGCAAGCGCTCGCTGGATGAAGGTCGCCAGTTCACCGACAACGTCAGTGATTGCTGGGGCGATTCGGACGCGGCGCGCGAACTGGGTATCCGTACCTATCTGAGCGTGCCCATTCACACAGCAACCGGTGACCTCCATGGCACTTTGTGTGCGGCCAGTTCGGACCAGAAATCGGTCGATGTCGGCACCGACCGCATCGTGGCGTTTTTTGCCAAACTGATTGCCCAGCATATTCAGCGGGAATCGCTGCTGGATGAGCTAAAACAGCGCAACACCGATCTTGCCGTCATGGCGCTGACCGATGTGCTGACCGGCTTGCCCAATCGCCGCGCCTTGATGAACGAACTGCAACGCATGTTTGCTGCGGCCCAGCGCGCCGGACAATATGTGCTGTTGGGTTTTGTCGATCTGGATCATTTCAAACAAATCAACGACAACTATGGCCATGAGGCCGGCGACGCGGTGCTGCGGCAAATCGCCACCCAGTTGCTGCAAGCCGTGCGCGCTGGCGATCTGCTGGCGCGTATCGGTGGCGACGAATTTGTGGCCGTTGGCTTGGGTCCGCATCTTGGCGAATCGGTAGATGAAGCGTTGAACACCTTCAAGTCGCGGCTATTTGACGTAACGCGCGCCAGCATCAGCACGCCCAACGCAACGTTCGACTACGCCGGTGCCAGTGTCGGCGCGATCGCTGTGGACCCAGCCTTTCGCAACCCTTGGGACGCGCTGAGCGAAGCGGATGCGGCTATGTACAAAGTCAAACAGGCCCGCCGCTTGCCAGCCCCAGCCAATCCCTGAGCCCGCATGCGCCTGCGGGTTATTTACCCAAGGCGCATACCGGTTCGCTGATCGGGCACGCCAGCCCCGCTGGTTTGATTGCCGGCCGATACCTGCCCTCTTCTCTCTGACCTAAACAGTCCCGAATTGCCGCGGATGGCTGGTCATACGCTTCAAACCATTCAAAAAAAAGATAAAATAGTAATAACAAATGAATATTAAATTCATTTAAGTTATTAAAAAGTTACGCTACAGTGAGTTGGCTCGGCTGGCGCACCACCGCCTTCGCCGCATCAAGGGCTGATTTCAAACGCTATTCAGCCGCTTTGCTTTGAACATGCGTTTTGCCCCTGTTTGCGAGGAGCCAATATGTCTGCCAACGTTCCGATTCTCACGCTGCATACACCTGACGTCCCCGCCCAGCGGGCCAAAGCCGTGGTGTTTTCTGATCCTGCATCCCACGCCTTGTTCGATATGCTGGCGCGCGTTGGCCCCAGCGAAGCACCGGTGCTGATCGTGGGCGAAACCGGCACCGGTAAGGAAATTCTGGCGCGGCGGCTGCATGAAACCAGCGCGCGCAAAGGCCCGTTTGTGGCGGTCAATTGCGGTGCGATCAGCGAAGCGCTGGCCGAAAGCGAGTTTTTTGGGCATGAAGCCGGATCATTTACTGGAGCGCTGCGCCAGCGCGAAGGCTACTTTGAAGCGGCGCAGGGTGGCACCTTGTTTCTGGATGAAATTGGCGAGTTGCCATTGATTTTGCAAACGCGACTGCTACGCGTGCTGCAAGAAAAAGAAGTGGTGCGGGTTGGCGCGCGCAAACCGATTCCCATCGACGTGCGGATCGTCGCCGCCACCAACGTTGATCTGCAAGCCGCCGTTCTGGCCGGGCGCTTCCGGCGTGATCTGTTGTACCGCATCAATATCATTACGCTGCCGGTGCTGCCCTTGCGCTCGCGCGTGGGAGACATTCTGCCGCTGGCCGATTACTTCCTGAACCACTATTGCGCCCGGCTGGGGCAAGCGGTTCCCCGGTTGAGTGCGGAACTGAAAACGCTGCTGCTGCAACATGGCTGGCCCGGCAATATCCGCGAACTGGAAAACGTTATCCACGCCGCCTTGCTGCTGGCGCACGGCGGTGAAATTCGCCAGGAACACCTGTTGCTGGAGCAAGACCTCGCGACACCCTCCGGTGAGCCAACGCCAACGCACTCAGCCGATCCGGATGCCGAGATTGGTTTGGCGCTAGAAAAAATGTTGAACGCCGCCACGCCCGATTTGTTTACCCGGATGGAGCTGCTGATTGTGCGCACCGCGTTGTCGCGCCACCAGTTCAATCAGGTCCGCACTGCCGAATCACTGGGGATTTCGCGGCATGCTTTGCGTACGCTGATGAAACGGCATGGCTTGTTGCAGCCCGCCGCGCCTGCGCCGGCGCTGTACAGCGAGCAGACCTGGTCCATTGCCAATCTCGCCAGAGCCATCTAACTGGGTCTAGCTCCATCTGATCAAGCTGACGGTACTTCGGCATCACCATTTCGCTTTTCCACTAATACCAATCTGCTCAATAACACCGGGCCGCGCGAACTGTGCCGCCCGGTGTTATTTCATCGGTCAATCAAGCCGCAATGGCCGCTGGGGTTGTATAGCGATTCACAGGCCGCGCCAGACCCAGGCTCTCGCGCAAGGTTCTGCCTTCGTACTCGGTCCGGAACAAACCGCGCCGACGCAGTTCCGGTAGTACCAGCTCGATGAAGTCGTCCAGACCACCCGGCAAGGTCGGAGGCATGACATTGAAACCGTCGGCCGCCTCGTTCTCGAACCACAGTTGCAATTGATCGGCGATCTCTTCTCCGGTGCCTACCAGCGTCAGGTGGCCGCGTGCGCCTGAAATACGCAGATAAAGCTCGCGAATGGTCAGGTTTTCGCGCCGCGCCAGGTCAATCAGCAACGACTGCCGACTCTTGCCGCCGTTGCTTTCCGGCAGTTCTGGCAACGGGCCGTCCAGCGCGTAACCAGTCAGGTCAAACCCTCCCAGCATGCCGGACAACAAAGCCAGGCCCACCGAAGGATGGATCAACTCCTGCAGTGCCTTGTATTTGGCCTGGGCTTCTTCGCGGGTCCGGCCCACCACCGGAAAAATCCCCGGCAGGATTTTCAGCTCGTCCGGGCTGCGGCCATATTTGGCAAGGCGGCCTTTCACATCTCGATAAAACGCCTGGGCGTTTTCCAGCGTGAGTTGCGCAGTAAAGATGACCTCGGCGGTACGCGCCGCCAGCTCCTTGCCGGGCTCGCTGGAACCCGCCTGCACGATCACCGGGTATCCCTGCACCGGACGAGCAACATTTAACGGCCCGCGCACGCGGAAATGCTTGCCCTGATGATCCAGCACATGCAGTCGTTCCGGATCAAAAAACACGCCGGAAGCTTTGTCACGAATGAACGCGTCGTCTTCCCAGCTATCCCACAAGCCGGTGGCCACGTCGATAAATTCCTCGGCACGGGCATAGCGATCCGCGTGGGCTACGTGTGCATCCAGACCAAAGTTGAACGCTTCGGCTGCATTGGCAGAAGTCACCAGATTCCAGCCAGCGCGGCCATTACTCAGGTGATCGAGCGAGGCAAATTTGCGCGCCAGATGATAGGGCTCGTTATAGGTCGTGGTGACAGTGGCAATCAGCCCGATGTGTTCGGTCACGGCGGCCAGCGCGGATAACAGCGTCACTGGTTCAAAGTGATCGGACTGCGCGCCGCGGCTTTGTGCTTCTTGCTGAGGACCACCGTTCCAGACCGCTGCGCTGTCGGCAAAGAATACGGCGTCGAATTTGGCCCGCTCGGCCGCCTGGGCGATCTGTTTGAAATGATCAAACCGGATGCCGCCATCGGCGCGGGAATCAGGGTGGCGCCATGCGGCTACGTGATGGCCTGCGGTCATCAGGAAGGCATTCAGTTTCAGTTGTCGTTGGCTCATTGGAATTTTTCCATGGTTTTAGCGGCCCGCTTTAACGGGCAGCCCAATGCAGATCGGAAGCAGATCAGAAGCATGTGAGGCATGCAGTTCTTTGCTTAAAACGGACGGCTGCCCGCCAGGCTCACGCGCTTGAGCACGCGACGTTCTTCAGGCGAAAACGCCGTGCGCGAATGCAAGGTGGCCTGGTTATCCCAATACACGATGTCGCCCACTTCCCAGTCATGCTCGTAGCGGTATTTGGGGTTCTGCAGATGCTGGCGCAGCCGGGCGATCAGCGCCTGTCCGTGCTGCGGGTCAATACCAGGCAGCTCGACCTCGGTATGGGTGCTCAGAAACAGCACCTTCTTGCCGCTGGATGGATGAGTACGTACCAGCGGATGCGGAAAGCCATGGCTGGTCGGAGTCAGATCCGGCGTGCGATACAAGCGGCGCGGCAGGTCACGGGGATGAGTAAACGGGTTGTAGGTAATGAGTTGCAGCTGGTCAATTTCGTTGCGGGTGGCTTCGTCCAGATCGGCGTATGCCCGGGCGATGTTATACCAACTGGTTCTGCCACCGCTTTGCGGGACTTCCAGTGCATACAGGAGCGAGCCTGCCGACGGCAGCGGCGTCCACTGGTGGTCAATATGCGGGGTCAGTTCGCCACTGCCGGTGTAGCCGCCATCCTGATTGGAGACCGGCACCACATCGGGCGGGGTGCCGCCAGTACCGGAAGCCAGCACCGGGATATCTTCCGGCGGCCGGAACACCGATCCGAAGTAGGTGCTGAAGGCCAGGAAGTGATCGTCGTTCAACTGCTGCTGTTTGAAAATCAGAATGTGATGGTTATCCAGCGCCTGCTTTAGACGCAAGACCAGATCGGACGAGAGCGGGCGATTCGCATCCAGCCCGGTTACGACTGCGCCCAGCGGCCCACCCGTTGCGCTAATGCTGACGTCGGCCGGGGTCTGGATTGCCGGGCGGTCCAGCTTAGCCAGTTTGTGAAAAGCCTGCGCCAGAGGTGTGGTCAGGGTAGAAACAGCGGTCATGTGTGGTGTCCTTATGCACTACTTGGATAAAACGAAAGAGCTTTAGAATTTTTACTCATGACGTGTCTCTGCAGAAACCGTGCCAGCACGCCAACCCGCACCCAGCCAAGGTATTGCCGTGTCGGGATGTATCTGGCCGCACAGTTGACGCAGCAAATTGCGCGATTTCAAACAGTGGCAACTCTTTAGGTGGCCGGTTTGACTGGCTGATTTCGCACAGCCTGCGCGCCAGATTGCTGGCAATGCGCCCAGCCACTGCCTCTGGTGCCCGGATTACCCAGTGCCTGCTACGCTGGCATGACTTCTGCTCAGAAGCGATGACTTGAACACCAGCCCCGATCCCAAAAAACCATAACCGGCTGGCCTCACCGTCACCGCACTAACAGTCCTCAATCTGGCAACGGGCCCATCCGTCTGGCCAGCACCGTCCTGTGGAGCATGAGTCAATGAGTGAACGCAAACTGCACCTTGGTGCTTTTATCCAGGCCACTGGTCATCACATCGCCGCGTGGCGGCATCCGGGTTCGCAAGCGGACTCCGGAACCAACATCGACCACTACCAGGAAGTGGCGCAGACCGCCGAGCGCGGCAAGTTTGATCTGGTGTTTCTGGCCGACAGTCCGGGCATTTATGAACGCGGTGACAACGAAGCGCGCGGCCGCTATGGCCGTATCGCCCATTTCGAGCCGGTAACTTTGTTTGCGGCGCTGTCGGCAACCACCAGCCACATCGGCTTTGTCGCCACCGACTCCACCACCTACAACGAGCCATATTTGCTGGCCCGAAAATTTGCCTCGCTGGATCATTTATCCAAAGGACGTGCGGCGTGGAACGTGGTTACCACCGGCAATGAAGCCGCCGCCGGTAACTTTGGCAAGGCCGAACACCTGGCACATGCGCTGCGTTACGAGCGCGCCGAGGAATTCCTCGATGTGGTCAAAGGCCTGTGGGACAGCTTTGACGACGACGCTTTCCTGCGCGACAAAACCAGCGGCGTTTATTTTGACGCGGACAAACTGCATACGCTCGATCACCAGGGCAAGCATTTTTCCGTCACCGGTCCGCTCAATATCTCGCGACCACCACAGGGTTATCCGGTGATTGTGCAGGCCGGCGCGTCCGAAGCCGGGCGTGAACTGGCGGCGCGTACCGCCGAAGTCATCTTTACTGCCTGGCAAACCCTGGAAGAAGCCCAGACGTTTTATCGCGACGTTAAAGGACGTCTGGCCAAATATGGCCGCAACCCGGACGAGCTGAAGATCATGCCGGGTTTGTCGCCGGTGATCGGGCGCACCCAGGAAGAAGCCGAAGCCCGCTACCGCGAGTTGCAGGAGCTGATTCACCCTGCGGTCGGGATATCGATAGTGCAACGGTTCTTTCCGGATGTAGACCTCAGCCAGTACGACCTGGACGGCCCGTTACCCGCTTTTGCCACGCAAACCAACGGCAATACCAGCCGCCTTGCGCTGGTATCCGAACTGGCGCGCCGTGACAACCTGACCCTGCGGCAGTTATACGAAAGCCTGGCCGGGGCACGCGGGCATCGCGTAGTGGTAGGAACCCCAGCCAGCATCGCCGATGAAATCCAGGCATGGTTCGAAAACGAGGCCGCCGACGGTTTCAATATCATGCCGCCGGTACTGCCACAGTCACTCAACGAGTTTGTTGATCTGGTCATTCCGGAACTGCAAAAGCGTGGCTTGTTCCGCACTGAATACACCGGCAAAACCTTGCGTGAAAATCTGGGCTTGCCACGTCCGCTCAGCCGCTACGCGCAATCAGGCGAAGAACGCCTGCGTGCCTGATCACTTGTCTGCGCGGCCAGACAGGCGTTTGGCCGCAAACTTCTGGAGCATCTGATGGACCTGCAACTTCAAGGAAAACGCGCGATTGTCACCGGCGGGAGTCGCGGCATAGGCAAGGCTATCGCCCGGCAACTGGCGCTGGAAGGCGCTGATGTGGTGATCGCCGCGCGTGGTCAGGAGGCCTTGCAAGCCACTGCCAAAGAGCTGGCGGCGCTGACGGGGCGCACGATTGTGCCGGTGGTGACGGATACCGGCAGCACCGATTCGGTGAACGCGCTGATTGCCCACGCGGTTGAAGCGCTGGGCGGAGTGGATATTCTGGTCAACGCCGCTGCGCTGCCGGGCGGTATTTCAACCGCCACGGGTATCGCTGAAGTGATCGATGCCGAAGCCTTGCTGGATATCGACATCAAGGTGATCGGCTATCTGCGGACCGCGCGGGCAGTGGCGCCGCACCTGTTGGCCAATGGCTGGGGGCGTATTATCAATATTGGTGGTTTGGCGATTCACCGCACCGGGCGGCCAGTGGCAACCTTGCGCAACGTGGGCGTAGCGGCGGTGACCAAAAACCTGGCAGATGAACTGGGCCCGCAAGGCATCAATGTAGTGGCAGTGCATCCTGGTTTAACCCGCACCGAGCGCACTGACAGTGCGGCTGCGGCGCGCGCGACATCTGGCAACACCATTGGCCGCATTGTCGACGCGGGCGAAGTGGCAGACATCGTGGCGTTTCTGGCCTCGCCGCGCAGTGTAGCCATCAATGGTGATGCCATTGCGGTTGGTGGCGGCAGTCCAGGCACCATCCATTATTGAAGCTGGCGAAGTTTTCACCTGACGTATCTGGAGAACCCCATGTCCATTCCCACAACCCGCTTTGGCAATACCGGCCTCACGGTCTCGCGCCTGGCGCTGGGCACCATGACATTTGGTCTGCAAACCGATGCCGAAACCTCTTTTCGCATTCTGGATCGCGCTGCGGCAGCGGGAATCAACCTGTTCGACACCGCCGACGTTTACCCTCTGGGCGGCAGCCTGGAAACAGTGGGCCGAACAGAAGAAATTGTCGGTAACTGGCTTAAGCATCGGCGCCACGATTTTGTGCTTGCGACCAAAGCAGTCGGAAAAGTGGGGCCGAATGCGTGGGATCAGGGTGCCTCGCGCAAGCATTTGCTGAGTGCGGTGGAGGCTTCTCTCAAACGGCTGGGCACGGACTATATCGATCTGTACCAGTTGCACTCTGACGACCCGGACACACCGCTGGATGAAACCATCCGGGCACTGGATGATCTGGTACGCAGCGGCAAGGTCCGGTATGTCGGGGTATCCAATTTCCTGGCATACCGGCTGGCTCGCGCACTGGGCAAGCAAGAAGCCCAGCGCCTGCAGCGCTTTGTATCGGTGCAGCCGCGCTATAACTTGCTGTTTCGCGAAATCGAGCGTGAGCTGCTACCCCTGGCGCAAGAAGAAGGGCTGGCCGTGATCCCGTATAACCCGCTGGCGGGTGGTCTGCTGACCGGCAAGCATCGGTCTGGCGAGCCCACGCAAGGGTCACGCTTTACCTTGGGCAACGCCGCTGAGCGTTATCAAGACCGCTACTGGCATGAGCGGGAGTTCAATACCGTGGGCCAATTACAGGCGGTCGCGGATGAGGCTGGTATACCGCTCGCCACGGCGGCGCTGGCCTGGGTTCTGGCCAATCCGGCCATCACGGCCCCGCTGATTGGGGCCAGCCGCCCGGAGCAACTGGATGCCACCCTGGCGGCGGTCTCACTCCAGCTGAACCCGCACGTCAAACAGCGATTCGATGACATCAGCGCCGAATATCGCCGTGGAGACGCGGCGCGCTAACGCAAGCGGTTCAACCCAATACGCCGCGCCGGGTGGGATCCGATAATGGATGCACCCGGCGCGGCGTTTTTTTACTCGACATTAACGGCTGGAGATCTGCTTGCCGTTGGCATCCTGTGGCACCCAGTAGTTTTCCAGCTTGAGTTCTTTAAGCGCGGCGTCCAGATAGCGCCGATCAATCCACTGGTCTGCATCAAACGGCTTGCGGATCAGCTTGAAGCGGTAGGCATCTTGCACTCCCTGTTTATTGCGGGCGAGCGCATAGGCGTCAAACAGCGGTGAGAGCCGTGCGGCCAGGGTGTCACCGGAGAACTCTTCGCGATAGACCGCTTCCGGCTGATAGCCGATCTGCGTCCAGAGTTTGAACACGGCATCGGTGTTCTGCGGTGCGGACGCCCACTGCACCGCTTTGACCAGCGCCTTGACCACCCGCTCGGTGATTTGCGGGTATTGGGCGGCAAATTTCTGGTTTACCAGCACATGTGAGGCCGACGCGACGGCGGGGTCGCCCTTGCTGGAATAGATCACCTTGGCCAAACCGCGGCTTTGCAAACCGAGAATATCCAGTGAGCCGAAAATGGCATCGACATTGCCACCAATGAATGCCGCGGTGTAGGTCGAGGGTTCCATATTCACTACTTTCAGGTCGCTCTCGGTCATACCGTGTTCAGCCAGAATGCGGTCGACCAGCAACTGTGACGCGGTGCCTTTGTTAAATGCCACCCGCTTGCCGCGCAAGTCTTCAACCTTGTTGATGCCCGAACCTGGATGCACGGCAATATAGCTGCGCCCGCCGCGACTGCTAACCAGTACCAGCCGCGTATCCAGCCCGACCGAACGGCCGATGAACGACGGCAGATCGCCCAACGTGGTGAAATCAAGCTGGTTGTTGGATAAAGCCTCGTTCACGGCTGGCCCTTGCCCCTTGAAGAACACCCATTCAATCTTGATACCGTCGTTCTTGAACTCTTGCTCCAGGTATTGATCGCGCTGGGCTACGGCCAGCCAGCTGGTGTTCACTTTGGGCGGGTTGCCGAAACCAGCGGTGGAAACGCCAAAGCGGATCACTGTCGGCTGTTCTGCCGCGGCACTGAACTGGGCCAGCCCGGCAGCCATAAGTATGGCCAAAACCCAGCGAGAAAACGTTGGAAGCATAAGTGGGTGTTCCGCATGAAAATAGAGAATATCGGATAGAACCAAACTAAAAACCGGGTGAACCCCGCCGTCGTATCGCGCTGGATACCGCAGCAGGCTCACCCGAGCGGGGGCGGATCACGCTGCTTGCGACACCGCCTCGATCTGCTCAGCTTGATTCGATTTTTTAAACTGATTCTGCGGACGGCTCAGTCCCAGGTTCTCCCGCAGGGTGTTGCCTTCGTATTCAGTGCGGAACAAGCCGCGCTGTTGCAGCACCGGCACCACCAGGTCGATGAACTCCTGCAGGCCGCCCGGCAGCCACGGCGGCATCACGTTAAAGCCATCCGCCGCGCCGTTTTCAAACCACAACTGCAACTGGTCGGCGATGGTTTCTGGCGTGCCAACCACCGTCCAGTGGCCGCGTGCGCCAGCGATGCGCTCATATAGCTGGCGCAAGGTCAGGTTTTCGCGCTCGGCCAGATCACGCACCAGCTTGAGCCGGCTCTTGCTGCCATTGGTGTCCTGCGGGAATTCGGGCGGCGGCGCATCCAGATCGTAACCAGACAGATCGGTGCCACCGAACAGATTGGACAACAACGATAACCCCACAGCCGGGTGGATGAGGTCTTGCAGCAACTGGTATTTCTCTTGTGCTTCTGCTTCGGTGCGCCCGATCACCGGAAAGACGCCGGGCATGACTTTGAGATCATCCACATGCCGCCCGTAGCGTGCCAGCCGCCCTTTGACATCGGCGTAAAACGCTTGAGCTTCTTCCAGCGTTTGCCATGCGGTAAAGATGACTTCAGCCGTACGCGCTGCCAGCTCTTTACCCGGCTCGGATGACCCGGCCTGCACGATCACCGGATACCCCTGCACCGGGCGCGACACGTTAAGCGGCCCTTGGACCGAGAAATGTTTGCCCTTGTGGTTGAGCGTATGCAGTTTGTCCGGATCAAAAAACACGCCGCTGGTTTTGTCACGCAGAAAGGCATCGTCTTCCCAGCTATCCCACAAACCACGCGCCACATCGACGAACTCCCCGGCCCGCTCATAGCGTTCGGCATGTTCGAAGTGATGATCGCGATTGAAGTTCTGCGCTTCAACCTCTGTTCCCGAAGTCACGACATTCCAGCCCGCACGGCCATCTGACAGATGATCCAGCGAGGCAAATTGCCGGGCCAGATGATAAGGCTCGTTGTAAGAGGTGGACGCCGTGGCAATGAAGCCAATGTGTTCGGTCACCGCAGAAAGAGCCGAAAACAAAGTCAGCGGCTCGAAGGTGGCGCTTTTCCCGTCGCGTCCCAACGCGCCGGGCTGATCAGCGCGAGTGCGGATGCCCACTCCGTCAGCCAGAAAGATGGCGTCAAATTTGGCGCTTTCCGCCAGTTGCGCCACCGCTTTGTAATGGCTGAAGTTGATCCCGGCATCGGCCTGGGCTTGCGGATGGCGCCAGGCAGCCACGTGGTGGCCGGTGACTTGCAGAAAAGCGCCCAGGCGCAGTTTGTCGTTGCGTTTGCTCATGCTGATTGTCCTGTCAGGTCTCGCCTGCCGCCACGCGCGGGCAGGCTGTCAGCAGATGATTCAGCAAGGAGCGTTCCAGCTGGCGTGACGTAATTGGCCCGTGGCGGGCAAGCCGCAGCGAGCCTTGCCTGGGCATAGCAGCCGCTGGCCGCAAGTGGGGAGTCGGGTTGGCGGGCGAGCGCTTGCGAGTGTCCCGTTTGTTACAGCACCCCCACATAGCGGGCCGTAAATTGCGGGAAATCGCACAGCCAGATAGCGGCCCAAGCGCTGGAGCGACCGGAAATGGCGAGGTTGGAGGCTGGCACGCTTTATGCCCAAAGAGCCCGGTACTTGTTTGAACCAGCCAACTTATCGCCTTGCAACATGGAGACCTCAAACCATGAACGCCCCAGTCAAACTGGAATCACGCTCTGCCGCCGTCCACGCCCGTCTTGATCACCCGGTGATCGATACCGATGTTCATACCAACGACTACACACCCGCGCTGGAAGACTACGTCGCGCAATACGGCGGCAGCGCGCTGGTGGATGAATTCCGCCGGGCGAGCCTGGAGCGCACGCGTTCCGAGAGCAATGGCAAGGACTGGTTCAACCAGACAGAACAACAGCGCCGCGACAACCGTACTTTCCGCCAGCCGTGGTGGGCGCGGGTCACGCGCAATACCTACGATGTCGCGACTTACCACTTGCCAGAGCTGCTGTACCAGCGCCAGGCCGAGCAAGGTTCGGATTACTCGATCCTGTTCCCCAACAATGTGTTGTCGCCGCTGGCCGCGCGCAGCGATGACGCCCGCCGCACCTTGCAACGCGCCATCAACCACTATCACGCCGATCTGTATCGCCCTTATGCCGACCGACTGACGCCGGTTGCGGGTATTCCGCTGCATACGCCACAAGAAGGGCTGGATGAACTCGACTTTGCCATCAACACACTGGGTTTGAAGGTTATCAATATCTCTGGTGGTGTGCGGCGCCCGATCAAGGCGGTGCAAGATCAACTGAGTGCCGAAGACTTCAAAAAGGTCGCCAAATACGCCTCCTACATTGATTTTTACGGCCTGGACAGCGAATTTGACTACGACCCGTTCTGGGCCCGCGCGGTGGAGCTGGGCGTGCCCGTCACCACGCATTACGGCAGTCAGGGTTGGGTGGGGCGCAATTCGATCAGCAACTACATGAACAACCATATCGGCCATTTTGCCGATGCCTCCGAAGCCTTTGCCAAAGCGCTGTTCTTTGGTGGCGTAACCCGGCGCTTTCCCAAGCTGCGCGTGGGTTTGCTGGAAGGCGGTGCGGACTGGGGCGCCCGCGTGTTTACACATCTGGTGGATCGCTGGCACAAACGCAATCCGGAAGGTCTGCGCAATTACGATCCGGCTGAATTGAACCGCGACTTGCTGGTGAAACTGTTTGAACAATATGGTGGTGATCTGACCAAGGGCCGCTCGCTGGACCCGGAAACCCTGGTCCGCGATACCTTGGGCGCGCGCTATACGCTGGATGCCCAGCAACCTGGCCCAGAGCAGCGCAACGATTTTGCCGCCGCAGGTATTGAGAGTGTGGAAGATATCAAGTCACGCTGGGTGGATAACTTCTTCTTTGGGTCAGAAGCAGATGACCGAACCGTCGCGCACGCCTTCAACGAAAAAGCCAACCCGCTGGGGGTCAAGGTCAATGCCATCTACTCGTCCGACGTCGGCCACTGGGATGTGCCTGATCTGACCGAGGCACTGGCTGAAAGCTGGGACCTGGTAGAAGAACAGGTGATCACTGAAGCCGACTTCAAAAAGCTGGTGTTCGAGAACCCATACAAGCTTTACACCGAAGCCAAGGCAGACTTTTTCAAAGGCACCGAAGTCGAAAAGAAGCTGGCACACCGCTAAGCCGCGCAGCGCCCTGCCCCGTCAAATATCGCTGGCCACGCTGCCCGATGCCGTGTGGCCAGACTCTGGAGATACGCATGACTATTGAACACTACAGCCACACCTTTAGCCGGGCGACATTGCCTTATTTATTTGCCCGCCCGGCTTCACCGTCCACACGCGCACCGCTGGTGGTGTTTTTACATGGCGCCAAAGATCGCGGCAATGATCTGGGCAAACTGCTGACATGGGGCTTCCCCAAATTTGTCGCCACACAGACCGCCCTGCCGTATTACTGGCTGGCACTGCAGATTCCTGAAGAAACCACCTGGCCGGACTGGCAGGCAGAATTGCTGGGCTTGATTGATCAACTGGCGCTGCAACATGCAATCCGCCCGGAACAAGTTGTGTTGAGCGGCTTTAGCCTGGGTTCGGCGGGCGCGTGGCAAATTGCCAGCGAGCACCCCGAGCGCTTTGCCGGTCTGGTGGTCGTCTCCGGTCGCGTGCCCCAGATTGATCTGTCCCGTCTTGTCGATACGCCGGTGCGGGTGTTTCACGGTGGTCAGGATGACAAGGTGCCGCCAGATCAGTCGGCCAGCGCGGTCGACACACTGCTGGCGTTGGGTGGCAACGCCCAGTTCACCTTGATCCCCGAGGGCGATCATTTCATTGCCGATGAGGTTTACGGCAATGCACAGTTGCAGCAGTGGCTGGCGCAAACTCCGCGCCAGGTCGCGGCGTAAGCCCGAAGACCGCACGAGCCCGCCGCATGCAACCGGCTCGTGCGGCAACAGGCCAAGGTCGGGCTACACGAACCGCGTTGGCGCGTAGCCCGGCCAGAGTTACAGCACTTGCGCCACTTCGGCAAAGTCCAGCCGCGGGCCACGTGGCGTCAGTTCCGCGCGATCACCATAACCCAGGTTGGCCAGCAAAATTGACTTGTAGCGACCATCGGGGAAAAACGCCGCGTCGACAACATCGGGCTTGAAGCCGGACATCGGCCCGACATCCAGCCCCAGAGCCCGGGCGGCCAGAAACAGATACCCGGCTTGTAGCGTGGCGTTGGTGCGGGCCGTGGGTTCAATCCACGCAGGCGCGCCATCAAAAAAGCCTTTGGCGTCATATGCGGGAAACTGGCTGGGTAGATGCTCGTGAAAGCGGGTGTCATAAGCCACGATCACATTCACCGGCGCGGAGAGTGTTTTGTCGCGGTTGCCCGCCGACAAGGCCGGCTCCAGCTGCGCCTTGGCTTGGGCCGAGGCGACGAACAGATAGCGCGCCGGTTGCGCGTTAAACCCGGTCGGGCCCCATTTCAGCAGGTCATACAGTTGCTGCAGCGTGGCCGCCTCCACCGGGCGCTCGGTAAAGCGGTGAATGGAGCGGGCATTGCGAAACAACTGGTCCAGCGCGGTTGATTCAAGCGGTGCAGTCATGGCGTGAGTAGATCCATCGGGTTAAATTGGTCTGACGTCTGGTCTGGTCTGGTCTGGAAAACAAACGCTTACGCAAAAGAAACATCCGGGTCGAGCGGCGGCTCCAACTCCGGATCCACCGCCGGCAAAATGATGCGCACTGTCGACGTGGACTGCGCTTGCGAGCCCGTAGCTTGTTTTTCTGGTCGCAGCAGGGTTTCGCCATCCGGACTGTCGGAGAGGAAACCGTCCGACTGCTTGCTCCACAGGCGGAAATACGCGCCTTTACGGGCCAGCAATTCGGCGTGGGCGCCATCTTCAATAACTTTGCCGTTGTCGAAGACCAGGATGCGATCCAGATGGGCAATGGTCGACAAGCGATGCGCCACCACCAGGACGGTTTTGCCTTTCATGACATCGTCCAGCGTGTCCTGAATGGCTTTTTCGGTAATGGAATCGAGACTGGAAGTGGCTTCATCCAGAATCAGAATCGGTGCGTCTTTCAAAATGACGCGGGCAATGGCGATGCGCTGACGTTGCCCGCCGGATAGTTTGACGCCGCGCTCGCCCACCATCGCGTCATAGCCCTCGTTCATTTGCTGAATGAAATCGTGGGCGTGGGCTTTGCGGGCGGCCTCGATCACCTCATCGTCAGTGGCTTCAAGACGCCCATAACGGATGTTTTCGCGCAGGGTGCGGTGAAACAACGTGGGGTCTTGCGGGATCAGGCTCAGCTGTTCATGCAATGTGTCTTGCCCCAGCGTGCTGATATCCACATCATCAATCAGGATCTGGCCGCCGTTGACGTCATACAGGCGCAGCAACGTGCTGACAAAGGTGGATTTGCCCGACCCGGAAAATCCGACCAGCCCGACCCGCTGCCCCGCCGGTATTTTCAAACTGAGTTGCTCGAACACCGGGCGCTCCGGGCCGTAGCTGAAGTTGACGTTTCTAAACTCGATCTCGCCGCGCTCAATGACCAGCGGCCGCACTGCGGGAGCATCGATCAATTCGTGCGGGCGCACGATGGTGTGCACGCCGTTCGCGACGTTGCCCACGTATTCAAAGAACTCCAGAAAACGTCGGCTCAGATTGCGTGCTTCGTTGATGATCAACAACGCCAGGCTGACTGCCATGACGAAATCGCCCACGCTGATCTCACCGCGACTCCATAGCTCCAGTCCGTAATACAGCACACCAATCTTGAGGACGGCCGACGCTGAAAACTGAAACCAGCGCACCCGTTCCGAATAACCGTTGGAGACCCGGATGGCGCGCATTTCATGGGTCAGCGTTTCTTCCAGATGGCCACGCTCGAACCCCAGCCGGGCAAACAGCCGGGCACTGGTCAGATTGGAGACCGAATCCACCACCTGGCCGGTGGTTTCACTGCGAGCCGAAGCCGCCTTGAACGCATGCGGCTGACAGCGCCGGGCCAGCGTCCAGGAAATGCCGATGAACAACACCGCCCAGATACCCACAAATGCGGCCAGTTGCACGTGAGTGTGGGCCAGCAACAGGATCGACACGCTGAACACGATAAAAATGGGCCAGAACTCGGTAATGATCGACCACAAAGTCTGTGTGACGCCCATGGATGTTTCGCTGATGCGGTGGGCCAGCGCGCCCGCAAAGTTATTGCTGAAATAGCGATGCGAGTGGTACTGCAGGTAGTGATACAGCGAGCGGGTGACGTTCTGCCGCTGGCGTGGCCCCAGCCGGATCTGGATGCCGCCGGCGATCCGGCCAAACAATACTTCACCCAGCGAGAGCCCGACATACAACGTCAAGGGTGTGGTCAGACTGGCGACCACGGCGTGTGCATTGCCGTGGGCCATGGTCACCGCTTTGATGATGCGGCTCAAGGCGTACGGAATCAGGATGCCACAGGTGGCGTTGGCGGTTTCAAACAGCACCATGCCCAGATACCACCAACGGTAACGCGCCACAAAATGCAGAATGAAACGAAAGGGGCGATCGGGCAGCGGCGGCGTGCCGGGCGCACGCTGCAAAACGGTCGAAATAGTCATGAGAGCCCAAAACAAAAGAAGGCGAGTGTTGGCGTCTTGCCCACACCCGCCGGTAGATTGAGACCCGCGCTTACCAGGCGAAATGCCAGTCGGTGAACGTCGTTGGTTCCGGCGCTTGCAGGGCGATGTCCGCGCGCTTGCCGTCACCGAACTCCAGCAGTACGTCTTCCTTGATGGCAGCAAATTCATAGCTGCCACGATCTCGCGGATGCGCTAACGGCACGTCCACAATGCGCTTGATGCGGCCCGGCTTGGGTTGCATCACCACAATGCGGTCGCCCAGATATACGGCTTCTTCTACATCGTGCGTAACCAGAATCATGGTGATGCCTTCTTGCTGCCAGATGCGCTGCAATTCTTGCTGCAGATAATTGCGGGTCAGCGCATCCAGCGCGCCAAACGGTTCGTCCAGCAACAACACCTCGGGCCGGTTAACCAGCGCGCGGGCAATGGCTACGCGCTGACTCATGCCGCCGGATAACTGATACGGATACGCCGTTTCAAAGCCTTGCAGACCTACCAGATCAATGTGCTCCTGCACCGCTTTTTTGCGCGCAGCGGCCGACTGGTTGGCGTTCAGCAAACCCAGTCCAACGTTCTGTTCTACGGTCAGCCACGGAAACAGCCGGTGTTCCTGAAACACGATGCCGCGATCCAGGCTGGTGCCGACAATGCGCTTGCCATCCAGCACGATCTCGCCCTGGTAGTCTTGCTCCAGGCCGATGATCAGCCGCAACAGGGTTGATTTGCCGCATCCGCTGGTGCCGACAATGCTGACGAATTCGCCCGGTTTGATCGACAACGACACGTTATCCAGAACGTTTAGCGGTTCGCCGGAAACCTGGTATTGCTTGCCCAGATTACGGATATCCAGGGTTGCTGCATGTGCCATGGCGTGCTCCTGATAAATTGGGCTGGCTACTCGCCAGCCACTGAAACATTGGGTGCGGGCGGCATTGGGACGCGCCCGCAAAAGAGTGTCGAAAACGTCGCAGGTCGCCGGTTCAGCGACGCTGCCAGCGCAGCAGGTGTTGTTCGATACGGCTGGCCACCACGGCAAAGCCGTAGCCCACCAAGCCAACCACCAGCACGCCGAGCACGACGTAATCCATGAGGAAATGCTCTTGGCCATCGGTCAGCAAATTGCCGATACCTCGGCCAGAGGTCAGCAGGTATTCCGCACCCAGCGTGGCTAGCCAGGCAAAGATCAGCGACAGGTAAATACCGCTGAACACCGACGGCAACGCCGCTGGCAGCACCACGCGCCACACCAATTGCAGGCGGTTGTAGGCAAAGACCCGCGCCACTTCGACCAGCTCACGCGACACACCGCGCACACCCTCAAAAGTATTGAGAAAAGACGGCCAAAAGGCGGCAAGCGCAATGAACGCGATCTTGGCCGGGTCACCCAGCCCAAACCACAGCGAGATCAGCGGCACCCAGGCAAAAATCGACACTTGTTTGAAGGCATGAAAGGTCGGTGCGATCAGGTTTTCCAGCAAGCGCGACAATCCCAGCACCGTGCCCAATGCCACACCCGCCAGCGTGCCCAGGGCAAAGCCCGCCAGATCACGCAACAGACTGGCGCCCAGCGCCTGCCACAGCTCACCGGTGCTCGACAGTTGCCATGCGGTCGCCAGCACTTTGCCGGGTGCGACAAACAGCGGATTGGTTATGCGCCCGGAAGCAAACAGCGCCCACCACGCCAGCAGTAATGCCAGCGGAAGAACCCAGCCCCGTAAAGCCCGGGGGACGTTGGCCGGGTGCAGGTATTGCCACCACGAGCGTGGCGCTGCCGGGAAAGTCAGGTTGGCCATAGCGGTTCCTCAGGCAATTTCAAAAGGCATTGCTGCGCCAGCGCAGCAGCCGGGTTTCGATCAGCGCCAGCACTTTATCCAGCGCAAAGCCGACACTGCCCACCACGATGACTGCCGCCAGCACCACATCCAGCTGATACAACTGGCGGCCATAAACGATCAGGAATCCCAACCCTTCGCTGGAAGCCAGTAACTCCACCGCCACCAGCGCCAGCCAGGCGTGGGTCAGGCCGTAGCGGATACCGCTCCAGATACCCGGCAACGCGGCGGGCAGCACCACTTTGCTGAGCCACTGCCAGCGGTTGAAGCGAAAGATGCGCGCGACTTCCAGATACTGTGGCGGCACGTTGCGGATGCCCTGATCGGTATTGAGCGCCACCGGCACCATCACCGATTTGGCGACCAGCACCACCTTCAGTCCCTCATCCAGCCCCAGCAGCAAAATCAGGAATGGCAACCAGCCCAGAATCGGCACTTGGGCGATGGCGCGAAACAGCGGATAGCAGTAATCCCGGGATGTGGGCGAAAGGCCAAAGCCGATCCCCAGCAACAATCCCAGACTGGCACCGGCGCCAAAGCCATAAAACACGCGCCAGAAGCTGATCAGCGCATTGCGACTCAGTTCACCGCTGGCAAACAGGTCTTGCAGCGTGGACAACACGACCGTGGGCGCAGGCAGTATCTGCGGCGCCACCCATTGGTAGCGGGCGGCCAGGGTCCACAACAGCAGCAAAGCCAGTGGAAACGGCAAGGCCAGCAGCACCTGCCCAACGCGCCCCGTTGGCCAGCGCAGGCGACGGCGCGCAGGCAAAGCGGCTCGCGGCGGCGCGATGCTGGACTTGGCTGCAGCTGACAAATGCAGGAGCGGGGTTTCGGTCACCATGGGATGTCCTGGCAAGCTCATTGCGCGGCCAGCTTGCGGCCGCTGGCATCCAGTTGCGGCCAGAAGCCGCTCAACTGGCTCTGTTGCAGGGCGGCATCAAGGAAAGACGTATCGGCCCACTGTTTGACATCTACCCGGTTGCGGGCCAGCTTGAGCCGAACGGCTTCGTCGGCGACGTTCTGATACAGCGTCAGCGTGTAGTTGCTCAGCAAGGGGCTGGCCAGCAATAGCGGGTCTTCGCCTGCCAGATCTTCGCGCAGGATTTTTTCCGGATAGCCCATACGCGCCAGCAAGGCGAGGTACTGATCCTGGTTGGCCGGATCAGCCAGCCAGCGATGGGCTTGCAGCAGGCTCTTGAGCACGCGGGTCGTGGTTTGCGGATAACGGCGGGCGAAGTCGTCGGTGACCAGGAGCCCCGCCTGGCATGCAAATGCCGCATTTTCGTGGTCGCTGAATACAATGCGCGCCAGGCCTTTTTCTCGCAGGGGCAGAATCTGCAGCCACGAGAACACAGCGTCCACACCATGACTGCTCAAGGCCGGTCCCAAGCCTTCAACCGACAGATTGGTCACCCGCAGATCGCGCTCGGACAATCCGTTGGCCGCGAGGATGCGGTCTACCGGCATCTGGATATTGGTGCCGATAGAGAACCCCACCCGCTTGCCTTTGAGGTCCTTCACGCTTTTGATGGGTGAGTCTGGCGGTACAGCCAGATACACGTGCTGGCGTGTGCCGGACAACGCAATCAGCCGGGTTTTCAGCCCACCAGCGCGCCCCACAATCGATGGCAGATCACCCTGGAAAGCGAAATCCAGCTGGTCATTGGTGAGGGCTTCATTCACCGCCGGGCCGGCGCCGCGAAAGAACACCCAGTCAATTTTGACGCCTTCTTTTTTGAATTCCTGCTCCAGAAACCCTTTGGTATAAGCCACGCCGACCGGCCCGACCGTATACGCCGGTGGTGAACCGAACTGCGGCGAGGCGATGCCGATATGGATGATCTTGGGTGGCGCTTCAGCCTGGGCACTGGCCAGCGTCGCAACCGTCACGGCGGCGAGCGCCACTCGTTGCAGCGCAAAGTGCAAACGATGAAAACTGAACATGAACAGATCCTTGAATTGAATGAACATAGAAACGGCTCAGTGCGCCGGGCCACGCCAGACCAGCAAACGCGCTTCCAGCTTTTGCGCCAGCCGGTTCAGTGCGTAGCCGGTCAGGCCGATGATCAACATGCCGACGATGATCACATCCACGCGAAAAGCGGCCCGGCCACGAATCACGGTGGCGCCCACGCCGGTCGCATCAAAACTGGGCAACAGGAACTCGGCGCCGATGGTGGCCAGCCAGGCGTAAATCAGCGCCAGATGCAGTCCGTTGAGAATCTGCGGTGAGGCCGCTGGCAAAATCAGTCGGGTAAGGCTTTGCCAGTAACTGAAGCGGTAAACGCGGGCGACCTCCAGCTGCGCACGCGTCACGCTGCGGATGCCTTCATGCGTCGCCAGAACTACCGGGTAAAAAGCAGCGACGGCAATGAAGAACACGCGGGCCGCATCGGTGTAGCCCAGCCAGATCGAGATCAGCGGAATCCACGCAAACAGCGAAATCTGCCGCAGCGTGTGAAACGTCGGCCCGAGCAAGCGATCTGCCCAGCGCGACACCCCCAGCAATACACCCAGGGCCACACCGGCGGCGCTGCCCAGAACAAATCCACCCAAGTCCCGAGCCAGGCTAGCCCCGAACGCGTGGGCAAAGCCGTTGGCACTGACCTCATGCCAGCCCGCCTGCGCCACCGCCCACGGGCTGACGATCAGCTTGGGGTTCACCCAACCGAGCGTACTGGCCAGTTGCCACAGCGCCACGAAGAGCAGCGGTGCTACCAGCGCACGCCAATCGCGAGTGCTGATCCAGTGGCCAGGTTTAAACAGAAGCGATGCGCTCATTGCCGTGTTCCCATCATTTTTTTGTTACTTGCCATTACCGGCAAAACGGTCAGAAGGCGTTGCGCCGCCAGCGCTGCAGCCGCAATTCAACCAGCGCCAGCAAGCGATCCAGCAGCACGCCAATCACCCCGATCAGGATCATCGCCACCACTACCAGATCCAGTTGCAGCAACTGGCGTCCCCACACCATCAGGTATCCCACGCCCTCGCCCGCAGCCAACAACTCCACGAACACCAGCGCCAGCCAAGCCTGCATGACCGCCTGGCGCAAGCCGCCAAATAGCGTCGGCAACGCGGCGGGCCACACTACTTTGGCCAGCACCTGCGGCAACGAGAACCGGTAGACGCGCGCTACATCGAGCAAGGGGCGCGGCACCTGGGCGATGGCTTTGCTGGTCTGCAAAGTCACCGGCACCACCACTGCCAGCGAAATCGCCAGCACCTTCAGCGGTTCGCCGATGCCCACAAAAATGATCAGCAGCGGAATCCAGCCAATCACCGGAAACTGCGCCAGCACTTCAAAGCTGGGGTACAGCCAGATACGGGCACGCCGGGAGAAACCGAACAAACCGCCCAGCAGCAGCCCCACTCCGCCACCCAGCAACAGACTCCAGCCCACCCGTTTAAGGCTGATGGCCAGATTGGCGGTGAGATCACCACTCTGATACAGCTCGATGAACGAACTGAACACCAACGCTGGCGACGGCAGCAGTTGCTCTGGTAACCAGTGCTGGCTGGCGGCGTGCTGCCACAGCGCCAGCAACAACAGCGGCACGATGGCGCCAGTCAGCGCGTAACCGATCCGGCTCAACCACACCGCAATCGCTGGATTGATGCGGGTGGCCTGCCGGACGGGCAATGGCGTGGACAAAGGATGAGAAGCGGCAGGCATCTAAAACAACTCCAGTGGGTCTACAAGCCCGCCGCCTTTGCGGACGGCGGGCATATGGCTACTTCTTGACGTTGCCGTTGGCGTCGTACTCATCCCAGTTGTGCTCCAGGTGTTGCTCCTTGAGCGCTTCGTTCAGGTACTTGGGTTCGATCCAGCCATCCAGACTGACGTCATGGCGAATCAGCTTGTAGCGTTTGGCTTCGTTCACCGCTTTTTGCAGCGTGGCGCGGTAGTAGTCGTCCAGCAGCGGGTTGTTCAGTTCTTTGAGCTGGTAGCTCTGATAGTTCTTCACAAAGTCGCCGTAACCCGTGTTCCCAGACTGCGCCCACTGGTGAAACAGCTTGTCGCGATTGGCTTCGTCCGATGTCCATTGCGCGGTGCGTACCAGCACATTGACCACGCGCTGTACGATTTGCGGATACTTCTTTTCGAAGTCTTCGCTCACCCAGAACGAACCGACCGAGGTGATCTTCGGATCACGCTGGATGGTGGTAATGCGCTTGGCAATACCACGAGCTTCCAGATCCCACGGCGAGATGATGGTGCCGTCGATGGTCTTGGTCGCCAGCGATGCCTTCTGGTTGTCGGCGTTCTGGGTGAGGATGGTGAAGTCTTTTTCAGTCAGTCCATTGGCTTCCAGCAGACGGTCCAGTACCAGCTGGTTGGCCGTGCCCTTGAAGGTCGAAAGCGTTTTGCCTTTCAGGTCAGCCAGCGTTTTGGCCTGGGAGTCGCTCGGCGCCACCAGGTACACCGGGCCGAAGCGGGGACCGCCCAGAATGATGTGATGCTTGATACCGGTTGAACGCCCCACAATCAGCGGCAAGTCGCCGTGATAAGCAAAATCCACCAGACCGTTGGCGGCCTGCTCGTTAACTGCTGGGCCAGCGCCGGGAAAGAAGGTCCACTGCACCTTGATGCCGTCAGCTTTGAATTCTTTTTCCAGCGCGCCCAGATAATTGGCTGAGGCGTACGTATTGCTATCACCCAATGGCCGTCCGCCGGTACCTGCGCCCGGATAAGCAATGCGGATGACCGTGGGTTTGTCTTCGGCATGAGCCGGAGCGATGGCGGTCAAAGCCAGTGCCAGCGCAGCCAGCGTGCCGTTCATGGCCTGTAAAAAGCGTGCTTTCATGGTGATGTCCTGTGGGTCTGTTTTTGTCATTTGAGAAGGTCGCAAGGTCAGAACCCGAACTGGAACTGGGCCAGCAATTCGGAGATATCCGACTTGGTCGCCGGGTTGGCGATCACAGCGTTCTCATACAGATAGCGGTTAAAGTTCAGCTGGAACTTGGTGGTCTGGGCGAAGAACACATTCAGGCCCACTGTGGCGATAGTGGACTTGGCGCTCTTGCTGGTCGGCAGGCCGGTGTTGGGGTTCCATTGATCCCAGCGCACGAAGGTCTGGTAGGACTTCGGCCAGTAATCGTCGTATTTGGCCTGGGTTTTAGAGCTGTTCAGGAACTGCTCACCCCACGTATAGAACGCAGTGAAGGTGTTGCTGGTACCTTTGGTGCCTACCTTGCCCACACCACCGATCCGGTCCTTGTTCTCGGCCTGCACGTATTCATAGGTCGCGCCAAACGGGAAGTGGTTGTAGTACAGGTCAAACCCGTACATGTGGTCGTAACCCAGCGGGTTCACGGCAGTGGAACCATTTTGCAGGCTCAAGCCACCCTGGTAATACGAGGTGCCAACCTTCAGTTCCCGCAGCCAGCTGTTGTAATCCACTGGCAGCGTGTACGTTGCCCGAGCTACGAAGCCCTTGTTGTTGTTGTTGTCCTGCACGTTGGGGCCGCTACCGTTCACGACACCCGCCGCGTATTCAAACAACGGCGCGCGGTAGGTGGAGGCGTAATCGACGTTGGGGGCGATGTCACCACGGGCGACCAGGCCGATCTGGCGGAAACCCAGGCCCGTGCCATTAAGGAACTGCGCATTGTTGATCACCGGACGCAACGATTCATCCGTCTGGATTTCCAGCCCGAATGGCAACAGTTGCTGACCCAGGGTCAGGTTGAAAATCGGGTTTTCCAGATCGCCACCGCTGGCCACGGGGCTATAGCGCAGATAGGCATCCTGCACATTGAAATAGGCATTGGCTGAGGGCGGCGAGCTTTGGGCATAACCCAGTTGCAAGCGGTAATCCAGATTGCGGCCTTCTTTGTAATCCTTGTACAAACTGCCGGAGAACGAGACCAGCGCCAGCGGAATGCTAAAACCGGAATTACGAGGTGAGGATGGTGAAGCCGCGCCGCCACTCACTGCTGGTGTCTCGGCGGCATAACGAGCCTGGATAGTGCCGTTGATATTGGTGTTGCGCAGCGTCAGCGCCTGCGCGGTGTCGTGATCGTGCTGTTGCTGATACTTGTAGTTTTCCAGGTCGGCACGCAGCCCGTCGATGTCTTGTCTGGAAGCGACCTGATTGGCTGGATCACTCTCTGCCGTGGGCGCTGGCACGGTGCCAGTATCAGCGGCGGCAGCGGCAGTGGTGGCGGCTTGCGGTTTGGCGGTTGCTGCTGCCTGGTTTTGCGCCCGCAGTTGTTGCGTCAGGCTTTCCACGGTTTTTTGCAGCGACTGAATCTGTTTTTCCAGTTCTTCATTGGAAGGCGCGGCGTGACTGACCCCGGCCAGGGCCAACAAACCAGCCCCCAACAACAGTTTTTTTCTTTGTTTTTTTGCGAATTGCATGCTCAGCATTTCCCTTGTGTAAGTCAGCACGGCTTTTGCTGCCGCATCCTGTTTGATCCACGCCCCCGGCTTTTTCCCCACCTGTCTGCAACCCGCGGCCAAGCCGCAAAGTGAGGACTGGCCTGCATAGCCGACGGCTGCGCAAAGTACAGTGGGTCGTTGCTGGCATACGTCCTGCCAGTCGCAAACTGATTGCTGTATCCATCGCGATACTCCTGGGTGAAGCCCGCTGGTTCAGGGCTCAGCCACTTATAAGCAGAGTTCGTGCCAAACCATGTTTTATAGAAAAATTGGGAATATAAGAGCTAACGAGAAGCCACGGGCTGTGGCAAAAGCGGCAGGGTGTGAGACGGACTGTGGCAAATCGCACAGCAACCTGAGCTGGTCGCCATTGCGGCCCCGGTGATCAAGCTCAGGTGGCGGGAAGGTGCTGATTTGCGGTGTGAGAAGCGCTGATGGGCAGGATTAACCGCAACGGTTTGCAGCCCTGCTCCAGAAAAAAAATGGGCGACCCTGAGGCCGCCCATTGCGATATGACTTACAACTGCGATTGGCTCAACGCCCGGATTTCAAATCTGCCCACATGCGGTTTTCAAGGCGGCGGATATCTGGCGGCAAACCCTTCAGCGGATACAACGTTTTCATGACGTCATCACCCGGATAAATCATCGGATTACTGCGGATCTCGGCCCGGACAAATTTGTCGGCAGCCTGGTTGGCATTGGGATAAAACACTTCGTTGGTAATGGCGGCTTGTACTTCGGGGCGCATGATGTAGTTCATCCATTCAAAGGCCGCTTCAGCGTGTGGCGCGCCTTTGGGAATAGCCATCAAGTCAAACCAGACTGGCGCCCCGCCTTTGGGAATGAAGTATTTCAATTCGAACGCCTTCTTGGCCTCCGTTGCCCGGTGGCTGGCCATCATCACATCGCCCGACCAGGACAAGGCAAAACAGACATCGCCTCCCGCCAGGTCATTGATGTAGCCAAAGCCGCTGAACTGGGCGATATAGGGCCGTACCTTTTTGAGCGTTTCAAATGCGGCTTGATAATCCACCGGATTACGGCTGTTCGGGTCTTTGCCCAGGTAGTTCAGGGCCACCGCAAAAACATCGGCCGGGGAATCAAGCATCGACACGCCACAACCGCGCAGCTTGCTCAGGTATTCCGGTTTGAACAGAATATCCCAGCTATCCAGCGGCGCATCCGGGCCGAGTGCTTTGCGCACGGCGGTCAGGTTATAGGCCAGCCCGGTGGTGCCCCAGGCCCACGGCACGCCGTAGCGATTGCCCGGATCAAACGCCTCCAGCACTTTCATGATGTGCGGGTCCATATTGGCCAGATTGGGCAACTTTGTTTTATCCAGCGGCATATAGATACCGGCTTCAATTTGCTTGCCGATAAAGTTGGAACTGGGCACGACCACGTCGTAGCCGGTGGAACCGGTCAGCAACTTGGTTTGCAGGGTTTCCTCGCTGTCATAAACGTCATAACGCACCTTGGTGCCGGTTTCTTTGGCGAAGTTGGCCACCGTGTCTTTGCCGATGTAGTCGGACCAGTTGTAAAGGTTGAGTTGCTTGTCGGCGGCCAGTGTTGTCGTGGCCGCCAGACAGAAACACGCGGTAATGCCGCATGACTTGAGAAAGGCGCTGTCCATGTTTTTTCCTCGATATCAATTCAAATGAAGGCAGGAATTCAGAGCGATATCCGGCAGTTCAACGGCGCAGTTTTTGCGCCCGCATCAAGCACAGAATGTCGGCGGCGATATGCGCCGCAGCCAGGGCGGTGACTTCGGCGTGGTCGTACGGCGGCGAAACCTCGACTACATCGGCCCCAATCAAATTGACCGGCCCCAGGCCACGCAGTATGTCGAGCGCCTGCGCTGACGACAGTCCGCCCGCAACCGGGGTGCCCGTGCCCGGCGCAAAGGCCGGATCAAGACAATCGATATCAAAGGTCAGATAAGTCGGTGAGTTGCCGGTGATGGCGAGTATTTCTTCGACAACGGCGCGCGTGCCCTGGCGATGGACATGTGGCGCATCCAGCACGCGTACGCCCATGAAGTCGTCATTCCAGGTACGTATCCCCACTTGCACCGAGCGCGCCGGATCAATCAGCCCCTCACGAATCGCCTTGTAAAACATGGTGCCGTGATTGAGTGAATCCGGATTGTCGTCAGGCCAGGTGTCGCAATGGGCATCAAAGTGGATCAAGCTCAGCGGCGCGCCGTACTTCTCTGCATGCGCCTTGAGCAACGGGTAGGTCACGTAGTGATCACCACCAAAAGTAAGCATGCGAGCGTCGGACTGCAATATCCGCCGGGCAAAGGCAACGATGCTGTCGTGGATGCCCAGCGGGTTATGCCCGTCGAACCAGCAGTCGCCGTAATCAACCACCTCAAACTCATCAAACGGGTCAACACCCCACGGAAACATCATCAACTCGGCCAGCTGCACCGAGGCGGCACGGATGCCCGCCGGGCCAAAGCGCGTACCGGGGCGGAAGGTGGTGGCCAGATCAAGTGGAATACCAGAGATGGCGACATCGACCCCGGTCAGATCTCTTGAGTAGCGCCGCCGCATAAATGACAACACGCCCGCATAGGTTGGCCCGGGATGCAGCAATCCGCTGGCACCAGAAGCCTGATCTGCGGATGATTGCTGTAGAGGCAATTCGTTTTGGGGCATTTCAATGTCTCGCTGTTGTCTAAACTGGTGCATTTGCACCAAAATTACGCGCTAAAAGCTATTCGTAATTTGCATGGCTCATTTGCATATGGTGTATTGTTATCAAACAATTACGGGCCATAAAGCGATAAATATTGCTTTTAGTATCAGGAATTTTAATACCTCATGCGCAGACACCCTCCCCTGCAAGCACTACTGGCATTTGAGGCTTCGGCCCGGCTGGGCAGCTTTACCCGCGCGGCCCAGGAACTCGCGCTGACGCAGTCGGCAATCAGTCATCAGATACTGCAACTGGAGCAGTGGACCGGGCAGCCTTTGTTCCGGCGCATCGGGCGAGGCGTGGCGCTGACGGCGGCAGGCACGCTGTATTTGCAAACGGTCTCCGCCGCCTTGACCTTGCTGGCAGACGGGCGCGATCGCATCGAGCCCTACAGCAAGCCCGACTCAGTCATTGTGTTTTGTGCGGCGCGGTTTGCTTCGGGCTGGCTGTTGCCACGCATGAGAGAACTGGAGCAGCGCTTTGCCGACGTGGATTTATGGCTGGTTACCATCGACAAGAGCCTGGAGATCGACCAGATCGATGTTGATTTGATCATCTCGGACTCACCCATCCGCAACCCGGAGATTGAAAGCACGCCGCTCATGGCGGATGAAGCAATTGCCATCTGCGGGCCGCAAACTGCCGCGCGCCTGGCGCACGTACCGTTTCCTGAAGTCATGAGCATGGCGCCGTTGCTGTATCACGAAGCCCGGCCAGAATGGGCGCCGTGGTTACCCGAACTGCGCCGCGCCGGTCTGGCCATCAAACGACGGATGACCATCGACGACCCGCACTGGCTGGTAGCCGCCGCCCGCGAGGAAGCCGGCATTGCCATGGTGTCGCGCTGGTATGCCGAGGCCGCCCTGGCCCGTGGCGAGATTGCCACTCTGCCGCAGATTCCCGGCTTCACGCTCGGGCAACTGTGGTTGATGCGCTCGGTGCAGCCCGCCCGCTCACCCGTGGTCGCCGCCGTCCATGACTGGCTACTGCAAAACGCGGCAGGTGAGATTTGCCTAAAACCGGGTAGTTAATTGTGTGAGCCAGTTGGGGGATTGATCTACCATCCACGACTCCAGTGGCTTGTCTGCGCCGGTAAGAATCAGCAACGCCAATGCCACCATCAGCGCGCCCATCAGTTTTTTTCCGGCTTGACCCACTTGCATGACTTTGCCGCGCACCCTGAGCAAAGCGCTGCGTGAGATCGCCGCAATAACAACAATGGGCAAGGCGGCGCCGATCCCGAACACCCCCATAAGCAGCGCCACTTGCGGCAGATGCGAGCCTTGGCTTGCCAGCAACACGGCAGCTCCCAAGGTCGGCCCTACACATGGGCTCCAGACCACGCCCAGCACCAGTCCAATGACAAACTGGCCCCACAAACCGTCCAGATGTATGCGAGAGACAAGACTGTTGCCCGCATCGCCAATGCCGGAGGTGGTAGCGGCAAAACGCTGCTGCAGTCGCCCCGAAAGCAGCACCAGTCCCAACAAGCCGAGTAACACCGCGCCGCCATAACGGAAAAGTGTCGTGTCTACACCGAGCGACGCGCCAGCCCAGGCCAGCGTTGTACCGATCAATGCATAAGACAGCGCAAGACCACCAGCCAGCGCCAGCGGGGCCAGCCGCCGCGCGTTGGTCGCCGCCCCCAATAGAAGCGGAATAATTGGAAAAACACAGGGCGAGAGCGTAGAAAGCAGGCCTGCTAGCAGACCCAAGCCGTATGAGGTAAAGCCAAAATCCATCAGTTAACGGTCTTTTTGATCAACCCTTCCAACCCGGTTGGCGTGGTGTCGCCCACCGAACGCCCCACCTCATTGGCGCCTTTGAATGCAATCAGGGTGCTTTGCATCGTGACCTTGTATTTCTTCAGCGTGGGTTTGGCCGAGTCGAAATCAATGGTCATGAGTGTCACGTCCTTATAGGCAGGCTGCTGCATCAGGCCATCAATAATCGGCTTTTGCTGTTTACACGTCGGGCACCATGGCGCGCTGATGTCGAGCACCACTGGCTTGCCTTGTTGGGTCAGCGCATCGAATTCTTGCTGGTTATATGGCTTGATCTCCCCGGCCACGGCCAGCGAGGTCAGAGCAGACAGGGCGATTAGCGCAATGATGTTGGTGAGTTTCATTTGTGGTCTCCACGGGGTAAGTGGCTGCTTCAGGTTGTCGCGTTGTCTTGTAGCCCAGCAGTGCGGCGCCCGCCAGCTAAGTCTGATCCACCGGCTGACTGGTTTGAACCATGGACAGTATAAAAGTGCACCACACCCGTCGCCGCACTGATCAGCGCCTCTTTTGCGCGCCGCAATATTGCGATTGCACTTGATGAGTCGCACCGCCCGTGGTTTTCTTACGGTCAGCGAGGAATGCATCAAAATACTCTGGCAAGCCGGTGATCACGCGCAGCAGCAGATATTTTTTCTATCCTGCGGCACGAGAACTGCACCCCAATTACACGCTCTAATGCGCATCAAATATCACCAACCTCATGGAACCCCCGCATGACCAAACGCCGTCCCACTGTTTTTGCCTCGCTCTCTGCAGGCCGGCGCACCGAGCGGCTGGTGCTGTTGGCGGCAACGACACTGTTTATCGGCGGTCTGGTCTGCGGCTTTTACCGGTTCAACCAGAATCTGGCTACGGAATACGGCGATGTGAGCGACGCCAGCGCTTATGCGGCGGTCCACCTGGAATACGCACTGGAAACCCGGCGGCAATCGGTGGAAATGCTGGCTGAACAGGCGGCAGAATTAATGAGCGGTCGTTACAGCCTCAATCTGCAACCCACGCTCAGACTCGATCCCCGGCCGGATCATCACGGCTATGTGCTGGGTGCCTTGCCGGGTTTTACCAAAGCCGAACTGGGGCAACTCAGCGGCGAAGGGCCAATGCCGCCAACTGATTCGCCGCTGGCACGAGAAATGGCCATGGCCATCGCACTGACACCACTGCTCAAAGCGCTCGAACATCGAGACGCCGACCTGCCATTGATTTACTACCAATCCGCCAGCGGTTTTGCTTATGTCTACCCCGCTCTCGGCACCGCTACCAGCGGCAGCCAGTTCTATCGGCGCAGTGACGAACAGCGGGCTGCCTATGCCAAGGCTGCACCGCAGGCCAACCCGCAGCGCCAGACCATCTGGACGCGAGCAGCCCCGGATTTTGAGCATAAGGAACAGACGGCTACGGTGAGTGCGCCGCTATACGTGGCCGACCAATTTCTGGGGGTAATCAGCCGCGATGTCAAACTGGCAACGCTGGTCGAGGCCCTTGTTTTACGCAAGGTCCCGTATTCCGGCCTTACGGTGGTCAACGCCAGCGGCCGCAACTTGCTGCACCCGGAGCAACCCAAAGTATCCGTCGACGTATTGCAACGCCCACCCGGCACACCGGTGCGCGCCGGCAAGGTGTCATATACCGTTTACCCGCTCAGCCAGGCGGGCTGGTTCATGGTGACTATCACCGACCACCCCGCCATTTTGCTGGGTGCGGCCAGCGACTCGCTCTTGTTGATCGGCGCGATCATCGCCTCTTTGTTGTCGGTGACTTTGCTGGTGTTACTGGCCGGAGCACTGCGCGATAACGAGAAATTGTCGATTCAGGATGGATTGACCGGACTCTATAACCGGCGCCACTTCGACATCATTGCGCAACGCGAGTTTGGCCGTAGCCTGCGCGACCAGAGCTGGCTGGGACTGGCCATTCTGGATGTCGACTTCTTCAAAAAATATAACGATCACTATGGCCATCAGGCAGGCGATCAGGTCTTGCGTAGCGTGAGCGAAGCACTGCGTCAGGCATTGCAGCGCGCCACTGATGGCGTGTTCCGGGTGGGTGGCGAGGAGTTCGCGGTGCTGGTGCCGCTGCAAGCCCCAGATCAGTTCGACGCCGTGCTGGAACGCATTGTCGTGGGAGTGCGTGATCTGGATATCCCGCATGAAAAAAGCGATTGGCCACAATTGACGGTGTCCGTCGGCGCAGTTGCCATCGGCCCCGGTCAGCCGTTGTCACTGGATGCCGCCTACAGCAAGGCCGACGAAGCCTTGTACCAGGCTAAAATGGCGGGGCGCAATCGCTATGTGGTCGCCGCTCTTGCTGGCGATGGCAAGGCGCCTGCGCTACCGCAACACATAGTTGCCGAGCCAATCCAGGGCCGCCAGAAAAGCTGAACCCGGGCGCGTCAGCGTGCTCAGGCAGGCCGTTGTTCGCCACTAAGCCGGGAGCGCACAAAGCCGACGTGCTCCCGCAACACATAGAAAGCATCGGCATAAGCGAGCGGCATTTTCAGCTGGTTTACGCTTTCTTCAATATGGTCGAGGTCTTTGACCAGGCGGTCACGCTCTTCGTCCGTCACGTGCTCCAGCGCCTCGCGCTCAATCGCAATCAACAAGCCATACCAGCGATAAATACGCGAGCGCACCCGCCAGCGGTACAACGCTGGCAACACGCGCAACGCCGGGAAAAACAGCACCGCCATGGGGATCAGCAAAACCAGCGTGCGATCGACCAGGCTGGCCATCCAGAACGGCAAATTGCGGTAGAGGAAATTCTTGCCTGACCGGTAATAGCGAGCTGCGTCTTCGCTGATGCGATATTCGTGCTCGATAGGGCTGGGAAACTCGCCGCTGCGCTGCAGCAAACCCGGCATGCCGTGGACTTCCTGCGCGGCCTCGATCAGCAAATCAGAAATGGCGGGGTGCAAATTGGGCCGAGCTACCAGTTCAACCATCGGACTAATCAAATGCACAGTGGCGGGAGGAATATTGCGGCCCAGATCAAGCACCCCGGCGGGTAAATCAATCTGGTTCAAATACGGAAAAAGCCGCGTATAAGCCGCCGCCTGAGTGAAATTCAGCGCCAGCACATTCGGGTCTTGCAGCAAGCGCAACATCAGGCCGCGAGTGGCGGAGTCCCCATTGAAGAACGCCGCATCAATCTGCCCGGCTGCCAGTTGGCGTGCGGACTCCTGCCCGTCGAAGGGCAGCAATGTAGCAGCGCCCCCGGCCACAATGCCGTTGGCCTTGAGCAAATTGAGTGCAATCACTCGCGTACCGCTGCCTTCGCGGCCAATCGCAATGCGCTTGCCATTCAGTTGCGATAATCGGGCAATTTCGCCGCCGCGATACAGCACCACAATCGGCGCATAAAACACACTGCCCAACGACATCAGCGATGAGGTATCCAACCCTTGCGCCACGCCGCCTTGTACCAGCGCCAGATCAACATGTTGCTTCGGATCGAGCAAGCGATGCAGGTTTTGCAAAGAACCGTCCGATGGCAGGACTTTTAGCGTGACCCCGTCACGCGCCAGAATTTTGCGATAAGCATTGGCGGCGGGCCAGAATGAGCCATCCGCCGGGCCAGCGCTAATGACGATGGTTTTGGGCGGCGCGGGCTCCACCAGCCACACCACCAGCAAGATGGTTAGCATGCCCAGAAAAACAATCGCGCCCCAGAACCAGGCGTGATCGCGCCAGACCGAATAGGCGTGGGGAAACTGTGGAGCGCGCTGCTGACGACTGAGAATCATGGCTGCATTTCCTGACGTCATTCCCGATGAGTGTCTCTGGCATACCAGGCCCGGCAACAACACTGCGATTGCGGCCAGCCTGCTCTGCCAGGGCGCGAGCCTGGGCCGTCGCTTACGGCTTGGGCAGCGATTGCGCCAGGCTGATCAGGTTTTGGGGCACCACGCGGATAATGCCGCTACGCGGGCTGTCGATATCCGCGATCAACATGAACGACAGCGAAACCACCAGCGGCATGATCACCAGAAACCGGCTTCTCACCTGCTTGCTGCGCGACCCGTAGCCCACCAGTGCGTTGCTGAACAGCCCGATCACAATCATCAGCGCCCACGCCGAATGCGGAATGCGGTTCCAGATCGCCGCCTGGGTATAGCCTTGGGTATTGATCACGTCATTCATTCCCGCAGTTACCAGCGCGGTAATCGGATTCGGCGCGGCGCTGGCGCCAGTGCGCACCAACGCCCACATATCGGCCTGAATCTGCGCGGTCGTGGTGTTAATGACCCCGAGCTGTTGGGCATCGTTGGTCCGATAAAACAGGACGCGTTGATCAAGATATTTGACCAGCAAAGTCCGCAACTGCGCCGCAGCCGGGACGGACAGAAAATCCACGCGGATAAACTCTGTGCCAATGGCGTTGGCTTCTTCTTCTTCGTAATTCTTGCGCTGGTCGTAGCGCCCCACCGCCATCGACAGCGAAAACCCGATCACCAGCGCCAGCAGCGTCAACGTGGCCGATTGCACAACACTGAAATCTTCGACTGTCGCCTCATCCATTGGCTTTTTCTGGCGTAGCACAACCGCGCCAACCCACGCCGCCAGTGACATGAGCAGCAGCGAGACCAGGCAGAACAAAACGGGATGATTTGCGAGCAACTCCATACTTGGCATCTCCACGACATTTCTTTTAGGGGTTCCGCACAAAACTGGCGGCTAAACGCGCTGCCTCCGCTCTGAGTGCAAGGGTTTGTTTCGGCAGCACGAGCCGGTGACCGACCGAATCCGGCACCCGTGACGTAAGCGAAGCAGCGCTTGCAATCATCGTAGTGCTTGCACCCAGCATGTGCCGGGCAACATTGCTCACCGCCCAAATCCCACGACTGGCGCAGCGCAAACAAAAAATCGCAGAGATGGCCGTAATAGTGGCTATCGTCTGCGATTTTCTGTTCCTGCTGTGGTGGTGGTGTTTAACGGTTAGTCATCTGCAATGCCGCCGCAGGCAAACGTTCGCCATGCACCTGTACTTGGGATACTTCCTCGTTGATCAGCGTGAGGTCATCTGCGGTCAGAGTCAGATCGATCGCCCCTAGGTTCTCCACCAGCCGGTGCGGCTTGGTGGTACCGGGGATAGGCACAATCCACGGCTTTTGAGCGAGCAACCAGGCAAGCGCAACCTGGGCTGGTGTAGCACCTTTGCGGGCCGCGACCGCTTTGACTACGTCGACCAGCGCCATATTGGCCTTGCGCGCCTCGGGGGAAAAACGCGGCACGACGTTGCGAAAGTCCGTTGGATCAAACTGCGTATGCTCGTCGATCTGGCCGGTGAGAAACCCCGCGCCCAGCGGGCTGAACGGCACAAAACCAATGCCCAGTTCTTCCAGCACTGGCAGCAGTTCCAGTTCCGGGCCGCGCCAGAACAGCGAATATTCACTCTGCACGGCGGCGACGGTTTGCACTGCGTGGGCGCGCCGGATCGTCTGCACGCTGGCCTCGGACAAACCGAAGTGCTTCACCGTGCCTTGGGCAATCAGGTCCTTCACCGCACCGGCCACTTCCTCAATCGGCACGGCTGGATCAACCCGGTGCTGGTAGAACAAATCGATGCGATCAGTACGCAGCCGCTTCAGGCTGGCATCGGCCACGGCCTTGATGTGTTCCGGGCGGCTGTTGGTGCCAGCGCCGCGGCGCTCGCCAGTGACCAAGTCGATATCAAAGCCAAACTTGGTGGCAATGACCACCTGATCGCGGATCGGCTGCAGCGCTTCACCCAGCAAATCTTCGTTAAGAAACGGGCCGTAAGACTCCGCCGTGTCAAACAAAGTGATGCCGCGCTCGTGCGCGTTGCGGATGAGCTTGATCATTTCCTGCTTGTCGGCGGCCGGGCCGTAGGCGGCACTCATGCTCATGCAGCCCAGACCAAGGCTGGAGACTTGCAACGTACTGCCCAGTGTTCGGAATTCCATGGATAACCTCTATCAAGTAAGAGTGAACTGGCGACGACTACTGATCGCGCAATGATGTCCGCGCCGTGGCGGTTTAGCGGCCAACACGCGCCTGCAAGTGGGCGGGATAGCGGTCGCCGTGCACGGCCATGCTGGTAATGGCGCTTTGAATATCCGCCAGTTCTTGCCCGGTCAGTTCAACCGCTGCAGCGCTCATGTTTTCGCCCAGCCGTTGCAGCTTGGTGGTGCCGGGAATAGGCACAATCCAGGGCTTTTGCGCCAACAGCCACGCCAACGCAATCTGCGCCGGTGTAACGCGTTTTTGTGCCGCAATCGCGCCCAGCCGATCCACCAGCGCCTGATTGGCTTTACGGGCATCGGTACTGAAACGCGGCACCACTTGCCGGAAATCATTGCTGGCGAACGATGTGTTTTCGGTAATCGCACCAGTCAGAAACCCTTTACCCAGCGGGCTGAACGGCACAAAGCCAATGCCCAGTTCTTCCAGCAGCGGCAAGATTTCCTGCTCGGGCTCGCGCCACCACAGCGAATACTCGCTTTGCAGCGCAGTCACCGGTTGCACGGCGTGGGCGCGGCGGATGGTCTGCGCGCCCGCTTCGGACAAGCCAAAATGCTTCACCTTGCCTTGCTGGATCAGCTCTCTGACAGCGCCCGCCACCTCTTCAATGGGTACTTGCGGATCAACCCGATGCTGGTAATAGAGGTCGATCACATCGGTTTTCAGGCGCTTGAGTGAACCCTCGACCACCTGCCGGATATGCTCCGGACGGCTGTCCAGGCTTTGCTGTTTGCCGTCATCGCCAAAGTTAAAACCAAACTTGGTGGCGATGACCACTTCATTGCGAAACGGTGCCAGCGCTTCGCCCACGACCTCTTCATTGAGATACGGGCCGTAAACCTCGGCGGTATCAAAGAAGGTAACGCCCAGCTCATACGCGCGGCGAATCAGCGCAATGGCCTGCTGTTTGTCGGTGGCTGGCCCGTAGCCGTAACTCAGCCCCATGCAGCCCAGCCCCAGTGCCGATACTTCCAGACCACTCTTGCCAAGTTTGCGTTTTTGCATGTTGTTCTCCAGTTGCTTGCTGCTAACCAAAACGGTGAGATGACCGGGTTTGGCGCTGTGGCCGGTGCCCTCTCAAGATGACAAGCAGTGTATTTCCTGCAAGATCAATCAACAATCCAGCTAAAATTGCATGATCTATTGAGGAAAACTCATCTATGGCCAGTACTGGATTTTCCGAACTGAATGCGTTTGTTGCGGTTGCCGAGCACCGCAGCTTTCGGGCGGCAGCGCGTGCGCTGGATGTATCGGCCTCGGCCTTGAGTCATGCCATAAGAGGACTGGAAGAACGGCTGGGTGTGCGGCTGTTCAACCGCACCACCCGCTCAGTGGCGCTGACCGACGCGGGCGAACAGTTTTTGCTGCGGGTGCGCCCTGCCATTGCCGATATCGAAGACGCGATCAGCGAGGCCAGGTCTGCGCGGGACAAACCGTCGGGCTCGCTGCGGATCAGCACCTCGGAGTCCGGCGCCACCCCGCTGATTCGGCATGTTTTGCCTGAGTTCCTGGCGACCTATCCCGATATCCATATTGAGTTTGTGCTGGATAACCGGATGCTGGATATCGTGGCCGGTGAATTTGACGCGGGCATTCGCCTGCTGGAAACAGTGCCACGTGACATGATTGCCGTGAAATTCGGACGAGATATGCGCTTTACCGCTGTGGCGACGCCTGCCTACCTGGCACAACACGGCACACCTACAACGCCTCAAGATTTACTGCAGCATCGCTGTATCCGTTTTCGCTTTGACAGTGGCCAGCTGTATCGCTGGGACCCGCAGTATCGCGGCCGCACCATGCATCTGGACGTCAATGGCCCGCTGACGGTGGGCAATCTCAAACTGGCGATCGAAGGCGCGCTGGCCGGGATCGGCATTGCGTGGGTGCCAGAAGACGACGTTGCCGAGCATCTTGCGGCAGGTCGTCTCACCGCCGTGCTGCCAGACTGGAGCCCGGCTTTCCCGGGTTTGTGTCTCTATTACCCCGCCAACCGCCACCCGCCTACCGCGTTGCGGCTATTTGCCGAAGCAATACGCGGCTGGGCGCAAGGCCGCGAGTCCGCAGGCGCACAGTGATTGCTCAGGCGTAGGGGGTGCCGGCCATTGCGGCGTTCAGGCCGATGGCGCCTTTATCAACAATCGCGAGAAACACGGCTTTCGCTGCCTTTGCGTCCTGGCTCTGCCGAAAAGTCTGGTGAGCCTGGGTAAGCGCCACCGTCCACGTTGCCAGAAGCAGGCCTGCCGCCAGTTGCGCGTCGGCATCACCCGGTTCTCGCCCGGCGCATTCGGCTAGCGCTAACGTCAACAGTTGCGCCAGTTCATCCCGTATCGCCCGCGCCCGCGCCTTGAGGGTTTCGCTGCCCGCGATTGTCTCGATAAAGCCCTGACTCCCGGCAGAGACAAAGCCCGCGCCCCCAGCCTCAAATCTGACGTAAGGACTCTGCTGGGCAACCAGCCGATGTGCCAAGAGGCGTAGCGTCTCCAGCGGCGAGATGTTTGGATCGCGCTGGCGCAAGGCCTCGCGCAGCATCTCGCGCCCTTCCTCGTCGCGATCAAAGAACATGTCTTCTTTGCGCGGGAAGTGATTGAACACCGTCATTCGCCCGACATCAGCCGCCGCCGCGATCTCGTCCACCGTCACGTTATCAAAACCGCGTTCCTGGAAAAGGCGCGTGGCGGTATCGGAGATGCCTTGTCGCGTGGCAAGGCGCTTGCGGGATCGAAGGTCGGATGGCGTTGACATGCTGCGGATAATAGCACACGCTACTGTGTACTCAGTACATATTGGTATTTAATACATTTCCGAAAAGTGCTGAATGCCCTGAACGTGAGCGAGCCCAATTTGGGCGGCACGTAAGTGCCTTCGTCATGACTCCAGTTTCAGGAAGGCCAATTGCAGATCACCGGCCAAACCCGTTTTCCACCCGCGTAAACCTGCCACGCAGGCGTTACCAGTCGCCCTTTTGCGGCACCACCAAGAATCCCAATGAATAAACCACTTATCGTTATCTTTACCGCGATTGGTCTGGATGCCGTCGGCATCGGACTGATCTTTCCCATCCTGCCGCGCTTGCTTGAAGAGGTGACGCACGCAGGCAATGTCGCGCCGTGGATCGGCATCATGACCGCGCTGTATGCAGTGATGCAGTTCGTCTTTGCGCCAGTGCTTGGCGCGTTGAGTGACCGCCTTGGCCGACGCCCGGTGCTGCTGATTTCCCTCGCCGGCGCCGCGATTAACTACGTGGTCATGGCTTTTGCGCCCCAACTGTGGATGCTGCTCATTGGCCGTGCCATTGCCGGGCTGACCAGCGCCAATATTTCGGTAGCGACCGCCTACATCACGGATATCTCGCCCCAGGAAACGCGTGCGCGGCGGTTTGGCCTGTTCAATGCCATGTTTGGCATCGGGTTCATCATCGGTCCGGTGCTCGGCGGGGTGCTGGGCGACTACTGGCTAAGGCTCCCGTTCATTGCCGCTGCGGCACTGAATGCGGCCAACCTGCTGCTGGCATTGTTCGTCCTGCCGGAATCGCGTACGCCAAGCGGGGAGAAGATCGACCTCGCTGCGCTCAACCCGCTGCGCCCGTTACGCTGGGTGTTCTCCATGAAGAGTCTCGCGCCCATCACATTGATCTTTTTCATCCTGAGTGCCTCGGGCGAGGTGTATGGCACCTGCTGGGCGCTCTGGGGCAACGACGCATTTCAGTGGAACGGCCTGTGGATCGGTTTGTCGCTCGGCACCTTTGGCATATGCCAATCACTGGCTCAGGCCTTTTTGCCCGGACCAGCCGTCAAATTACTGGGTGAACGCGGCGCCATCTTGACCGGGATAGCCGGCATCTGCGTTGCGCTGGGCCTGCTGGCTTTTGCCACGCAAGGCTGGATGGTGTTTGCGATCATGCCGCTCTTCGCCCTCGGCGGCATTGGTGTTCCTGCACTGCAGTCGCTTGCTACGCGCCTGGTTGATGAGACGCGACAGGGGCAGTTTCAGGGCGTACTGGCATCGGTGGTGGCCCTCGCATCGATCATCGGCCCGCTTGCGTTCTCAACGTTCTACTACGTCGTGCGGGCGCAATGGCCCGGCGCGATCTGGCTAGCGGTGGTACTCGTTTATCTGATCGCGGTACCGCTGGTCCTGGGTTTACGGTTTCGCAGCAGCCCGATCAATGAGGAGAAGTCTTTGGCAAAAGGCTGAGCCCAATTGGCGAACCGGCGCTGATCGTATGCCAGCTTTTTGCCTGTGCGCTTGAGCATCTCATGGCGCCAGGTTCACCGCGAAAAAACGCCAATCAGTGAAGCGTTCTCGTCTACGCAACAGCGCTCACTGTCTGCATGCAAATATGCCGTGTTTCCAGGCATACTCGGCTCAACCACCCAGGAGAGGTTGATGGCATCGGACAACAAGTGGAACAAGCAGCCGCTGGGCGAGCCTGGCGCTGATAGCTCTTTTGATCTGGTTCGTTATTTCTTCTGGCTTTCGCTGGTGCTGATGGGCATCGCCACGGTGGCGATGGCCGGGTATTTGCGCTTTTATTCAAGCGCACAAATGCTGCAACTGGAGAAAGTCCGCGCATCCTCGCTGGTGCAGGTATTTGAAAATTCGCTGTGGCCCCATTTCAAGCCACTCACACAAATGAGCAACGATGTGGCCCGCATGCGGGAAATGGCCACGCAAGCCAAATTGCAAAGCAACGTCGTGCAGCTCATGAAAGGCACCGACGTTATCCGGCTGAAAGTGTATGCGCTCAACGGCATGACAGTGTTTTCCACCGACCCAACGCAAGTCGGAGAGATTGAAAAGGGCAATGACGGCTTTGAATCCGCCGTCGCCGGTGTGCCGGTAAGCGAGCTGGAACACAGCAATACAATTGATTCTTTTGAACGCAAACTCAATGACCGCGATCTGATTTCAACCTACGTGCCGGTACACGGCGCAGATGGGCGGATTGAAGGTGTGCTTGAGATTTATCTGGATGCAACGTCGTTCATCGCCAGTACCGCGAAACAATTGTGGTGGCTAACCGCCGCTATTAGCCTGGCGATGATTGCGCTTTATATTGCGCAAATGCTGGTGGTAAAGCGGGCGGGAAGGATCATCAAGAATCAGGCCGCCAAGCTGGTTGAGATCAATCGCGAACTGGATGGTCGGGTCGAAGTGCGCACTCGCGAACTCGGTGATGCGAACCGCATGCTTGAAGATGAAATCGACGAGCGCCGCAATGCTGAAGAGCGGCTGGACCGGCTGGCGCATCACGATCCGCTGACCAATCTGCCAAATCGTCTGTTATTCAAACAACGCCTGGAAACGGCGTTAGGGCAGCAGCCGCTGCAACCTCAACGGCTGGCGGTTCTGTTTCTGGATCTGGATCGCTTCAAGGACGTTAACGACACGCTCGGTCACTTTATCGGCGACCAACTGCTGATTGCAGTGACGGCGCGGCTTGCTGAGCATGTCCGCTCAGGCGACACGCTGGCCCGGATTGGCGGCGATGAATTTGTCTGCATTCTGGCCAATGTGCAAGACCCGGCAACGGTGAATCTGGTTGCAGAAAAGCTTTTGTCTTTATTCAATCAGCCATTCCGCATCAATCACAACGATATCCATCTTTCGGCCAGTATCGGCATCAGTTTCTCGCCGGAAGACGGAACCGATTTCGATGCCCTGGTGCGTAAAGCCGATATTGCGATGTATCAGGCTAAAGCGCTCGGGCGGAACCGGTACCAGCTGTATACCTACCAGATGTCGATAGAAGCGCAAGAGCGCGTATTGATCGAGCGCCATCTGCGGCGGGCCATCGACGCCAACGAAATAGAAGTGTATTTCCAGCCCAAAGTTGATTCAGTCAGCGGCCATCTGGTGGGCGCCGAAGCGCTGGCCCGCTGGAATAGCCCGGAGTTGGGTTCGGTATCACCGGCGCGGTTCATTCCCGTGGCGGAGAACTCGGGCCTGATTGTCCGACTTGGTGATCAGGTGCTGGAGAAAACCTGCCGGCAAATTGCGCAATGGCGAGGCGCTGGCTTTGCCATCAACTCCGTTTCGGTCAATTTGTCAGTCAAGCAACTGGAACGCGACGATTTTCCTGCCCGTCTGGCCAGCTTGCTGAGCATCTGCAATCTGCCTGCCTCAACGCTGGAACTGGAAATCACCGAAAGCGTGATCATGGCCGCAGCCGACGCATTCAGCATGCTTGAGGCAATCAAGGCGCTGGGTGTGAAACTATCCATTGATGATTTTGGCACGGGATATTCTTCGCTGGCGTACCTGAAACAATTGCCGGTCCATATCCTGAAAATCGACCGGGCCTTTGTTTTGGGGATTGGCGTCGGCAACGATAGCGAGGCCATTATTCGCACCATCATTGGCCTGGCTGGCAGTCTGGGATTAAGCACGGTGGCCGAAGGTGTGGAAGAGCTGGCACAGGTCGAATTTCTGCAGCGGGAAGGCTGCACCACAATTCAAGGCTTCTACTTTGGCCGGCCACAACCGGCAGCGCTATTTGCCCAGGACTGGGCACCAAAACTTCACACGCTCTGATCGTGGCGGCGATAGCCAGTTTGGCGCTATCCACCAAGGCCGACGACATGAAAATATCAATGGCCAACCGGTGGCGACCATTGCGGTCGCGCACCTTGGCACCAAGCCGATCTCAAGCGAAGTTCAAGCAGCCAACCTCTTGTATTGCAAAGCAAAGAACAGCAGTGGATTACTGCTTGGCTTGAACGTGCTTTGCAAAATTATCCAGGATGGCTTGCCACCCTTGTTGCTGCTGTTCGACCGGGTTTTCCGATTCTGCATCGAACGCCACGCGAACCGTCACGCCATTTGCCCCCGGGATAAACTCGGCCGAAGCAGTGCGATCCCCAAACGAGAATTCAAGCAATTGTTGCGGAACCACCTTGGTGTAGGTCCCGGCGAAATCAAAGCCGAAGCTGCCGTCTTTGGCCTCCATACGTGACGAGAAGATGCCGCCAACGCGCAGATCGACCGTCGATTGGGTGGTGTGCCAATCGTCAGACGCGGTGTTCCACTCTTTGATATCGCTCGGCGTTGTATAAGCGCTCCAGACCTTGGCAACGGGCGCATTGACGAGCGTTTCGACGGTGATTTTCGTGGTCATACTTCTTCCTGTCAGTGGATGTTGAGCGGTTGAGCGAGGGGAGCTTCCAGTTAACGGCGCAAATGTGTCAAGCGCCCAACCAAGTTAGGTGATCTGGCAAAAATCGGCGACAAATCCGCTCTACGGCCATCTGGCAATCCGCGCACCAATGCATCTGTGCGTCCTGCGCTCACGGTGTTCAATCAAAGAAGTCCACAAAATAAGCTTCGTCACCCTGTTTTGCTCAGATTTGCTCAGTTCTGGATTTCCCCGACTCGTTATTAAAGAGCGCATATCGGCAATTTTACTCAGGCTCGCACTTGACGGGATGAACCCCGATCGACGAAAGAGCATGCCTTGCAATCGCGGAACGCCCGTGCGGTTTGCTTCTGCAACTGGTTCGCGACTCGGCAATCCGCTCACTTATGCCTGAGTGGTGCCGTAAATCGCGCCGGAATTATTCTTCCCGGTGAATAAAAACCCATTTCCAGAAACAGCAGCAACCAAGGCCCGGTTAAACAGGCCTTAACGGGTAATCAGGAATAAAAATGACTATCGCCAAACGCTTGATCTTGATGATCGTAATGTCGGTTATTGCGCTGTCCATTGTTTCGCTGACCGCTTTCTATTCAGCACGCGCGCTGAACGGCCAGGTTGTCTTCATGAGCGACAACCTCATACCCGGCGTACAGGCCATTGATGAGGTCAGCCTTGGCGCGCAACACATGCGAACCGTGCTACGTTCCGCCCTGCTGAGTTCCGAACCTGCGGCAATCGAACGGAATCACCAGGCATTTGATCGGGACGTAGTGCAAATCGAAGAGACATTGAAGCGTTACGACGCCGAGCTGATCTCCAACGACGCTGACAAACAGCATCTGGCCCAGGACCAGGCGGCTTTTGCCCAATACCGCTCTGCCGTGCAACCGATCTGGGACAAGATCAAAGCGAGCCAGATACCCGAGGCACTCAAAGCGCTTGATGCTTCCGTGGCAGCGGGTGACGCCTTCACCACGGCCCTGAAGAGTCATGCACAGTTCAATTATGAACTGGTACACACTGGCCGGACCCAAGCCACAGCGACCAGCAACAGAGGCCTCATGATCTGTGCCGGCGTGTCGCTGCTGGCCGCGTTGCTCATTATTGTGATCGGCGTGTTGTTGTACCGGGTGATGATTGTGCCGTTGGGCAGCATGCGCAAAACGGTGCTGTCGGTCGAGCAACAACTGGACTTTACCCAACGCGCACCGGTGAGCCGCCAGGATGAAATGGGCGAGACCACCCTCGCCTTCAATCAGTTGCTTACCCGTCTGCAAGAGAGCTTGCGCAGCTTGCAACGGGACGCCGTGAGCGTCGCGGGTTCTGCCAGGGAAATGGCCGCGACGGCGAACCAGGTTTCTGAAAGTTCCAACCGCCAGAGCGATGCGACTGCCACCATCGCGGCTGGCGTCGAAGAAATGAACGTCTCGATTCACCACGTGGCCGAACGCTCTCAGGACGCGCATCAGCTCGCGCTGGAAAGTGGTGAAACCGCCAAGACTGGCGCAGCTGTTATTCAACAGACTGTTGACGACATGGGTGAAATCGCCGGCAGTATTCAGGAAGCCGCCGCACGGCTGCAGGAACTGGAACGCGCCAGCGAACAGATTGCCACTGTCGTCAATGTCATCAAGGACGTGGCCGAGCAGACCAACTTGCTGGCGCTCAATGCCGCCATCGAAGCCGCGCGGGCCGGCGAGCAAGGCCGTGGCTTCGCCGTCGTGGCCGACGAAGTCAGAAAACTGGCTGAACGTACTTCGCAATCCACGCAAGAGATCACTTCCACCATTGGTCAAATGCGCGAAGTGGCGCAGCACGCGGTGTCGGGAATGCAAGATGCCTTGCAGCGCAGTGAAAGTGGCGTGGTGAATGCCGGTGAGGCAAGCAAAGTGATTCAGGCAATCGCCAGTCGCAGCCTGCAAACAGCCGGGATGGTGAGTGAAATTTCTGCGGCAATCACTCAACAGGGGGCAGCGAGTACCGGCATCGCCCGGCAAGTGGAAGTGGTCGCCCAGATGTCCGAAGAAAATAACGCTGCCGTACTTGAGGCCAGCGATTCGGCCAAGCGGCTGAACAAGCTTGCTACGCAGATGCAGCAGGTGGTCGCGGCGTACTCCTTGTAGTTTTCTGCAGCCTGCGCTGTCAGGCAGATACTGCGTCGCCGCCGCATCCCTGTGCGGCTGACGCCCGGGCAGGCCGCGCTGGCAGCGGTGGCCGGTCCGATTTGATGTTGGTCTTAATCTCCACAGCTTTCCTGGTTTTGCTCAGACCTTCTACTGAAGGCAATGCCCCGCCAGCACCATGCGGTTTCACCACGCAACGCATTTTTCGTTGCCACACCCCTGTCATGCGGCACTTCTAATATATCAGGCGATTTACCGACTCCCGATCCAGTTCGGGGCCCTTGTAAACCGCCAGGATTTGATATGTTAAAACAACGATGTCACGCACCTCTCTCGCTCCTTCCCATTGCCCTGGCCTTGCTGCTGGTCGGTTGCGGGGGTAACAGCAATAGCTCGTCGCCTACCGTTCCTACATCCGTCGTCTCCACCTTTACCACGCCCGCCGCGCCTGCTGGCGTGGGTTATGCCGATACAGCTCCAGTACAAGATCAGGCTGCCATTCTGCCGTTTGTGGATTACGCCTATACCAACCAGCGCGGCGATGCGCGTTATGCCACCAAAGACACTAACGCTGGCGTGCGGGTGCTAGATGGCTTTCTGGCGCTGTGGACTCCCAGCACGTTGCTGGTGGATGCCGGTGTGACTGCGCCAGCCAGTGGCAGCTTTCCAGCGGTGGTTGCATCTACCTGGACCGGCATTCCTGGTGATGCAACCGATGGCACCATCGTGAACAGCGCCGTGCTGAATGCGAACGTGCAATACGTGATCAACGCCACCACCAACCGTACCGCCGATCAAGCCACGGCCGCTTACCTGGACGACCGACGCCAAAAGGGTTACAGCGTGACTGACGGCATGGGCCCGCTAACCAGCGCCTGGCGTACCGCCGCGCAACAGACCACCAGCATTACCAGCGTGCCTGCCGATGCGACCACCGTGTTATACAACGATAGCGGCAACAATATCGGCGTGGGCAGTGCCAGCAATGCCACTTTCGGGACGGCGGTTGATCTGATCAGCAGTGTGGGCAACAACGCTTCCACCGAGCCGGCCAAACGCTTTTACAAGTACGCTCGCCCATGGCGCTGGAGTAACAGCGTGGTGGTCGTTCCGGCACTGGTACCGGCAGAGAGCAGCACTCCGTCCACCGACGGTGGTTTCCCTAGTGGTCACTCGGCAGAAGCTGGGCGAGATGCTTTTGCCATGGCTTATCTGGTGCCCGAGCGCTACCAGGAAATGGTCTCGCGTGCGCTGGAACTGGGTGAAAATCGCATCCTGGCCGGTATGCATTCGCCGCTTGATGTAATCGGTGGGCGAATTCAGGCGACTGCGCTGGTGGCGGCCAATCTGCAAGCCGCAACCGCGGCTACTCGCCAGGCTGCATACGCTCAAGCGCATACTGCGTTGATGTCTGCAGCGGGCGTAACTACCGCCGCCGATTTCTATAACTACGCTCATTCAGCCACCAGCGCGACGGATCGCTTTGCCGACCACGCGACCAACAAGGCCAATTATCTGCGCCGCCTGACCTTTGGTTTTGCCCCGATTGCTGATGTCACCAAAACCGCCCAAGTCCCTAAAGACGCCGAGATTCTGCTAGAAACCCGTCTGCCCTATCTAAGTGCCGACCAACGCCGCGTCGTGCTGAAAACCACTGCGCTGCCCTCGGGTTATCCGGTACTGGACGACGCTGAAGGCTGGGGCCGGTTGAACCTGTTTGCTGCCGCAGATGGCTATGGTGCTTTCAATGGCGATGTCAGCATCAGCATGGATGCCAGCCAGGGCGGCTTTAACGCGCTTGATCGCTGGCAAAACGATATATCCGGCAAGGGCAAGCTGAGCCTGAGCGGCACCGGTACATTGCATCTGACCGGCAACAACAGCTACAGCGGTGGCACCGAAATGGACGCGGGCACGCTGCAGGCAGACTCCACCACCGCGTTTGGTAGCGGTGATGTCTACGTGGCTGCGGGTACCGCGGTGTGCAACGCCACCAGCGCGGTGCAAGTGGCGAACTATACCCAGTTGGCCGCGGGTACTTTGCAGTTGAACCTGGGAACCAACGCCCAAGGCCAACTGAAAGCCAGTGGTACGGTTTCGCTGGTCGGCGGCACCTTGAACGTAAAGTTTGCCAGCGGTTTCAAACCCGCCGTGGGCAGCACTTTGACGTTGCTTGGCGCGGGCAAATTGCAAGGCACGTTTAGCACCATCAATGTTGATGGCTTCAAGTTCACGCCGATCTACTCCGCAACCGGTTTGCAGATTCATATCGACGGCTGATTAACCGTTAGCTGGACATAAAGAAACGGCGCGACTTTGATCGCGCTGTTTCTTTATTTATTGCCACTGGAAACCGGGACTGTTCAGTGGACCACATCGGAATTGAATCCCCCATACGCGGACTCGCAATACGCATTTCTTTCATAGTTCGCGGCCAATAGTCTAGACCTACAAAGATGCGCTCAAGTGTTGGGGGCTGATTGTTCAACAACATATCGGCTGGATCTGAGGGGGAAGGGTCATGCAAGCAACGGAATTCGACGAACAGGCTCGTGTTCTTGATCCTGTAGACCGCACAAGTGAAGTGGTGTTCGGCTTGCTCATGGCGATGAGTTTTGTGGGATCACTGAGTGTCGCCAAGGCCGGCCACGAAGAGGTCCGCACCATGATGGTGACCGCGCTGGGGTGCAATCTGGCGTGGGGCATTGTGGATGCAGTGATGTACCTTCTGCGCATCCGCGTTGAACGCACCCGAGGCGTAAACCTGCTTAACCACCTTGCCGCCGACCCTGACGCAACGCATGCACAAGCGTTGATCTCCGATGCGCTCCCCCCACGACTGGCAGCGGCGGCGAGCCCCGAGGTGCTGGAAATGATGCGCTTGCGCCTGATCGAGTTGCCCGTTCAAAAGCAGCATGCCCGCTTGGGTGCAGAAGACTTCAAAGGTGCGCTGGGTGTCTTCTTGCTGGTCGTTCTGGCGACATTTCCAGTGGTGGTGCCGTTCATGCTGCTGGACAGTGCACATCTGGCCGTAAGGGTATCCAACCTGGTCGCGTTGGCGATGTTGTTTGTCGCTGGCGGCGTGCTGATGCGCTATGCCGGCGGCAGCTCATGGCGCGGCGGCGTGACCATGGTGATTACCGGCGTCGCCCTCATGGCCGCGATCATGGCTTTGGGCGGCTGATACCAGCGGCCAGACACTCGAACCGGTCCGAAGCCAGACAGGCGGGCTTCGGACGAGGTGTCCCGTCGCACAGATCAGGTCAGACGCCCTTGCTCCCCTGCCGCTGGAGTACCACATGGGTGGCTTTCTCGGTCGCAACAGACTGAACGCATTCGTATCCCACCGCGCGCATGTCAACGCCATCGAACAGTCGCTCTCCCCGTCCCAGCAGGACCGGCGAGATAGCAAGGTGGAGCTCGTCGATGAGGCCAGCCCGAAGATATTGCTGGATCGTGGCAACGCCGCCGCCAATGCGCACATCCATGCCGTTGGCTGCGTCGCGTGCCCGCTCAAGCGCTTCGTGAATGCCGCCGGTGACAAAGTGGAATGTCGTTCCGCCTTCCATCTCGATGGGCGCGCGCGGATGATGAGTCAGGATGAAAGTGGGCACGTGGTAGGGCGGATTGTCTCCCCACCAGCCTTTCCAGTTCATGTCGGGCCACTCGCCGCGAATCGGTCCGAACATGTTTCGCCCCAGAATCCAAGCGCCCACATTCTTGAAACTGCGCACAGCGAAGTCGTCATCAACGCCCGTTGTGCCTCCGTCGCGGCCAAACAGGCTCTTCTGGAAAGTGCGGGTCGAAACTAACCACTGATGCAAATCTGTCCCGCCCACGCCGAGCGGATTATTCAGGTCCTGATCTGGACCCGCGCCGTAGCCATCAAGCGAAATGGTAAAACCGTTAACCCGGACGCGTGTCATGTTCATACCTTCCTTTCAATTGATGCCTGACGTGCAAGTCAGAGGCGACTGGAGCGAAGCGCTGCGAACCACAAGCGCAGCTCGTGGTTATTCCCCTCAACTGTAGTGTCAGGCCGGATAGTTTGCGAGAAGCCAATCAAACTCCCCTTCGATCTTTTTTTCAAGCTTAGGCGCGATGGCTGGTTCCAGACTCCAAAGGGGGCGGGTTAACCACAAAAAAAAGCCGCCCGACATAGTCGGACGGCTTTTTGAAACACGTCTGCGGTTTAAATAGCTGGAAACTAGAGACCAGGCGAACCAATCGATGAAGATTGGAGCGGTTCAGCAAAGCCACCCAAGGTTCCAACCACTGCCTTGACATAGTTTGGCGTCGTGGTCGAAACGGTATCCCACACGGCCGACGCAGTGGCACTGCCACCGGTGAAGATCGCACCGGCGTGATTGCCTGCGGTAACCAGAATTGCGTTTGCACCCGTGGCCGTCGGAATCGCCTTCAGCGAGCCATCGCCTTGCGTTGCGCTGATCGGCGTCCCGTAGTTCATTGCCGCTGCAACGTTGCCGTTCGCGTCATAAACGATCACCGCATCGCCCTTACCCAAACCAATGGCGTTCAACGGATCGTTATTCACGTTTAGCATCGCAACCACTGGCACCGTACCAGCAAGACCCCAAGTTGTGCGGAACGCGCTAACCGCGCTTGGCGCAGCGGAAACCACGACCAGATGCTCGCCGGGAGCCAGAACTGTACCTGCCACAAATGCCGCACTGTTGTTGGCATCGTTGACGTCGGCATGATTGTCGCCCCACTTCCAGCCGGTCAGATCAATGGCCGAGCTGCCGTAGTTATAGAGTTCAAAGAAATCGCCACCCACAGCGTTGGAGTTCACTTCCGAGATCAGCACGGTTGGTGCGGGTGCACCAGCGGCTGCGGTGGTGAAGCTCTGGGTTGAACCGGCATAGGCGTTGCCGTACAGGTCAGTGATCACGCCGCTGGCCAGTTGTACGGTATAGCGGGAGCTATCCTGCAATGGCGTGGTCAGGGTAACGGTCATTCGGGCACCGCTGAACTTGACCTGGGTCGTATCGGTAATTGACACATTGCGGGTATCAGCACCGTTGCTGATCACAATATTGCCCGCACCGGCCTGCACGATCTCATTGAACGACATGGCAAAGTGGCTGCCCGCGATGCCAGTCGCGCCATCAACCGGCGCAGTGCTGGTCAATGTTGGCGCAGTCTGGTCAACGGTACCAATCGTGGTGAACGAGAACGTCGATGGATCAGACACTGCAACGGTATTGGCACCCGCGACAGTATTGATCACACCAGTTGGATACGTGACGTTGTAGGTTGTACCGGCCACCATGTAGAACTTCGGATGAATCTTCATCACGCTGCCATTGAAGGTCACTTGCGTGGTGTCAGTCACGGCAATGGTGCGTGTATCGGTGCCATTACTCAAGACCAGATTACCGGCGCCCGCTTTCACGGCTTGATCAAACGTCAGGTACAGATTACTGCCGATGCCGACGTTGGTTTTGCCGGTGGTTGGCTTGAAGATGGTCAGCCCTGGCAGGCTCGGCCCTGCGGCCTGTTCCCCAACCGCATAAATGGTGCCATCCGGCCCCATCGTCACGCCTTCGTTCTGGGCGGTGGCGCTCATGTACAAGCTGCTCAGCATGTTGCCGGCACGATCCATCTTGACGATCCGGCCATCCGGCGCACCAATGATGATGAGGTTATCGTAATCCGGCGCAGTGGCCGGGACGATATTCGAGACCGAGAACACGTCGTTGAACGCCGATAGGCCCGCTTTGGCCTCATCAAACAATACTGGCGGATTATCTGTTGTCGACAGGATCGGCGTACCGTCTGATGCCGTCGCCGTACCCGCTGCAAAATTGATCGCTGCCTGGAAAATGCTGGTTGGCTGCGACTGGCGCACAGCGACATAGCCGCCGGTCTTGGTATCGAAAGTCACACCTTCAATACCGACGTTACCCACCGTTGTGCCCAGCTTGACTGCTTGCACATCTGCCCGGTGCAAGATGCCCCCCGGAACATAGGTGAACAGATCGACCTGGCGCAGGCGCTCTTCCACCAGCACAAACTTGCCGCCACCGACATAAGTGATGCCTTCGGTGTCCTGGAAGTCATTTGCATTGAGCGTCATCGAATCGATGACGTGACCGTCGCTCTTGGCCACCTGCACGACGGAGGTCGCACCATCGCCAATCACAAACAGCGAATCGGTGTCCTTGTCGTAGGCCACGCCAGAGGCCTCGGCGTTCAACAGGTTGGTACCCGTCCCCACCTGCAAGGCAAAACTACCGGTCTGCGTATAGTTGTTCAGATCCCAGGTGCTTTGCGGGTCGGTAAAGGCCAGCGCCGGGATTTTGCTGTCTACGGGGATGTTGCCAGTGGGCGCGGGAGTTGGTGTAGGTGTGGGCGTGCTGTTGTTAGTGGGAGAGCTGTTGCTGCTGCTGCCATCATCGCCACCGCCGCATGCACTCAGGCTGGCGGCAAGAATCGCAGGGATCAGGAAATTGAGAGTTTTTTTCACGATGCTCCAGGGGGGAACAGGATTTTTTTATAAGCAGGCGCGAGTTGATCGGCTTCGTGCTCTTTGTCTTTGGCGTCCGATCGAGATTCGTTGGCGGATCAGAGTGGTTACTTCCTCGTGGGTAAGTAACGCGACTTCCAGGATGTCTGAGAAGACGCATGTGCCATGAGTAGAGTGCAGCGGATTGTGACAGTGGCATATGTAACTGCCGTGACAATCCGGTTACATCGCAAACAGCGATGGCCGAACAAGGGGGGACGCCTTCCCGGAGGCATCACACAGTGGTGAGGCTATCTTTGAGCTGAAAGGGAAAGATGGCAGAGGGCGTTAAATCTCGAAGCAGAACCTGGCACTCGGGCACTTGATCGATTTCCGCAAGTCACAGGGCCGTATTACTGGAATCGACATTTGCGTTGACGATGTCGGTTTACATGCCCGATTCTGTGGCGTGTTGCGGCTAGCTCGCCGGAACCAATAAAGGACAGACAATGAAAGTAGCATTAACAGCGCTGGCGTTATCAAGTCTGATTGGGTTAACCCATGCGCAAGATATGACATTAGCCTGCAATGGCTCCGGCACAGTCAGTGATGTACAGATGACCAACGGCCAGGATTACAACTACAAAACGCATGAGTTTGATAAAAGCACCACCAGTTCAACGACTGTCCGCAAACCATTTTCCGGCACGGCGACGGTTGAAATGTCCGCTTCCACGGTCCGGCTGAAATTACCCCCGGCGCTGGTGCCGCCATTGAGTGACGGCAAGGAGGCCTGGTATACGCTTAATGATGCTTTTATCGGTGACAAAGAAATTACCGGAGGCCTTAAATTCAATATGTTCAACAAGCCCAAGGTAAAAATCGACCGCATGACTGGCCAATTATTGCTAACCAGTTCGTTTGCGGATTTCAACGCAAACTGCGTGCTGGTTGATCAAGCTGCCGGTCCGAAATTCTAGGCGACGCGGTTGAACTCGCCCTGGCATAACGTTGGCAGGCCACGGTTCATCACGATGGCCTGAACAAACGTCGACCCTACCCAAGGCGAAAAATACCGACCTGAATCCGTCATGTAGCCGGAAAGTCTGCGGCCTCTGCTAGCTTGGCCATAGCCTGCAGCGCAGTACAAAGCTTATCTTCGCCGATCTGCTCGGCAAGTTCCGCCCTGGCTGCATTCCATACCGGAAAAGCATCAGTCAAAAGCTGGTGTCCGGACGATGTCAAAGCCAATTGTTTGCCTGCCCGCCCGCGCCCGCCTGTCGCACAAACCAGCTTCCGGTTTTCCAGATTCAGGACATTGCGGCTGAGGGTCGTCGGATCAACCCCTGCCTGCTCGGCGAGCCCGACAACCGTCGCTCCCTCGTCTGCCCCGATCCCGACCAACAGGCTGAACTGCTCCGCCGTCAGGCCCAATGGCTTGAAGCAGGCATTGTAATAACGCGTGAGCGCACGCGCCGTCGCGCGGGCCTGGAAGCCTGGACACGCTGCGGCAACATTCTTCAAAGACTCTGGATCAAAACCATCCACGTCTCACTCCTTGACAGCGCTGAGTACCAACCAATAGTGTATATGCATTATTTATGGATGAGGAGAAAGAAATGCCTGCCTATGTTCACGTAAATCTGCGAGTCATTGATGCCGCCAGACAAACCGAACTCGCGCCACGCTTTCTGTCGGCGCTGGAAGAGGCAGGCGGGAAGATTCTGCATTTCGGACCCGTGGCTCAGGTCCTGGAAGGAGATGAAGCGCCATTGCCAATGGCGGGCGTATTTGAGTTTGCAACGCTGGCTCTGGCACAGGCGTTCTACAACTCGGAGAAGTATGCGCCTATCAAAGCTGAACGCCGGTTGGCTCAGCAAGCACGCATGTTCATCGTTGAAACGCAAGACTGAAAAGCCAGAGGCTGCTGCGCTGACAACGCCAGACTGGACCGTTGGCCGCACAATTCAGCCTAGCTTTGGGACGTCCGTGCTGCGATCCAGTTCAGCACATCCGCCATCACATCCGCTTTGCCGATATCGTTTAGCGGATCGTGCAATCGCCCCTCGTACAGCTTGAGGGTTTTGTCTTGCGCGCCAGCATGCTCAAAAAAATACTCGCTGCCGCCAAGTCGGGCGGCCTTATCATTCATACCATGCAGAATCAGCACTGGCGTAACCAGCGAGGAAAACGATTGCCTGAGGCGCTCATTGGCCCGCACCAGCGAGGCCACGGTGGCGAAAGGCTGCGCTTCGCCTTCGATCAAAGGGTCGTCATTCATGGCTTGCACTACGTGCGGATCTCGCGAGAAGTCGGCATTCTTCAACCGCAATGCCCGCGCACGGGGGGCGATATGACTGATCCCTTTGAGCACTTGCAAGGCAAAATCAGGCGCCGGGACTTCAAAGGCGAAGTCCTCGCAAATCAACCCTGCCACCGCTGAGCCGTGCACCAGCGTAAAAAGGCAGGCGACCACGCCGCCAGCGCTGTGGCCAAGCACAAACAGCGGTACATCGGGCACCATTGACCGGGCGTGGTTCACCAGCACGGCCAGATCGCTGACATAGTCGTCAAAACTCTCGACGTAATAACGCACGCCGCCAGACTTTCCGCGCCCGCGCAGATCCACTGCGCAGGCGGCGTAGCCCGCTGCAGCGCACTGTTCGCCCACCCACTGGTAGTACCCGCTGTGGGCGTTGAAGCCATGACAGATGGCGATCAAGGCCCGTGGCCGTTGGTCGGGCAGCCAGGTGCGGACAAACAACGCACCGGCGCCCCCACGGATAGTTTCTTCCCGCATTCCCGCCATGTTTAATGGCCTTCAATGGCAAAGAGAATGTCGGCAAAGCCTGGCACCGTTTCTTCGCGGTTCCAGTCCCGCTGCAACTCACAAATCAATTGCACCCAGGAAGTCGGCCTGCCACCAGCCTGAATCAGTCGTTGCAAGCCGGCCTGATGCGCTTCCAGCGACGTCCCACCGACGCAATCGACCACCGGGTAAACCTCAAAACCTTCCTGCAGTGCGTCCAGGGCCGGGTGTACCAGGCAGACTTCGGTCCACAGCGCGGCCATCACCAGCTTCTTGCGCCCGGTCGCCTTGACCGCGCGATTGAAGTCCTCATCTTCCCACGCATTGATGGAGGTGCGATCAATCACCTCTACGCCGGAAAGAACGTCGGTGATCTGGTGGATGGTGGGCTGGTTACGACCGGTTTTGACATTGACCGAAGTCAGCACCACCGGCATTTCATACAGTTTGGCGATCCGTGCCAGGGCGGTAATGTTGGCGACCAGTTCGCGCTTGGGGCGCGAGGCAATCGACGACACCTGAACGGGCTGGAAATCGATGATCAGGATCGCGGCGTTATGCGGTGTGATCAGATGGTCGTCTGTGGCGTCACGCGGTTTCGAATATGAAGTCATCATGCTCTCCTCAAGGCGTGCAAGGCCATCAGCGACACTGGGCAGCGGGCCGGTCGATAAAGCTGCGAATGGCCCCAACAGTTTGCGAGGGCTGTTCTTCCATCAACCAATGGCCGGAATCGGCGATCACCACTTGCTGTACGTTGTCCGCAGCAAAACGCATGATGTAGGCCATGGTTGCGCCCAGTGAATGCCCGCCACCGATGGCCAGGACCGGCATTTGCAGACGTCCGCGCGAGACAGACTGCCGGTTGTCGATCACATCCTGGTCAAATGCGGCAAATTGCAGGAAACCGGCGTGCATGCGCCCGGGCTGGGCATACAGCGCGGCATAGTGACGGCGTGAGTCTTCCGGAAAATGCGCCGGGTCGGCGGAGAAATCATTCCAGAACCGGTCCAGATATATGCGCTCACGCCCGGCGACAAGGCGTTCCATATCCGGCCCGCCAAAACGGAAATGCCACAGCAGTGGGCTTTTGAGGATGTCGTCCCACGGGCCAACGCCGGGTACGGGAGCGTCCATCATGATCAGGCGAGTGGTGCGGTCAGGGTGGGATTCGGCAAAGGCAAACGCGACCATATTGCCAATGTCGTGGCCGACGACGACAGCCTGTTGCACCTTGAGCGCGTCCAGCACACCTGCAACATCTTCGGCTTCATTTTTCTTGCTAAAGCCGTCGGTGGCGACCGCAGACAAACCCATGCCCCGCAGGTCTGGCGCGATCACTGTGTGGTCACGCATCAACTCTGCCGCCAGCGGGGCCCACATATCGCCAGTGTCGCCATAGCCGTGCAGTAGCAGCACTGCCGGGCCGCGGCCACCCACGCGAACGTGAATGGTGGTGCCATTGGACGCAATCTCTTGCGTGCGAAAACCGCTTGGGAACGTTGTGGAGTCTGCCCATGCTGCTTCAGACAGTGCCAGCAGGGCGCCCAGAATCACTAGTGCTCGTTTCATTGCGATCCTCCTTGCGTTAGGTGATCGCATCAAAGCACCGTGAAAGCTACGAATCTTGCTTGATTAACGTTTTTCTTGGCGAAAATATGCCCTTTTTTTCGCCATTTTTCGACGCAATCAAGCGCTCTGCATCGGTATTGCTGCAATTTCAGTCTAAAAAGAGCAATAACATTCAAGACCCGCCCGGCTCGGGTTGATTTATGCTTTCGTCAATTATTTGTTTGCTAATGGACAGATCACGGTAAGCTGGTGAGCCCGGTTGGGAGCTGGAGGCCGACTTCTCCATGAGGAGCAAAACGTGCAATCCGATCTTGATTACGGAAGCAAATTTGTAGAGAAGTTCCAGGCTGACTCGGTGTCGCAACTCATCACCAAAGGCCCCAAAACATCACGCCTGCTGGTGTCGCGCCTGCGCCGGGACACACCCGGACATGGCATCGTGACGCCACCGCGGGTCGATGCGGTTTTTTCCGTAATGTTGCAATTGCGGGAGCAAAAACAAAGGGAATTGTTTCTGGATGGTCGTTGCATCCATCGCGGTTCTTATGCTGAGCGCACGACCAGTGTGGTCAATCATCTGGAATTGCCCTGCGCCAATCTGATCAGCCCGTTCGACAATCTGATGTTTACCGTTTCGCAAACGGCGTTGAACGAAATCGCCGACGAATCGGGCGTCGCGCGGGTGAATCATCTTTATTGCCTGCCGGGTGGCGTAATCGATGAAACCGTCTGGCATCTTGGCAATGCGCTCCTGCCCGCCCTGCAGCGGCCACACGAAGTGAGCGCCATGTATGCCGAACACATCATGCTGGGTGCATATACCTATTTTGCGCAGAAATTTGGCGGTATGCGCCCGCCCAAAGAGCGGCCCGGCATGCTGGCGCCCTGGCAGCTCAAGCGGGCTACCGAAGCCATGGCCTCGCAGATTGACGAGGATGTCTCACTCAAAATGCTCGCGGCCGCCAGCGGGTTATCCGTCAGTTATTTTATTCGCGCCTTCAAGGCCAGCACGGGTGACCCGCCGCATCGCTGGATGTTGCGCCATCGCATTGAGCGCGCCAAAGCGCTGTTGAGTGGCACGCAAGCCACCCTGGCCGAGATTTCAATAAGCTGCGGATTTGCCGATCAAAGTCATTTCACGAGGGTATTCAAATCCTTCGTGGGCGTCAGCCCGGCGACCTGGAGGCGGAGCATTCTCAGCTGATTGGGCTGGAGTCACATGTACGATTCAGCTTAAAGACCATGCCACGCACCTTTGCAGGTGCAGGTAACCAAACCTCGCTACACGTCTTCGTTGTTGAGCATTCTGAGCAGCAATCCGCATCCTGGCACTGCTGCGCTCGATGCAAACCTGGACCGCTCCTGGGCTGGACGCATCGTTGATTGCGTATATTTTTGCAATTGTCAGCCCTGATACCCGACTGCGCCCGGGCAAGTACTACTGTCGTTGGTTATTTAAATCAGGATATATTTTCTCTTTAAATTCATAGCCCTGGATAACATTCAGAATTGAGTGTTTTGAGGGTTTATACGCAGGCAGTAATCTGGAGTCGCATGTAGGTTCAGTATTGGGGATAGGTGTGGTGCCTGGCGGCCACTCACGGCATCCAAGAGATCGGTTCGTTTTCGGCCGAAGCGGACGGCCAAGCCTCTCTAAGGATACGGCGGCTACCGGCCTGTTGCGGCTGTTCGGCTTGGTACGACCTCTTGGTGGTTTTCAAGTATGTCGTCCGCGACCCGCGGACGATCAGTGTGCAGCGAAGTGCGCGACTGGAGATGACAGCTCCGCAGCATGGCTTTTTGTGATGCTCGTCAGGCCCGGGCTTCGTCAAGAATCCATGTCGCAAATGCCTGTAATGGTGCTTCACTCAATTCGATCTGCTCAGGTAGAACCAGGCAGAAATTTTTGGTAATCGCTTTACCATCTGGCCAAGGCGTAACCAGGCGGCCTTGTTCAAGTTCGGCCCCGATGTAAAGTCGGGGCACCAATGCCACACCCAAGCCAGCTAGCGCCGCTTCGATCAGCATGGAATGAAGATCGTACCGTGCGCCAATCGCCGAATTGGTCAGCGTTATGCCTGTCTCTTGTGCATAAATCTGCCAGGCATCCGGGTTTTGCCGCCGGTGAAGGCGTGGCAAATCATCCAGTGACGCATTGGCACCGGCGTCCTCAAGAAGCTGTGGACTGCAGACGGGCACAAGCACCTCTTCCAGCAGATGATGCAGATGCATGCCTGCCCATGCAGGATGTTCAAAATGAATGGCGGCATCGAACCCACTGCCCGCCAGCAGGAAGGGCTCCATCCGTTCTGCGATATGCACCGTAATATTTGGATGCTTGTCCTGAAAGCGTTTCAGCCGGGGAATCAGCCAGCGAGTGGCGAAAGTCGGAATCGCGGCGATCTCAATGCTCGCGCCCTCACTGGGCTGCCCCATCAAATACAGGCTGTCCCGCTCCAGTCGCTCCAGCGTCTCACGCACCTGCGCCGCATAGCGCGCGCCATTGGGGGCAAGCCGCACACGGTTTCCCACCCGCTCGAACAGTACCGCTCCCAGGAATTCCTCAAGCCGGGCAATCTGGCGGCTGACCGCGCCCTCAGTGCGTGCCAGTTCCTCGGCAGCGCGGGCAAAGCTGCCGTGCCTGGCTGCAGCCTCAAATGCCTGGAGCGCGGAACTGCTGGGAATTTTACGTCGCATTGAAGTCTCGCCGATCAAAATGGATTCGAAGCCAGCTTGATTAAATATCACTGAAGGCTGACGTTATTTCGTTATATAGACCAAAAACATCAGACTACCATGACGTTACTGCAATGAGCAGTAAGCACTCGCAGAAGAATGCTTAACCATAACGAAGGAAATCTGATGATCTATACCGTGGAATGCAGCTTCGCCGATCCCGCCAGCGAAACTGAATGGAACGACTTTTACAGCCTTGAAAAGCTGCCAGCGCTTATCTCGGTGACCGGCTTTCATACCTCGCAGCGCTTCAAAGCGATCAGCAAAGGTTGCCCCGTCTACCTGGCCATTCATACGGTGGACGACCTTGATGTGCTGACCGGGGAGGAATATCGCCACAAAGGCGGCGGCAATTTCGCTCGGTGGCAGCAGCACATCACCGACTGGCACCGCAATCTCTACAGCGACATTGGGCTGGCGCCTGCAGTCCATGCCGACGAACTGCTCGCGCTGTGTTCAAATGGCCCCGAACCGCTGATTGCGATGGGGCTCAAACCGCTGGCCATGCAGGCTGTTGCGCTGGAGAAGTATCCGGAAAGTCGTTGGCTCGCAGTCCTGCCCCGGAGCAAGCCCGGGCTTGTCGAGACGCTCCCAGAGGGCGTTGACCTGTACGAGCCGATGACGGAGCAATTGACCAGCTCCCCTTCGCACGTGCAGAACAAGTAGGCCCAGGATGCCAAACCTGACTTTCTATATTGATGCGGGCCAGATGCCGTCCGACGAGCGCCTTGCCGGCCTTTCCAGCGACTGCGTCAAACTGTGTACCGATGTCCTTGAGGCACAACTCAAAAACGTTCATATCGTTTATGTCGAGGTGCGACATGGGCACGGGCATCCCGTTTTCGCGGAAATCCAGTATCGCCTTGAGGCGTTTCGCACGCCTGCGGTCATGAACCAGTTCATGGCGGCTTTGGACAATGCCATTGCTCATCACACGGGTCTTACCGCGCGCATTCGTTGTTTTGGTTATGCCACGTCGAACATTCACGCCCGAAACTAGCCGCTCTGGAGAAGTATTGTGTCCATTCTTGCCTTTCCCGGACAGCAGGTTGGGGATTTCACCGTTACCGCAATCAGCGATGGTTACCTCAATGCCAGCCTCGATTTTCTCTCGAATATCGACGCCGCCGAAGCGTCCAGAATCCAGCGCGATGCGGGTCAGAATGAACCCTCTGCGATACATATCAACTGCTACGTGATACGCCGCGCCGGGCACACCATTCTTGTCGATGGCGGCGCTGGCGGCATCAAGCAATGGGGCGGGCAACTGCAGACGAATTTGCTGCTGGCCGGCATCGAACCATCCTCAATCGATACCATCCTGCTCACGCACGCCCACCCCGACCATGTTGGCGGGTTGGTGGATGCAGCCGGACAAGTGACTTTTCCGAATGCGGAACTGGTTGTGCATCAGCGCGAGATCAAATTCTGGCGGGACGATGCAAATCTGGCCCGTGCCAGCGAACGGGCGCGCGGTAATTTCCTGATCGCGCGTCAGGTATTCGACGGCTACAGCAATAAGCTGCGTACTTTCGACGAAGGGGAAGTGCTTCCGGGGATCAGCGCGATGCCGCTACCAGGGCATACCGACGGGCACACCGGATATATCGTCGAATCCCGCGACCAAAGCCTGCTTGTCTGGGGCGATATCGTGCATTTTCCGCACATCCAGATACAACGCCCGGACGTGTCGATTGCATTCGATCAAGACCCGTCCCAAGCCGCTTCCACCCGATCGCGGCTGCTGGACATGGTCAGTTCCGAGGGGCTTTTGATTGCCGGCATGCATTTGGGAGAGGCCGGTTTCGGGCGAATCAAGCAAACAAAGGGGAAATACGGACTGTTTTACGAGACCGAAGCATGAGGGCACGAATAGGGACATCCCTGTCTCAGGAACGAGAGTTTTGCCTGCCGGCAATCATTTTTACCACGTGTATTTAGCGCCAACCCGTAACGTGTATTGATAAAAATCCTGCTGACCCCAAGCCCCTGCAATATTGGTCCAGGCCGTCCACCGGTCGCCTAAATCGGCGTTCATGCCCAGCTTCACTTCAAACCGGTTGTGCGGATACAGCGTGCCTAGCGGCAGCTGGTTAAAGTTGATGGAACTGGTCAGATCGGAATACCACCAGTTCAACGTCAGATAGGGCTGCGTTTTCTTTCCGTCGTCACGAATCCAGGTGCGGCTGGTGCGCACGCCCAGCCGGGCAACAAGGCCGCGAGAATCGGCACCGCTTATGCTGGTGCCATTGGGCTCGGTAATGTCGCCTTCGGTGTAATCGATATAGATCAGCTGGGCCTGCGGCTCCACGACCCAGTCGTTACGCAACGGGACCGCGTATCCGGCCTCCCCGGAGAGCGCGAGCCCTTGCGCGTGGTATTTCACGGTGGGCAGTTGGTCGCCTTCGACATTGTTGGCAAACCAGCCGTATTGCAACCAGGTATCGACATAAGCGCCCAGTTTGTTGTCGTCATTCTGATACCAGGTGCCATAGGCGCCAATAGCCCAGCCATCCACGCTGCTTCTGGCGTGCGCACTGTTGTCCAGCGCATCGGCGTCACCATTGGCGTTACCATAGCTGGCCATCGCGCCCACGTGGATTCGATCGGTGTCGCCGTTGCCTTTCCAGTCGGCCATCTCGACACCGCCATGCAGCAGAAACGACCGGGTACGCGTACCAAATATGCCGTCGCGGCTTTCTGTTCCTTCTTTGCTGCCCACCATGCGCAGCCACCCAGACTTTGGCGTGTCTGCATCCGGATCAAACCCTTGGCCCTCAATGTATTGGGGCTCGCCCAGCCGGTCATGCAAACTGTGCACAAACATCATGGCCGCCAAGCGTTGATTGGCCAGATAGGCCGCCACTTCGGGCCGGTATAGCGGCTGAGGTGGCGAGGGTGGCGCAGGCGGGTTTGGCGGAGCTGGGGGCGGTGGCCCCGGCCGTTCAGACCTCAGATACCATGCATCCGTATCCGTTCCATCGTCCCCACCGCGAAACAGATGGTATTCATACGCGCCCGCCACCGCCCTGCCTTGCAGGGCAAAGGCATTGGATGCGCTGGCTTCAGGGGTCTTGTTCAGTATTTCTACAATCTCGATACCGTTGGCCTGGGTTAACGCGCCAGCCCCGCCAACGTTTTTGATCTGGACTCGGGTGGGGCCGACTGGGCCCTCGCGTGTTGAATCGACGACCAGCATGTCGGACTGACTATGCGCGGCCCCTTCGTTCAGCACCGTGTTCAGCCGCAGGGCGCCACCATTCGAGATAAAGGCACCGTCTCCAGCCTGGCCCGCTGTCTGGCCCCCCGTGATGACCAGTACATTACCCACCGCATGACCACCCCCGGTGAGGTCGATCAGGCCGCTGTTGCTAAAAGTGGTGGCACCGAGAATCTGGCCTTGTACCGCGCCGTGGGGGATGGGTGCATTGGTGCTTTGCCCGGCGGGCAGATAAGCGCCCGTGGCATCAAAGGTCTGAATGCCGGATGTGGGTTGTGCCGACAGGGTTAGCGTGCCGGTATTGTTAACAGCGTTGTTACCGCTGATACCCAGGTTGCTGACCGCCACGTTCCATGTATCGCGGCTACCGGCGCCAGTGGTATCGACAAAGCTGCGGAGGTTCCACAGGCCACTGTTATTAAAGGTCACCGCAGAACCCATGGCATTCACCACCCCGGAAATCTGGCCGGAGTTGGTTAGCGTAAATATCGGTTGTCCAATTGTCGGGGTGCTAGCCCCAACGTGCGCCACCGGGGGCACTGGGATGGAATCATCCACCGGCTGCAGTACTACCGGGTCGCTACCGCCCAGGCCCGTAACATCGGCCCGCACGGCGACATCGCTTAGCGCTTCAATACTGGAGGAGTTATCGAGCGACTGGTGTGTTCCGCCTAGCATGACGCCCGCACTTGAGCCCCATCCTGCGCTGACGGGCTGGCTATTCCGGATGGATATGGAGCCCCCTTGCGTACGTCCCTCAATGCCCGATGAATTGGCACCTGACGCGGTGATGGTTCCCGCGTTGTCTACCGAAATAGCGGCAGCATCCGTGGCCTCTGCCAGGATGCCCGAGCTATTGCTGGCACCCAAAGTCTGGATTGCGCCCTGGTTGGTGATGGTCTGACTCCCCAGGCCCGACCGCGTGTGAATACCCTGCTGGCGGTCTCCCCGGGCAATCAGGTTTCCGCTATTGGCCACGGTGAGCGTGCCCAATCCCGTGCCGGTGTAGTCATTGCTGGCCAGAATGGCCGCACCAGACCCATTCACATCGATGAGCGGGCCGGTATATACGACGCTCACATTGCCGCCTTGGCTATATCCCTGGAGGCCAAAAGAGGCAATGCCGGTGCCATCGCCCGTGCCCGCATCTGAATGCGTTACCAGCGTGCCCTGCGCTGTAATGTTGATCGCTCCGGTCGCGGAGGTGGTCGTGGCATAAATGGCGTTGCCGTTGGTGTTAAAGGTTTCAATCCCCGCACCGGTGTAGTTAAGCTGTACGTTGCCGCCGCTGGAATCCGCCCGGATGCCGCCAGCCCCTGAGCCGTGAATAGTCAGGCGGCCGCTGTAATCAACACCGACATTGCCATTTTCTGCGCTGACAATAATGCCCTGCCCCCGCAGTGAACCTGAATCGCCCAATACCGAGATGTCACCACGACCGGTAACCTGCACGCCGCCCGTCCCACGCGCAGTGAGATAAATAGCCCGTGACCCGCTTGTTTCTGTGCTGCTGCCGACGATCAGAGACCCTTGATTGTCCACCTGGATGCTGGTGCTGGAGTTGGTGGCGGCGTTAGCATAAATGCCATGTGCGGTCGGGCCGATGGTTGTAATAGCGCCGGCGTTGCTGATATCAATCAGGCTGCCGCTGGCGCTCGACCGGATGCCGAAGCCGTTCAGGCCATCGGTGGTAATCGCCCCTGTGTTCACAATCTGAGTGGCACCCGTCCCACCTTCTGAATAGATGCCGAAGGCGTTGGGGCCATGCGCCTGAATGGACGCTGCATTGTTAATGGCGGTATTGCCAGAACCAGTGGTTCGGGTATGGATGCCAGCAAAATTGCCACCAGCTGAAGCGGGATCCGTCTTATTGACCTGCAAGTCGACCTGGTTGCCTATCGTCACGGCGACGCTTCCCGCATTCACGGCTTTGAGCCATACCGCATTGCCGCCCGCTACCGAGATCGTGCCACTGCCGTTGTGCACTACGGATAGATCACCGCCGCCGCTGCCGTTGATATCCAGCCCGTCGCGCTCGCTGCCCGTCACGGCGTTGTTGATATTCAGCGTGGCACCCGCCTTGACCACAATGCTTGATGTGCCAGTGGACACGTTTGAAAGGCCCACACCATCCTGGCTGCTGCCTTGCATGGTGATGGTATTAACGCCCGCATCGAAGACAACAGACGCGTTGCCTACACCCGCCGTCACCTGAGCCTGCACCCCAACAGCGCCCGCAGCGCCGCTGTTGGTCACCGTGGTCCCTGCCAGAGAAACACTGGCATCAGCGCCTTTTGCCGCCGCGCGGATACTGCTGCCTGATGGCGTGGCGACCGTGGTACCTGTAGCAGTCGTCACCGTCGCAGCCGTACCAGTCGCAGCCGGCGCGCAAGACACGCTGACCAGGTCCCCAGAGTCAGCGCCACATCCCCCAATAGCAGCGGGAGTGGCGGGGGCGCAGAGAAGCATCACTCCTACCCGGATGGCGGCCAGCACAAATGAACCGGGCGGAGACGCGGCCCAACTTTCGCCGGACTCATATGCCCCCGAAGCCTTGTCCATTCATCTCTCCACTGAAAGTTGTGCGACAGGATAGATAGATGAAAGCATAAGACATACTCATCATTCAGTCGGGGTTCGCGTATTTCGGAGGACGGTCGGCAGCGACAGCGGTGGAGCGGTAGCTCACTTCGATTCCCCGGATTCATAACCCGCCGGTATTGAGTTCAATCAGCTGGAGCGGAGACTCTGGAACGGCTCCGGCCATTGGCAGTGGTGAACGCGAGCCTCTGCTTTGAACGAAGTGCAGCTGGGGCGGCAAAAACGCCGGAGGGATATTGGCCGAAGCGGAAGTTGGCAGACAACACTGTAAACGGCTGCTACCTACCAAAAACGGATCTGTTGCACCGCAATAGCCAATGCCCTTAACCGAGCATCCACCGAGGAGAGAGCGGGCCAGCCTGTGTGAATCGTCCTTGCGTCATCTATCTGCGTGTGCCACAGCTGCAAGCGCACAATGGACCGGAGTTTGGTGAAGGCTTAATTAAAATAAGTTGTTCAGGGAGCCTTACAGGCAATATCTGGAGGGTCTTATGCGCTTTTCTTCGATTAGAAGTTTGCCAGCCCACGCCGCCATGATCATCGCGCTGGCCTCACCGAACGTCCTGGCTTGGGACTGGGATAGTTGGGAGGCAAACGGTTACGACACGTCCTGGCATCCACTTATTTACGGTACGGGCTTTTTCTTTAGTGATGACAGTTTGTCGCCGCCTCAGCCGACAGCCAATGGTTACATGATGACAACCGGTGAGCTATTCCCAGGTTATGTCACGCTGGATCAGGTATTTTCTGATCCCGAACGGATCGATTTCAGTTGGTCTTACGTCAATGGTAATACCCTGCGACTGGAAGATGTCTGGTTTGGCTACATGTTGAACGGCGTAGCGACACCGCTCTACCATACGCTTGCCGATCCGGCCGTCACCACGGGCGCTTCGAGCGCCTTCATCGGCGCCGGCCAGGATTTCGCGTTCTATATGTACATGCCCAACGGTGAGCAACCCAACGAGTTCGGGGTTACCGGGCTGGATACCATCAATATGACGGCAACCATTACCCCAGTGCCCGAACCCGGCACGGACCTACTGCTGCTGGTAGGGCTTGGGCTGAGTGCCCGCGTGGCACGGCGATATCGGGGCAGTCGGCCTAACATTGTTAGGCCTGCGTGACATTCTGGCAAACATAAGGACTGCATGGCGGGCCATGCAAACCATCGCCCCATTCGAGTTTAATTTGCGCCAATAAACGCCCTGTATTAATTGTTAATGCGGGGCTTTTGTTTATTTAAGAGTGAGGGAGATTGGAACGAGCATCTGTTTTCCGGGCTGGTAAATCCGCGAGCCTGGGAACGAAGATTCCTGCGACCGTTTCAAATGGAATGGGTGAGCCTGTTATCTCAGATAGTTAGTGGTCGTTTTCAGCGTGGAGCGGACCTAAACCGCTTCGCTCTGGAAAACGGCCATCAACCCTCTGTGAAACCTTGGCCGAAACCCGCCGCGAGCGAGTTCCAGCTCGCGTATATTAAAGCCGGAAATCTCCAGTTCTAGTCGCTCGGCCGGGCAGGAGTAGATCATTGACCATCCTGTGGTGTTTGTAATTTTCGTGTCACTCAAATTTGCAATATTTGATCGGCACAAGTCCTTCCAATCAATTTGGGTCTATGCCTCCGAGGAGGCATTTTTTCTGCCAGAAATATTGGCAGCTTTTAAGCCCGTAGACGTTACCGAGGAACCTGTGAGTGAAATCGTTTTATATGGGTTTGATGTTGAGTATTGGCATTTCGTGCCATGCGGGCGAATGGCCCAGCGTAATTGTTGACTCTTCTGGCCTCGGCATTTCACAGCTCAGTGACATGATTCGCCCCATCTGGATGAACGGAGAAAACGGCCTCAAAAGGGCCGTAATCAATATGGTCACTGCAGAGTTTCCTCAGGGCGTCTTGTCACCGTCAAAACTGGAAGCGATGGGATTTGATTGTAAAAAAACGCAGATATGTACTTATCATGGCGTGGTCAATTACGAACTTCGTGGGTTGCCTAAAGAAAACGAGAGAAATCGCTTCAGGAGAACCACTATTGATATAGCGCTCGATCCTGACCAAAGGGTCGAGGCCGTGGAACTTCAGAAAAGGGATGAAGTTATCCAGCTGACCCATGACAAATAATTCTGCGGATAACCTGGGGCTGATAGAAACCGACCCCGCGCAGATTCTGGGTGCCATGCCGGCGAAGGAATACACCTACGCCAAAGCTGATGAACCACTGCGGTTGATGTACAAGCACAGTTGGATTGCACACGGTCAGTGTAGCGAACTTCAATAGCGGCTTTCGAACCTCACCTGCCGGTCATCCTCTCACCGGAGCAACGACAAGTAGTAGATTCAAGCGGCCTTTCATTTATCCTTGCCGCCTAAAAGCCTGACTCGCGCCGCTCACTCCATTCCATCGCTGTTCGTTCGAGATGTTCGAGAAAAACCGCAGCAACCGGAGAAAGCCTTTTTCCGCGTGGATAAAGCGTGAACCACCGGGATTGGAGTGGAAAACCGTCCACATTGAGAATGGTCAGTTGATCGTCCGCGGGGCGCGCAGGAAGAGCATGACGCGAAACCACTGCAAGACCGAGGCCTCCGGCAACAGCCTGCTTGATCGCCTCATTGCTGCCTAACTCAAGCCTGACTTGCGGCACGAAGGCAGCGCCCGAGAAAAACGCGTCGCATGCCAGGCGTGTGCCTGAACCCCGCTCCCGCAGGATGAAGCGTTCGGCCGAGAGGTCAGCAAGTTCCAGATGGCGCCTCTTCAGTGGGTGCCCGTCGGAGGCAATCAGGACCAGCGGATTAGGCAGGAACGCGTGCTGTTCGAGGTCGAGGTTCTCGGGCGGCATCGACATGATGTATAGATCATCCCGGTTTTCGCGCAGACGTGCGACCACCCCGTCGCGATTCAGTATCTCGAGTGCAATCTCGATGTTCGGGTGTTCCGTACAAAAGTTGCCCAACAGGCGTGGTACAAAGTACTTCGCGGTACTCACCATCGCGACGCGCAAGCGTCCCTGTTCCAGCCCCTTCATGGCATCAAGGGTCTGCTCAAACGTGAGCCACTCGTCCAGCATGGTCCGTGCCGTTCCGGCCAGCGCTTCGCCAGCAGCGGTCAGGAAAAGCCGTTTGCCGATCTGCTCGTAAAGCGGCAGACCGGCGGCCTCGGCAAGTTCGCGCAGTTGCATCGACACCGTCGGCTGTGTGACATGGCAGGCCTCCGCGGCGGCAGTGATGCTACCGCGCTCGGCCAGCGCCAGAAAGAGCCGCAATTGACGAAAGGTGGCATTCATAGAGATTTATCGATAAATATCATCATAAATATCGATTATTGCTTATTTTCTGCCGTCGGTAACATTGCGACCCAGCGCAATCGCTGGAAGGCTGGATACGACTCACTATGAAAACGCATACCTCTGAAACCCAAGCCACCGTCACCCCGGCACTCGCCCTGCAATTCCTCAAGGAAGGCAACGCGCGCTTCGTCAACAATCTGCGCGAGAGCCGCGACCTGCTGCAGCAAGCCAATGAAACTCGCGATGGTCAATGGCCATTCGCCACCATCGTCAGCTGCATCGACAGCCGTACATCGGCCGAGCTCATCTTCGATCAGGGCCTCGGGGATATCTTCTCCGTGCGTATCGCCGGTAATGTGATCAACACCGACATCCTTGGTAGCCTGGAGTTTGCCTGCAACGTGGCCGGGTCCAGACTCATCGTGGTGCTCGGACACTCCTCATGCGGTGCCATCAAAGGCGCCTGCGATCATGTGGAACTTGGGAACCTGACCGAACTGCTGTCGAAGATCCAGCCAGCCGTGTACCAGGAGGGCCAGACGCTGGAACCGACCAAGCGCAATTCGAAGAACCCCGCATTCGTCGAGAATGTGGCCGACCTGAACGTACGCCATTCGGTGCGCTCGATCATCAATCGCAGCTACATCCTCGAGCACATGGTCGCCGCCGGCAAGATTGGCATCATTGGCGCCAAACACGATCTGGCCACAGGTGAAGTCACCTTCTTCGATGACACCTGGTTGAACGACAAGGCATCTATTCAGGCGATGGTCGGGTAGGAGACCGTCTTTACGCTTGATCGGAATCAGACCCTGACGCCTGTCGGGCGGTCTACTCGGCCATGGGGTACGCATGACCTATCAGAGAAGGCCTTCTACCTCTCCGATGGCTTTGACAACACCAAACCTGTCTCGCGGCTACCGTTTTGCGGGAGCAGATCACCTGTGTATCAACTGGACGGGGTTGCCAAGCTGGGGTAGAGACCACCTGAACATATTCCGTAACCCCAGGATAGTTATCCTCAGGTACCCGCTCGACTGATCTAGCGTTTAACTGCTCTGGCTCACCCCTTCAAAAAACACGTCGATCATGTGCGCGATGATTTTGTCATCGTCCATTTTGGCGTACAGGCGCAGGTAATCGACAGCAGGGTCGCAGGTGCGTGAGTAATAACTGAACAGGATGACCTGGTCAGGCAGATTACTGCGCAGTTCGCCTTTGGCCTTGGCTTTTTGTACGGTTTTTTCCAGCACGCCATTGAGTTTGAGCACGCGGGTTACGTACCGCATATTGCGGGTGAGCATGTCCCGTACTTGCGGGCTGGTTGATGGCATCAGCGGCAACCCGCCTTCAAGGCGGATCTGCAACGCCCAAGCCAGCAATCCCCGCAATTTCTCTGCGGGTGTCAAATCGGGCGGTAGCGCTGCAAACCACACCAACGCAGCATCCAGCAGCCGAATCATCGCCTCGCCGACCAGATCATCCTTGGACTTGAAGTGCTTGTAGAGGCTGGGTTTGGAAATTCCCACCTCTGCGGCGATGTCGTCCATGGTCATCAGATCAAACCCCTTGCTGGCCAAGGTGCGCGTGGTCGCATCCAGAATTGCGTCTTCACGCAATTTGAACGCCTGATCCTTAAAACTGAGTTTGGCTAAAATACTCATTGGTAATTTCGTTTACTGTGTGGTAGATTTTTTTACAGAAGGGTCACAAACCCATCTTAGCACCGCCCAAGCCAGTTGAAACAGCTTTTACAGCAAGGGCGATGATTTCTTGGGATGGTGCCACAAAGCGCCAAACCGGCGCAGCGTTGTTGCATTTGGGGGAACAACTGCATGGCTCTGCATCCAGACCATCGTGCGGCCCGTATGTGGCTAGACAAGACAACACAAAAAAGGAAACACGGTGGGAGACATTCGTAAACCCGGCAACCCGGCGCGACAGCGCATTGCGGTCATTGGCGCCGGGATATCCGGCCTTGCCAGCGCCTGGCTGCTAGCGCGCGACCATGCGGTAACGGTATTTGAAGCTGGCCATTATGCGGGGGGCCATACCAACACGGTAGACGTCACCCTCAATGGCGTCACCCACCCGGTCGATACCGGATTCCTGGTGTTCAACGACCGCACCTATCCGAACCTGATTGCGCTGTTCGAACAGTTGGGCGTGCGCTCGCACCCCAGCGATATGTCTTTCGGGGTATCGCTGGATGGTGGGCGGCTGGAATGGGCCGGTAGCAATCTGGATACGGTATTCGCCCAGCGCAAGAACCTGGTTTCGCCACGTTTTCTGGGCATGCTGCGCGACATTCTGCGTTTCAACCGCGAAAGCGCCAGCAATCTGAAAGCCACTCGCACAACTGGTATATCGCTGGAACAACTGCTTGAAAACGGCAACTACGGTCCGGCGTTTCGGGATGACTACCTATTGCCGATGGCGGCGGCGATCTGGTCTAGCGCCACCAATGACATCCTCAAGTTTCCTGCCGCCACCTTCTTGCAGTTCTGCATCAACCACGGCTTGCTGCAAATCGAAAACCGCCCGCAATGGCGTTCGGTGATGGGCGGCGGGCGAGAATATGTGCGCAAGCTCTGTGAAGCCCTGCCGGATTTGCGCTTGCGTACCCCGGTGCTTGAAGTCGTGCGCTCGGCAGATTCAGTCAAGGTGCGCTCACGCCATGGCGATGAATTCTTTGATGCGGTGGTCTTTGCCACCCACGCCCCCACCACGCTGCAACTGCTGGGCGATGGCGCCAGCGCCGGCGAACGGGCGCTGCTCAGTGCCGTGCGTTATCAACCCAACGTGGCGCTGCTGCATACCGATACATCATTGCTGCCGAAACGCCAGAAGGTATGGTCCGCCTGGAATTACCTGGGCGGCGCCAGCGTGAATGGGCACCGCCCGGTCTGCGTGAGCTATTTGCTTAACCAGCTGCAACCGTTACCGTTTACCGATCCGGTGATCGTCACCTTGAACCCGATCAGTGAACCAGCACCGGACAAGCTGATCGCCCGTTTTGAGTACGAACACCCCTTGCTGGATCAAAACGCGGTTACCGCGCAAACGCTGCTGCCACAGTTGCAAGGTGAAAACCGCACCTGGTTTGCCGGGGCCTGGACTGGATACGGCTTTCACGAGGACGGGCTTAAATCCGCCCTGCGCGTGGCGGCCGACTTTGCCGCGCAACCGGCATGGGCGCAGGTGTGACATGAACGGCGCCAAACTCGTCTTCGGCCAGGTCATGCACCAGCGCTTGCGCCCCGCACCGCGCCGGTTTGTCTACCGCGTGTTCTGCTTGCGGCTGGATATAGACCAGCTCGATTCCCTGAACAATGCCTTGTTTGGCGTGAATCGCTGGCGCGTGCTGGGGATCCATACCCGCGACTACGGGGCGCGGGACGACACACCGCTGAGCTCATGGATACGCCAACTACTAACCACAGAAGGGCTGCCTGCCGACGGCCGCATCTGGTTGCAGACCTTTCCGCGCATGTTTGGCTATGTGTTTAACCCGGTGAGCTTCTGGTACTGCCACGATGCCGCCGGGGGATTGCGCGCTGTACTGGCCGAGGTGAACAACACCTTTGGCGAGCATCACCGTTATCTGCTCACCGCCCCGGATAACGCCCCGATCACTCCCCAGACCACGCTCACTTGCCGCAAACAGCTACATGTGTCGCCGTTTTGCCAGGTACAAGGCCACTACGAATTCCGCCTGCGTGAGTGTGAAAACACCGTGTTTACCGCGATTGATTACCACGATGCGCAAGGCTTGCTGATCCGCACGGCGATCGGTGGGCGTGCCGTTCCTTTTAGCGTGCGCAATTTAGGCCGCGCGTTGCTGACTCACCCGCTGCTCACGGTCGGCGTGGGGGTCCGTATTCACTGGCAGGCGCTCAAATTATGGCTGGGCAAAGTGCCATTTCATCAAAAACCCGCGCCGCCACAACACAGCTTGACGCTGACCCATCACGAGGAGATCAAGTCGTGATTCAAACCCAATCGTTAACGCTGGCGCCGTCCAGCGCTCCTGCCGCCGCGCGGCTGTTTCTGAAAACCCTGCGCAAACTACACACGGGCCACCTCACCCTGGTTACTCCGGGTGGGGCCAGACTGCTGTTTGGCAATTCTCATACCTTGCCCGGCGCGGAGTTGATCGTGCACGACTGGCGCGCCTGCCAGCGCATCATGACCGGCGGCGATATCGGCTTTGCTCACGCCCTGCGCCATGGCTGGGTTGAATCGCCGGATCTGACCGCCTTGATGCAATTGGCGATTCGCAACGAATCCGCCATGACCGCGACGGTTTGGGGCAACTGGGTCTCCCGCGCCTGGTACGCGTTACGCCATTGGCTGCGCCCCAACACCCGTGCTGGCAGCCGCCAGAACATCCACGCCCACTACGATCTGGGCAACGATTTCTACCGCTTGTGGCTGGACGAAAGCTGGACTTACTCCAGCGCTTTGTTTGCCGGGGATTTCAGTTTGTCCTTGCCCGATGCCCAGGCCGCCAAATACCAGCGGGTGCTGGATATGCTCAAGCTCAAACCCGGCATGCGCGTACTGGAAATCGGTTGTGGCTGGGGTGGTTTTGCTCACTACGCAGCGCAACGCGGGATTGCCGTGCATGGCGTAACGATCTCCCCCGCGCAACTGGAAATCGCGCAGCAACGCATCGCCAATGCGGGCCTTACCGCGCTGGCGCAACTGGAACTGCGCGACTACCGCGACGTTACCGGGCAATACGATGCCGTGGTTTCCATCGAGATGTTTGAAGCCGTTGGCGTGCAGTTCTGGGAGCAATGGTTTCAGGTGGTTCGCGAGCGCTTGGCACCGGGCGGCAAGGCCTTGGTGCAATCGATCACCATTGAAGAAAGCCGCTTTGAACGCTATCGCACCAGCAGCGATTTTATCCGCCAGTACATTTTTCCGGGCGGCATGCTGCCTTCATTAGAACGCTTTGTGAGCGGAGCAACCCAAGCGGGTTTCTTCACCAACAACGTGTTCGCCTTTGGCAAAGACTATGCCGAAACCCTGCGCCGCTGGCGCGCGGCCTTCGACGCCAGTCACCCTGCCGTGCTCGCCCAAGGCTTTGATGATGCATTTATCCGTACCTGGCAACTTTATCTGGCTTATTGCGAAGCCGGTTTCGACGAGGGCCGCACCGATGTCGTCCAGTTTTTGCTGGAACGCCGCGACTAATGCGTTGCTGCTGATGCTCATGCTCACAGCCGCCACGGCATCCGCTGGCTGGCGTAGTGATTTGGGCAATGCGCAATTGATCGGTGAAGGCGACTTTCGCTACTTGGGATTCAAAATCTACAGCGCCCGGCTGTTCAGCGGCCACGTGCCGTTTGATGAGAGCCAGCCATTTGCGCTGCAACTGGTCTACAACCGCGCCCTGACCCGTGAAAAGATCGCCGATGCCAGCGTGGATGAACTCAAACGCATCTACGGCGCCATATTGTCAGACACGCAGCTGGAAAACTGGCGCAAACAGATGTTGCGGGCATTTGTGGACGTGCAGATTGGCGATCAGCTTACTGGCGTCTATCTGCCGGGTCTGGGCGTACGGTTTTATCACGGCGATGCGCTCAACGCCCAGATTGATGACCCGGTATTCGCACGGGCATTTTTCTCGATCTGGCTTGACCCGGCCACCCGCGACCCCGCGCTGCGTACCCGGTTGCTCGGTGGCAAGCCATGAAAACCTTGCCACTGGCAGCGTATGGTTTTCTGGGCATGCCATTGGCCATGGTTGCGTTGCCGGTCTACGTGCAAGCGCCTGCCTGGTATGCCGGACATCTGGGACTAGCCTTGCCGGTCACCGGTTTTGTACTGTTTGCAGCGCGTATTTTCGACACCGTGCAAGACCCGTGGCTGGGCCGGATGATTGACGTCATGGCGCGCAAAAACGCGCTGGGCCTGGCGCTGTGGCTCGCCGCAATCGTGCTGGCACTGGCTTTCACCGGCCTGTGGTTGCCACCAATAGCCGGTTCAACCCCCGCTCTGGCCGGATGGCTGGCGCTGATGCTGGCCCTGATCTACAGCGCGCATAGCGTACTCAATATCACGCTGCTGGCGTGGGGAGCACGCATGACCCCCGATCTGCCCACTCTCACTCGTGCGGCGGCCTGGCGTGAAGCATCTGGTCTGGCTGGCGTCGTTCTGGCCAGCGTATTGCCGGTGTGGCTGATGACCGCAGCCCCCTGGCCACCCGCGCAATCGATGGCGGTATTTGCCGGTGGCTTTGCGCTGCTATTGATCATGGGCCTGATCCTGTTGCTGCATTTTGCGCCGCTATGGCCGATTCGCGCGGGTGTACCACCGGCGCGGGTACGGGCCAGCCCGGCGGTTCGCCGCCTGTGGTTACCGTATCTGGTGAACGCATTGTCGATCGCCATTCCCGCCACCCTGGCACTGTTCTTCATTGCCGACCGCATTATCAAGCCGCAGTGGGCGGGCCTGTTTCTGGCGGTTTATTTCTTGTCTGGCGCAGCAGGTTTGCCCGTGTGGACGCGCCTCGCGCAACGCATTGGTCCGGCGCGGGCTTGGGGTTGCAGCATGGTCCTGGCCACTTCCACTTACGTCTGGACGATCTTTCTGGGTGCGGGTGATGTCTTGGCCTACGGCGCGGTCTGTCTGCTGGCCGGGCTGGCACTGGGCGCTGATCTGGCCTTGCCGCCGGTATTGCTGGCCCGCGCGATCCCGCCCGACGCAGACCCTGCCGCTCACTACGGTGTCTGGAGTTTGCTGGCCAAGCTGGCCACCGCGATATCCGGCCTGGCGTTGCCTTTGCTGGCGTGGCTGGGTTACCGGCCCGGCGTGGCCGGATCGGGCGGCTCGGCGTTGGGACTGGTCTATGGCGCCTTGCCAGGCGTACTCAAGTTGCTGGCATTCGCAATTCTGTATTTCCAGGTCATTGCCAAAGAGGAGCAACCGGCATGAAGCGCACCCTGATCGCCCTGTTTACCATGGTATTGGCTGCGTGTGCCGGGCCGGATGTCAGCCACTACGCCAACGAGCGCCCCCAACTGGATCTGGCCCAGTATTTCACCGGCCACAATGAGGCCTGGGGCATGTTCCAGAAGCGCAATGGCGAAGTGGTCAAACGCTTTCACGTGCAGATTGATGGCCGCATCAATGACGGCAAACTCATCCTGGATGAACACTTTGTGTACAGCGATGGCAAAACCCAACAGCGCGTCTGGACACTCACTCACGCCGCTGACGGCAGCTGGCACGGCACCGCCAGCGACGTGATTGGCGAAGCGGTAGGTCGGGTTGCTGGCAATGCGCTCAACTGGCGCTACACCTTGCGGCTGCCGGTAGATGACACCACCTATGACGTCCAGTTTGATGACTGGATGTACCTGATGGACTCCCACGCCATGATCAATCGCGCCAGCGTCAGCAAGTTCGGCATCGAAGTGGGCCAGGTCACGCTGTTTTTCCGCAAGCAGGAGTAAACGCGAATGTGGCCATCTCCGCTTAATCCTCGCTTGAAAAACTGGTCTGGCACGCGTGTCTGGGTGGTGGGTGCCTCCAGCGGAATCGGCGCCGCAGTGGCGCAAAAGCTGATCGGGCAAGGCGCCAAGGTTGCGTTATCGGCGCGGCATTTTGAAAAACTGGAACTGGTCGCTGCCAATCGCCCTAACGCGCTGGTTCTGCCCATGGATGTCACCGAGCCCGAAGCCTGGGAGGCGGGCCACGCCGCATTGCGCGCACTGTGGGGCGGTGTTGATCTGGTGGTGTTCTGCGCTGCGGACTACCAACCCCTGCGCGCATGGGAGATTGAGGCCGCCCGGGCCCGCCGCACCATTGAGGTCAACCTGACGGGCGTTTACTTCGGTCTGGAAACCATCTTGCCCACCATGTTGGCGCGCCACGCGGGCAATATTGCCATTATCGCCAGCGTGGCCGGTTACATGGGCTTGCCCAACGCCACGGTTTACGGCCCCACCAAGGCGGCGCTGATCAACCTGGCCGAGCTGTTATATGCCGATCTGCATCCCAAGGGGCTGGGAGTTTTTCTGATCAACCCGGGCTTTGTCAAAACCCCGCTCACCGCCAGAAACACCTTTACCATGCCCGCCTTGCTGACCCCGGAACAAGCCGCTGACCGTATCCTGGCCGGGTTGGCCCGCGGTCAATTCCAGATTGATTTTCCGCGCCGCTTTACCCTGCTGGTACAACTGGCCAGCTTGCTACCTTATCGCTGGCGTTTTGCCTTGCTTAACCGTGCACTGGGATTGTGATGAAGCCGTTTGATGGACTACTCGACTGGTATTGCACACTGACGCCGCAGAGCCTGGCGCAGATTGGTTTGTATTACCGCGCAGACGCCCGCTTTAAAGACCCATTCAACGATGTAGCGGGCTTGGCCGCGATCAGCCGGGTATTTGCGCATATGTTTGAAACCACACAGACGCCGCACTTTGTGATTCGCGAAGTGCTGGCCGATGCTGATCGCGGCTTTGTCACGTGGGATTTCGACTTTGGCCTGAAAGGCACCCGCTACCAGGTGCATGGCGCCACCCGCTTTTTGTTCGATGACACCGGCAAGGTGATCGACCATCGTGATTACTGGGATGTGGCCGAAGAACTTTGGCAAAAACTGCCCTTGATAGGCGCCCCGATTGGCTGGCTGCGGGGGCGTTTTCGCGCGCAATGACGTGAACGGCAAACAAGTTGGCCACGTTAGGGGCCGCCCCCTGTCGATAGAATTCGGTTTACGCAAATCCCAAGCCCGAAAAAGGCAGAATGCGAGATCTGCTTGCAGGCCTACACCAACCCAATTTTGATGCCTTACCACCATTAACTCATTCTCGGCCATACCAGACATTTCAGACTCATGGTTGAAATGTCCGTTATTGCATGTGTAACAGCAGCTGCTTTCAGGACCCCGAACGTCAGGGCAGTTGACTTTTCATCGGGACGAGCCGGTCTCTCGGCGCCACAAAAAGTTAGAACTGGTAGTCAAGGTTCGCAGTAAAGCCATGTTCTTTTGCCCGCCCATTCAATTGTCCCGAATAGGAAAAGCCCACCCGAGAGGACTTGGTCAAACGCGCGTTTAGCCCAACCTCTACCAGCGCGGCGTCTCGCATAAGGGGGATGCCAGCGACATTGAATGGCTGACCGCCCGCAAAAGAGAGCGCAGCCATTGGGTTGACGGCACCAAAGGCGTGCTGCCAACCCAGTTTGCCCTGCACCGCAAGTTGTGATGTGCCAACGTCAAAGTTCGACGAGGCATGCAGACCCAGCGCGGAAAATGCAATGCTCTCTTCATCGCCCTGGCTGCCCAGCGCAGCCCCACCACCTGTTTCGCTGAATGACGTAGTGCGCAGGCGAACCGCCGCCATATTGGCGAACGGCTCGAACGCAACATGACGCAATTGCAACGGGTAGCCAATCTCGCCAAATGCCTGGGCGACGCCACTATCGTAATGGCTGCTCGTATGATCAACAAAATCCGCGAAGTTGATAGCGCGCTGTGCCTTGATGCTGTTCCAGGTATAAGCAGCGCCAAGTCTCACCCCAAAGCCGCTCGCTTGCGTACCGCCGTACATCCCCACATGGTAGTTATCGGTACTGGCCAAAGATGAAAGGCCATCGACATGGTAGTTTGATTGGCTGTACCCCACGAGGCCGCCAATACGCCAGTTCTTGTCGAGGAGTTTATCCACACCCACCACGGTGCCACTGGTCGAAGCAGACAGCTCTGCGGCTCCGTCAGTAGCTTTCCCATGGTTCCGTGCGCCGAACCCGGTCGCCCAGAGATCGGAGCCATTGCCGGCTGAGCCCGCTACATACCTGCCATCCGCATTGTCTACCACCGCAGGTGCGAACACTGAACGCAGGCGATTGATCTCCATATCGCGCAGGTAGTGACTGTCCTGAATCAGAGCGGTCTTGATAGATGCATAACTTTCACCCGATACCTGATCGAAGTTCGATCCTTTGATCGCAGTGGTAAACAGCGCGTCTACCATCAAGCTCGGGCCCGCTGCCGACATCGCGCCAGTGAGCGCCGCATTCTCATTCTGCGTCATGGACTGACGGACCACAGCCACCTTGGCCGGATCAACCATAAGACTGACTATTGCCGCCGTCGCATCGTACTTGACCGGACTGAGCGTGAGGAGCGTGTTGTCGAACGATGCGTCAAGGTCGGCACTTGCGAACTTGTTTTGCACTGTGCCGCCGTTCGTTGTTTGAAGAACAGCGTATGGCGTGTTGATACGGTAGCCATCGGTACCGTTTTCCTGGCCCACTACGAGCTTGATCTGCGACAGATCGACGTTGCTGCGGACAACAACCAGATCCGACTGAGCTGCGGCATTCACGCCGGCCATATAAGTGCCGGTGAATCCGGACAGGCTGCCATAGGTCTGCGTAGCAACCGAATTGCCCGGCGACACAGATGCGGGGGGGACGGCATCCCTTAGCACTGCCCTGGCGGATGCAAACGGCGCCCCTTTGCCGGCAGCCAGCGGCGCGATAACAGCGGTAGTGTTAACAGAGGGGTGAACGGGAGCAGGAGCGCTTGCCATACTCGGCACAATGATGCCGTTGCCGCTCACTTTACCAATAACGCTAAGGTTACCGCCGAGCTTTGATCCGCCATTGACAGAAACATCACCGGCCACCACTAACTGGCTGTTGCCGCCTGTCGCGCCACCACTTGTGACTGCACCATTATCGAGAACAAGGTTCCCATTTACCGTTACTGGATTGGACTTGCTGAATACGATGGTGGAATTATTGGCCGAAATGTCTTTGCCAATCGTCGCAGCACCGTCGAATGTTACGCTGCCGCCGGTCGTCGCCAGGTTCTGGCCGATGCTCACGCCCTGTGCAAAAACGATGGTCGTCCCCGTACCCTGCACATTGCCAGCAACTGCTGCGGTGTTATTGAACGCAACGGTGGCGTTCGGGCCGGAGGTTACATTGCCGCCAATGGTCGCAATCTGTTCGAAAGCGACTTTCGAATTGCCGCCAGAGGTAACGTTTCCGCCTACCGTTGCCGCACCTTTGAACGCGACGGTCGAATTGTCGCCGGACTGGACTGTTCCATTCACCGTTACAGCGTCGTTAAACGCGACGGCAGAGCTTTGACCCGAAGTCACCCCCCCACCGATTGTTGCTGTCTGGTTGAAGGCCACAGTTGAATTGTTGCCGGAGGCCACACTTCCGCCCACCGTCGCCGCTGTATTGAATGTCACGGCGGTGTAGTTGGTTGCGCTGACATCGCCTGCGATAGCCGTTGCATGACCAGCATTAGCGCCAACCGCACCATAGGTCAGACTTCCACCTTCACCCACGCTCGTGTTATTTACACCCTGCGTATTACCGGACCAGAGGGCACCCGCCTGAACATCAAAGTTCGTCTTTCCAGTACCACCACTCGTTACCGTATCCACGATGTTGCCTGTGGCAACCGACCCGGCCTGCAGTGTCAGATTTACGATGCCATCGATGCCACCACCAGTGCGGTTCACCTGCAAAAGTGTGCCATTGTTTTGCGTCAGCGTAGAGCCGGTCCCTACTGTGATGGACTGCGTCTGACCTGCTGTATCCAGCGTCGAGACAATGGACGCACTGGATGGCCCGGCCTTAACGGTCGTCCCGGTCAAGTTCACGGTGGCATCGTCAGTAATTGCTATCCCTGCTGATTGGGCCGAGGTGAGCGTGCTACCCCCAACGTTCAGCCTCGCTCCGCTGCCAACTGACACCGCCGCGGAGCCCGGTCCGCTGGCAGAAACCGTTGTGTTGTGAAGAGAGGCAGAAGCACCCAGTTGCGCCGACACGCCCGCAGACTGGCTACCGGTGGTGGTGATGCTGCCACCGGTGAAGTCGATGTTGCCCGCAATCTCGGAGTCACCAGGATTACCAGCGGCAATGCCCACGGACTGCGTGCCATGCGTAACGACAGTCACGCCTGCAGCGATAATTCTCCCGGCGTTATTATTTGCATCGGTACCTGACGCAAGCATCCCATCAGCATTGCTGCCGCTGGTTACGATGCTGCCGCCAGTCACGTTTGCAATGCCGCCCCCGTACGCGTAGATGCCAAACCCAACGCTGCCGGTGGTGGTAATCCGGGCCGCGTTGTCGTTAACGATCGCGCCAGTGTTATCTGCAAACAGGCCGTAGGAATTCGTGCCGGACGTCGCCACACTGCCGCTATTGATGGTGACTTGCGAGGAAGGTGCGCTGCCGACCACCAGGACCGCGTGAGAATTGGTGCCGCTGGTGGAAATGGCAGTGCTGTTCGTCGTGATGGTACCGCCGGTAGAGGACCGTAGCGCGTTGCTGTGGTTGGTGCCGGTCATCGCCACCGAACCTCCCGTCAAGGATATGTTGCCCTTCTCATCTACATCCACGCCAACAGGGGCGTTGGCGCTAGCCGTTCCAGTCCCCGCCACAGCAATATTCGTGTTGGTTGCGATGATTGACGAACCGGTACCGGTTGCATACAAACCCTCCTCGTACGGGCCATTGCCGATCATTGCGACCGTACTATCCGTTAAGGATATGACGCCTGCCGCCCCGGACTCTACACCGATGGGTATGCCGGGGCCGCTGACATTTCCGATGCCTGCCACGGAGATTTGCGTGTTGGCTGCAGTGATCGACGACCCGGCGCCGGTCGCATACAGTCCCATTGCCTCCGTGTCAGCGGTATTCGTATTCGTGACTGATGTATTGCGCAGGCCAATGGAGCCGCCCAATTGAGCGAGCACACCCACGTCCTGGCTTCCCGTGGTGGTGATGCTGCCGCCCGTGAAGTTGATGCTGCCGCCAATCTCGTTGTCAGCAGGGTTGCCATCAGAAGAGCCTGCGGCAATGCCCGCAGTCAATGAACCGTTCGCAACAACGGTCACGTCTGAGGCGACAATTGTTCCCACGCTATTGCTATTGTTCGGGTCGACACCCGATGCCAACATGCCCACCGCATAGCTGCCGTTTGTGGTGATGCTGCCGCCCGCCACGTTTACCACGCCGCCGGCATTCGCGTAGATGCCACGCCCGACATCGCCCATGGTCGTGATCCAGGCGCCATTGTCGTTTACGGTCGCGCCGGTGTTCTGGGCAAACAATCCGTAGGAGTTGGGCCCCGCCGTGGTTACGCTGCCGCCATTGACGGTGACCAGTGCGGTCAATGCGCTATTGGTCTCAAATGCCTGAACGCCGTGAGAGCTGACACCGACAGTAGAAATGGCGATTCCGGTAGTGTTGGTCGAACCACCGTCCAGGGACCGTATTGCGATGGCGAGATTGGCACCGGTCATTTTGACCGTACCGCCACTCAAAAATATTTCACCGCCCGAGGCGCTCTGCACGCCAACCGCAGCAGATGCACCGTTCGTTCCGCTTCCCGCGCCAGCGACGGATATATTCGTATTGGTTGCCTGGATGGAGGACCCACTGCCGTTCGCGTTTTTACCCGTCGCAAGCAGACCCCGCGTCAGGGCCCCTGAATTGGTCTCGGAGACTTGGGTATTCGAGACCGTTATCAGGCCGCCAGCCGTTGCGCTTATCGCCGAGCCTGAGGCCGCGGTATTTTGAATGGCACCATCGGTCTGGCCCCAAATAACAGTGATACCGGCAGCAGATAGCGGGTTTGCAGCTACGGCGTACGCAGGCGAAAAAACAGCCATGAGCGCAAACGCCATTTCTGAAAGCGCAAAGCGCTGACTTGATTTGGCCCCGCCCGCAGACCCCGCCAAATTTGATTTCCACCTGATTTCCATCACATCCCTGACCTCTGTATTTGGGCTTATGCGTTGCAAAACACGTGGCCGTGCATTGGTAGGGAAACGCAATAGAACGCCCAACTCCCCGCATGGCATACAAATGTCTTTTAAACACTTTTCGCGCAACGAAACTGAGCAGGTCTGAGCAAAACAGCAAAACGGATGAAGAATGTGAATTTTGGCTAGCCATATCAATGACATGGGCCAGAAATTGCGATCAGCGCGGGGATGAGTACGTCGTCAGGCTGCCCCAGACCGAGTCAGTGGGTGCCGTCGGGTGCACAATTAAAAACACTCAAATTTATTTATTGTTAAGAACAGAATGAAGTGCATCGGCCAGCAGTAACGGGCTATTGAATAGCACCAGCAGCTGAAGCATTTTTGTAGGTTCAATGCTGTCCCGGCGTTAACTGATTGAGAAGAATGGAGTCATGTGGGGCAGTGCGCAGAATATGGGATGCTTTTTCTGCACCGCAAAAGTGGCATCGATGAACTCAGGCAACACGTTTGGACGTTTTACACTTTTTTGAGAAAACAAATCTGCGCTAAAAGGCGGAGCTGAGTAATCCAGGCAATCCGTCCACTGATTTCGTCTGCCTCTGATTCTGTAGAGAGCTGCCAGTTTTGCGCCGCAGCCTGATCGAACCTCGGGGTGGCGTACCCCCAGATGGTAGTGGCGGGGGCTCTCCGTCGTGAGCCGGTGGCCATCGGTTAACCCCGCTCCCTTGCCGATCGCCAACCTCCGAAGCAAACAGGAATCAGTCAGTCGTGACTCGCCGCACCAGACGCCCACTTGAGCAAAATCTCCTGCAGCGCTTCGGGCTCGAATGGTTTGGCCAGGTAATCGTTCATCCCGATTTCCCGACAACGGTTGCGATCCTGCTCCTGGGTGTTGGCGGTCATCGCCACAATCGGCACATGCATGCACCGGCCACCTTCGCGCATCTGTCGCGTAGCCTGGAGACCATCCAGGACCGGCATCTGCATGTCCATCAGGATCAGGTCATAGCCGTTTTTTGCAGCCAGCTCTACCGCGATCGCGCCGTTGTCCGCGATATCGACCGCCACGCCGCTCTCTTTTAACAGTTCCACCGCGACCAGCTGGTTCAGTTCGTTGTCCTCGACCAGCAGGATGCGCTTGCCGTCCAGTTGGGGAGGCCCTGCCAGAAGGTATGCCGAGGCATGGGTCTGGCTTTTGTCAGCAATAGAGCTCAGACCCATCCACGCGGTGAACCAGAACGTGCTGCCACGGCCGTACTCGCTTTCGACACCGACTTCACCGCGCATCAGTTCTGCCAGCATCTTGACGATGGCCAGGCCCAAACCGGTACCGCCATACTGCCGCGTGGTCGACGTATCCGCCTGCTGAAAGGCCTGGAACAGTTGATCACACTGCGCCGGAGTCAAGCCGATCCCGGTGTCGCTGACAGCGAAGCGCAACAACACCTCGTCGGCGTGGCGATCATCCAGGCTGACCTCGATGCGGATACGTCCCTGCTCGGTAAATTTCAGTGCATTGCTGACATAATTAAGCAAAATCTGACTCAGGCGAGTGGGGTCGCCCGCCAGCTTGTCCGGCACGTTGCTGGCCACCTCAACCGTCATTGGCAGGAACTTGCTGCTTGCCTTACCCCCTTCCAGGGCCACAACCTGCTCCAGTACGTCGGAGAGCCGGAAGCCTACCTTTTCGATATCCAGCTTTCCTGCCTCGATTTTTGAAAAATCAAGCACATCATTGAGGATGCCCAGCAACAGACGGCCGGATTGCTGAATCTTGCCCAGGTAATCCTGCTGTCGTGGATTGAGTTCGGTTTTCAGCGCCAGGTGCGACATGCCGATGATCGCATTCATCGGGGTGCGGATTTCATGGCTCATGTTGGCAAGGAAATCGCTTTTGGCGCGGGTGGCGTCCTCGGCCACTTCCTTGGCCGCCATGAGTTCGGCCGTGCGTTCCTCGACCAGCGATTCCAGTTGCCCCTGATACTGCAGTTCAGCCTGTCTGGCCCGCTCGCTCGTCTTGACCTCGGTGACGTCAACCAGCCAGCCCAGTACGCCCTGCACGCCATTCAGTTTTGTTGGCACAGCAGTGACCAGCATGTCCCGTACACGGTGGTCGCGGTCGTAATACTGAATCTCGCGATTGCGGGTATTTTCGTGCTTATCAATAGCCGTAAACAGCTCAAGGCGTTCTTCCGGGCGGACATAAAGCGCCACAGACTGGTCGCCTGCACCGATACCGAACGTGTCCACAAACTCCGGATTGGCAAAATGCAGTTGCTCCCTTGAGGAAAAGGCAATGCAGACCGGACTGCTTTCCATGATGCGTTGCAGGCGCTCCTGCTCGGAGGCACGGAACCATTCGGCCTCGACCCGCGCCGTCACGTCCCGGAACGTGATGACCATGCAGGTCTGATCTGCCGGTTGCAGCGTGGGGGTAATGGCATATTCCGTGATGAAACCAGTCCCGTTTTTGTGCCACAAATATGCGTCGGTACCGCGCGAGGGCTTGGTCATATCTGCTGGCAGCAGATGCCAGGATTCACGCGCCAGCAGTTCACTGCCATCTTCCGCCGCATAGCGGGCCAGTCGCGGTAAAGACATCCCCACCAGTTCCAGTTCGTCATGGCCCAGTAAAGTGGCCGCTGCCGGGTTGGCGAAGGTGATGTTGCCTTGTTGATCAATCCCGAGAACACCGCTGCTGACGGTGGCAAGAATCAGGCTGTGGCGTTCTTCCAGTGCCCGATGGGTGGCTTCTTCCTGCAAGCGCTGGGTGATGTCCCGCACGGATGCGCAAACCAGAGCTTCTCCACCATTGCGCCCAGGCATGCGTGACAGACGGATTTCGAGCGGAAATTCGCTGCCGTCCTTGCGCTGGCCGAAAATTCTGCGGCCCGTGCCCGTGCCCATGCTGCGCGTCGTGTCACGTTCGAGTCTGAACTCTTCACGGTGAGCGCCATGCGAATGACGAAAGCCCGAAGGCACCAGCATGTCTACCGGCATCCCGACCAGCTCACCGCGCTTGTAACCGAACTTGGTTTCCAGCCGACCGTTAGCCAGCGTAATCAGCCCTTGGCTATCCACCACCAGCATGCCATCCGGCGCAGATTCCACAATGTTGCTGAACCAGGCCTGTGTGGCACGCAGTTCCTGCTGCTGTAGTTCCTGCACGACGGCCTGTGCCTGCAGTTCCTGATTGCGGTGTTCCAGTGCCTCGGCAGCCTTGCGCCGGGTGATGTCGCGGGTACTGCCCACGATGTGGGTCGGTGTGCCGGTGCTGTCCAGCATGATATTGGCCACGATCTCGCACGGTATGCTACGACCGTCCTTATGCAAATACTCCAGTTCCATCGCAATGAACCGCCCCGTCGAATCTCCCTGAGCAATACGCTGCAGGCTTTCCTGCAAGGCCTCTCTCACCCGGCTTACCGACCCCGCTGACACAAACGCTTCGAGCCGCTGTTCAAGCATTTCTTCTGCCGTCCAGCCGCGTAGCCGTTCAGCAGAGGGGCTGACATAGCTGCAGGTCAAAAAGGGGTAGTCCATCACCCAGATCATGTCCTTGCTGTTCTCTGCGATCAGGCGATACCGGTCCTGGCTTTCCTGCAAGGCTTCGGCCAGCCGCGAGCGTTCGATGACCATCTGCGCGAGCCGCGCGTAGTCCGCCAGCAGGGCGAGATCGTGGGCGTCCGGTGTGGCCGGTTCCTGCTTGTAAATGGTAAAGACACCGAGAATCCGGCCCTCGCCGTTTTTGATGGGCTGGGCCCAGGCGGCACGCAGACCGGCATTAAGCGCTTTTTCTCGCGCTGCGGCCCAACACGGATGGGTGGCTACATCCTCCACAATGACCGTTTCGCCACTGCGAACCGCCAACGTTGAAGCCCCGTTCAATTCATCGATAGGGATCCGCACTGCGACCTGCTTCCACGCCTCAGATAAATTGGGGGCGGCACAGACAGTGAGCGCCTGGCCATCGTCAGCGACCAGATACACGGCCCCCAACATCCCGGGACGATAGCTATCGGTGATGCGCAGCATGGTGTCCAGCACTTCGGACAGCGAGCCGTTCTGACCCAGTTTCTCCAGGACCTGATTGTTCAGCCACAGGGCGTGGTTGTGCGCCGCCAGTTCTTTCTCGGCGGCTTCGCGCGCGAGGGTTTGTTCATGCAATTCGGTCACGTCGGTGGAAAAACCGATCAGTGCCGGTGGCTGACCCGGCAGGTGCACTGGCACCCGGACCGCCATGTAGTACCTGGTTTTATCCCCAGCTGGGGTGAAGACGTCCATGCCGCTGTGCTTGCGGCCTGAGTCAAACACCTCGAGGTCCTTGGCATAATATTCATCGGCTGCAGCCTGCGGCACGACCTCGCTGTCCAGACGACCGACAATCTGATCAGCCGGCAAGCCAATCAGGGCAGCGGTATTGGCGTTGACATACACAAAGCGCCGGTCACTGGTCTTGATATATGCAACTGCGTCCACGCTGTCGAGCACCAGATCCAGCAGTGCGCGCTGTTCACGGCTGCGCTGGAAAAACCCCAGCAGCAACCACTGCAGGACCGCCAGGCACGCAAACGCCAGCACGGAGAAGGCCACCTGGATGCGCCAGTTGAACAGGTACACATCCTTGCTGGCACCCACCAGTTGCTCCCACTGGCCATTGTGCAGGGGGGTCAGCACGGCAAGCCGTTCCACACCGTCGATAGGGGAGCGAATATATTTCACATCCGGACCATAGCTGGTATCCCGAACAGACGTGGTGCGCAGGGGCACCGTGCCCATTAAATGGCCCCCGGCCGGATTACCTGCATATACATAGCGGAACAAAAGCTGGCGCGTATGTAGATCAAGAAGGGACAGGAGACCATCTTTACCCAGATCAAATCCGTGCGTTGCATCGGTATTGAGCAAGGCCGAAAGGCTTTGCAGGCTGGTATAGCCGATCACACTGCCCATTGGATATCCATCCAGGGCGGTGATCCGCCGGTACGTCACCATGACGCCGCCACCCAGTTCAGGTACTTGGGGAATGGGAATAAAAAAGCTGGCCGTCTCTATTCCGCTATCCTGGAGAGCCCGAAACCGGGGCAAATCCTTGAAGGAATAGGCTGCCAGCACTTCGGGAGGCAGGACCGATGCCAGTGGCACATTGGAGTCAACGGCAACGATCTTGCCATCCGGGTCCAGGATGGCAATCGTATCGAGCCATCGATGTGTCAGCTCTTTTTGCAGCCGGACATGCTTTTCCAGGTGGTCCCGTGTGCTGTCACCCATACCTCTCACCGCCTCGCCGACCGCTGCCAGCTGATATTCCAGCGTCGATTCAAGCTGTTCAAAGCTGCGCCGATGCATCGCTGACACGTTTTGGAGGTTCCGTGCCACCCCCGCTTCAATCCAGCTGCGCTCCAGAATCAGGTAGCCAGCCGCACAAGCACCCTCAATAAGCAAAATCATGACCAGAAACCCGCGTCTGGCGGCGTTGCTGGAGAATGCCCAATTCATGAAAGGCCGAAAACGTGCAGGGAAAAAGCGCATAAAACCATCTTGAGAATATGGACCGGGCAATGAGCGCACCGGTCAGTGACAGGCGAATAGACGAAGGCTGCCGGCGAATGCCGCTTGACCACCGGGTATGTCTGCAGGCGGCAAGAAAGGGCGCAATCTTTTTTGTTATTGCATGACGAGGTTTTCGGGAATCGCCGCAGCTTTGGAAAAAATTGAACAGATCTGAATCTTAAAACACAAGGCAGCTGCACAAACACGGTTGCGACCAAGAAGTTCCGCTGAGCCATATCTGCCCGCGGCTAACAATGCGTCTGCGCGGGCCTGGGCTAAAGCGCGGCTGACTTGACCGCAGAAAATGCCCCGATGACATGGACTACCTGTTTGGAGCTTTCGCTGATTTTGATGATCACATCGCCAGCCTGATTGGCTAGTGTCACGCCATCCCGGGCCTGGTCGACACACACTTCCATGCTTTCGATTGCAATGCGCGTGCCTTCCTGGATCTTGCTGGTCATACCTGAAATCTCGGTGGTCGATAGTCCAGTGCGCTCGGCCAGCTTGCGTACCTCGTCGGCCACCACAGCAAACCCGCGTCCTTGCTCTCCCGCTCGTGCAGCCTCAATGGCGGCGTTCAGTGCCAGCAGGTTGGTCTGATCAGCAATTTCCTTGATTGTGTTGACAATTTTGCTGATCAGCAAAGATTTTTCGCCAAGATCTTCAATCATGCGCGAGGCATTTTGCACGTTGCCGGCGATACTGTGCATTTCCTGCGCCGCGTTCTGGATCACCTGCTTGCCCTGCTCGGCAACGGCATCGGTTTCTTCCGAGATTGCGTATGCCTTGCGGGCGTTTTGTGCGTCAGCTTCCTGGTGCAGCATGCGTTCGGTAATGTTATTGGCAAATTTGATGACTTTGCAGGGTTTGTTATTGGCATCAAAGATCGGGTTGTAGGTGGCTTCCATCCAGATTGCCGAGCCATCGCGTGCTACGCGTTTGAATTGGCCGGACTTGAATTGCCCTTGATTGAGGGTGCGCCAGAATTCGGCGTACTCCACGCTACCGCGATATTCCGGCTCACAGAATATCCGATGGTGCTGGCCCTTGATTTCGTCGAGCCGGTACCCTGTGGCTTTAAGGAAGTTCTCATTGGCGGCCAGGATCACGCCATCCAGGCCGAACTCAATGGTGGCCATCGAGCGATCAAGTGCAGTCAGCATATTGCGCTGCATTTGTTCCAGGTTGATCTGCGCGCTAATGTCCTGGGCGAACTTGATTATTTTGGTGACCTGGCGGTGTTCATTGAACACCGGGTTGTAGGTGGCTTCCAGCCAGATAATATGGCCATCGCGAGCCACACGCGGGAAGCGGCCGGATGAAAATTCACCCTGGCCAAGCCGCCGCCAAAAATTGACGTATTCGGATGAACGCGCATAGGCGTCTTCACACAAAATGCGGTGGGGTTGGCCCTGCAGTTGCGCGAGCGAATAGCCGGTGGTTTTCAGAAAATTGTCATTGGCGCTGATGACGGTTCCATCGACATTGAATTCAATCACTGCCATGGAGCGATCCAGCGTCGCCACAATGGCGTCTTGCTGAATAATGTGCTGACTTTGCTCTTTCAACTGCGCTTTGAGTTGCCGGTTAAACATGAGATTTCCTCTCCCCGTGCCAACGCACGCGAGTTTCCTGAGTCAGTGGGGTGACGTACGTTTTTTTGTGCGGACGACTGATTTTCCTGCAGTCGACCCCTACTTTTCTGAGCAAGAATGGGGCCTTGCGATGTAATTACGGAGTCATTCTTTTACTTTTCCCGGATTGTATTCATGATTTCAAAGACGAATCTGAGCAAGTCTGAGTAAAACAAGAAGCGGCGTGCGTTTGCTGATTCTGACCAGGTTCGCTTTGGCTTGATCGTCTCAGGCGCAAACGTGACGGACAGGGACTGGGCAACTTCGATAGCGGACATTTTCCGGTTTGGCCGGGAGGCCGCCCAGCATGTTGTGTAGCGGGTCGATGATTGGCCCGACGTACGAGCGGACGGACTTGCGCTCAACTTGCAGCAATAAAAATCACCCAGGCCGTCGTTCGACTATTTGATGCCATGTCCCCGGCAAATATCGGGCCTATCAACTGGCAACGGCGTGCCTTCTTCTTTAGTACTTTGCCTGAAATTTCAGTTAGGGGTGTTTTCGTCCCCCACCTTGACTACCCATATCAATCCTTAAGTATTTACTTACGAACAAGTGAGTAATGCCTCATTCCGCATTAATTCCAGAGCGATACTCACCCCTCGTTTTGACAAATACAATAAACCTCAAATTGCAAAGCGCTATTACATTAAATGCTCAATTAATTTAAAACTTGATCGTAATTCCCAATAAAAATTTCTCTTTTTTATTAATTAACATGGACACGCATCATGAATAAAATTTACCGGTTAGTCTGGAACGAAATGACACAAACCTGGACTGCTGCCGCAGAAATTGCCCGTGATCGTGGGAAGAGTACAAACCCAAGAAAAATGCTGGCCTTGCTTTTGATGGCCGGTATGGGCGCAATCTCGGCAGGTGAGGCAGAAGCCTGGATTGTCGATCCAGGCATCGTGCGCAATGGCGGGACTGCTTATCTGCAGACTGCTGCGACTGATAATGGCATTGAATCCAATACTGCAATAGGCACAGGTGCGCAAACCACGACGGACGAAGATGGCATGTCCACAGCGCTCGGCGATCTCGCACAAGCCACTGCTGTGGGTTCAACTGCGATTGGGGCTCAGGCGAACGCCAGCGCAGAAAACGCCTTGGCGGCAGGTATGGGTGCCCAGGCCGGGGCTTCCGACAGTATTGCAATGGGAACAAACGCGACTGCATCCGGCGCAAATAGCATTGCGTTAGGTCGCAATTCCATTGCCTCAGACAGTGACGCTATCGCGATTGGTCAATACGCACATTCTGCGGGAGGTGGCATTAGTATTGGGCAAGAAACATGGTCTGGTATGTCCAGTGTTGCTATTGGTTCGAATACCTACGCGACGGGTGATGAATCGACTGCGGTTGGGGTTTGGGCGCGTGCGAACGACGCAAACGCCACCGCCGTGGGGGCTCGCGCTAACGCATTCGCTGGCGCGACCAGCATCGGTCGAGACAGTGGCGCTTACGCTGATAGCGCCGTAAGTGTCGGTGCCGGGGCGACTGTAGCCTTCTTCGCAGACAACGCAGCCGCTCTGGGTTCATTTAGCCTGGCGTACAATCCCAATGATGTGGCGCTGGGTGCCGGCTCCGTGACGGATACAACGGTCGCGACGACCGGCGTGACTCTGCGCGGGCATAACTACTCATTTGCCGGTACGTCGCCCACCAGCACCGTCAGCGTGGGAACCGTTGGCAACGAACGCACCATTACCAACGTGGCGGCTGGCCGTCTGAACCCGGACAGTACCGATGCCGTGAACGGTTCGCAGTTGTTTGCTACCAACCAGGCGGTTGAAAGCATCAACTCCAATATCGATAACCTTGGTCAGGGCTCGGTGAAGTACGACACCAATGAAGATGGCACTGTTAACTTCAACAGCATCACTTTGAGTGGCGATACCTACAACTCGGTAACCAAGACCGGCGGCACCAGGATCACCAATGTAGCAAACGGTTCGGCCCCCAGCGATGCAGTCAACTTCTCGCAACTGACCGAAACCAACAATAACGTGACCAACCTGGCCAATACGGTCAATAACATCACCAACGGCGTTAGTTCCAGGTATTTTCATGCCAATTCGACGGGTGCCGATAGCGTGGCGATTGGTCAGGATGCCGTAGCCATCGGTGTGGGGGCTGTGACCTCTGCCGACAACAGCGTTGCGCTGGGGGCGGGCTCGAGCGCTAGCCGTGGGGCAACGACAGGTTACACCGATGGCACTGGCAATCTTGCCAATCAGAATGCGGTGGGCGAGGTGTCGGTCGGCTCGGCGGGGGCGGAACGCCAGATTACTAACGTGGCCGCAGGTAGCTCGGGGACGGACGCGGTAAACGTAGCCCAATTGAACGCGGCATTGCAGAACATCTCCTACGGCACCAATCCAAGTTCGGATGTGGGTGGCAACAACATGTTCCAGGTCAGCAATGACTACAACACATTGGCTGCGCAAGCGACCGGTGCGCAGTCGGTAGCAGGTGGTTCCAACGCGATTGCGTCAGGTGACAACGCCAATGCCGTGGGTAACAACGCGATTGCGTCAGGTGACAACGCCAATGCCGTGGGTAACAACGCGCAAGCTACGGGCTCTGACAGCGCGGCCATGGGCAACAAAGCCAAGGCAACTGGCAATAAGAGCACTGCAATTGGCAACAACGCAGTGAGTTCAGGGGATAACTCTGTGGCGCTGGGTAGCGGCTCCAACGACGGTGGCCGCAGCAATGTGGTGTCTGTGGGTACTGCCGGTAACGAGCGCACGATCATCAACGTGGCCCCAGGTGAAGTCAGCGCAACGTCGACTGACGCGGTGAATGGTTCGCAACTGAACGCAACGAACAACAACGTCACTACCCTGAGCAACGACATCAAGAGCATCCAGGGCGATATCGTGAACCTGGATCACAAGATGAGTGCCGGTGTTGCTGCAGCCATGGCCACTGCGGGTCTGCCGCAGGCATATCGCCCGGGCGCCAGTATGATGGCCTTGGGCGGGGCCACCTGGAAGGGTGAGAGCGCGCTGTCCGTGGGCTTGTCGACCATTACCGACAACGGCAAGTGGGTGATCAAGGCGACTGGTAATACTTCCTCACGTGGTAACTCGGGTGCCTCTGTGGGCGCAGGCTACCAGTTCTGATCTGGTTCCAGGCCTTAACCGGAACGCTCGGTTTAAACTTCAGGCGCAAACCTCTTCCTGACTGGATTGATTGGGAGGGGTTTGCCCGACGTCAGCCCGGTTTCAGCAGTACACAGCTTCAGAGTCCGGGGTTAATTTAACCGACTTTGCCGCCAGTTGCCTGGCATGCGCGGACGGCGTCAGGTCGCCCGGCGATTTCTTGGGTCTTTCCTCGTTGTATTCCCGCCGCCAGGTTTCAATCAGCACCCGGGCATGCGCCAGACTGGTAAACCAATGTTCATTCAGACCTTCATCACGAAACCGGCCATTGAATGATTCGACGTACGCGTTCTGGTTCGGCTTGCCCGGCTGTATTTGGCGTAGCTGCACACCACGCTGATGCGCCCAACGACTACAACATAACTGCTGCCGTTCCTGCCGGGCAATAAATCCTATAAAGGGGCAAAGGCCCGCAATTACTTGGCCAACCTGTTGCCGGACAGTAGGCGTTCCGGCTGCTTTTGGCGTCTCAACACGCATTAGTCCGGACAGCACGTTCAACCTCCTGAGTTTCGTCAGTCACGATTACAACTGTCGTCGGTCATTCAATTCTGAATTATCCCCCCTTTAAAATCAATGAGTTGCCAAACTTCAGTTTCTGGCTTTGCATGTTATGCGTCACTCACTCCTGAAGTTTTCCGTACTTCGGTCATTTAAAACTGTATTTATCCAATCCACTGTTTTGCATATGTTTTTCTCCCGCTCCTTATTCATAGGGCGCTGCTAAAGCGAAATTGGGAGAAGCCGCCTTAACTATCTGAGCATCTCCAAATCGGCCGAACCGGTCAGTCGCGATGCCGGTCAACAACGCCTGTCATCACATAAAAAGCGGCCTAGTTATACCGCAATAGCCAATACCCGTAACTGGGTGCCGACTCAAGTTGTAACAGACTGGGACGATGTTGCGCCGCAAGCTGTTCTTCGTAATGGGTGGAGTCGACCGCTGCGGATCGGCTTTTGTTGTCAGCAAAAATGGCATCATGACGGCCGCTCACTGCGTCCTGTACAAAAAAGAAGCCGCATCAGACATCGTCTTTGTGCCTGCGTATCAAGCGGGGAACCTGAGCGTGACGGTAAACGTGGTGCAACAAGATTTCTCGAGCCATTGCTCCAATCAGGAAGCAGTCGACATGGATGTTTTGCAGCTCGTGCTGAAGCACTCTCAAAACTCGAATGCTCTCGCCTGTGAGTGGTCGATCAGCGCGAATGGAAAGTGCGGTCAATGTAGTTCTCCAAGATGTACTGGGCGGCTTCACGGTTGCGTGAGGATGAGCTTGCCATCAACTCTGCATACGTCACCACGTGAGGCGTGGTTCCTTGCTGGCGGCTGAACGATGAAGTGAAATGTTCCTGGTGCGGCCAAAAGCTCTCGAGTACTTCGACATTACCGTCAGGATCAGATCGAAATCTGTGCTCGTGCATAAACCTGCGCATCGAGTCTTTGGCGTAGTCGGGATCGAAACAGAGGGCACCAATCCCGGCAAGCAACACAGGTGCTATTCGTTCTGCCGCGGCCTCGCCACCCCACATCATTCCCTCAGGCAAATTTGGCTCAACCCTCCAGAGGGCATCAGAATCGGTCGTGTAACGCTTCGGCTTCATCTTCGGACGAAGCTTCGCTGCGTAACCGACTACCCACTCTTCAAATAGACGCGCTGGCTCGATCCAAACTCTCCCGTTGTACCGCTCCCCAATCATGTTTCTGCTTTTGAGTACGTCAAATACGTTTTTGACAGTGCCAACCGAGATGCCGGTTAAACGAGCGATTTCACGGTATGGTGCATTGATCAGTTCGCGATCACAAAGCAAAGGGAACGTAGCCTTCAGAAAGGCGGTAGTTCCCCCACTCGCTGATGGCGAAATAAGGTTTTGTAACCCTGCGGCCAGCTTTAGCCCACAGATGAAGGTTTCGAAATGATCAGTGGAAATGAACATGTTGCCCGCGGCATCGATGAAGGCAATCTCGTTCTCGCGGCACCATTCAGCATGTTCGTTGGACATGCGGCCCGTGACGATCATCGGGCGCCTTCCGAAATTCAAGGGGACGAACCTAAACCGGTCCAGAAGCAAGTTCAATTTGGCTTTGTGTAATGTCGGGATTACTTCGATCAAGTAGGTGACTTCCTCGCCTCGAACTTCAAATACAATCTCATTGTCGAATCTTGAGTCTTGTTGCACCAACTCTAGGAAGTTTCTCCGATGGCTGACTCGCAACTTGGGCGTGTCCTGTACCGCATCCAGCGCGGCGTTAAGTACGGCTTTATTCCGTTCTTCGAAGTCGAGGTCAGAATCAAGGCCCATGTTCAGTTTTTCCTTGTGTTCATTTTTCATGAAAAATAGCAAAAAATGAACAAGAGCGGTAACTGCTTCTGACCCGACGTCTTCCCAAATGTGAGTTGCGGCGCGACTTAGCCCCCCAATCCATTTGACCTCGTACCGAGGTCACCGAGTGGCAGTTGCTGAACGGAAGCAGCCGTTCAAGCCTATTGCGGGAATGTCCGTTTTGGCCGAAGTGCCGCCAGCCACGAAGTGACACCGACTGGTCGTCGGCCGAAGCGGTCAGTCTCCCCAACGGTCGACAACGTCTGTTTGTCGCCCCAAAGCGGGCCTGCTGTATGGCTATCAGCAGCGTCCTTAACTGCGATGTCCGCTAAGTCGGCGACAGACCATCTTTCCATCACTGGTTTACGGCCCCGTGCGCTTCTTTTTACGCATGCACCGACCGTGGTTTCAAATCCTCGCGGAGGCGTATGTACTGAATCTGGGCCGGGCGCTGGCGCTCGCTTGGCCTTTGCTCCGGGCAAATAAATGGGGTTTTCAGGCGTTACAGAAGGCTGGACCTGTCGTAGTCCGCCTGACCCGCTGGCGGCCCCGGCGAACGAGCAAGGGGACCGTTCGGTAGTTGGCAAAAAAATATGAAGACACTGCTCATGGTCAGCCCCGAAATGATGCGCATTTCCGAAGCCTCACGCACGATGATCCTGGTCAATACGTCTAACGTCCTTGCCTCTGTCCGTCTGGTGGGGTTTTAGCCGTAGGCCAAATGTTTCGTGTCTATCCGATGGGTGATGCCATCGATTTCGTAGGCGACGCGTCGAACGGAAAGGCTGGCCATAATCGAATCAATGATTTCAGAACCCGGAAACCTGGACTCGGGCAAGTGCTGGTGATTAAGGAAAGACAGCTCGCCGGAAGTTTCGTTATGCACCACGGCCTGAAACACCAGAGCATCAATCATTTCCTGGGACAGCTCATCCCCAATATCGAAAGAGAATGACTTGCTGTGTCCGGGGACGTTGTACCAGATGAGATAAGTGCCCACGGATTTTCCTTTGCTCGCCAGTTCCAGCCGGATATAGCGCGCCAACTTGATTGCGGGCTGATTAATTATTAATCCTAGCCGGTTGCCGCACATCGCCGGAGCGGAGCAATGCGTAGTTTTGCGGGACCAACGGACGGGTTGTGGTATGCAATTCCTTCTTCCCCATCTTGCGCAATCTCAGGCTCATACGCTTCATGCTTTCTCAAAGATAAACGTCCTGCTGCAGGGGGTCTGTGCGGCGGCGTACTAATGCAGCTTTCATGGCATAACAAGATCGAAACCAGTGTCTGCCCGGTTATTGCGATCAACCAAGGCTCTCTTTGGGCATGGTCCTAAATACGCCAAGCATCCACATACGACTGACAGGGCTGCCGACGGGAAGGTGTCCTGTCGGTATGTTTGCTACCGAACATAAAGACAGTGGGCCGAGGCGTATGCTTGAGCGGACTGCAGGGACTATTGGGCTAGTCGTACCGCTACCAGGAGTATGCAATGACAGCATTTAAGGACCCGCGAAAGAATCATTTGCTTGCGGCACTGGCCCCGGAAGAATGGCAACGCTGGTTACCCCACCTGGAAAGCGTGGATTTGTCATTGGGGCAGGTATTGTATGAGTCCGGCTCCAGAATGAGTCACGTGTACTTTCCCACCACTGCGATTGTGTCTTTGTTGTACGTGATGGAAAACGGAGCTTCGGCCGAAATTGCCATCGTGGGTAACGAAGGCATTGTAGGAATTTCTCTGTTCATGGGTGGTGAGTCCACGCCCAGTCGTGCGGTGGTGCAAAGTGGAGGTCAAGGTTACAGGCTGAAGGCGGCGGTCATGAAAGAGGAATTCAATCGCATGCCCGTACTTCATCTGATGCTGCGCTACACCCAGGCTCTAATCACACAAATGGCACAAACCGCAGTGTGCAACCGGCATCATTCTCTGGATCAGCAACTGTGCCGCTGGCTGTTGTTGAGTCTTGATCGCCTGCAGGGCGATGAACTCGTCATGACCCAAGAGCTGATTGCCAACATGCTGGGGGTACGCCGGGAGGGTGTGACCCAGAGCGCACTTAAACTGCAAGAAGCAGGATTGATTCGCTACGCGCGGGGTCATATCACCGTGCTGGATCGGACTGGTCTCGAAAAACGCACTTGTGAATGTTATGCAGTGGTCAAGAAAGAATATGACAGATTGCTCCCGGCAATCCACGCCACCTAGCCCTTTCCAGGCCCTCACCAATTGATTGGGTCGCCTCGGACATGCCCCAGTCTGGCGACCCCATAATGATGGTGTACGAGCGGACTTCACTGGCATCAGCTTGCCTAAGCCGCCCGCGCGGTGAGGTTGGCATTCCTGGCCTAGGGCAAGACAACCCCTGATCTTGCCTTACAACCAGTATGCCCCCGCTGGTCAGTTCTCCAGCCGCCCGTAGTGGGCGTAAATGGCAATTTCCTGGGCCCGATCCAGTTGCCTCGTCTCGTTGTAGGGCGGTGCATCTTTTATGGCCTGCTGGCTCAGGTCGACCGAAGCCAACTTGTCAGACCAGCTCATGTTCTCAATCCATTGCGGTGCGATAAGTACGGCATGCCCCAACCACCAGTTACTGGTATTCACCACCAGATAACGGATAGCCCAGCTTTTCTCATCAACCAGAAAGTCCTGGATATGGCCGACTTCGCCATTTGATGCCTTGATGTGATAGCCAATCAGAGACTTGCAGCTTCGCAAGTGAGGGTCATCATTCTGATGCTTGGCCTCTTCGATCTTTGCGTGAGTATCCTGGGCTTTTGCCACTGTGGCCGATTCCGGCTCCAGACCCTCGTAGCCGGGCAGCATCATGTTCGGATACAGGCCGCCGCCCCACAACCCGACACCTCCCCAATAGAACGGATAGCCGTAATAGGTCAGATAAGTTTCCTCGTGCTGCCTTGAAACGGGTTTGTCAGTATCGATATCCGGGCTTCCTTCAACTTGCTCGCGGGTGATGGAGGCCGGCAGGGTGCGTTGCCTACTATCAGGAATACCAATCGCGATTGGGGAAATCAGTTTTTTATTACGAGACAACCAATGCCCTGTGTCGACAACCAGGTAACGGACGACCCACGTCTGGTCGTCAAAATATAGATCCACCGCTTTGCCAATGTCGCCATTGGTCGCGCCAATCGTGTAGCCCTCCAGATTCTTCATGCTGCGTAACATGGCCGCTCTCCTTTGCAATGACTGAATGCCGGATTCTCAACTCATTGCGTGCTTTGATCATGGGCACGGGCTTGGATGCGAGCGATCCGATGCAGGTAAATGAACACAGTAGGCCAGGCGCGCGCCGGGCTCGGTGCGTCACCGCACACAGCAAGGCCTCCCCCCAAAACACCCCGGCAGATTTGTGCGTTAACGCACAGACACGTTTTTTATGCAGCGCCCATTGTTGCAAATGTGACGTCCGCGATGGTGCATGCACTTTTGCCCGTGCGAGATACACCGAGAGGTCAGCATGAAGAAGCTCAGCAAGCCAGTCGGTGGCAATGCATTAAAGCAACGGTTGCAAATCGCCGGTTTTGGCCGCCCGGATTGTGACGGAGTAATACACGACCTCGTACGCCTGAACACGGGTGTCGCAGATGCGGCGCCCACACTTGACGATGTCCAGGAGGAATCCGCTGCCCTGGATTTAGCCGGGAACCTGGAGAAGGGTTTGCCGCCAGCGAACGAGGATTACGACGACTTGATGGATCAGTCGCAATACCGCTACCAGCTAGAAAGAATCAGTCACAGCTGGCGAGGCCCACATTACGCGGTTGATGACGATGAAAGGGCACCGAAGGCGCGTGAAGCATCAAGGCATAAAAAGAACGCAGAAAAGCATGTGCACCTGAAGGGTGATCAATCCGGCTTTTTGTCCGATGAGCAGGATGAGTAGGCCAGTCAGCCGCATAACACGAATCAGGTGCATTTCCATGCAATGAAATTCTGTTTTTATCCCGAATCGCCTGAAAAGGATCAGGACCAAATGATGACTATTTTCCCGATGGCGATAGGTTTCTCCACTTTTTCGACGACCGCACTCAATAGGCGCATTTCGCCTGCCCAGCGCACGTTTTTTCGCGCCCGGCTGTTCGCTGGGTTTGGAGTCAG